>NC_010376.1:1187500-1797577 GCF_000010185.1 Finegoldia magna ATCC 29328 | reverse complement strand
AGTTTAATATTTTAAATTTTTTATGAATTGTGGATAAAAGTTATCCACAAATTTGTGTGTTTTTTGTTTTTGAGTTAAAAAAACACCAACATTTTTATTTTCAAATGTTGGTGTTAGTTATCTATTTATTTCCTATGAACATTGTTTCTTGAATGAATTCTTTTATTTTAAGTCCATATCCCCATTTTTCTGCGTATTGGTCTGTGACTTCCTCACTTTTCGCAAAGAAATTTGTAAATCCTGCTTGTTTAATGATTTCTGTTACATCTTCTTCCAGAAGAGCTCCACCAACTCAGGATCCATAAATGTTGTCTAATGATAAGATATCATCGTTTAGTTGTTTTTTTAATGTGATGTCACTGATGATGAACATTCCGTTAGGTTTGAGAATTCGGTGGATTTCTTGATAAACTTTTTGTTTGTTTGGTTCAAGATTTATTACACAGTTACTTATTATCTTGTCTATGGAGTTATCTTCAAATGGCATGTCGATGAGTTCTCCTTGGACAAATTCAATATTTTTGAATCCTTTTTTATCGCGTACTTTACTAGCTTTTTGTATCATGGACTCTAGCCTATCCATTCCATAAATCGTGTTGGAATTTGGATAAGTTATTCTTGCCATGAAGACATCTAATCCCATTCCACAGCCCAAATCCAGTAGTGTGTCGGTGTCTTTTAGCACTAGGTTATCAAGTGGATTTCCACAAGATAGTCCCGATGATACTTCTTCTGGGATTTTTTGTAGTAAATTGGGATCGTAGCCTAAAGATTTGTACAAATCTATTGATTTTACTTTGGTGCTTGTCTTTCCTGAAGCTATGTTGTCGTAGAAATTTGTTACTTGTTGTCTTATTTCTTCATCTGTGAATTGTTTACTCATTTATTGTCCTTTCTTTATTATTATCGTTTAATCTTGTGATGTCTTTTAATAATGTTATTAGGTTACTACATTGTTTTTCTGATATTTTATAATACGTCCATTTCCCAACTTGTCTGGATTGTATTATTTGTGAATTTGTGAGTATCTTCATGTGATAAGACAATCCTGATTGTGTTAAGTTCAATTTTTCTAAAAGTACACATGCGCATTGTTCACCATCTTGTAACAATTGCAAAATATCTATTCTTTTTTCATCGCTCAATGCTTTGAATGTGTCTGCTATTTGTTTGCTATTCATTTTATCGCCTCATATCAAATATTTTTGATATATTAATTATATCATTTTTGGGATAATACATCAAATATTTTTGATATGAGTTAATTAAAATTTTTTTCTCAAATAATTGGTATTTGTCAACAAAAAAGCTTGACAAGAGCCAAACTGATAAGTATAATTGGAGTAGTGTTTTTATAGGCAAAAGTCCTTATATTTTATACTAGGAGGTGCGATTGATGAAAAGAACTTATCAACCAAATAACAGAAAAAGAAAAAAAGACCACGGATTTAGAAATAGAATGGCTACTAGAGGTGGAAGAGCTGTTTTAAAGGCTAGAAGAAGAAAAGGTAGAAAAGTATTATCAGCTTAGGTCACATTCATTGTGGCCTTTAATTAATTATGGATAAAAGTGTAAGGTTAAGAGATAACAGGGAATACAATGTTGTCTACAAGAGGGGAAAGACTTATTATAATAGAAACTTCTCTTTGGTAGTGTACAATTCAAAAAAAGGAACTCGAATCGGATTCTCTGTTACTAAAAAATACGGCAATGCCGTCGAAAGAAACAGAATCAAGAGGAAACTGAGAGAGATTGTAAGGCTTAATTTCTCTGAGTTTGACAAGGGCTTGGATATGGTTATTATCCCGAAGAAAAACACTGAAGACTTAACTTACAAACAGCTAGAATCTGCATTATTGCACGTTTGTAGAAAGGCATCGAATAAAAAATGTCAAAAGTGATGATATTTTTAATCAAATTTTATCAAAAAGCTATATCGCCGTATTTGGGACAGGGAAAGTGCAAATACTATCCGACTTGTTCTCAATATGCATTGGAGGCTTTCAAGAAAAAGCCGTTTTTCAAGGCGTTAGGGCTTACTATTTGGCGAATTTTACGATGTAATCCATTTTCAAAAGGCGGATATGACCCACTAAAATAAAAAGGAGTTGTAGAATTGCAAATAATTGCAAATGTATTTGGAACTATTCTTAGGTTCATATATGAAAACATCTCACATGTGATGGGTGAACCTAAAAGCATATCGTATTTTGCGATATCAATTCTTTTATTAACACTTATTTATAAGCTTATAACTCTTCCGGTAACTATTCATACGCAAAAAACTCAAGAACAAAATGCTTTGATGCAACCGGAAATGAAGGAAATTCAAAGAAAGTACAAGAACGACCCACAAACTCAACAATTAAAGATGCAAGAATTATACAAGAAATATAATTTCAATCCTTTAAGTGGTTGTTTGCCAATTATCTTACAAATGGTTTTGGTTTTGGCATTATTTAGAGTAATGAGAGAACCAGGCAAGTACATGTTTGATAATGTGTCTAAGATTAATGAGATCGCTCGTAATTTCTTCTGGATACCTGATTTGACTAAACCAGATCCAGTATTGTTTGGATTGCCTTTAATAAATGCTTTCACTCAATTTTTAGTAGCAAAGATTAGTATGCCTGCTAAGAGTAAGGATAAGAAGTCAAATGAACCTGATCAAATGGAAATGATGAACAAGTCAATGATTTATTTCATGCCGATATTTATGTTCTTCATTTCAAGCAAATACGCTTCAGGTTTGATCCTTTATTGGGGATTTTCAAACGTTATAGAAGTTTTAATAAGGTTAATAATTAAAAATAAAGACAAGAAAGATGTTGCGGAGGAAGTTAGATGAGAAGCACAGTAATTAGTGCGAAGACTGTTGAAGAATGTGTCAATAAAGCTTTGGATAAGCTTCAAGCTAATCGAAACGAAGTTAACATCGAAGTTATAGATGAACCTAAACAAGGTTTTTTGGGCTTGTTTGGAGCAAAGGACGCTGTCGTTAGGGTGTCATTAAAAGACGATGTTAAAGAAAAGGGAACGGACGATTTCGTGAAGAATATCCTAAACTCTGACTCTAACTCAGTTGAAACAGAACAAAAAGAAGATAGAAAAGTTGTAGAAGACAAGAAAGTTGTAGAAGAAGTTGAAGAAACTAAATCTACAGAAGATGATAATGATGAAATCGTAGAAACAGAAGAAACAGTAGAAACAGTAGAAACAGTAGAAACAGTAGAAACTGAAGATGTTGCAGAATCTGAAACTTCTGAACAAGAAGCTGAATCTGAAGAATCTGATGTTACTATTGATAGAAACGACGAACTTTTCATCACTAGCAAGAATTTCTTGAAACAAATGATAGAAGATATGGGAATTGATTGCGATATCGAATCTAGAACTGAAGGAAATATGATTAAGTTCAACATTTTATGTTCACAAGAATCTGATATCGGAATTATCATAGGAAAAAGGGGAGAAACATTAGATTCTCTTCAATATATCGTAAACTTGGTTACTAATAGAAATGCAGACACTTATATAAGAGTTATTTTGGATTGCAACCAATACAGATCAAAAAGAGAAAGATCTCTTCAAAAATTAGCCAGAAGATTAGCAGACAAGGCTATTCAAACAGGAAGAGATATCAAGCTTGAACCTATGAATCCATACGAAAGAAGAATCATTCACACTTATCTTCAAAACGACGAAAACGTGAATACATTCTCTCAAGGCAATGAGCCTAATAGAAGAGTTATTATTAAAAGAAAATAAATTACAAGACTACATATCTTAGGTATGTGGTCTTTTTTTGTGAGATGTTTAATTTGTTGAAATTAGGCTCTTATTTTATTTGTAATCATTTTGTATGATATAATATAATATTGCTATAAAGAATGAAAGGATAGACTAAATATGGACGATTGTATTGCAGCTATTAGCTCTGCTACTGGTGAAGCGGGAATTGGCATTGTTCGAATGACTGGAGAAGGTTGTGCGGATGTGCTTGATTCTGTGTTCAAGAGAGCTAATGATAAGGCTGATTTTATAAATAGAAAAATGACTTATGGCCACATTGTTGACGATAATGAAATCGTCGATGAGGTCTTGGTTTGTTATATGAAGGCTCCTCACACATACACTCGTGAGGATGTCGTGGAGATTTACACTCACGGTGGTGTTGTAGCTGTGAGAAAGGTGTTGGAAGTTCTGTTAAACAACGGTGCAAGGCTTGCTGAGGCAGGTGAGTTCACTAAGAGGGCTTTCTTGAATGGTAGGATTGATTTGTCTCAAGCTGAGGCGATTATCGATATGATTAAGGCGAAGACTGACAAGGCGTACTCTGTGAGTATGAAGCAGTTGGAGGGTAGTGTTAACAGAAATATCAAACAGTTGAGAGACAAGCTGTTGGATATGCTATCTCATGTGGAGTATTCGATTAATTTTACTGAAGATATGCAGGACGAATTGGACAACACTCCTGTTTTGAACGAGGGAAAGGAAGTTTTGGATAAACTTAAAAAGCTTTCTGAGAGTGCAAACAGAGGCCGAATTATCAGAGATGGTATCAATACTACGATAATTGGCAAGCCAAATGTAGGCAAATCTTCTTTGTTGAATGCTTTGTTGAAGGAAAACAGGGCTATTGTTACGGATATTCCAGGAACTACTCGTGATGTCATCGAGGAATACATCGATTTGGACGGGATAAGCCTTAAGATTAACGATACTGCAGGTATTAGAGATACTGAGGATATCGTGGAGAAAATCGGTGTCGAAAAATCTGTGTCTTTTATTTCTGATTCGGATTTGATTATTGCGATTTTTGATTCTTCGAGAGAGTTTGACGATGAGGACAGGAAGATTTTGGATCTTATTCGAGATAAAAAGTCGATTGTTTTGTTGAACAAGATTGATTTGGATGGTGAATTTGATGTCGATGAGAACTTGGAAGGAATCGAGGTTATTCACACTTCAATCAAAAACAACGAGGGTATCGAGGATTTAGAAAACAAGATTATAGAGATGTTTAATGATGGATATATTGAAGCTAATAACGACAATATTATAACTAACATTAGACATAGAGATATTATTAACAAAGCTATTAAATCTTTGGAGAGTTCTCTACACGATATGGAAGCTGGCGTTCCTATCGATTGTTTCGAGGTTGATTTGAGAAATGCTTGGGAAATCTTGGGCGAAATCACTGGAGAAACGGTTGATGACGATGTATTGAATAAGATTTTTAGCGATTTTTGTATAGGTAAATAAAATGGATAGATTATATTATGAAAATCCCTATGATGTTGTGGTTGTAGGTGCAGGTCACGCTGGTTGCGAGGCTGCCTTGGCTACGGCGAGGTTGGGATTAAAGACTGCGATTATGAGTATTAGTTTGGATTCGGTGGCTGATTTGCCATGTAATCCTAACATTGGTGGCACTGGAAAGGGTCACTTGGTTAAGGAAGTTGACGCATTAGGTGGCGAGATGGGTCTTGTTATCGACAAGACTTACATTCAATCTCGAATGTTGAACACTTCCAAAGGTCCTGCGGTTCACTCATTGAGAGTACAAGCGGACAAGAGAAAATATCACGATGAGATGAAAAGCGTGTTGGAAAACACAGAAAACTTGGATTTGATTGAAGCGGAAGTCGTGGATATTGAGGTTGAAGACAATAAAATAAAGTCGATTACAACTGCACAAGGGGCGATTTTCCCTACAAGAGCTGTGATTCTTGCGACTGGGACATATCTTAAGGGCCTTGTGATGATGGGGGAATACACTTATGAATCAGGTCCTCACGGTATGAAATCATCTAAGAAATTGTCATATTCTTTAAAAAATCTGGGAATTGAACTTAGAAGATTTAAGACTGGAACTCCTGCGAGAGTTCACAGGGACAGTTTGAACTACGAAGTGATGACCGTGCAACCTGGTGATGACGATGTTATTCCTTTTTCATTTTTGAATGACGGAAAGGATATTTCAAAGAAGCAAGAGCATTGCTATTTGACGTACACTACACTTAAAACAAAACAAATTATTGAAGATAATTTGGAGAGATCTCCGATGTATGCAGGTATTGTGAAGGGTGTGGGTCCACGTTATTGTCCTTCGATTGAAGACAAAATCGTGAGATTTCCAGACAGAGACGAGCATCAGGTATTCGTGGAACCTGAAGGTTTGAGCACGAAGGAAATGTACATTCAAGGTGTGTCATCTACTCTTCCAGAAGAAGTGCAAAAAGAAATGTACAAGACAATAATTGGTTTCGAAAACGTGCGATTTATGAGAAGTGCGTACGGAATTGAATATGATTGTATTGACCCTACTATATTAAAGAGGACTTTGGAACATTTGGAAATCAATAATTTGTTCTTTGCAGGACAAATCAACGGATCCAGTGGATATGAAGAAGCTGCAGGTCAAGGAATTATCGCAGGTATTAATGCTGCTATGAATTTGCTCGGCAAAGAGCCATTCGTATTGGATAGATCAGACGCATACATTGGCGTATTGATAGATGATTTGGTAACCAAAGGAACTAACGAACCATATAGAATGATGACAAGCAGATGCGAGTATCGTTTGACTTTGAGGCAAGACAACGCTGATTTGAGACTTACTGAAAGAGCGCACGAGATCGGGCTTGCGACGGATGAAAGATACGAGAAAATGCTTCACAAGAAGAAGACGATTGACGAGGAAATAGAGAGATTAAAGTCAATAATGGTGACTCCAACAGAAGAAACCAACGAAAAACTTAGAAATCTTGGGTCATCTGAACTTAAAACAGGCATAACTTTGTTGGATTTAATCAAAAGACCAGAATTAACTTACGATAAAACAGAAGAATTTGATGCTGAAAGAACGGAATTACCAAGGTATTTGAGACTACAAGTGGAAACTCACATCAAATACGAGGGCTACATTGCTAAACAAATGAGCCAAATCAAGCAATTTAAAAAGCTTGAAAACAGAAAACTGGATATGATTGAAGATTACAAGGAAGTTATGGGCCTTTCCAATGAAGCCGTACAAAAACTCAACGACATCAAACCAGAATCGTTGGGTCAAGCGAGCAGAATTAGCGGTGTAAGTCCTTCTGACATCAACGTTTTATTGATTTATATGGAAACGAGGAAGAAATAATGTCACTAAAAGAAACATTGAACGATTACGATATACAATTGGATGACAATCAAATAGATTTGCTGTTGAAATACATGGATTTGGTGTTGGAAAAGAACAAGGTAATGAACTTGACAGCAATCACTGAAGAAGAAATGTTTCACGTGAAACATTTTGTGGATTCCTTGTATGTGTTGAATTTGTTCGATTTTGAGGAAAACAAAACTATAATTGACGTGGGAACTGGGGCAGGATTTCCAGCTATTCCAATAAAAATAGCGCGAAATGATTTGAAGTTCACATTGTTAGACAGTTTAAGAAAGAGGGTAGATTTCTTAAAGGATGTTATAGATGAACTACATCTAACAGATATAAAAGCAGTCCACGAAAGAGCAGAGGAATGCACGAGAACTGCTGAATACAGAGAACAATACGATTATTGTATATCACGCGCAGTGTCAAAGCTTGACACGTTGGCTGAGTTCTGTTTACCATTTGTGAAAGTCGGAGGATACATGATAGCAATGAAAGGAAAATCCGACGAAACAGACGTAGGAGAGAATGCAATCAAAATCCTCGGCGGCAAGATAGAACAAACTATTGATTACAAAATAGATGACGAGGATAGAAGCTTGGTTGTAATCAAGAAAATCAAAGAAACTCCGAAGAAATACCCTCGTGGTGGCGGCAAACCAAAGAAAAACCCACTATAAACCAGGAAATTTGCAAATAAAATATTTCACAATAATAAGCAGAAAACCGAATTGACTCAAATATCTAGCTTACGAAAACAAACAAATTCTAAGCTTGTGAATCTAAAATCGCAAACTCGCTATCGCTCAGACAGTGCGATTTCTTAACGATTCACTTCGCTTGAATTTGTAGTTGTTTTCTCCAGATGATATTTTCTGTCAATCGCGGTAATCTGCTTTTTTGTTTGCGTGGATTTTGCTTGAAAAGATAAGAAATAGAATTGTTCGTGCGATTTTGATTGCTACTAGAGAGGGAAGAAATATTTCACAATAATAAGCAGAAAACCGAATTGATAATTAAGAGGGACAATATTATAGTAATTGCTAAAAGTAGAAGAACATTTTTGCACGAATATCTAGACTACGAAAATAAATAAATCCTAAGCTCATAAGCCTAAAATCGCAAACTCGCTCTCGCTCAGACAGTGCGATTTTTGACGGCTTATTTCACTTGGATTTATGCTTATTTTCTTCGTATGATATTCTTAGCGAAAATGTATTCTACTTTTTTGTTTCGCTAGATTAGAAAAGAAAAAAATTTTTCTCGTGGGATTTTGATTGCTATGGGAGATGGAAGAATATTTTTTTATTTTTCATCCACAAATGTTTCACGTGAAACATTACAAACAAAATTTTATTAGTGATATAATTTATTTGTAAGAGAGAAAAAAACGACGCTCTGAGAGGCGTTTTACGGCAGGTAAAATTAAAAATAGGTAATAAACTATGGAGGAGATATGAAAGTTCAAATAATAGCCGTAGGGACGGAATTATTGCTAGGTGACACTTTGGACACTAATTCTAACTATCTTTCTATCAAAATGAGGGAGTTGGGGTTTGATGTGTACAAGAGGGTTGTGGTTGGAGATAATTACGACAGACTTTACAAGGAGATTGAAGAAGGATTACAACAAAATGATTTGATTATAACGACAGGTGGTTTGGGACCGACGGAAGATGATATCACGAAAAAATGTTGCTGTGATTGTCTTGGCAAGAAAATGGTTCTTAACGAAAAAAGTTATGCGAAATTGAGGAAGTATTTTAACGAAGACGAAAAGGCAATCCAAGGCAATATCAAACAATGTATGTTTCCAGAAGATGCGATTGTTTTCGAAAACTTTAATGGGACTGCTGATTGTGCATTGATTGAGAATAACGGCAAGAGAATTCTGTTCTTACCGGGACCACCAGCTGAGATGAAGCCTATTTACGAAAATCAAGTGCAACAAGTATTGGAACAATTTGCGACGGACTGTATTATTTCTGAAACTTTGAATATATCCATACTTGGAGAATGGGACATGAACGAAAGGGTCAAGGATATCATTGAATCGTCAAATAATCCTACGGTTGCTCCATATTTTAAGAAGGACAAGAGAATACTTCGAATAACTGCAAAAGCATCTGACAGACAAACTGCCCTTGATATGATTGCTAAAAAGAAACAAGAACTTCGAGATAGACTTGGTATGTATGTTTTTGGAGAAAATGACGAAACAATTGAAGAATCAGTCTACAAGGTGTTGAAAGAACATGATTTGTCGATTATGACATCAGAATCCATTACAGGTGGTATGATCGCATCCAAACTTGTGAATGTGTCTGGAGTTAGCGATTATTTAAAAAGGTCATTGGTGGTGTATTCTAATGAAGCGAAAATTGAATTGCTTGGCGTTAAGGCTGAAACTATTGACACATACGGTGTTGTTAGTGAGAATGTTGCGTTTGAGATGGTTGAGAGGATGTTTGAAAAATTTAATGTTGACTGTTCAATATCTACGACAGGTTTCGCGTCAGGAGAAAATGCTGGGCTTGTATACGTTGGATTGGGCTACAAAAATACGATAAAAACGCTAAAATTACAGCTTCATGGAGAACGCAATAAAATCAGAAATAGAGTTTCAAACCGAGCACTAGCAGAGTTGAGACTAATGATTTTAGAAAATGTTTCACGTGAAACATTTTAAAACAAAATACAACTTTATTTGTGCTATAATAAATATGAAAGGAGCTGTAAATTTGAAAACAATATGTGTATTTAATCAAAAAGGTGGAGTGGGCAAAACTACTACCGTCGTTAATTTGTCAGCAGCTCTTGGTTTGAAAGGGAAAAAAGTGCTTGTAGTGGATTTGGATCCGCAAGGTAACACTACTTCAGGCTTTGGAATCAACAAGTTTGAGCTTCAAAAAAGCGTATACGATTTGATGGTTCACGAAGATTTTGATGAGGATTTCATCATCAAAACTGAAGAAAAAAACGTGGATATAATCCCAGCAACGTCTGATTTGTCAGGTGTTGAGGTGGAGCTTATAAACACTAATGACAAGGAAAAAGTGTTATCTAAGATACTTTCTAATGTAAGTGGTTATGATTTTTGCTTTATAGATTGTCCTCCATCTTTGGGGACATTGTCTATAAATGCGTTGGTGGCGGCAAATTCCGTCCTTATACCTATTCAATGTGAGTTTTACGCGCTTGAAGGTGTGAGCCAGTTGATGAATACTATTAATTTGGTGAGAAGTTCACTTAACGAAAACTTAGAAATAGAAGGTATCGTTATGAGTATGTTTGATGGTAGAAATAATCTTAGTTTGGAAGTGGTGGAAGAGGTCAAGAAATACTTCAAAGACAAGGTGTTTACGACTATGATACCGCGTAATATAAGGTTAGCAGAAGCTCCAAGCTATGGAATGAGTGCGTTATCTTACGACAAAAATTCCAAAGGATCTATTGCTTACAAGAGACTAGCGGAGGAATTTTTATAATGGTTAGGAAAAAGGGATTAGGAAGAGGCTTAGACGCTTTAATACCACAAAATATTATAGAAACGACAAGTTCTGATTCGATCGTTAAAATCGAATTATCGAAAATAATTAGAAGAGAAGATCAACCAAGAACACATTTTGAAAAAGACAAGATACGTGAGCTAGCAAATTCTATCAAAGAATACGGCGTTATATCTCCGATTATCGTTAGAAAAAAGGACGAAAAGTACGAGATAATCGCTGGAGAAAGAAGATTTCTAGCGAGTTTAGAAGCTGGATTATCTGAAATTCCTGCAATTATAAAGGAAATGGAAGATAGTGAAGTGGCAGAAGTGTCACTTATCGAAAACATTCAACGTGAAGATTTGAATGCTGTTGAAGAGGCCGTAGCTTATAAAAACTTGATGGAAAACTACAACTTAACCCAAAAAGAATTGGCAGATAAATTGTCCAAATCAAGGTCATATATAGCAAATACATTGAGACTACTTAACTTGGATGAGTTGTCACTTGACCATCTGAAAAAAGGTGATATCACATCATCACAAGCAAGAAGTTTGCTTGCTATTGATGATATGAAAAAGAGAAAAGCGTTGTTGGACAAGCTATTATCCAAGAAGACAAATGTCAGAGAAATTGAAAAAGTGTCCAAAGAAACAGACCCGTTTTTGTTGGATTTGCAAAACAGGTTTTTGGAGAAATTCTCTACAAAGGTTAGAATTAAGCCAAGAAGAAAAGGCGGAAGTATAGAGATAGAATATCTATCTAATGAAGATTTAGAAAGGATTATGGAGATATTAGAGCTATGATGTTTATGGATCAAACTTTAGAAGAATTTATTAAAAATGTAAACTCAAAGGAACTTCCAGGTGGGGGTTCTATCAGTGCGTTGACTGCGCTTTTGGGAGTAGGTATTGGAAATATGAGTTTCTATCTAACTGAAGACAAGAAATCTTTCAAAGCATTAGACGAGAAAACTCAGCAAGAAATCAGATCTCATGTAGACAGACTTACTGAAATTATCGAAGAATTAAAGGGAAAAATGGTTGAAGATACTAAAAGTTTTGACTCTGTTCTTCAAGCATACAAGCTTCCTAAAGAAACTGACGAAGAAAAAGCATACAGAAAGAAAATGATAGCCGATGGATACATCATCGCTACAGAATCTCCAATGTCTTCTGCTAGAATCATGATGGAAGCATTGGAGCTTGTAAAACAAATTGCAAAATATATCGATAAATATGCAATAACTGACCTTTTAGCAAGTGCATATTTATTACATTCTAGTATGAAATCTGTAATGTTGAACGCTAAGATCAACATGAAACAACTTGGCGATAGCACAAAAGTTTCTGAAGAAATAACAGCATTAGAAGACAAATCAGAAGTTTTATTGAGAGAAATTGAAGAAGTTTCATACAAGAAAATAGGTGAGGTATAATGACTTATTTCGATAATGCTGCGACGAGTTTTCCAAAACCAGAGATAGTTTATGAAAAGCTCGATGAAGCAACGAGAGAATTTGCCGCAAATCCTGGAAGAAGTGGCCACAAATTGTCACTTAAAATGGATAGGGCGATTTTTAATTCTAGAATGAACATCGCAGAATTTGTCGGAGGAACGAATCCTCTTAATTTGATTTTCACATTGAACTGCACTGATAGCTTGAACATTGCGATTAAAGGTCTTGTAAAAAAAGGAGACCACGTAATCACGACATCTTTGGAACACAACTCAGTTCTTCGACCACTTCACAAAATGCAAGAAGATGGATTTATCGATTTGACTGTTGTGTATGCGGATGAACGTGGGATTTTGGATGTCAACAAAATCGAAGAAGCGATTACTGACAAGACGAGAGTTTGCGTGACTACTGCGATGAGTAACTTGACAGGAACTATCGTAGATTTCTGCAAAATCGGCGAAATCATGCACGCTCACAACATCTTATACATCGTCGATGCTGCACAAGCGATTGGGTTTTTGGATTTTGATATGAAAAATATGCAGATAGATGTGTTGTGTTTTCCTGGACACAAATCGTTGTTTGGACCTATGGGAACAGGAGCGTTGTATATAAAAGAAGGAATTGATGTCAAAAGCTTGAAACAAGGTGGAACTGGATCGCACTCACAAGATTTAGAACAACCTGACGAATATCCTGACAGATTAGAAGCTGGAACTATCAATGGACCTGCAATTTATGCGCTTTCTGCAGGAGTTGATTTCATCAAACAAGAAGGTTTGAAAAACATCAGAGACCACGAAAATCGTCTTAAAAACAGATTTATAAATGGTTTGAAAGATGAAAAAGGAATCACAATGTACGGAAGTTTGGATGAACACCAAGGACCGGTTGTGCCTGTAAATGTCGAAGGAATAGGCTCTAGCCAGTTGGCATACATCCTAGATGACAAATACGATATCGCAACGAGAGCTGGAATTCACTGTGCGCCGCTTGCTCACAAGACTATTCACACACAAGACATCGGTGCTGTTAGGTTCTCATTTGGCCATTTCAACACTGAAGAAGAAGTGGACAAGGCGATTGAAGCGTTGAAAGAAATCAACAGAGGAGACAAAAATGGGGCAATCTAGTGCTATGAACACAATATTGATAATTCTTATGGTGTTTGTGGTATTAGTTTCCGTGATAAATTTCCGCAAAATCAACATCGTCAACAAGAAAGTCAACAGGGTTAAAAGAAGATATGATGCGCTTTTCAGAGCACAAGATGGTGACATTGAAGATATTTTAAACCAAAATTCTACAGATATCGTGGCAAATCAAAAAAGAATCGAAGAATTGTCCAAAACATTGGAATCTGTGGAAACTTTACAAGCAATATCACTTCAAAAAATCGGCCTTGTTAACTATGATGCGTTTGAGTATTTGACTAACAAACTCTCGTATTCACTATGTTTGTTGGATGCCAATGACAACGGGCTAATAATCACATCGATTTTCGGAAGAGAACAATCTACAAGCTACATCAAAATCATAACAAACGCTAAATGTAGCGAAAAACTAAGCGAAGAAGAAAATGAAGCTTTGAAGAAAGCTTTAAAATAGAACATTGTAATAAAGGAGAAGAAAATGGATATATTTGAATCATTGAAATCAAAAATTTCAGGCAAAAACTTAAAGATAGTATTTCCTGAAGGAGAAGAATTGAGAATTTTAAAAGCAGTAGCGAGATTGAACGAAGAAAAAATCATAACTCCTGTAATTTTAGGTGACGAAGACAAAATAAAAGAATTAGCAAAAAAAGAAAACTTGAACATCGAAGGGGTTAAAATCATCAATCCACTTACAGCTTCTGATTTCGATGAAAAAGTAGACAAATTTGTTGAAAGACGTAAAGGCAAAAACACTGAAGAACAAGCAAGAACAATGCTTAAAGACGTGAACTACTACGGAACAATGATGCTTTATTGTGATGAAGTAGACGGTCTTGTGTCAGGTGCTGTTCACTCAACTGGAGACACTGTAAAACCTGCACTTCAAATCATCAAAACAAAACCAGGCACAAAACTTGTATCAGGAGCAATGGTTATGATTGGACCAAACGGTGAAAGATACGTATTCTCTGACATCGCAATCAACATCGAATTGTCCGAAGAACAATTGGCAGAAGTTGGCGTTGTAAGTGCAGAAACTGCGAAACTATACGATATAGATCCAAAAGTTGCATTCCTTTCATTCTCCACAAAAGGCTCTGCAAAACATCCATTTGCAGAAAAAGTTGCCAACGCTACTAAAATCGCTCAAGAAATGGCACCAGATCTTCCAATTGATGGCGAATTGCAATTTGACGCAAGTATCGTTGAATCTGTAGGAAAACAAAAAGCTCCAGGATCAAACGTAGCAGGTAATGCAAATGTGTTCGTATTCCCAGATTTACAAGCAGGTAACATCGGATACAAAATCGCTCAAAGATTAGGAAAATTCGAAGCAATAGGACCAATCCTTCAAGGAATGGCAAAACCAGTTAACGATTTGTCTCGTGGTTGCAACGAAGAAGACGTGTACAAGCTAGCTCTTATCACAGCTGCTCAATCATTATAAAGTGAAAAACAATAGACTGTTCACGCTAATAACATATGTCGTATTCTTGTTGTTCTCGGGATTTTTAGTAGAAATCGTATTATCAGGCAAGAGCTTTACAAGAATAATGCTAATAGTTTTCGTAGCATCCTTATTAGTCGTAACTAAAATGATTTACGATAGAAGAGATGAGGACATATCATCATTGAAAGAGTTGAGATTGTATTTGATTGCAAGTGCAGTAGTTTCCATAATGGCAATCGTGAAATATTTAAAAGAATTTTCGTTTAGTAGAATATATATGCCATTTGCATTTGCAATAATTATACATTTAGTTTATACAGTAATATACAAAAACAAATCAAAAACACAAAGATAGGTGCAAGCCTATCTTTGTTTTTAAGGAGATAAAATGGAGTTAATTAATTTCATATATTTGTTCTTCTTTTATGCGGTTTTCGGATATATTTGGGAAGTGATTTGGGTTAGTAGTTGTCAAAAGAAACTCACAAACAGAGGGTTCTTGTACGGGCCACTACTTCCAATATATGGGTTTGGAGCAGTGTTCATCACGCTTTTTGTTGATCACGCAATAGCAAGGTTTAACGATTCTTACATCGTAATATTTTTCTCGGGACTTATAATTGCAACTGCGTTGGAATTCGTATCGGGATATTTGATTGAAAAAATATTCAAAGTAAGATACTGGGATTACACAGAAAGGTTCATGAATGTAAAGGGGCTAATATGCCTCAGATCATCACTGTTTTTCGGAGTAATGTCCATATTCATGATGAATTATTCCAACAAATACATACTTGAACTCACTGAAAAAATCAAAAACTCAAACTACAACTTCGTGATTTACATTCTAATCGCTATATTTTCCGTAGATGTTGTAATTTCAGTAAAACAAGCTTATGGATTTAGGTATATAATTGAATACCAAGAAAAAATGGAATCATACTTGAAAGAAATCAGAAAAGATGTCAAGCTCAAAGCGTTGGAAGGATCACAAACACTTGAGGCTGATTTGTCGGGACTAAAAACTGCTCTTCGTGACAAAATAGAAAATGTAGAAATCAAGAAATCCTTCATAGAAAACAGCGCTAAAATATTGGAAAATAGAATAGCACGAGAAACCAATCTAAAAGAAAAACTCAAAGAATTGTTGGATGAAAAAGTTGACAACGACGACAAAGTCGAACTAATTAACAAAAAAATCGACAAAGTCTACAATAGAAGACTTAAAAGATTACAAACTCACCAAAAAAACATCCAAAGAGTTGCAAAGAGAAACGATATAACTTACAAGAAATAAAAACAAGCAGATGTCTTATATGGCATCTGCAATATTGTTCATTTGAATTAGTAAGAATAGCATGAAAATAATAATTTAATTAAAAGGATATGGAATATGAAAAAAAATAGAAAAATATTTTTAAGTATAGTAATATTAATATTGATTTCAGCAACGATTTTTAATTTTCTTAATCTAGACAAGCTTGGAAAATATATTGATTTTAAAGATTCTGAAAAAACCGCACATAATATTGCAGATGTAGTAAAAGGGCAGGTTACAGAATACTACGACAAAGACGGTAGGAAAAATTATTACGCATTGAATACAGATAACAATGAGAAAAACTCTATTTATTTATCATCTTCAATATTAATAACAGAAGATTTGCAAGATAATGGAATTTATCAAATTAGGATTATTACACCTAATAAGGAGTTATTGATTAAGATTTTTGAAGATCTAAATTTAAAATTAAAAAAAGAAGATATCGAATATTTAAATAAACCCGTTAAACAAGTAAAACATTCTGAAATTAAAAATTGTTTTTTGAGATTAAAGGGAGGAAATAAAGAATTATATGATGGTTCAATATTGGTAGGTGCAATAATTACGAAAGATAAAGGAAATATTGAAGAAATTTTAAAAACAGATAATCAATATTATAATAATTAAAATAAAAACAAGCAGATGTCTTACATGGCATCTGCTTGTTTTATACTTAAAACACATATTTATTCGAAATTAAACTGCATAAAATTTCATTATTTCTTCGGCACATTTTTCGCTATTGACGTTATTTATTTCCAACTCAAAATCTTTTGATTTGACAGCGTAATTGATGTCGTAGTATTTCGTAATCAAGCTTTCTATTACACTATCGTAGTCTTCGTTCTCTAGTTTATCAATCAAAATAGATGAGTTGTTCTTGCCAATGTATTTGGATAAATGATTTATTCCTTTTTTTATATCTTCCAAAGCATGAGGATTTTTCAAATAATCTGTTTTTATTCTATCAATTCTATTTTCTAGGCTTGAATTTATCATAACTTGATGATGTGAACTGTTGTATTTTTGTCTCAAAATTTTTGGAATATTCAAGCTTCCTATTTTGCTGCTTTCACATTCTACAAAAACAGGAGAGTTGTCAAAACTTTTGAGCTTATCGAACAGCAAACTTTCGAACATTTTTTGCGATGGTTGATTTTCCAATCCGGCATTTCCAAGAATGGAGCCTCTGTGATTTGCAAGTTGTTCCAAGTTGAGGACGTTTTTATGAGAACTTTCCAGAATATTCAGAATTTCCGTCTTTCCAACTCCTGTGTAGCCATTGATATTTACGTATTCGTGTGAATTTATAAGCTTCTCTAGATTTTCGATAACATGTTTACGATACGATTTGTATCCGCCTTTTAGTCTGTAAATACCAAGTCCCATGGACTTCATTATGTTAAAAAGCACCGTACTTCTCATTGATCCTCTGTAACAAAACAAGCACACGTTGTGATTTTCACTCAAATCAGACAATTTCACGTAGATATCTTCTAGTTTTACAGATGCATAACGCACTGCCAATTGCTTCGCACACTCGTGATCTCCTGCATCATAAATCGTTGAGATTTCCACTCTTTCATCGTTATTTAGTATCGGAATATTGATAGCTCCGGGGATAGTTTCCTTCTGAAACTCGTATTCGCTTCTAACATCGACAAATATTATATTTTCCATATTTATAAGTTCTTCATAAGTATTCGCTACGAACATTTTGGCCTCCAAAATACTAATTATACACCTTTTATTGCGTTTGTAAAAGAGATTTTAGGCAAAAAAAGAACTTGCAATCGCAAGTTCTGGGTTAAAAATTAAAATACATTCTAACAAGTCCAAGTATCAATATATGAACTGGATAGAATAGATAGTTTACCAATTTGTTTTGTTTTCCACGTTTTCCGTTGTATGTCACAGTAAAGGCGAATCCCAAGAATGAATACACTTCTTTGATAATCGACAAATATCCAAGGCCTGCGGAAATAACTGGCTTGTCGTAGAAAATGTAGAACAAGTAAGCTAAAATTATCGCGTGATAATCGTAGTCCAAGCTTAAATACATTGCCAAGAATCCGAAAACAGCGACGATTATTACAGATGCACCGTACCAAAGTATCCTGTTCTTAAATTTATCTTTAATATGATCGATTATCCACACAGTTACAAGACACAATGCCAACGTGAACATCATGTTGTTCCAATACGGATCGAATAATACCTTCGATGTGAAAATATCGAACGGAACTTCTGAAATCACCGCAAAAACCAACAAGTTTCGAAGATATTTCGCCCTGTCGTGTGTCTTGAAAAATCCTTCAACTATGAAAAATATAAATATTGGAAATGCAATTCTTCCTAATATCGATAGAAAGTTCGAGATATACAACAATGCTCCTTTTCCATTTAAAAAATGCGTTACAATCGAGTTGTTAACATGATCAATCAGCATCGATGTAAACGCAATGTATTTTAGCTGAGCTGCGTTGAATATCTGAAATTTCTTTAATTTATCGTGTTCAAATCTTTTATTAATATCCATTAGTCCTCCTTAAAAATTGAGTATACTGTATGATACAATAATTTGAACAAATTTGCAATATTTTCTTGTGAGAATTTCATTTTGTGTTAGCATACTAACAATTACTTTAATTAGTGTTAGTGTGCTAACTTTTTTTTATCAAGAAATATGGTTTAATAATAGTACAAGGAGGATGGTTATGGAAAATGATATAGTAATTGTTACTAATAATAGTTACGTAATTAACGAATACGACAACACTATTAATATCGAAGGAGAATATTTGGATGTGCTTTATAAGGTAAGAGATCTCACACATTTGGGGTATTCTTTGGTGACTCATCCTCTAGCTGCATCGATTAGGATGTTTTATTCGCCGGTTAGAAGTGTAGTGATGAAAAAAGGTTTTTCTGAAAGGTCAATTGAAATTATTGAAAATTCTATCGAAAAATATATCAACACTATGGGAGTTCGAAAGCCAGATTACAGAAATGGTGAAGATTATTGTACTCTCGATGCGGTTCTTCTAAAAGAAGGTATAGAGAATTAATGAAGGAGTTGGGGTTATGAAATTAGAATATCAAAATTGTCTGATTGAAGATGTTAAGTTTTCTGATACTACTAAGGTAGAAAACAAAACTCTTTTTATCAACAAAGATGAAATGATCGATTTTTTAAAGGATGTCGATTTTGTAACAGAAATTAGCATTGACTTGGCGAAACCTGGCGAAAAAACTAGGATTATTCCAGTTAAAGACTGTATCGAACCTAGATATAGAGTTGGTAGAACGAATAAGTTCCCAGGTGTTACAGGTGAAATCGAACAACTTGGAGACGGTATCACTAAGATTATGAAAAATGTTGCGGTAGTTACTGTTGGTGATGTGGTTGGTTTCCAAGAAGGAATTATAGATATGTGGGGAGAAGGAGCAGACTACACTCCATTTTCCAAGACTTTGAATGTAGTTGTAGATATTAAAGTTCAAAAAGATATCGAACCTCACGAACACGAAACTTGTGCTAGACTTGTAGGTTTGAAGTCTGCTGAATATTTGGGATATGCTCTTGAAAATGTAGAGTGCGATAATTCAGAAATCTTCGAAATTCAAGATATTAAAACAGAAGCAGAAAGACTTAAAGATCTTCCAAGAGTCGTATATGCACAAATGATGATTGCACAAGGTTTGCTTCACGATGTGTACATTTACGGTGTAGATGTTAAAAAGATATTACCTACACTTCTTCATCCTAATGAAGAGTTGGACGGTGCTGTTGTAAGTGGTAACTGTGTAGCTGCTTGCGATAAAATCACAACTTATCAACATCAAAACAACTCCGTAATCAAGGAATTGTACAAGGAACATGGCAAGACTATTAATTTTGTCGGTGAAATTATGGTTCCAGAGCTTACTACTTTGGATGGTAAATTTAGAACTTGCGATTACACTGTTAAGCTTTGTAAGATGTTAGCTGCAGATGGTGTTGTAATTTCTGAAGAAGGTTACGGTAATCCAGACTCAGACTTGGTAATGATTTCTGCTGGTTTGGAAAAAGCCGGAATAAAATCGGTACTTATTACTGACGAATGTGCTGGATGGGCAGGAGATTCTCAACCTTTGGCAGATGCCAAGAAGGAAGCATGTGCTGTAGTATCTACAGGTAATGTATCTCATCTTGTTCATTTGGATAAGCCAGACAAAATTATTGGTAATGTAGAAGCCATTAAGAACTTAGCTGGTGGTTGGGATGGATGTTTGGATGAAGAAAAAGGAACTATTGTATGCGAACTTAACGCTGTTACTGGTTCTACATCTGAAATAGGATTCCACAATCTTACAGTTAAGCTTTATTAGGAGGTTTTTATGAAAAAAATATTATACTATGTAAATCAGTTTTTTGGACAAATAGGTGGAGAAGACAAAGCTGATTATAAGCCTCATTTTGAAGACAAACCGATCGGTTGTGCACAAGCTTTTGATAAGGCTTTGGTAGATGGTCAAGTTGTTGGAACTATCGTTTGTGGTGACAACTATTACAACGAACATAAAGAAGAATCAGACAAATTTATATTAGATGTATTTGAAAAAGTAAAACCTGACATTGTCGTAGCAGGACCTGCATTTAACGCTGGTAGATATGGTATGGCTTGTTCTGGAGTTATCAATTTATTAAAAGATAAAAACATCCCACTTGTAACTGGAATGTACATTGAAAACCCAGCTGTCGATATGTGTAGACTTCACAGCTACATTATTGAAACTGCAGACTCTGCAGCAAAAATGAGACAAGCTATAAAAGAAATGGCTACTTTGACCAATAAAATTATTGAAGGAAATAAACTTTCTCCAAAAGAAGACAATTACCTTGCACAAGGTAGACGTGTGACAGAATTTTCTGACAAAATCGGTGCACGTCGTGCAGTTGAAATGCTTCTTAAGAGATTTAACGATGAAGAATTTGAAACAGAACTTCCAATGCCAGAATTTGACGAAGTTGAACCAGCAGCTCCAATAGCTGACATGAGCAAGGCTACAATAGCACTTATCACAACTGGTGGTGTTGTTCCTGAAGGAAACCCTGACAAAGTTCAATCAGCATCAGCTCAAAAATGGGCAAAATACGATGTAAGTGATTTGGATGAATTAAAAGGTAAATTCGTTACAATCCACGGTGGATTTGACCCTGTTTATTGTAATGCAAAAGCAGACAGAGTTGCACCTTTAGATCAACTTACAAGACTCAAAAAAGAAGGTGTAATAGGAAATGTGTTCAAATATTTCTACACAACAACAGGAACAGGAACATCTGTAGCTAATGCTAAGAGATTCGGTAAGGAAATTGGTCAAGAATTGAAAGATGCCAACGTTGACGGCGTTATAATGACTAGTACCTGAGGTACTTGTACGCGTTGCGGTGCAACGATGGTAAAAGAAATCGAAAGATATGGTATCCCTATAGTTCATATGGCTACTATAACTACAATTTCACAATCAGTAGGAGCAAACAGAATTGTACCTACAGTTGCAATTCCATACCCAGTTGGTAACCCAGAATTGAAATCTCGTGAAGATGGTTTAAGAGAAGAATTGGTTGAACGTGCAATCAAGGCATTAGAAACAAAAGTCGACAAACCGACTATATTTAAGTCTTAATGGAGGTGTAATTATGAGCGACAATAGAGGTAATTGGAATAGTAGATTTGGATATATAATGGCAGCAGCAGGATTTTCCATTGGATTGGGAAATGTGTGGAGATTTCCATATCTAGTTGGTACAAATGGAGGGGGAGCATTCGTATTAGTTTATCTATTAATATGCGTGTTCATTGGGATACCTCTATTCTACATGGAAGTTACACTTGGTAGAAAAGCGCAAGCAAGTCCAATTTTAGGTATGAGAAAGTTAACTAAAAAAGGCAGCCCTTGGGTAAGTTTCGGTTGGCTTGGAGTATTGAGTGCGTTTTTCATTCTAACTTATTACATTCAAATAATGGGTTGGATATTAAATTATCTTGTAAAGATGCTTACAGGAGAAATGACAGGATTTACAGCAGCACAGTACACTGAAAACTTCGCAAAAATGTTGGATTCTCCAATGACACTTTTAATATTTACATTGATTTGTACAATCATAATTGGTGTCATTTCAGCTAAAAACTTAAACGACGGATTGGAAAAAGCTTGTAAATTTATGATGCCAGCATTATTCATAATGCTAATAGCAGTTGTAGTTAGATCAATCACTCTTCCAAATGCAATGGAAGGTGTTAAATGGTATATGAACGTTGATTTCTCAAAAATCAATGCAGAATCCATACTAGCAGCACTAGGACAATGCTTCTTCTCAGTAGGAATCGCAAGTGGTGGTGCATTTGTATATGGATCATATCTTAACAAAGATTCAGACATACCTTCAGACGGATTAATGGTTATAGGATTTGATACACTAGCAGCACTTATCGCCGGATTTGCAATATTCCCAGCAGTATTTGCACTAGGATTACAACCAGATTCAGGATCAAACTTATTATTCGTAACAATGAGTAACGTATTTATGAATTTACCATTCGGAAGATTTTTCGGAGTATTGTTCTTCTTATTGATGTTCTTTGCAGCATTATCATCTGCATTAGGATATTTGGAACCAGTAAGTTCATCATTTACTGAATTACTTAAAATTGACAGAAAAAAAGGCGTAATCTACGCATTAACATCTATATTTGTTGTAGGATTGTTAACAATATTCGGACATAACATACTAAAAACAGTCACAGTAATGGGCAGAAACTTGTTCGATTTTGCAGACTTCCTATCAGGAAATATCATGATGCCACTTGGCGCAATTGCGTTGATACTTTACACATTATTCAAATGGAAATTTGATGTATTCAGAGAAGATGTAAACAACGGTGCAAATTCTATAAAAGTGCCTAAGGTTTTGAAATATGTATCATATTTATTACCTTTTGTTTTAATAATTATATTCCTTAAAGGATTGGGAATATTCTAATAAAACAATTTCATATCTCTTGATAAAAATACCAGAGTTAGATACCAATCTAATTCTGGTATTTTAGGTTATAAAAACATTCGTTAAATGATTTACATTGAAAACTTTTTTTGTTAGAATTTAACTAAGAGAAGAGGGTTTTAAATGAAAATATTAGACTTTAAACTATTCGATAATATATCGGAGAGATCACAGAACGAATTGCTTAAACTGGATTTCTTTTCGAAAAACTATGAATCTGGTGATAAGGTTCTTGGTAAAGAAGAGGATTTAACTTATGTAATGTTTATCGACCAAGGTTGTTTGAAGGCGTGCGAGTACACAATAAATGGAAAGGAAATAGTGTCCTCATATTATTTTGCGGGGGATGCTTTTCCATTTTACTTGTATTTTGGACACACCAGAAAATTTCCTTACGATGTGTATGCTATCAAGAAAACAAAAGTGTACTTCTTGCCACTAAAAGAGTTCGAGAAAATCATGGACACAGACATTGTCCTCACCAAAAACATATTGAAATTTGTAGCGGAATACACTTGCTTCAACAAGCTTGTCATAAGGGCAACACAATATTCAAAAGTATCTCAAAGACTAGCTTATTGGATACTCCATTTGCAAGAGGTAGATTATTTGAAACTACCAACATCTCAGACGATGCTTGCAGATATTTTACGTGTCAACAGACCAAGCTTGAATCAAGAATTGAAGAAGTTTGCAGAAGACAAGGCGATTTATATAGAAGGCATGGAAATTCGTGTCTTGGACAGGGATTATTTACTTAAATTTATTGACTAACCACCCACCGAAATTAACAAAACAAAATGTTTATTAGCTAAAAATATACTATAATATTATTATGGAGGAAAATATGGAAGCCATAATATTTGTGATGTTGATAGCTAAGTGTTTGATGGATTTGTATTTGAAGAGATTATCCATTAAAAACATTGGTGTTTTTGTGTTAATTTCGGTGTTTTTGTGTGCGATATTTCGTATTACGAATACTACATCAATTTGCGACTTTGCTCTGTTGCTTGGCTTTGTTGACATTATGGTTGACGATTTCGTAACCAACGAAGTTTACTGGATAAATATTTTGTTTTTCATGATTTGTAGCGTTATTGTTTCTGTGTTTTCGAGTTTTTTCGTGAAAAGTTTTCTGATTTTATTAATTCCCGTAATTGTCAATTTTTTCACCAAAGAAAGATTTATGGGAATGGTGGATTGTCTGATTATTTTGGGGATTGGTATGAGTAAAAGTCTCACAGATTTGGTGAATTTCGTGTTTTATCTTGGAATTATAAGTGGAATCAGAGCGTTGATATATATTATAAGAAAAGAAGAGGGCGAGGAGATTGCATTTGTTCCTGTGATTTGGTCATCTTTTTTGTTGTATGTGGTGATGGGAAATGTTTTCTAAATTAAAAACGAGAAAAAAAGCATTCAGCTTAATAGAGGTCATGGTTAGTCTGTTCATAATTTCCGTTGTGGTCATGACTTGCGTTTTAAAATACGACTTCAAAACAAATGTGGCATCCAGAAAAGAAATCAACACATTTATAAGTGATTTGAAAACAGCGAGAAGTGTGGCGATGAATTCGGGAAGAAGCATCAATTTTAAATTCGACAAAAAATCTTATTCTTTTTATGATACTACAACAACTGATACTACAACAACATATTTTACAGTGACAAGAGATTTGAAATACGGAGAAATTCAGACAATTAATGACAGAAAGGAGAATGCTCTTAGTTTCGATAATTTCGATGCGAGAATTTCCAAATCGGCAGGTTCATCACGTTTCCAAACGATTTATTACATAACAACAAACAAAAAATACAGGATAAATTGTTACATAGCGACTGGGAGAGTGAATGTAGATGAGATTAAAAAATAAGGGATTCACGCTGCTTGAAGTTTTATTTGCGCTGTTTTTGGTGAGTTTATGTGTTGTAGTGTATTATCCACAACTCAAAAATGTGATTTTAATGCAAGACAAATCCTACACCGAAAACATCGTGCTATTAGATTTGGACAATTGCGTGGAATATTTGAAGGGGCACGATGATGTCGATTCTTCAATTGTGAACGAAAATTCTAAGGTTTTTGTCACGAAAGATGATGTGGGAGATTTAGTCAGGGTAAATGTAAAAATAGTTAATGGAGATATTGCGAAAGATGTATCATTTTACAAAAAAAAGTAGTGGATTTACTTTGCTTGAAGTTATGGTGAGTTTGTTCATATTTTCAGTCGTATTGGGCGTGATTTTCCTGTCTTTTAATACAAATTTTAAAATTATGAACTCCAGCGCAAATATGAAAAACGACGTTGACGATGTCGACCACTGCGCATATTACATAAAAAAAGAAATCGAAAGGTCGAGCCGTGTTATCACAGAAAGGCCAAATTGGACGCACTTCAATCAATCAATGGGATTTGTCCTAGTAAAATATGTCGATAAAGAACAAAATTACGTGTATTTTACCAAAGAAAATGACAAAATCATCAGATTTGCATTTTCAGATTATCTAAGCTTTGATGAATTAAAAGAACACGGCCCCAATGGCAGAATTTACAGGAATAAACTCAAGGAAAACGCCGAGGATTTTTCATTCGCTCACGATGACAACTACATTTATTTAAAAGAAAACGGGAAGAAATTCGTAGTCTACATTGGAGATAAGGAAAAATGAAACGAAAATCGAAAGCCTACATCACAATTTACGCACTCTACATGATATTCGTGTTGATGATTGTCATTGTGTTTTTGTTAGTTCAAGTGAAAAACATCAGGACAATCAACACCTACAAGTACAACTACATAAAAGCCAAGGCGAACGCATATTCAACAGTACAAATCATCAATAAAAGAAAACTTTTTGATGAAAAGCTGAACGGAAATTTCACAAAAAATACATTTAATATTCAGATAGAAGAAATTCCAGAGCAAACAGGAACTGACGTCAATTTTTATGAGGAAAAAGGCGGAGACAGGAAAGTTTTTTCGTTTATGAGCTACTATCCGGACAATAATGGATCTTATGTGATAACGAAAATGGTGTATAAAAGGAAAAATCCATTTGAAAAAAGAATTGTTCCAGAAGAAAAAATCGACGAAATATTGCCAGAAATCACTGAAGGAAAGCAAAGTTTGGGAATAAAACATTGTTTTGTATTTTCACTGAACAACGAAACGTATTTTGTTGACAAGAATATCGTCGATCAAAAATACGAAGAATACGCACAAGAAAAATCAAAGGGAAATATCGGTGAGATTGCGGAAAATGATGACGAAAATATTTTTGAAAAAAGAGATGAAGATGCAAAAATTGAAATGGATGAAGAATTTCTGACTAAATTAGTAGAATTTTCCACAACAATGACAAATATTGTGGTTGATGCTGATGATATCACCATATTTAACGACGTCACGATAGATGGAGTGTTCATAGATAAGAACAACGTGTATTATGTGGCAAATAAAAAAGCTAGAAAAAATCCTGAAATTACGGTAAATGGAATATTAATACTGAAAAACTCACAAGCTTATGATTACAAAGTAAAAGGAGAATATCTGTCAACAAAAAAAGTAGACATCAATTTTACAGAAGACAAAAAAGTATACAAGAGTAAAAAATACGAGTTTGCAGGTAGTTATTATGAATAATCGATAGAATGATTGAAACTCTTCTTCGATATGATGTATAATATATATATGATAAGCGAAAAGGGAGGGTTTGCTTATGAATAAATTTAAAAAAGTTGACGATATGGAAGGCAAACAATCTGAGTTTTTCGATATCGTATACGAGATTTTTGAGTTTATGGGAGAGACGTTGGAGCTACCTATAAATAAGTTCAAAAACACTAAAAACGGCGTATTTAAAATGGGGCTTTTGGCATTTGTAGTCACAGTAATCTTGGACTACTATTCAAGCTTTGACATTAGCTCATTTATCAGAAGAAACTATCTTGTAGGCTACATTTATTTTGCGATAAGAAGTGTGTTCATATTTCTATTTGCGATTTTAAAATTCAAAATAACTTATCGAATAGCCAACATATTTTTCGACAAAGATGATTGGAGACAAGACGAAAAATACAACGTATTGCTATTGGTAATGCTACAAGCTGCAATCTCGATGGCGATTTATCCATTTGGAGTCTACATTGTAATCGTTGAATCATTTGTGATACTGATGTTTTTCATAGGACTCAACATCAAAAACTTCAAATTTGAAAAACTACCATACATCATCATCACATTCATGTCACTTTACATTGGATTGAGATTTGTAAGACTTTTCATCTACAACATAGCAGTCGATTGGATAGAAGCGACAAATATTGTTTTCTTATAAAACCAACGCTCACAAATGTGGGCGTTTTTTTGAATACAAATTCTACACAAAAATTAAAAAGGTAAGCCGTAAAAAGCCTACCTTTTTAAATAGAGAATTTTAAATGAAATGGTTAGTTAGCTAGTTTGTATGTGATAACAACAGGTGTTTTATCGGCTGGAACAGAATCAGCCAAAGTGTATTTAACTCCGTCTTTTTCGTCAGCGCCAATTAATTGTGATGCGTTTGAAGTTATTCCCAAAGGACAACTTTGCAAACATGTCATACAACCTGTGTTCATATCTTTTGCTGGTTTTTGGTTACCACCAAATCTGATGTCTATTTCTTTTCCTGAAGAATCTTTGATAACATCGTTAATTCCTAATTCATTGTCAGAACCTTGGAATTTGAATGTAAGATCAATCTTATCACCCTTAACAGCTTCTTTTCCCATGTTCTCCATAGTAACGTTGTTACCTGGTTTTGCACCGATTTTTTCCAATGCATCATACAAATCATTTTGGTTTGCATATGATACAAACATAGATTGTTCGTTGTTCTTACCAGATTTTGCTACGATAGCGTGCATTGTGCTTTCTTTTTTGAACTTATCATTAACTTCAGCATAAACTTTGATTTGCTTTTTAGCTTCGTCAACAATCATAGGATTATCAGCTGTTGGTTCTTGTGCTTCTTCCTTCTTTTCTTCAGTTTTTTGTTCAGTTTTTTCTTCTTTCTTTTCTTCAGTTTTTTGTTCAGTAGAAGAAGCTTGTTTGTTATCTTCCTTAGAACATCCTGCAAAAACTAAACTTGCCATTAATAATAATGCCAAAATCTTAAATTTTTTCAATAAAGTCATCTCTTTTCTCTAATTATTCATTTGTTTTGTTCCTATTGATATTATAGCTATATTTTATCATAGTTTTCAGCGTTCATTTATTGCAATATCTAATAAATAACATACTATTTATAAGCTGAGTAAATAAATGAAATCTACGATATAATAATAAATGAGGTGATGAGCGTGAAAAAATACGGAGAAGACGTGGCAATTGTAGAAGAAAATCCTAAGATTGAAAAAATTTATGACAATAATTTGCGCCAAGGAGAAGAAATTGTAATAAAAAAAGGAACACCTACAATTAAAAAATTGTACTACGAAGATATCAACGGACAGCCTACTATTAAAAAGGAAGAAATAATCGAAGAAGGCACTCCAACAGTGATAAAAGTCGGAACAAAAGGAATTATTAACGATTTGAATGTCCAAAAATCAGATATATAATGTGATAAAATTCTTGGTTTGTGGTATAGTTATATTAGAAATGAATTGTTAAATTCATTCAAATTTACAAGGGGGAAATATTATGGCAAGCTTAAAAGGTACAAAAACAGCTACTAATTTAATGGCAGCATTTGCAGGGGAAAGTCAAGCAAATATGCGTTATACATATTTTGCTAAAACAGCAAAAAAAGAAGGATACGTTCAAATTTCTATGATATTTGAAGAAACAGCAAGAAATGAAATGGCTCACGCAAAAAGATTCATGAATTTTTTGAGTGAAGATTTACAAGACTCTGAAATAGAAATCGAAGCAGGATTCCCAGTTCATTTAGGAGACACTAAGAGTAACCTTAAATCTGCAGCAGAAGGAGAACATTTCGAAAACTCTGAAATGTATCCAGAATTCTCAAAAATTGCGAAAGAAGAAGGATTCAAGGAAATCGCACGCGTATTCACTGAAATCGGAGAAGTTGAAGAAGCTCACGAAAAAAGATACAGAAAATTATTAGAAAACATCGAAAAAGAAAAAGTATTCGAAAGAGAAGAAGTATACTTATGGAAATGCAACAACTGTGGCTACATTCACGAAGGTAAAACAGCACCTAAGAAATGTCCAGCATGTGATCACCCACAAGGATTCTTCGAAATCTTCAAAGAAACTTATTAAAATTAGACAATACTAGTAAAATTCAAAGTCCTCAAAGGCTCTTTTAACCTTTGAGGACTTTTTGTTTTAAATATTACTAGTTTGTCTTAAGTTGTTATTTTTTGCTAAATTTCTTATCTTTGCCTTGATACTTTCAATATTAATCACGACAATACCTCTATATATTTTCTTATGTCTTCTTCGATGTTGAAAATCCTGCTGTATTTAATAAGTTTTCTCAGATTTTTGTTGTTTGATTTGAAATATCTTGTAATTGCATCCGTGAAAATTTGAGTATCAATTTTTTTCCTATTTAATACAACATCACAAATCGTCCTTTCCACATCGTACACGTAAACATTATTACCTAAAGGAGTTTCGATTTCTGATAAACCCACATCAAAAAAATCTTTTTGAACATAATGTAATTTCAAATTCTTATATCTTTTTTTAATGTGACTGGCATTATAACCTTGAGGTACAGATATATGAAAAATATTTGGAGTTCTGTCAGATAAATCATGAAGATATAATGCTGTTTGATGTGAAAAAACAATTCTCTTGCTTTTTGAAGAAATTAAAACAAAATCATCTGTTAATTCGCCTTTTACTTGGTATACTCCAGGTCGTAGCCTTTCCAATTTGCCAACATTTGATAAATCTGACAAAAATTGTCTGTGATAGCCAAGTTTCATCGCATCTTCATTTGTAATTATTGAATTATTTTCTAAATGATTTTTCAATGCATTCATATATCTCACCGTCACTTTCGCTTTAATTATACAATATTAAAGCGAAAGTGTAAACAATATACACAAATCATACCAAAATTTTTCACACAATTTTCCAACATTTAACTAAAAAAGTTGACAATTAGCGAAAAATAGTATATAATTTCTCTGTAAATAATTATCTATGGGTACCAAATATAATTATTTGGTAGTTTTTATCTGATGACTATTGCTCGATAAAGAGCCTGGAAAGGATCTGATGTGATACTCTTATAGGCTAAAAAGAACAATAAGGTTCAGAGTTTTTACAAGAAAAAATCAGCAAACAAAAAAGCATCAAAACCAGAGATTGCAAAGGCAAGTTAAACTTGAACCGCAGTCTTTTTTTCGTGGTCAATTTTAACTTCCTAATTTCTAAACGGGGGAAGATAAAATGCTTAGTAGAATGCTAAAATTTTTCGGATTAACTAAAAAAGGATTAATAAAAATAATTTTAGGATGCGCAATAATGGCGTTCGCAGTAGTGAACGTACATAAACAATCAGGAGTAACAGAGGGCGGAGTGCTTGGAATGATGTTGTTCTTGAACAAAGTCTTCGGATTTGATCAATCAATAACATCAGTAATATTAGATGTAAGCTGCTACGTTCTTGGATTTTCAATAATGGGATTTGATTTTGTGAAGAAAGCTTTCGTAGCCACAATGTCATTTGCCGTATTTGCGAAATTTTTCAATATTATAGGGCCAGTGTTACCAAGTATGTACGATATGCCATTGTTAGCAAGTATTGTCGGAGGAATCTGTATCGGATTGGGATGCGGACTTGTAGTAAGTGAAGGTGGAGCAGCAGGTGGAGACGACGCATTGGCAATGACGATATCCACAAAATCGGGACTCAAAATATCATTAGCGTATTTGTTCTCGGATATAACAGTGTTGGCACTGTCACTTTTATACATTCCAGTTGACAGAATTATGTTCTCACTTTTGACAACTGTAATATCATCATTTTTGATAGGACAATTCGAAGTAGAACTATCAAATCCAGAAATCAAAATGGCAAATCAAGCCATATCAAAAGCTTAAATCAATCAAGCCTAGTGCTTGATTTTTTTATTGCTCACATTCTCTTTCAAACACCAAATCAATTTTAGGATTGTATCCAATACCGATTTTAGTTTTATTGATAGTAGTCACAAACCTAAAACCTTCCTTCGCATAATCATCTATGATTTTTTTATAATCATCTGATGCTAATCCACAAGTTCTCACTTCAACGTATTTGTATTCGTATTTTCGTTTCATAATAATCTCCTCAATTTATTTTGCTGTTAATAGATTATTACCCAAAATTTTAAAATAATATATCAAATGATTTACAAATACAATAATAAGATATATAATCGGGTTAAGAAAACGGTGTTCAAAATCAAAGGAGGGAGATATGAGACTTAAAGACAATAAAATAATAATCCTATTGATATTTCTGACTAGTTCGATACTAATATTTGGATTTAATTATTTATATGGAAACAACAGAAAACCTTCTCCTTATTTTATGAGTGACAAACTTATAGCTTTTGAATCAAACAATAATAATCATAGCCTTGACTTTCTTAATATGAATGAAAACATATCAGTTGTAGCTGAAATAAAAAACTCCAAAGATGTTGCAATATATGATCCAGTGATGAAATACTATATGGGTTCTACAAAAATAATTAATCCAGCTTTATTCAGATATTTTTCAAAAGAAGATTACCAAAACAAGAATAATGTGTCTATTTTGATATATCCAGTGATTGATTTTGTAGAAGGGAAAATATCAGAATACGATAAAAAAGAAGTAGAAGATAATTATCATACTGAGATAATTAATATGTTTGATGTTCAATCTTACATTGCTAATGATGGAAAAGTCGATGTAGTGAGAAATCTATTCACAATTAAACCAGAAAATATTTCAACACTTTACATAGATTCTAGTGATGACAAGTCATTGAAATCTATTGCAGAATCTCTTGAAAAAATAGGATATAGAAGAAAAGAAATCAAAATGTACGACAAGCTTACTTTGAGGGATTTAATAAAATCATATCCAGAATACAAGGTGTATGCTCAGTTTATTACTAATAGTACGGTCATGGCATTGGCAATGTATGCAATTTCATTGTGGATGTTTTTGAACAAATACAAGAAATTCGTAATTGTAAGTGCAAATTTTGGTGCAAAACTGAAAGACATCATGAAGATGTTTATTGAAAAAGCCTTGGGGTATAGTTTTATAACATGTGCAATATCAACAGCATTGACGTATGGATATCTTGCAATTATTAATGAAAACAAAATCACGATTTTTCTTATATTGCAATTGCAGATTATTCTAATAATATTGACTGTGATGTTGAGTGCTTTAAGAGCTAAACTCAGCTACAATGAGTTTGAAAAAGAGGTCTTGTATGATAAGAGATAATATTAAACTAGGACTAATGGATGTTTTCAGAAATAAAGTTGTGTCTTGTTTGATGATTCTTTTAATTTTCTCATTGGGAACAATTGTGGAATCTGCAACAGATGCTTATTTGAGAAATACGTTCGTAAAATTTCAATTAAGTGAACAGCCTTCATATAGCACTGTTGTGTTACAGACAACTGATGATAAGGGATACGATTATTCGAATACTTATGGAAAAAAACTGGACAATATATTTTCGAAAAACGGGCACACTTATACCACGAATTCATCACTTTGTAGAAATTGCGATACAGATATAATTGTGTTGTATGGAAAATTCAACAAAAACACTAATAGCAGAGTTTTTTGGTTAGTTGATAGTAAAAATGTGACTGACTTGAAGAATGAGGCGGAATTTGAAGTGGTTACTCATGATGCGATGGACTATGATATGATGAATCAAGAAATCAAAAGCTATATTGATTATGACAAAAGAGTATTATTGGAGATAAAATCTGATAAATATAAAAATGTTAGTGGCTACAAGTTTGGTGATTCAGATATACTTGATTTAATTGAGAATGCAAAGTTTTCAGAAGATGAGATAAATAAAGGTGTTGATAGGGAATTTGAGAAGATTTTCGATGGGAATAAGCTAATGGTCATTAATAATACAAATAAAAAATACGACGACGATGAAAATACATACATCCTCAAATACATTGTTCCGTATTGTCTGATTATGACTGTGATAACAATATTGGGTTTTGTGATTTTCTTCAAATATATGTTAAAAAGCCTACAAAAAGAATATAAAATCCACATTTTATCAGGAGCTAGAACCAAGGATATTATGGCACGAAACTCCGTTTTCGTAGTTTTAGTAAATGTTGCAGCATTCTGTTTGCTTTTCGTATTAAACGGATTTGCAATTAATACTTTTTCGGTAGTGGCGTTTATTTACATGATTTTATGTATATTGATATTAGAAATAGTTATGTATTTGATTTTGAAAAAAAGCGATCTGATTGATTTGATAGGTGATTGATTATGATAGAAATAAAAAATTTGACCAAAAAATTCAGCACAAATGGTGAAGAACTTCTTGTATTGGATAATGCTGAAATGAATATAAATGATGGGGACAATATCATTATTTCAGGAGAAAACGGAGCAGGTAAGACTACTTTTTTGAAGATTGTGGGTTTGTTGGATAGGAAATATTCAGGAGATTATATTTTGGATTCCAAATCAGTTGGGGATTTTACCGAAAAAGATATGTCTAAATACAGAAATGAAGTGTTTGGGTTTATTTTTCAGGAATACAATTTGATAGAATCAGAGACTACCTACGATAATATTCTCATACCATTGATTTATTCATCGAAATACAAGAGAGCTGACAGGAAAAAAAGAATTCAAGAGATTAGCGAAGAATTTGAAATAACGGAGATTTTGAACAAAAAAGTAAAGTATCTATCAGGAGGAGAAAGACAAAAAGTGACCATTGCAAGAGCTTTGGTGAATGAGCCGTCTGTTATTCTGATGGATGAGCCTTCAAACACACTTAATCTGAGAATGAAGGACAAGCTGATAGAATATATCGAAGTTTTGAAAAGAAAATCAAAAACTATTGTAGTTGTGAGTCACGACAAGTATTTGACTGATAATTTGAAAAACAAAGATTTTATGGAATATGAACTGGAAGATGGAAAGTTTCACAAAGTTGGGGAATAATTTTAACGATTAAATCAAGCCTAGTGCTTGATTTTTTTATTGCAAGAAAATTTGGGTATATATAATTAACTGGAGGTTTTTATGGAGAATACAAAAAAACTAAAATTTTCTAATCTTTTGATTGCGATTTTACAAGGAGTTATCCTTTTACTTTTGTTCGTGATTCCAGAGCTTGTTGTTGGAGTGATTGGAGGAGTTGTTGCCAAGCTTATAGGATTTGATGGTAATTTCCAAGATTTTTATGTGAAAAATGGGGCGGTTTTTCTTTTATGTGGACAAATCCTGAGGATTATTATTTTCCTTTTAATCATTAAATTTAGAACGAAGATTTTTCAAACGAAATACAATAGGGATTACTTAAAGAAAAGAAAGATTACTTTTTCTGAAATCGTGAAGCTTTTCGTGGTGGGAATTGGTCTTATTGGTCTTATCAATATTACTGTTGCTTTGATGATGTATTTGGGCAAATTCTTCCCACAAATTGTGGCAAGCCTTGAAGTTTACAACAAGGCATCTGAAGAATTGATGAAGGGTAATATGATGTTGTCGGTTCTTGCTATTACGATTTTCGCTCCGATTTCAGAAGAGTTGATGTTGCGCGGGACTTTATTCACAGAAAACGAACGACTTCTTCCTTATAAATGGGCGATTATTCTGAATGGGATTGTGTTCGGAGTGTTCCATTTTAATTTGTTCCAAGGAGCGTATGCATTAATCGGAGGGATTGTGATTTGTGCCGTGTATTATTACACAGAAAGCATTTACGCATCCATTCTTCTTCACATGATTAACAACACTTTCAGCATGGTTATTTCTTCGAATGAGGCTGTGGTGCAAAGTTTTGCTTCGATTTTTGGGATAGTAATGCTTGTGTGTATGGTTTTGATGTTTGTTTTCTTGAGGGATTTCAAGAAGAAGAGAGAACTCAGACATTTGAATTACGAAGATTTAAAAGAATAGATTTGAAATTATCGACAAACCTTGATGTGTAAATTCGCATTGAGGTTTTTTATTGTGGGAAATTAGTGTTGATTTTTTTGTTGAAAAACTATAGTATAATAGCATGTAAGAGAGGTTAGATTATGATTTATTTGGATTATGCGGCGACATCTTTGAAAAGGGTGGAGCTTATTGAATATATTATGAATAATATGATGGATTTTGATGCGAATGCTGATAGTATTCACAAAATGGGAAGGTTATCGAAGAAGACTTTGGAGAATTCCCGTCATGAGATTGCGAAGTTTTTGAATACTTCTGATGATAGGATTGTATTCACAAGCGGTGCGAGTGAATCCAACAATTATATTATCAATAATTTTTCTGATGAGAATTACGATATTATAACTTCCAAGATTGAACATCCATCTATTTTGAATCCACTAGATCACAACAAATCTAATGTAATTTTGATAGATGCACAACAAAACGGTGTGGTTGATTGCGATGAAATTATTCGAAATATCACACCTAATACAAAGCTAATTATTCTTCAACATGTAAACAATGAAACGGGAGTTATTCAACCTGTTAAAAAACTTGGAGAATATTTGAAGGATACGGAGATTTGGTATCATATCGATGCGACTCAATCGGTGGGTCATGAGGATGTCGATGTTGAGGATTTGCACTGCGATTCGTTGTCGTTTTCGGGACACAAACTAGGAGGACTCAACGGATTTGGGGTGTTGTATATAAGGAAGGATTTGGATAATCTGATTTATGCAGGTGAGCAAGAAAATTACAGGAGAGGTGGCACTTCTTTTGTGATGGGGGCATTTACTTTGGAAAAATCTTTGCAAAAATCTGTCGAAGAACGTGAGTATATTGCAAATTTGAAGAAGACTTTCTTGGATAATATACATTTTGATTACGAAATTAATGGTAATGTGGACAATTCTTCATCTCATATTTTGAACTTGTATATTCCGTTTGAGAAGAATGATTTCTTGTTGACTTATTTGGATATGCATGGAATTTGCGTGTCAGCAGGCTCTGCTTGTTCTGCAGGTAGCATCACGAATTCTCATGTGATTGAGAATATGTTTGATGCTCAAAGGGCAGAACATTCAGTGAGGTTTAGCTTTGGGTTTAAAAATACAGAAGAAGAAATATTGAAAGCAGTAAATGTGTTAAATGATTTGTACGAAAAAGGAAAATACAATGGATAATTCGAAAATAAAAGTAGTAGTAGGAATAAGTGGAGGCGTGGATTCGTCAGTGGCGGCACTTTTGTTGAAACAACAAGGCTATGATGTCGTGGGGATTTTCATGAAAAATTGGGACGAGACAGATGATGATGGCGTCTGCACGGCAGAAGAAGATTACAAGGATGCGGTGGCTGTTGCGAATGAAATCGGCATAGATTATTATTCGATTAATTTTGAGAAAGAATACTACGACAGAGTGTTCACCTATTTCTTGGACGAATACAAAAAAGGCAGAACTCCCAATCCCGACATAATGTGCAACAAGGAAATCAAATTCAAAGCGTTCTTGGATTTTGCGATGAAACTTGGCGCAGATTATGTGGCAACGGGTCACTATGCAAGAATTGAACGAGGTGATGACGGAGTGAAGCTACTTCGTGGGCTTGATAATAACAAAGATCAGACGTATTTTCTAAGCCAACTTACACAAGAGCAAATCAAAAACGTAATGTTTCCAGTTGGAGAACTTCAAAAAAAAGAAGTGCGTGAGATAGCGAAGAAATACAACTTGGCTACGGCTGACAAGAAAGATTCTACGGGAATTTGTTTCATCGGAGAGAGAAATTTTAATGAATTTTTGTCACATTATTTACCAGCAAAACAAGGAAACATAGTAGATGTCGATGGAAATATAATGGGCAAACACAACGGACTTATGTATCACACAATCGGTCAACGAAGAGGACTTGGAATTGGCGGAGATGGAGCAGCGTGGTTTGTATGCGGGAAAAATTTGGCGACAAATGAATTAATCGTATGCCAAGGAGAAGACAACCCACTATTGTACTCCAATAAATTATACGCAAGTCAATTTGAAACATCGCTTAATCATTTGGACAGAAATGAGTTCGATTGTACAGCGAAATTCAGATACAGACAAAAAGACATCAAAGCGCACGTCAAATTCATCGACGATACGCATGTGGAAGTCACTTATGACGACACGAAAGCCGTAACACCAGGACAAGCAGCAGTGTTCTACGACGGCGAAGTGTGCATAGGATCTGCGATAATAGATGAAGTGTACAATGGAGATAAAAAATTAATGGTATAAAACAGTCCACTAGATTGTAAAATCTGGTGGATTTTTTTGAGTGAAAATATTTAAAATGTATGTTATTTGTATGTTGTTTGTGATAAAATAATGTTGAAAGGAGCTGGTATTATGGCACAAACAAATATTAATATAAGAATGGATGAAAATCTAAAAAAGCAATTTGATTCATTTTGTTCAGAGGTTGGAATGAGTATGTCAACAGCTTTTAATATCTTCGCAAGAACAGTTGTAAGACAAAGAAAAATTCCTTTTGAAATATCTACAGAAAAAGATCCATTTTACAGCGCTGAAAACATTGAAAGATTAAAAAAATCCATAGAACAAATGGAAAAAACAGGCGGGACTATTCATGAGGTAAACAACAAGTAGCATCCAATTATTACAAAATGTCAAATAGTGAATAAATTGACGATATTTGTGGTAAATATTGTATAAGAAGGAGAGTAGACTATGCAAAAAGAAGAAATAAAAGAAGCAATTGATGTGTGTGACGATTTAATAATAAAACTTGAAGATGTACTTAACGATTTGAAATCGGCGAAAAACTGGGCTATGGCAGATTTTATATTTGGCGATGGTATGATTGGTTTTTTCAAGAGAAGCAAAATGGAAAAAGCTCAAAGCAAACTTCACTTAATCGAAAATCTGTCACTAAGATTGCAAAAAGAATTGTCGGACATCGACTTAGAATTGAAAGATTTTGGAGATTTGTATTCGATGAAGGAGTTCATGCTTGACATTGTGTTCGACAATCCATTTACAGATTGGAGAATTAGAAAAGAAATTAATCAAGTGTACGATTCAACGTATGAATATTTGGAAAATATTGAAATGTTGAGAGATAACTTAACAAAAGAATACAATAAATTGTAAAAATATTTTGGGATAGGTGTTTAAGTTTAATAGAAAGGTTTACACAAAAGGAGGAGTATCATGAAAAATGATAAGAGATTTACAATTGTGGCAATACTTTTTGCAATATCACTTGTGTGCAATGCGTATTTTCTAACTAACATGACAAAGGCTGACGAAGCTGACACTCATAGAATAATTGAAAGATACGTCAAGGAAAATCCCGAAAAAGAAGACGATACCTTAATTAAAGCTACATTAGAAAAGTTTGCCAAGGACGAAAAACATTTGGTGTTGACTCAAGATGGCAAAGACGTAACCAAACAACACGAAGATAAGCTGTTGGAATTCAACAAAAATAAAGACTACAAAGCAGCCAAAGAATACGTCCTCAATGAAAACATATCAATCGGTTATTCAGATGACAATATAAAATAGAAAACAAAAATAGCAGCCATGGCTGCTATTTTACTTTACTACGACTTGTACTCCTTTGAGTATGTCGAATGTTTCTTTGTTTAGTTTTTCATCGGAGCTATCAGTCAAGTTCTCGTCGACTATGACAGTTGCTTCTGGGTTGAATGTTTTCGCCAATATTGCATTGGAAAGTGTGCAGATGTTGGATACAAGTCCACACAATTCTATTTCTGAGAATTGGTGTTCTCTTAAGTAATCACAAAGTTCAATGCTTCCAAATGTTGGTTTTTCGATTAATATGTCTTCTTTTTCTACTAATTCAGCTACTTTTCCGTACAATTTGTGTCCGTTACTTCCTTTGATGCAGTGTTCTACTGGAAGAAATTTGCCTTCTTGTGTGTTCAAATAATTTTCTTCGTGAGTATCGAATGTGAATATGATTTGTTCATTGTCTTCTCTTGCTTTTTTGATTCTCTCACAGATTCTATCTTCGAGTTTATCTGCTCCGTCAAATCCCAAAGCACCGTCTACGAAATCATTTTGAAAATCTACTACGATTAAAAGTTTATCCATTTAAGTCACTCCTTTAAGTTATTATATCTCAAATACAAAATTTTTTACAATAAGTGTTTAAATTATCAAAAGATTGGTATATAATCATAAAGGTTAGGAAAATAAAATTAAATAATCAATCGGCAGAAAAATAATGTTTGATTGATTTTTATGAAGGAGAAAATATGGATAAAATATATATAACTGGGCACAAGAACCCTGATACAGATTCTATCTGCGCGGCGTTATCTTATCAAGAGTTGAAGAAAAGAACTGGAGAAGAAAACGTCGAAGCTATAAGACTTGGCGATGTCAACAGGGAAACTCAATTCGTGTTGGATTATTTTGGGGTGGATGCGCCTACGTTCATGGATTCGATGAAGCCACAAGTCAAGGATTTGAACTTCGATGTGGCAACATGCGTGTCCCAAAACGCGAGCCTTTACAAAGCGACTAATATTATGCAAGAAAAAAACGTCGCTAGTTTGCCAGTAATCGACATCGAAGAAAGACTTCTTGGAGTTGTATCAATTTCTGATATTACAAAATGTTACATGGAAGTGTGGGATGATCAAATCCTTCGCCACTCAGAAACTCCCGTGGAAAACATCATCGATGTTTTGAGAGCGAATGTTTTGAATATTCCAGCAGAAGATAGGGCATTGTCTGGGAAAATGGTAGTAGGAGCGATGGATCCAAAACAAATGGCGAAGTATTTGGAAGAAGATGACATCGTGATTTTGGGTAATAGAGAAGACTCACAAGTAGATGCGATAGATAAGAATGTGTCCATGATTATACTTACTGGTGGCAATAAATTATCAGATGAATTGATAGAAAAAGCAAAACAAAAAGACATAATAGTAATTTCTACGGAATTTCAAACATACATGGCAGCACGTCTTCTTCCACAATCTGTGCCTGTAAATTACGTCATGACAAGAGACGATGTCGTTAATTTCTCATTGACAGACACTGTTGAAGATGTGAAAAACACAATGTCCAAGACAAGATACAGATCATATCCAGTAGTTGACAATCAAAACAAAGTTGTGGGAAATATTTCCAGATATCACGTTATCAATGAAGAAAAGAAAAAGCTAATCTTGGTGGATCACAACGAAAGAAACCAATCAGTTGATGATATGGAATGCTGCGACATCACAGAAATCATCGACCACCACAGAGTTGCAAACGTCGCTACACAAAACCCTGTTTATTTCAGAAATGAACCTGTTGGATCAACTTGTACAATTCTTTCCAAAATGTTCTTGGAAAAAGGAATTGTTCCTACAAGACAAACTGCGGGATTGTTGTGTTCAGCAATAATTTCCGACACATTATTGTTCAGATCACCGACTGCAACTGAAACAGATAGAATGATTTTGGAAAGAATGGCAAAAATCGCCAACATCAACCCAGAAGAATTTGCGATGGAAATGTTCAAAGCAGGAACATCATTAGAAGGAAAATCACCAGCAGATTTGTTAAACACTGATGTTAAGACATTCAACATCGAATCATACACTTGTAGAGTAGCACAAATCTTCTCAATGGATTTGGATAATCTTGGCAAAATCAAAGACAGTTTACTTGAAGAAATGAACAAAATTAGAAACGACAAGAAAGAAGCTACATTTGTACTAATTCTTACAGACATCTTCAGAGAAGAAAGCGAAGTTTTGGTTTCTGGAATGTTCCAAGAACAATTAGCAGGAGCGTTCGATACTAAAATCGACAACAATTCATTCTTGGCAAAGGGACTTCTTTCAAGAAAAAAACAAATGATCCCAAAACTTAACCAAGCTGTGTTAAAATATATCCAAGAGAATTAATTTGAAAGGGAGAGATAAATTGAAAATTACAATTTTAGGGGCAGGAGCAATGGGTTGTATGCTTGCAAAAGCAATCGAATCTCCTGGTAACGAAGTCAATTTAGTAGATCCATATGAAGCTCACATGGAAAAAATCAGAAAAGATGGAATCAGAATTATCGACAGAACTGGCGGCGAAAGCACAGTAAAAGTAACATCTGCAAGTACATCTTCAGAAAATTTGGAAGTTCAAGATGTTGTTGTAATCCTTGTAAAAGGATACGACACAGAAAAGATTTTGACGGAAAATATGAACATCGTGGGAGATCACACAGTCGTAATGACACTTCAAAATGGTATCGGCAACGTCGACATTTTGAAAAAATACATCAAAGAAGAAAACATCGCACAAGGAATTATGTTCATATCTGCATCTATCGAAGCGCCTGGAGTTATCAGCGCAGGATATGATAGCGATAAAATCAACGTAATATTTGGCGCTATCAATGAAAACCACGACGATAAATTGTTCTACGAAATCGAAAAAGCATTCAGCATGAACGACATCAAAACAGAATTAAATCCAGATGTAGACAGAATTATGTGGAGAAAATTATACATCAACGCAATCTACAACCTACCTTGCGCAGTAATGCATTTGTCCACAAAATACACTAGAACTGACGAAAATTCCGTAGCAATATTGAAGGCTATCTCAGACGAATTCATAGCCGTAACTGACAAATTGGGCTACAATTTCGATGGCGACAAACTTTTCAGAAAATACGTCACAGATGCGTTCGAAGAATACGGAGACATATTGCCATCTGCAGCACAAGACACACAAAAACACAGAAAAACAGAAGCAGAATTCTTGAATGGAGCAATCGTAAGACAAGCGAAAAAACTTGGACTTGAAGCACCAGTTAATGAAACAATCTACAGATTAGCAATGGTTCAAATGAGCAACTACGATAATATGTTTAGTTTGTAAAATAAAATACGACAATTATTGCCACCAATAATTTTGGAATTTATCCAATTTTATTGGTGGTTTTTGTTTGTTAAAATAATAAATCAAATAATTCAACATTAAATTTATTTAGAAAAAGTGTTGTGTTTTTTTAGAAAATTTTCTATAATAAAAAAAGCGATACTGATAATCAAAACCATCCATGAGATTTGAAAAAGTTTTATGATGATATCATGCGCAAAAATTTCTTATAGAAAGGAAAAATATGGAAAGAGAAAAACTAAAGAAATGGTTATCCTTTACTCTTGCTACATTAGTAACAGTTGCGATGGCGTTTTCTATTATTTCTTATAATAAAAAACACAAGATAAATTACGCTACAAACAACAAAACACAAATAGCATCTGGTAGTAATGTAGAGGGATTAAAGGACGGCGAATACGAGGGAAATAGCCAGGGATACGGCGGTGATTTCAAGGTCAAAATTAAAATAAAAGACGGAGAGTTGTCGGCAATTAATGTCGTAACTAACAATGAAACACCTGAATATTACGAAAAAGCATCTGTAATTATCGCACAAATTTTGGAAAAAGGTAATACCGATGTGGACTCTATTTCAGGGGCGACGATTTCATCTGAAGCGATCAAAAACGCTGTAAGAGATGCGCTACATAAAGCTGGTTCAAAAAAAGAAACACCAAAACTAGCAGAAAAAACTCAAAAACATAGCACACCAAATGTAGCCACAAAAGGACTAAAAGATGGAGTGTACGAAGCAAGTTCCAATGGTTATGGTGGAAGATTAGCGGTAAGAGTCACTGTAAAAAACGGCAAATTGACAAATATTGATGTGATTTCAAATAACGAAACGCCGTCGTATTTTAACAGAGCATCTTCTGTGATCGACAGAATTTTAAGCACAGGAAGTGTGAATGTGGATTCTGTTGCAGGAGCGACAATATCTTCAAACGCAATCAAACAAGCAGTATCCAAAGCATTGGCACAAGCAGGTTCCAAAGAAAAAGCGAAGATTTCAAAAGTAAATCCAAACGCAAAATCAGGCAAGAAAAGCATCAGAAATCTTGTCGGAAAAATTTCCGTAGGAAGCAAACAAATAAAAGATGGTCAGTATATCGGAGCTGCACAAGGTTTCAACGGGCCAATCAAAGTAAGAGTTACAGTAAAAGAAGGATCCATTGCGAAAATAGAAATATTATCTCATCACGATGATAATCCATATTTCCAAAGAGCTTCTCGTGTAATTTCGAAAATTCTTGGAAAACCTGGAAAAGCAGTGGACACAGTATCACAAGCGACATACTCAAGCAGAGGAATTATAAATGCAGTCAACAACGCATTGTCCAAAGCAGGAGTCTTGCCAAATGCATCCAAGGGAAAAAAGGCAGAAAATCCAAGACAAAACAACAAAAAGCCACAAAATAAACCGGGAAATAATAACACAAATAGTAGCGGCAAAATAAATAACGCAAAACTAAAAGACGGTCAATTCACAGGAGTTGCACAAGGATTTAATGGTCCAATCACAGTTAGAGTTACAATATCGAATGGATCGATTACAAATGTAGAAATATTATCTCACAGTGATGATGCACCATATTTTGCAAGAGCAATGGCTGTAGTTTCACGAATTCTTGGAAAACCTGGAAAAACAGTGGACACAGTATCACAAGCGACATACTCAAGCAGAGGAATTATAAATGCAGTCAACAACGCATTATCCAAAGCAGGGGCAGCACCTAATATATCCAAGGGAAAAAAGGCAGAAAATCCAGGACAAAACAACCAAAACCCACAAAATAATCCGGGAAATAATTCTAATACAAATAGCTCTGGTAGAATAAATGACGCAAAACTAAAAGACGGTCAGTTCACTGGAATTGCACAAGGATTTAATGGTCCAATAACAGTTAGAGTTACAGTATCCAACGGATCGATTACAAATGTAGAAATATTATCTCACAGTGATGATGGACCATATTTTGCAAGAGCAATGGCTGTAGTTTCACGAATTCTTGGAAAACCTGGAAAAACAGTGGACACAGTATCCACAGCGACATACTCAAGCAGAGGAATTATAAATGCAGTCAACAACGCATTGTCCAAAGCGGGGGTTGCGCCAAATATATCGAATGAAAATAAACCAGAAAATCCAAGACAAAACAACAAAGAAGAAGGAAAAGAAAACAACAAAAAACCACAAAATAATCCGGAAGATAATTCTAAGCCTAATAGCTCTGGTAAAATAAATGATGCAAAAATAAAAGACGGTCAGTTCACTGGAATTGCACAAGGATTCAGTGGTCCAATTACAGTTAGAGTTACAATAACAAACGGATTAATCTCGGGTGTAGAAATAGTATCTCACAGTGATGACGCACCGTATTTTGCAAAAGCAATGGCGGTAATTTCAAGAATTCTTGGAAAACCTGGAAAAACAGTAGACACAGTATCCACAGCGACATATTCAAGCAGAGGAATTATAAATGCAGTCAATAACGCATTGTCCAAAGCAAAATCCTCGCCAAACGAATCTGATCAAAAACCAGAAAATAAACCAGAAAAAGAAAATCCAGATAAGAAAAATCCGGAAAAAGAAAATCCAGATAACAATGACAAAGATACGGACAAAAATGGCACACCAAAAATTGACGAAGCTTTGAAAAAATACTACAACGACAATCCACTGAGAGATGGAGAGTATACTGGATGGGGCGTTGGTTACATTAACACAAGGAAAACCAAGACCTACATCAAAGTTAAAAATGGCGAAATAATCGACATCAAAGTAGGAAAAGAATCGGAATACGGAGATGATATGGGTCCATTTAGGAAAAAAGCTGAAAAAGTTTTGGCGTTCTTAAAAGGAAAACAAGGACGATTAAATCTTGCAAAAATGGGATTATACCGTGAGTATTTCGAACAAATTAGAAACAGCAGAGATCCGAAATCAAAAGTAGAACAATTATTTGGCAAAAAATATGGCGTGCTTTTAAATGGACTTTCTGGAAATAACATTAAAACAGAATCTGATTTGACGCTACTTTCAAGAGCCGTAAAAGCGTACATGTCAGACAAATACAACTCAAAAGAAATGTTCGATAGTATATCAGGTGCTACCGTAAGCGCAAGTGGAATTGCACAATCCACAAGAGAAGCGACAGAAAAATCGTCAAATGATTACAAGAATAATTCAGATGTCAAAGAAATCGCCATCATATCACCTAAAAACAAAACAATTAAAGTGAACAAAAACGATGCAGCAGATTTCTCTGAAATGGAGATTATTGTGACTAAAAAAGACGGTTCAGCAGAAAAAGTTAGCTGGAAAGATTTCCAATCAAAAGGAATTTCAATTACAGATGACAAGGGCAACATGATTAGTAAGGATTTGTCAAAATATTCCGATACGAACTTAATCAAAGCAAGAGTTGTTCATAAAAAATCATTGTCATACGATGAGTTCAGAATTCTAATCGGAAATTACAGCAAGGATTACATCGTAGGATTGGAATACAGTGCTGACGGAATCAATTGGTACAGATTGGAAAACGCATCAAAAGATTCTGAAAACACAAACAACATTTCAGACAGACAAATAATTGATGCACCAAAATCATTTGAATTTGCGAAAGTGAGAATTCGTGCAGTATCTAAAAACAACAAAAGATATGAATATACAACAACAAACACTGCATTCGACAACGGTCAAGCAAAATATCATCTAGTAGCGAAAGATAATCCAAATCTTCCAAGTGTAATATTCGTAACATTCAAATTATCGGGAAATGAATCGGACAAGAAACGTGTTGAAGACAAAGAAAAAGAAAATGAACATAAAGAAAAAGAAAAACCACGAGGAAAAGAAGAAATAGAAGTAGGTCCAAAAGAAATCGACACAAGTTTGATGGAATCAAGTGGACAAAAATGGATAGAAGGTCAAGAGATAAGACCGGCCACAGTAACAAGTCTTTTAAAGGGTGCAAATATATTGCCAGAAATAGAAGGATTGCCAAGAGGATTATCATTTGACGGAAAGACCATATCAGGAACGCCACAAGTAAGCTCAGAAGGTTGGCCTGAAGATAACAGAGGATTCAAAACATTCAAACTAAAATTCAAAGCAGAAAAAGGCGATAAAATTTTAGTAAGAACAATCGAATATTGGTTGTACAGAGATAAAGACAGAGATGGAATATCCGATGATGAAGAAAAAGATCACGGCGAGAAATTCACACCACGAAGAGCTAATGGAAAACCGATAATAGTTAATGGTAAAGCTCCAAGCCTAGAAGAATACAAATCAAGATTCTCAAACATACCAAAAGACGGTTCAGTAGAAGTAAGCTTTAAAAATCAACCAGACTATAGCAAAGTAAGCGAAGTTCCACAAAAAGTAGTCCTACAATTCAAAGCAAAAAATGCAAAAGATGTAGGAGAAGCTTTTGTAATGGTAGTAGTCAAAAAAGCCGCTGAAAATGAAAAACCACAAGGAAAACAAGAAATAGAAGTAGACAAAAATGTAATCGACACAAGCTTAATGGAATCAAGTGGACAAAAATGGATAGAAGGTCAAGCGATAAGACCAGCCACAGTAACAAGTCTTTTAGATGATGCAAAAATATTGCCAGAAATAGAAGGCTTGCCTCAAGGATTATCATTTGACGGAAAAACCATAACAGGCACTCCAGAAAGAAGTGACGAAGGATGGCCAGCAGATGGAAGTGGTTTTAAAACATTCAAACTAAAATTCAAAGCACAAAAAGGCGATAAAATTTTAGTAAGAACAATCGAATATTGGTTGTACAGAGATAAAGATAGAGATGGAATATCCGATGACGAAGATACGGATAACGGAGAAAAATTCACAGCTACATTCTCAAATAGACAACCAATAATAGTAGAAGGTAAAGCCCCAAGCCTAGAAGATTACAAAGCAAAATTCTCAAATATACCAAAAGACGGTTCAGTAGAAGTAAGTGTTAAAAAAGAACCAGATTTCAGCAAAGTAAGCGAAGCTCCACAAAGAGTAGTCCTACAATTCAAATCAAAATATTCAAATAAAGTAGGAGAAGCTTATTTAATGGTAATAGTAAGGAAAGCTGTTAAAAAAGAAATAGAAGTAAACCAAACAGTAATCGACACAAGCTTGATGGATTCTAACGGACAAAAATGGATCGAAGGAAAACCAATCAGACCAGCGACAGTGAAAAGTCTTTTACAAGGTGCAAAAATATTGCCAGAAATAGAAGGCTTGCCACAAGGATTATCATTTGACGGAACGACAATAACAGGAACACCACAAGTAAGTCCACAAGATTGGCCTAATGATAACAGTGGTTTCAAAACAATCACACTAAAATTAAAAGCAGAGAAAGACGGCAAAATATTAGTGAGAACATTGACATACTGGGTGTACCGCGACAAAGACCATGACGGAATATCAGATGACGAAGATGGGGATAATGGAGAAAAATTCACACCACAAAGAAATGGAGTGCAACCAATAATAGTCAACGGAACAAGACCTACAATAGAAGATTTCAAAAAGAAATTCTCCAACATACCAGAAGATGGATCGGTAGAAGTAACGATTGAAAAAGAACCAGATTATACGAAGAAAAGTGAAACACAACAAAAAGTTATTCTTATATTCAGAGTGAAATCTACAAATCAGATAACAAAATCATTCGTATTTGTCAAAATCGTAAAACCAGTCGTGGATGACAAAAAGCAAGAAAAAGAAAATCCTGAAAAGAAAAATCCTGAAAAGAAAAATCTAGAAAAGAAAAATCCTGAAAAGAAAAATCTAGAAAAGGAAAATCCAAAGAAGGAAAATTCTGAAAAACAACCAGACAAAAATACTATTGACAAAAAGTCGGAAAAATCTCAACCAAAAAACGAAAAAACTACAACAAAAACTCCAAATAGTGATCAATCAAACCGAGTTGAACTCAAATCAGTCGAAAAAACTAATGGAAAAACTAACGGAAAAACTGATTCGAATATCGACACAAAAAAGCAAGATGAAAAACAAAAGAATTTGGAAAACTTGAAGGAGGAGATTAGATGACTTTAATAATAGGAATACTTTTCACGATAATTTTTTATAGCTTAACAGCAAAGTCAATAAAAAAACACCCAGTAGCATATTATTTGGGAATGTACGCATGGACGGGACTAGTTGTGTGTTATTATAACATGGGTTACGACAGATACTTGCCAACTTGGTTCAACGAATATTTTATGAAAATATTCTCCAGAGGAATATTTGCAACAGCCACATTTATGATAGTAATGTTCGTAGGAACAGTTACAAAACACAATGATTTTACGAAAAAAATGATGAGCATTCGTGGAGAAATGTCTATAATAGGAAGTTTGTTGGTTATTAGTCACAACATAATATTTGGAATACATTATTTTCCAGTGCTTTTCACAAATCCTTCATCCTTGCCACAAAGAGAACTAATCGCATCAATAATAACAATATTTTTATTGTTGATGCTGATTCCACTTTTTGTTACATCGTTCAAATCAGTTCGAAGAAAAATGAATGCCAAAAATTGGAAGAAACTTCAAAGAATGGCGTATCCATTTTTCATTGGAATTTATGTGCATGTAATGGTGCTTTATTCAAATGATTGGAAAGCACACCTCTCTGGAGTTATAATCTATACGATTATATTTGCAAGCTATGTGATATTGAGATTAAGAAAATCAATGTATAAGAAGAAAAAAACACAACGATAATTTGTATTAAGCTGATTGTATAATAAAAAATATCAGAGTTTCTATCAAAGATAATCTCTGATATTTTTTTATTTACTTATAACAATATAACAACATAATTGATAAATAATAATTAATTGTAATAAATATAGAAACATGATATTATAAATATAACAAATAAGATAAATGGAGGGATATTATGCCAGCACAAGAAATGGTAGCACAAGAAATTTATGAAATAACGAGAAATTATGCAGTAGTTACAGCGGTATTTCTAATCATAAGCATTTTAGGCTTGTATTTATCATTAAAACGTAAAGACAATGGTATTTTACACATAATGACAACAGTATTTCTAACAGCTTTGGCATTTGCAATGATGTGTATGAACTTCACGATTACTCTTTTACACGACGGATTTAGCTCCAACGATTCAATGCTTGTGAATTTCTGCCTTTACGGATGGTTATTGTCATTAGTATTGGTGGGTATTAGCGCAATAATATCCAGTAGAAATATCTTAAAACAACGCAAGAAACAACAAAAATTGAATTACTAAAACAACGGCCACCAACAGTAGTTGGTGGTTTTTCCGTCTAAATTTATACAGATTGATTATTACCATTAAATATTATAAAATAAAATAAAAACAGGAGGGAATATATGAAAAACAAATTTAAATTAATCGTTTGCGTGAGCTTTATGTTGGTATTATTTGCAAGTTGCAACCAAAAACAAGATGAGCCTACAAAAAAAGCCACAGGAGTTGAATCCAAAAACGTAACCACAGAAGAAGACAAACAAAAGAAAATCGAAGAGTACGAACAAAACATCAAAGGCGTCAAGGAAATCAAAGTAGCAGAACTTGATGAAGTGAGTGCAGGCAAGGAAATCACAGTGTATCTTGGAAGAAAAACTTGCCCCGATTGTCAAAAGTTTTCAAAAACATTCAAACCTTTCGTATCCAAATATGAAATCTACTACATAGATAGCGTAGCTGGAATCAAAAAATCTCCAGAAGATTTGAAGAAATTCAGAACTGACAACGACCTCAAAACAGTCCCAGCAGTGTTTCGAGTTAAAGACGGAAAAATCACCGATAGAATGAACATCGACGACAAAGTGGGGACTACATCAGAAGAATTACAAAAATTTTTTGATAAGAAATAAGGATAAGCCATAACGTTAGTTATGGCTTGTTGCTTTAGTCTCCCAATCATCATCTAGAGGAGGATATTTAAATTTTTGCATTTCTTCAGGGCTCAGACTCTTAAAATCATCTTTTGACTGAAAATCAATAGCATCTAATCTAATTTTACCACGATTTGAGTAATCGTCATAAATATAAATAAGAGTAAAATCCGCAGGATCTTTTATCTGCACTCTGTATACTTGGTTTCCTTTCATATAATCTTTTATCGCTTTTATCTCTTTTATGTTATCTTCTTTTATACCCTGAGCATCCATATATCTGTACAATTTTTTGTACCCGTAATGTCTTTGAACTGGAACAGCTATAATCCATTTTATAGCTACAAAAGCTACAAGACATATTAGTAGTATTTTGACTATAGAAAACTTTTTCTTTTTCATTGTTTTATTCTCCTTTCTATGATATTATTATACTATAAAATATAAAGGAGGCAAAGGTATGAAAAGATTTTTTTCTATTATTTTATTTATTAAAATTGTTAACTTACCATACTTCTTTTCCTGTCATTTTTCCCCAATCAATATCTTCTTTTGAATATTTCCCATTAAAATCTTCAAACAAATCTTCAATATTCATTTCATCATCAGACGAAATTTCGATTATTAGTTTGTTATCCTTAATTTTTAAATCCAAAATATCATCATCTTTCCAATTTAAAGCATCCAAAATCGACCTTGGAATTTGCAACAAATGAGAATTTCCACACTTAGATAATTTGATTTTCATAATTTCCTCCAAACGTTAAATTATTAATATATAGTATATACTTTTTTTAAAAAATTTTGAATGTCCTTTGATATTCCTCCATCAAAAATATAGTATAATTATAATACAAACACGAAGGAGATTTAAAGATGCAAAAAACAACAAAAACAAACTTCAGAAAAATATTGAAACTAGTTTTATGGGCAGGTCTGATTATATTTTGTATCAATTTAATTATAAAATATCCTGTGCACAGATACATTGGTTTTGACAGAATGTATAAGTACATGGATATGCAGAAAATCCCAAGAAGTGATATCAAAAGTGTGAGGGCTTTCAGATCCACAAAAACGGACGATTATGTTTATTGGGTTGTGTTAAAAGATTTGGAAAATTATAGGTTTGAATATGGATATAATTTGAAAAAAGACAACATGTCGTTGAACATTAGTAAGAAAGAATATGATGATGTGTACAAGTATATTAGTGACGAGGAAGTTGCTACATTAAAATATAAACCACTTAAAGAAAGCATTTACTATTTCAAAAATAAAATAGGATTGTAGATTTGACTCTACAATCCATTTTTTTATTCCAAAACTATTAAAAGTTGGTCTGTGTCGATGGTGTCATTTTCTTTGATTAGGATTGATTTTACAATTCCTTCTGATTTGGATAGTATGTTGGTTTCCATTTTCATGGCTTCTACTACTACTAATGGGTCGTTGACTGATACTTTGTCGTTTTCTTTGACTAGAACTTTTACGACTCTTCCTGGAATTGATGCTCCGATTTCTTTGTCGTTGTTAGGATCTGCTACTGATAGGTTGTCTTCTTCACGTTCAGTGATTTTTGCAGATTCATCGAACACTTTTACTTCACGTCTGTTTCCGTTGACTTCATAAGTGAAGTTTCGGTAGCCGTCTTTTTCCAATCTTCCTTTTTCTATTAGTTTGATGATGAGGATTTTGCCTTCTTCTATTGGAACTTCGACTGTTTCTTTTTCGTTTATTCCTTCGAAGAATGTCGGAGTGTCCATGTAAGTGAAGTTGCCTTTTGTTTTTCTGTAGTCAATGTATTCTTCGAATACTTTTGGATAAAGTGCGTGTGAGATGATGTCTTTTTCGTCGAATTCCATTTTGTATTTGTCTTCTAAATCTTTTTTGTCTTTTTCAAAATCAAATGGGTCGATGTAAAGTCCAGCTCTTTTTGTGATTGGCTTTTCATCTTTTAGTACGATTTTTTGTAATTTTTCGTTGAATCCACGTTCAGGTTGTCCCATCATTCCTTTGAAAAATGATATTACAGAGTCTGGGTAGTCGAGGTTTTTGCCTTTTTCGTATATATTTTCTGGAGTGAGTCCATTTGCCACCATGAATATAGCCATGTCTCCGACCATTTTGGATGATGGTGTAACTTTGATGATGTCACCTAGCATGTCGTTGACTTTTTTGTACATTAATTTTACTTCGTCGAATTTTTCTCCAAGTCCGAACGATTCTACTTGTGGTTTGAGGTTGGAATATTGTCCTCCAGGAATTTCGTAGCGATAAATTTCTGTTGTACCACTTTTCAAATCGCTCTCAAATTGTGAGTAGTATGAGCGAACGTCTTTGTAGTAGTTGCTGATTTTGTCACAGTTCGAAAGGCTGATTCCCGTTTGACGTGGAGTGTTTTCAAGAGCTGCTACGACTGAGTTGAGTGCAGGTTGACTTGTGAGTGAACTCATTGAGTTGAAGCAAGTGTCAACTATGTCAACTCCAGATTCACAAGCGTTGATTATTGTAGCGACTCCGTTTCCTGTGGTGTCGTGTGTGTGCAAATGAATCGGAACAGAAATTTCGTTTTTCAATGCTGAAATTAGCTTCGTTGCGGCGTATGGTTTTAAGAGTGCGCTCATGTCTTTGATTGCGATAATATTTGCGCCGATGGATTCTAGTTCCTTTGCTTTTTTCACGTAATATTCTAGTGAGTATTTGTCTCTTGTTTCGTCCAAAATGTCACCTGTGTAGCAAAGCGTTGCTTCCAAGATTTTTCCTTGTTCAAGTACGCTGTCACACGCAAGTCTCATTCCGTCGATGTAGTTTAGCGAATCGAATACTCTGAACACGTCGATTCCGTTTTCTGCGGCTTTTTGTACAAATTTAACCACGACATTATCTGGGTAATTTTTGTATCCTACGGTGTTGTTTCCACGAAGTAACATTTGGAATAAAATGTTTGGAATTCTTTTGCGAAGTTCTTGTAGTCTAATCCAAGGATCTTCCTTCAGAAATCTGTAGCTTACGTCAAATGTTGCGCCACCCCACATTTCCAAACTGAACAAGTCCTTCATCAATTCATTGGTAGCTTCTGCGATAGGAAGCATATCTCTTGTTCTCATTCGTGTCGCCATCAATGATTGGTGCGCATCTCTTAGTGTAGTATCAGTGATTAGAAGTTTATCTTGGTTCAAAATCCAATCGCTAAGTCCCTTGGCGCCTTTTTCTTCGAAAATATCTTTGGTTCCTGTAGAATTTGTCTTGGTAAATTCTGGTATTTGTGGAATGTTGTAATCTTTTTTGTCGTTATTAATGGAGCGTTCACTGATGAAATTCAACACTTTAAGCTCTTTATCAGTTGATGGTTTGATGTCGAAAAGTTCAGGGTTTTTGGAGATAAATCCCGTGTCACAAGTTCCCTTGTGGAATTCTTCTGTGTTTAGAACATTGATGATGAAGCCGATATTTGTCTTCACGCCGCTGATTTTCGTTTCTCTCAAAGCACGGATTGCTTTGTTGATTGTGTCGTTGAATGTTCTGGAGAAGGCAGTGATTTTAACCAAAAGCGAATCGTAATATGGTGTGATTACTGAGCCTGTGAATCCATTGCCACCGTCAAGTCTCACGCCGAATCCGGAACTTGTACGATACAAATCAATCTTACCTGTGTCAGGCATGAAATTATTCGCAGGATCTTCTGTCGTAATACGGCATTGGATTGCGTAACCATTTGTGTGGATATCGTCTTGTGAATAAATTCCTATCTCATCAGAATCAAAACTTTTGCCGTCTGCAATCAGAATTTGAGTTTGAACGATATCAATTCCAGTGATAAGCTCACTAACTGTGTGTTCTACTTGAACTCTTGGGTTTACTTCGATAAAATAGTGGTTTTCATCTTCGTCCACCAAAAATTCCACAGTACCGGCGTTTGTGTAGCCAACTTCCTTGCAGATTTTGATGGCATCGTTGTGAAGTTCGTTTTTTGTCTTTTCTGAAATCGAAAATGCAGGAGCAAATTCAACAACTTTTTGGTGACGTCTTTGAATGGAACAATCCCTCTCGTATAAGTGAAGAATATTTCCGTGATTGTCGGCTATGATTTGCACCTCAATGTGTTTTGGGTTGCGGATGTATTTTTCGATAAACATATCGTCTGATCCGAAAGCCTTCTTGGATTCGTTTTGCGCGCTGACGAAAGAACTCATCAAATCAGATTCTTTTTCGACAATTCTCATTCCACGTCCGCCACCACCAGCACAAGCTTTTACCATAACTGGATAGCCGATTTGGTTTGCGATTTCCAATGCTTCATTTTTATTTCTGATAGGAGTCTCCACGCCCTCGATAGTTTGTACGCCGGCTTTCTTGGCAACTAACTTCGATTGGACCTTGTCACCTAAACTATGTAGAACGGATTCGTCAGGACCCACGAAAATAATTCCGTTTTCCCTGCAACGTCTCGCAAATTCTGCATTTTCACTCAAAAATCCATAACCCGGATGAATCGCATCGCAGTGTTTGGATTTTGCAATCGCAATGATTTTTTCGATATCTAAATAACTCGACAAAGGTGATGCCGCATCTTTTATCAAATACGATTCGTCAGCCTTTGTTCTGAAAAGGGAAGTCTTGTCCTCTTCGCTGTAAATCGCAACGCTTCTTATTCCAAGCTCACTACAAGCTCTGAAAATTCTTATAGCAATTTCGCCACGGTTTGCCACAAGAAGTTTTTTTATTTTATCCATATTACACCTCTTTAAATTTGGACATATTCAATATTATTTCGGTCTAACAATTCAATCGCATAATCATCTACACGATAAGCCTCGTGATAATAAATCTTGCTAATTCCAGCTTGAATTAAAGATTTCGTGCAGTTCAAACAAGGAAAATGAGTCACATAACAAATACAACCCTTCACAGCAATTCCTTCTTTCGCACAATACAACAAAGCATTCATCTCTGCGTGAATCGTAGCAATACAATGTCCGTCACGCAAAGTGTGACCAACCTCGTCGCAGTGAGGATTGCCACTAATAGCACCATTGTAACCTGTCGATACAATCCTGTTGTCAGAATTCACCAACACACAACCGACAAATGCCCTGTCACAAGTGCTTCGTGTCGCAACATTCAATGCCAAATCCATAAAATATTCATTCCAAGATTTTCTCATACTGACCTCTCATCATCATTAAAAAATTTCTTTACCTTTAATATTATCATAAAAGCACAAAAATCTAAACAGAAACACAGGGAAAATCACACACAAAAAAAGCCACACAATGTGGCTTGGGAAATAAAAATATTTACAAAATTATGCGTTGATTTTCTTTTCAAGAGCTGTGGTCAAAACTTCGGAATAATTGATATTTTGACGATCACAAAGTCTAACCAACCATTCAGGGACTGTAACATTTTTTCTGATGGTTTTGTTGTTTTTGATAAATGGTGTGGGATCAACTTGAATCATTGACGTAAATCCATCTTCGACTTTTATTTTTGTAATATCACTTGGTTTAGGAAGTGGAAGATCTTCATCAATGAAAGTAGCCAACACGCTTTCCAACATTTGATGAGCATTCACCATTGCTTCTTCGATATTATCTCCTTCAGTTCCACCACCAAATTCTGGAAATTCCACCCAATAAGAATCTTCTTCTTTATGAAAAATAGCAGGATATGATTTTAACATCGTCTAACCTCCTTATGCTTTAATAATACGCATAATACGCATAAAAGTCCAGCATTGTATTAGAATAATATAGGAAATAATAAAAATAGAAAGAGTTGAGGCAATGAAAAGTACAACTGCAGAAAATTTCAGGGATAATTTATCCGAAATGATTGATGAATTAATAAAATCAAATGAACAGCTAAAAGTTACAACTAAAAATTATGGTGTCGTGAGCTGTAGACTTGACTTAGTAAAAGATTTATAATACAATTGTGTTACGATGTAACACAATAAAAGGAGTGATTTTATGGCTACTATAACGATTAGATTGAGCGAATCGGATAAGGAACTTTTCACAAATGTTTCAAAAGAAAAAAACAAAACTTTATCCGACTGGGCAAGAGAATCATTATTGGAAAAAATCGAACAAGAGTATGATGAAAAGATAATTAATGAGTATCTGTTAAACAAAGACCAAATGAAATTTTACAGTAATGATGAGGTAAAAAAAGAGTTGGGTATATGAGGGTTATTTATTCAGAAAAATCACTAAAATCCTTGAAAAAACTCGATAAGCCTATTCAAAAAATGATTATTCATTATATGGAGAAAGTAGGTCAATTAGAAGAGCCACGTGCAAGAGGTAAGGCGTTGTCAGCCAATTTGAGAGGATTTTGGCGATACAGAGTGTCGAACTACAGAATTATTTGCGAGATTGATGACGATAAATTAATAATCTGCGTTGTAGAAGTCGATCATAGGAAAAATATATATAAATGTTGAAAAAAGTTATTTGTAGTACGAGCTTTAATTCTACAAATAACTTTTTTATTTGCAAAAATTAAAGAATCATTTTCACACACCAAAAAAAGCCACACAATGTGGCTTTTAATTACTCATTTATGAACAAGTTAGGTGCTGTATAATATTTTCTGGCGCCGCTTACGACGTTATCTTTTCCGATTCGTGTGTAAGGGGCGATGAAGTGTTTGTTGTAGATGAAAAGTCCCACGACTTGTGTGAATTTGTTGAGTACAGGAGATTTTTCTTCGAATTCTAAGAATTCGCACTTATTCATATCGTAATATTCTTGGAAGACGTAGCCTGTGCAGATAAATTCCGGAAGTTTTTCTTTCAAATCATCTTCTCTCATTTCGCGGCCAACGTATATTCCAAGTGAAGCGTAGCCGTCAATTGGTTTGAAGATGTATTTATCCTTGTTCATTATGATTTCGTAAGCGTCACGTTCTTCGATTTTTTTCGTAAATGGAACGTGTTCGTCGATGAATTTCTTTTCTTCAGTGTTAAGTAGCGCTTGTGTTTGTTCGTCCCTGAAGATTTCAAATATAAGCTTGGAGTGCATCAATTGTGACCTGAACGATCCTACCATGAAGAATGCATTGTCCATGTACGCATCCAAGAATGGTTTGATTTCATCTTTTATTTTTAACAATTCTAATGTCACGATTCTTCTGTAAACCAAATCTATCACATAATCTCCGTGGCACAATTTGCCGTCTTTGTATTCCAAATCTCTGATGTCGATGATTTCGCAGTTGAATCCATTTTCTTCGTAGACTCTTTTGAATTCGTCAAATTCGTTTGGAGTTCCCACTTCCAAATTATCCACGATTGCAATGTTTGGTTTCTTATCGGATACGTATTTCTTGTACATATCAGCCGTTTCCCAAACCCATGGAGTGAACATGTCGATATTTTCGACTGAGTGTTTTTCCATGAATTTTTGCATAGCTTTTGTTTGAAGAAGAAGTTGTCCTAGTGTGTTGTCTTCGTTCATCGCAGATGATCCGTCAGTGTTGAGTTCACAAAGCATGTAGTTTACTCCGTCGTAGAACACATCGTAGCGACAAATCGGAACTGGCACATCGTATCCTGGATCGTGAAGCACTAGCTCTTCAATTGTTGGATCCAATTGGAATATTTTACGATATTCAGGATTTTTCACAAATTCTTCGGTGATTTTATCAGTAATGCTCATCAAAATATTTGAAATGTAGACAAAATCTGAGCGATTCCTTTTGTTGTAGAAAAGACCTTGGTAAGTCATAGGGATTGGTTCTCCGTGATAAATCGCCTTTGACACTTTTGTTTTGGCGATAAAATCCACGAAATCCCTGTAATACATGTCCTCGTCTTCTCGTACTATTTTATATAATTCTAATGAATATTCGTCATTATACATCTAAATCCTCCAATTTTAATTCATTTGCAACTACAGCTTCACGAAGCCCTTTTTCCTTGTAAATTTTCTCGAACTGATCTCTTGGATTCATTCCTTTTTCCAACATTTCTTCTAGTGGAATTAAATATCCGATTTCATTTGCAGGAAGTCCATTTTTTGCCATATCCACAAGCATTTTGCAAAACTCTAACATGTTTACATTCATGAATGTAGCATCCAGTCCTTTTTCACGTGCATCTAGTTTTGCTTTCATGCAATTTTCATATGTCATGTTTTTGAATAGCTCTGATAATTTGTCCAAATTAACCTCGTCGTAGAACAATCCTTTGATTAGGGCTACTGCTGAGAAATTAAGTGGATATTTGATTTCGTCCATCATTCGGATTTCAATGTATCGTTTCGCCCTTACATCTGGAAATACTATTGATAATGCGTGGAAAATCAAACCAGTGTCCTTCACATCTTCAAATACTTCCTTGAAAGTTGTCTTTCCGACATAATAAGGCTCGTGGTTTTCATCAATTGAGAAAATCAACGGCGTGTTCAAAATATGTTCGGCGTATTTTTTGTAGCTCAAATCATCATCGAAGCTAAACTTATACATACCAGATCTGTCAGTGTCTGTGTTTTCCCAAATGATTTCTCTCATGTTACGACTTTTTGAAGGCTCTCCTTCGAAAATATATGCGTTGTCGAACAATGTGTAGAAAACTGGAGACAAACAGTTGGCAATCTTGTATTTTCTAACGAAATCTTTTTCTGATGAATAGTCAATGCTACATTGCAAAGAACAAGTGCCCTTCATCATGTTGTGAGCCATGTCTCCTCTTTCGTTGAAATATTTGTACATAAAATCGTATCTTTTCTTAGGCAAGATTTTAATCTCGTCGATTTTAGTCACAGGATGATATCCCAAAGTCACCATAGCTTGGTTTTTCTTATCGAAAATTTCGACAAGTTTTCTCATATTTTTGATGTAAATATCCTTCAAATCGTCGATGTTCCACTTCGATGACAAAGCAACCTCGAACTGACTTCCAGGTTCTGTCGACACTGCCAAATCATCATTTTCAAGTCCAAGGATGTAATCGCCCTCTTTGTAAGCTGCACATCCATGATTGTGAAGTTCTCTGAGAGTTGCACCTACTCCATTATCACCGAAATACGACACAGTCTTCAAAGTATCCTTGTCTACGATGAAATGTTCCATTTCCATTCCTATAGTGAAATCTTCTTTTAGTTTTTCTCCGCTTTTAATGTAGTTAATTACAGCTTCAAGCTGTTTTTCGTAATCCATTTTTACTCCTTTTTAAGGTCCGCCACAGTAATATCACAAATTTTTATCAAATCTTGGGGAGCGATTTTGATTTGCGCACCGATTTTGCCGCCAGACACATAAATATATTCTTTATTTTCACAACTCTCGTCGATAAAAGTCTTAAATTTTGTTTTCATTCCGATAGGAGAACAACCACCTCTAATGTAGCCGGTAGTTTTTAATAAATCTTTTACATGAATCATTTCGAGTTTTTTCACTCCGGCTATTTTCGCACACTTTTTGAGGTCAAGCTCGTCTTTTACAGCTACAACGAACACGAAATTTTCATTCGTGTTGGAAATTGTGACAAGTGTTTTGAACACGTAAGCTTCATCCTCATTTAATTTGCTTGCGACATTTTCGCCACTCACATCGTCTCCTACGGAGTATTCTATATATTTATACCCAATTTTTTGTTTGTCGAGTATTCTCATTGCGTTAGTTTTTTTCATAAACTCATCCTTTCATTATTAATATTATACTACAAGTGAAAATATTTGTTGTTTTATAAAATTTATCGAATATTTACTTGCGTAAATTGTCTGTTTATGGGTAAATATATACGAGGAGGAATTTTAATGGAACACAAATTAAACATTAGATATATATACCACAGTTCATTTTCTTTGGAGTTTGAAGACAAGATTATTATTTTCGATTATTTTCAAGGAACTTTGCCAAAAAATGTGAACGATAAGAAGGTGATTTTCGTGGTGACTCATTCTCACGCAGATCACTACAACGAGAGTATTTTTGATTATGAAAATGCGAGTGACATTACATACATTGTCAGCGAGGATGTTTACGAAGAGGTTTTTGATTATGATACGAAAGACAATGTTGTGTTTTTGGGACAAGATAATATAGAAGAATTGAAAAAGCATTTCGATAAGAAGGTTATTAAGCTTGAAGTTGGTGAATCGACATCTGTCTACGGAGTTGATTTTACAGCTCTTGGTTCGACTGATATGGGAATTAGCGTGTATTTTGAAGCAAACCATTTGAAATTTTTCTTCGCAGGAGATTTGAACAATTGGGTGTGGGAAGAAGACACCGAAGAGGAAAAACAAAAGATGCAACAAGATTTCTCCAAGGAAATCGACAAGATTGGACACGTTGACATTGGATTTTTCCCGGTTGATCCGAGATTAAAGGAAAGATACGATTTGGGTGTGAATGAATTTGTCGACAAATGCAATCCGAAAGTTTTGTTCCCAATGCATTTCACAAAAGATCCGACGATTGTGGACAAATTTATCGACACTCACGATTACGAGGATTGCAAGATTGTAAATATGAAAAAAGAACACGATACGTTTCAAGTTATAATAAAATAATTGATTTAATATAATATTTTTGGTAAAATTAATATAACAAAAGGGAGTAGCTTAAAAATATTGTGTCGTCATTACGGTTGAAACCCGGCACAAGGCCACTTTGGTTAGCAAGACTTTTGCCAGAAATGGTGAAAGTTTTTTTTATTATGTAAATTAACAGGAGGTAAGAGATTGGATTGGTACAAGGAATCTAATGACAGTGTTATCAAAAGTTTGGATACTGACGAAAACAATGGTCTATCCGACAGTAAGGTAGCTAGTTTATTAGAAAAATACGGCAAGAACGTATTAAAAGAAAAGAAGAAAAAGTCCATGGCAGCCAAATTAAAGGATCAATTTTTGGATCCGATGATAATTATTTTGCTATTGGCATCTATTTTATCCATGGCTATTGGGGAAGTCACAGATAGTATTATTATCATCGCTATCGTTATTGTGAATGCGGTGCTTTCGATTTATCAAGAAGGTAAAGCGGAACAAGCGATTGAAGCTTTGCAAAAAATGGCAAGTCCTAAAGCCAAGGTCATCAGAAACGGCAAGATTATGGAAGTGGATTCACAAAATTTGGTTCCAGGAGATATCGTTGAATTGGAAACGGGAGATATTATTCCTGCGGATTTGAGATTGTTGGAATCTACTAACTTGAAAATCGACGAGTCATCGTTGACTGGTGAATCAGTTGCTGTAGAAAAAAATGCGAAGGATGAAATCACAACAGACGCAGGAATTGGCGACAGAACAAATATGGCGTACAGTTCATCTATCGTAAGCTACGGTAGAGCGAAGGGTGTCGTTGTAGAAACTGCACAAAACACAGAAATCGGTAAAATTGCAACGAGTTTGTCAGAAGTTGAAGACGAAGAAACTCCTCTTCAAAGAAAATTGGCACAATTATCTAAGCAATTGGGTATCATAACGGTTGTTGTGTGTGCAATTGTATTTGCGGTTGGATATTTCTTGTATGATTTTGGCGCATTGAACATGTTGATGACTGCGGTATCACTTGCAGTTGCAGCGATTCCAGAAGGACTTCCAGCTATCGTTACAATCGTGCTTAGCTTGGGAATGGGAAGAATGGCAGAGAAAAACGCCATCGTCAAGAAACTTTTGGCTGTTGAAACTTTGGGAACAACTACTGTAATTTGTTCCGACAAGACTGGTACATTGACTCAAAACGAAATGACTGTGAAGAAAATCTACGTCGATGGAACTGATGTCGATGTCACAGGAACAGGATACAAACCTGAAGGCGATTATTTGATTGAAGACCGTAAAATGCAAGAAGATGACATCAAATCTCTTAACACTTTGCTTCACATAATGAGTCTTACAAATGATTCGAAATTAATCGAAGAAGACGGAACATACAAGATTGTAGGAGATCCTACAGAAGGAGCGCTTCACACAGCAGCAGGAAAACAAAACATCACAAAAGAAGAATCCAATCAAAATTATCCTAGAATAGAAGAAATTCCATTCGATTCCGAAAGAAAGATGATGACTACATTCCACGATAAATTCTTATCTGACAAGATTATTTCCTTCACAAAAGGTGCACCAGATATAATTATTGAAAAATGTAGCAAGATTTTAATCGACAACGAAATCAAACCATTAACAGAAGAATTAAAACAAAAATTGTTGAATAAAAACAGCGAGTACGCAAAACAAGCACTTCGTGTACTGGCTTATGCACTTCGTGAACACGATGATTTGCCAAATGAAATTACATCTGAAAACATCGAAAAGAACATGGTATTTGTAGGATTATCAGGAATGATAGACCCACCAAGACTAGAAGTAAAAGATGCAATCGAAGAATGTAAAACTGCGGGAATCACACCAGTTATGATTACTGGAGATTATTTGGAAACAGCAGTAGCAATCGCGAAAGATTTGGGGATTTGTACAGACGACTCACAAGCAATCATGGGAGCTGAACTTAACAACATGACAGACGATGAAATCCGTGAAATCGTCAAAGAAAAGAGAGTTTATGCGAGAGTTTCTCCACAAAACAAAGTACAAATCGTAACAGCATTGAAAGAAAACGGACACATTGCAGCAATGACAGGTGACGGAGTCAACGATGCACCAGCAATCAAAAAAGCAGATATCGGAATTGCGATGGGAATCACTGGAACAGACGTTGCGAAGAACACTTCAGAAGTTATCCTTACAGACGACAACTTTGCGACAATTGTTCATGCAGTAGAAGAAGGAAGAATAATTTACTCGAATATCAAAAAATTCGTATCATTCCTACTAAGCTGTAACATCGCAGAAATTCTTATCGTATTCTTGGCGATAATGTTCAAATGGGACACACCATTTATACCAATTCAATTATTATGGTTAAACTTAGTGACAGACTCATTCCCAGCAATGGCTCTTGGAGTTGAAAAAGGAGAAGCTGACATCATGAACAGAGCTCCTCGTTCACCAAAAGAACCAATCATCGACAAGAACATGAGACTAAGCATTATCGTTCAATCATTGGCTATCACAGTTGCGACATTATTTGCGTACAACTACGGATTGAACCACTTCGATGGCCACATCGAATCTGCAAGAACAGTTGCATTTGCAACATTGATATTATCAGAATTACTAAGAAGTTATTCAGTAAGAAGTGAACACAAATCAGTATTCCAAATCGGAGTATTCTCTAACAAAGCATTAGTAATGGGAACATCACTATCACTATTCTTAATGCTAGCAGTAATCTACATTCCTGGAGTAAATGATGTATTCGAAACAATACCACTTCACCTTGAACACTACAAAGTAATCCTTCCATGTGCATTGTTGCCATTCGCAGCAGGAGAAATATTAAAAGCAGTAAAAAGCAAAAAATAATATATAATAAAAAAGGCGTATCGTGTGATATGAACCCCAAAATCCGGAATACGGATGGAGGGGTTTTTGTATGCCAAAATACATAAAAGAATTTAAAACAAAATTAAACGGAATGTCCCCTGTTATGTACAGATTACATTCCGCTTAAAATATTATTAAATCATTCCGTGTTTACGGGTTCAGGTCATAATGTAAATTATTTTACATATTCTAGTTCTAGCATCTCACTTTTAACTTCTCACTATATATTATGGCATGCCACTTTATGACCGGGGCTTACTTCAACCAGTTTAGGACATTCTTTCGAACAGATTTCTGTTTTATATGGGCATCGTCCTTGGAATACACATCCTTCTGGAAGGTTTATTGGACTAGGAATTTCTCTATTGCCATGGCTTAATATTTTTTCTCCAGTAACTTCTGGTTTTAAAACTGAATTTAAAAGTTCTTTTGTATATGGGTGAAGAGGATTTTCATATATATCTTTTCCGCTTCCTACTTCTAGCATATTACCGAGATACAAAACTCCAATTCTATGGGAGATATGTTGTACCATTGCAAGGTCGTGGGCAATAAAAAGATATGTTAGCCCTAGTTCTTTTTGTAAATCTTCTAGCAAGTTTACAATTTGTGCCTGAATTGAAACGTCCAGCGCCGATATTGGCTCATCGCATAGTATAAAATCCGGGTCAGTGGATATTGCTCTTGCTATTCCGATTCTCTGTCTTTGTCCACCACTAAATTGTCCCGGCTTTTTATACATAATCTCTTTTGATAGTCCTACTTTTTCTAAGAGTTTTATAACTTTATTTTTTGTTTCTTCGTTACTTAGTTGAAGTCTTGTCTTTATTGGCTCTGCAATTATCTCATAAACTGTTAGGGTTGGATTAAGTGAAGAGTATGGGTCTTGAAAAATTGCCTGAATTTCATTTTGCATAGTCTTTTTTGTACTTTTATCCTTTATGTTTTTGCCTTTATAATATACATCACCTTCGGTTATATCGTGTATACTTGTAACACACTTACCTAATGTTGACTTACCTGATCCAGATTCTCCAACTAGGCCAAAGGTCTCTCCTTTGTATATTTCTAGGTCTATTCCGTCTAATGCCTTTAAATATTTTTGCTCTTCAAACACCTTTTCTTTTTTTACAGGAAAGTACTTTTTTAGGTTTTTAATTTCAAAAATCTTTTCCATATTACACCTCAACCATATGACAGTAAACCCTATGGGTAGGGGATACTTCTTTTTTTGATAACTCTTTATTTTTACATATGTCTTGTCTTAAACTACATCTATCATAAAATGGACAGCCCTTTGGTTTTTCTGTTATTACAGGAGGATTTCCTGGTATTGGAACCAATCTTTCTTTTTCTCCAATTCTTGGAAGAGATGCTAAAAGTCCCTTCGTATATGGATGAAGTCCTTTTGTAAATAGTTCTTTTGTTGTTGCCTCTTCCATAATTTTTCCGCCATATAACACCACAACTCTATCACATGTATTTGCTACAACGCCTAGGTCGTGGGTTATAAGTAAAGTTGACTGTGTAGATTTTTCGTTTATATTGTTTAAAAGTGTTAGTACTTGTGCTTGAATTGTAACGTCTAGCGCGGTAGTTGGTTCGTCTGCAATAATAAGTTTTGGTTCTAGGCAAAGGCTCATAGCTATCATAACTCTTTGTTTCATTCCGCCTGAAAACTCATGAGGATATGATTTTATTCTATTTTTAGCGTCGGGAATGCCAACTAGGTCTAAATATTTTATGGAAATATCTCTTATTTCATTTGCACTTAAGTTTTTTCTATGTCTCTTTATAAGTTTGTACATTTGCTTTTCAATTGTAAAAAGTGGATTTAAAGAGGTCATTGGATCTTGAAAAACCATGGATATTTCATCGCCTCTAATACGCCTTAGAGTTTTTTCGTCAGCCTCTAACATGTTTACACTGTCATAAATTATTTCGCCGCTATATTTTGATTTGTCCTTCAATAAATTTAATATGGACTTTGCAGTTACAGATTTACCTGAACCCGATTCTCCTACAATTCCAAGGGTTTCATTTTCGTAAATATCAAAACTTACATTGTTTACAGCGTAGGTTGTGTATTCCTTTCCTGGAAATTCTACATTTAAGTTCTTTATTTCTACTAATTTCATTGTATCTCCTGTCTATAATAGTCTCCAATTACATTAAAGCAAAGTACTGTTAAAAGAATTAAAAGTCCTGGGAAAAGCGCCAAGTATGGTGAAGTTCCTAGATATTGTTGGGCATCTTTTAACATCGAACCCCATGAAGAGTTTGGTTGTCTTACCCCAAGTCCAAGGAAGGATAGGGAAGACTCTGTTAGTATTGCAGAAGCTACATTAACAGTAGCCGCAACTGTAAGAGTGGGAACTATGTTTCTAAGAATGTGTTTTGTCATTATCTTTTGGTGGCCAACTCCAATTAATTTTGAATATGTTACATAGTCTCTTTCTTTAACTGTTAAGGTTTCTGCACGAACTAGTCTTGCAATACCCATCCAGCTAAATAGTCCTATGATAATAATAATATTTTGAATTCCTGGTTTAAGAGCAGCGTTTAGGATTAGTATTAAAAAGAATGATGGAATACTCATTAGTATGTCAACAATTCTCATAATTATCATATCTACTTTACCGCCGAAATATCCTGAAATGATTCCAACGAATGATCCTAATATGGTTGAAATAACAACCGATAGCACACCAACTGTAAGGGAGGCCCTTGCGCCATGTAATGCCCTAGCAAAGTAATCTCTACCTAAGTCGTCAGTTCCAAAAAAATTTTCGCTATTTGGTGGAACCAGTGCATTGGTTATGTCAGTATCTATACCGTTTTTAGGATATAGGTCTGCTAATACAGCAGCTAATATGAAGAGTAGAAGAAGTGTAACAGAAAATTTGACCCTAAGGGGACTTAATTTAAAATTTTTAAAAAGTTTTTTCATTAATTCATCTCCTTTATTCTTGGGTCTACAATTCCGTAAAGTATATCTGAGATTAAGTTTCCAAGAATTAATAATACAGATGCAAACATAGTAGTTGCCATTATTAGAGGGTAGTCTGCTGTAAAGATTGAGTTCATACCAAGTTGTCCAAGGCCTGGCCATCCAAAGATGCTTTCAGTTATAAAGGCACCTGAAACAAGTCTTGGTAAGCTCATTCCAACTAGCGTGATAAGTGGAAGGAGAGAGTTTTTAAGAATACTTTTAAAGAAAAGCTCTTTCTTTGAACTACCTTGGGCAAGTTCTGTCATTACATAATCTTCTTTTAATTGATCCATCACCCTTGCTCTTACATATCTACTAATTACAGCTGTATCACCGATGCTTAAAGTAAGTACTGGTAGGATGGAGTGCTTTATTAGGTCTGCTGTTGTTTCAACACCAAGAGTTCTCATTCCAATTGATGGAAGAAGCCCTAATTTTAATGAAAAAAGATGCACAAGCATCATTGCAAACCAGAATGAAGGTATGGATATTCCTATGTAGGAAAGCAGTGTAAAAATCTTATCTACTATACCTCCTTTGCTCATTCCTGAAATAATACCGATAATTGTACCGACTATAATTGAAATTAAAAACGCACTTCCCATAAGTCCTAAAGTTGCCGGTAGTCTTTCGGTAACCTGATCCAGCACAGGTCTGTGATTTGAAAATGAGTAGCCAAAGTCGCCTTTTAAAATATCTCCTGCCCATCTTTTGTACTGAACAAAGTAACTGTCATTAAGGCCCATGTTCTCTCTGACTCTTTCTATGTCTTCCACTGTAGACTCAGGTGTTATCATTGCCCTAACTGGGTCAGATGGTGCGATTCTTACAAGCAAAAAGGAAACTATGGAAATAGTTATTATCATAGGTATGGTTTGTAAAAGTCGTCTAAGTATAAGTCTTGTCATATTATCTCCTAAATAAATGAACAATCCCTAAAAAGGGACTGTTCATTAGTTAATTATTTTGATTCAATCTTGTTGAAGTAATCAAACATGTGAATAGGTGCAGGGTTTGCTGCATCTAAGTTTTTAAACTCTTTACGAACTGCAAGAATTGATTTTACATTTGCAACAGGATATTCTACTGCATCATCAGCAAGTATTTGTTGGATTTCTTTATATTTTTCTCCACGCTTAGCTTCGTCAGTTTCTACTTTAGCTTGTTTGAATAGCTCATCAATCTTTGGATTGTTGTAATTACTGAAGTTTTCAGAAGAGTCGCTCTTAAATATTGAAGCGTATGAGTCAGGGCTGTCTCCCATTACATATCCGTTTATAGCCATGTCAAAGTCGTGGTTAGATTTATCTAATAACTTTTCGATGAAAGTTGCTCTTTCCATTGGAAGAAGTTCTACATTTATTCCAACTTTTTTAAGCATTTCTTGAATTAATAGACTTTCTTTTTCTTGAGCAGGACTTCCAGAAGTGTACATTAATTTAAGTTCTAAGTTTGCCTTACCAGCTTCCTTTAAAAGTTTTTTTGCCTTTTCTACATTGTAATCATACTTTTCAACATCATCACTAAAGAAACCAGTGTTAGTTGAGAAAACTGAATATGCAGGATCTGCAAAGTCTTTACTTAAATATGTTCCTTGAATTAGTTTAGTTTTGTCAATTGCATATGAAATAGCTTGACGAACTTTTACGTCCTTTAATTTTTCAGAGTTTAATCTGAAGAATAGGTTGTCAACCATTCCTTCAGGGAATGTAACAATTTCAAAGTTGCCATTCTTTTCAAATTTAGCTACGTCTTTAGGTTTGATATATGAAACAGAAATTTCTCCTTTTTCAAGCGCAACCATTGATGCGTTTGCATCAGGAATAACCTTGAAAGCTATACCATCAAGTTTAGCAACATCACCATGGTAGTCTTCAAATCTTTCAACTTGGTATAATTCACCAGTCTTATGTTCTTTGAATTTGAAAGGGCCACTTCCTATTGGTTTTGCATTTTTTGGACTCTTAGCAATTTCTGCTTCTCCTTCGAATACATGTTTCGGAATAGGAGAGATACCAGCTATACCATTTAAGAAAGTCATATCTACCTTAGGTAATTTGTATTCAATTGTCTTGTCATCAACTTTTTTGTATTTAACAACACCAGCATCTGACTTAAGAACATTTTGTCCCTTAGCATTTTGCTTATCATCTAATATACTGTCATAGGTAAATATAATATCATCTGCTGTTATGTCCTTACCATCATGCCACTTTATACCATCTTTTAACTTTAAAGTATAAGTTAAATGGTCTTCAGATGGAGTCATAGATTCAGCTAGACCATCATATACAACTTTCCCTGACTTAACATTGTATAACTTGTCATACAATACATTTGTAATAGTTAATGAAACTCTGTCGTTTGCAAATAGAGGGTTAACAGATGAAGGATCAGATCCAACACCTAGGACCATAAGTCCACCTTTTTTAGAAGAACCTTTTTCAGTTCCTTCAACAGCCGGTGCGTTAGGAGCATCGGTTCCTTTTTTGTCTGCTGGCTTTCCACATGCAGTTAATATGAATGCAAAAGCCATTAAAAATGCAAGTAATTTTAATTTTTTCATTTTTGCCTCCTAAAAGTATTTTTACATTATATAATTTAACATACTTGTTGCTATAGGGCAATACAATTTCTAAATTATATTATTTAATATGAACTTAATGTTTTTAAAAAATTTTTATCAAGTCTATAATCTTGGTGAAAATTTAATAATCTTATTCGCACGAAAGCACAGATCAAGCATTTTGCACGAATATCTAGACTACAAAAATTTGTGATTTCTAAATCTCAAAATCCTGAAATCGCAAGCTCGCTTACGCTCAAGCGGTGCGATTTCTGACGGATTTTTTCGATTTGAAATCAATTAAATTTTTTCCGTATGATATTCTTAGCAAAAAGGCTTGACTGTTTACATAAATTGACACTATACAGCTCGATTGTTTGCTTAAAGGTTTCGCAGAATTTACAGTTGCAGGGCAAGCGTAGGTCAAGTTGTAGCAAACATCTCGCACGAATATCTAGACTACAAAAATAAATAAATTCTAAGCTTGTGAACCTAAAATTGTGAACTCGTGCTACGCACTCAGACAGCACAATTTTTTAACGGTTCACTTCGCTTGAATTTATGCTTATTTTTTCCGTATGATATTCTTAGCTTCGATTGTTTGCTTAGACGGACACAATATTAGGGATTGCAACACGAACGTAGGTCAGATCTCCCGCAGATGTAAGAATCATCACACACCACGTTCATCTCCTAAACACTGTAATGAACACAAAAAAACAGGGAACATTCCCTGTTTTACTATTTACGCGCTATCTTGAAGTTGGCGATGTCATTCCTTTGAGCAATTGACCAGTGACGGCGTCTCTTTCATTTTCGTGTTTTTGATGTAGTGCGTTGTATTTTATTGTGTATGTTTGTGATTGTTTGTCTAATTTGATTTCCCAATTTTCGATGTCTTCTTTTTCAAGGTAATTTTCTTTTAGTTCCATCTCTTTTATTTTGTCTTCGTCCAAGAACACATTATTCTTTCTTTTTTCTTTTGTTTCTGGGTCTTCTCCTTCAAGGTCGAGTCCGTTTTGCACTTTTACTCCATCACTGCTGACGTTTGCTTCGGAGTCGCCGTTTTTTGCGACTATTCCATCTTTTCCAATTTTTGCTTCGGAGTCGCCATTCTTAGCGTTGATTCCGTCTTTTCCGATACTGACTTCTGAGTCACCGTTTTTGATATGTATGCCGTCTTCTCCAGAAGTTTTTACGCCAGTATTTCCAACATTTTTCACTCCACAAGAACTTAGCATTACACATGCCAACAATACTACCAATAATTTCCTCTTCATGATATTATCCTCCTTAAATTTATTATACCCCGTAAATTGATTTGCGACGTGGAAAATGTTTACAAAAAGTCAAAGATGTGTCAAACAAATTACAACAAATTACTGAAAATTAAAATTTTTAAAATGAAAATCGCTGCTACTAATATAATTGCTGAACATAAAACGAATACGCATTCTTTTAATTTAATTATAGGTTCATCAATTTTGGTGTTTTTTTCTATGTTTACTTTGACGATACTTGTAGAAATATAAAATATTATCATACTTACAAAATAATATTCTGTTAGATAGATTGATTTCATTATGAAAAAATCTAAGATAACAGCCAAGACTAAGAATATACTAGATAAGTAGCACATTGATTTTATGGTATCTTTTCTAAGAGATTTAACATTTCTAGGTTGATATAAAAGCAAGAACTTTGATTTGTGTACATTCATAACACTAAAATACAATATGAAAAGTATACTTAATAAAGTAGTGGAGAAATTCAATCCATATAAATTCTGCGGTGATTTTATAGAAGAAAATACACTTATGAAAAGTATTACAATTAGTTCGTATTTAATTTTGTCGCGTAAGATGTAATAAAAAATAAGTTTTGTCATTTTATTCTCCTTTTATATTGGGAGCTTTAAGTAAAAGTGGATTAACACAAAAAAGTATTATAAATGTTGGAATCATGTACCATAATTGCAATTTTGGTAGTAACTTTTCTAAATCAATTCCCAAATTTGGGAAATTCAAACTAGAAAATAATAAAACATAATATGAAATTCTAAGGGCTGTGTACAGTATATTTGATTTTCTTGTATTTTCTGTCAGATAGAAGAATAATGTATCCACAAACATGTAAAAATAAATAATCGAACCATACATAAAGAAAGATTTGATTTCAAGAATATCTACAGAAGTTGGAAATAACAAATAAATTATGAAGATGTATGTAATCGTAGCTTTCTTATACATGAAGTATTTTCTGACTTGGTTTTTGTTAAAGCTTGGGAAAAAGGTCATAAAATCCATTTCTCTTTGAGTTATACTATCAGTTCTTATCTTGAAAAACCCCATAAAAGCTAAGAAAAACGCGAATAAAGCTTTTATCACATAATGGTCTGATGGTAGAGAACTCAAATATTTTAAAAACAAAAAAATCGCTGAGATTATCAAAACGAATTGGATTGCACCTGATATTTTATCTATTTTTATTTCCTTAAAACGTAGTTTCATATCCAATTTAAATATTTCTTTCAAAAATCTCGTCCTCCAGTTGCTTTTTATCTTTTGAATTTGCGAATACTTTTTTTACCTTACCATTTTTCAAAAGCACAAACTCATCACATATATCAATAAGGCTGTCTAAAATATGTGATGAAATCAAAATTGTAGACTTTTCCTTCAATTGAAGGATTAATTTCTTGATTTCATAAGAATATTTCAGATCGATACTATTAAATGGTTCGTCCATAATTATGAGGGAATAATCACCTGTTAAAATGTTAATCAGAGTTAACTTTTTCTTCATTCCTTCAGATAATTCAGAAATTAAAGTATCTTTCTTGTCTTCTAGTCCAAGTTCAACTATTAAATCTTCGGACGTTTTACCGGAAGGGGAGTATTCATTTACAATTTTACAAAATTCACTTACTGTTAAAAAATAATACGGAGATATTTGGGAAGGTATGTATAAAATATCATTTTCGTTATAATCTTGGACATCAAAACTTGCGTTTGCTTTTATCATTCCGGATAATACATCCATCAAAGTTGTCTTACCAGCACCGTTTTCTCCAATCAGTCCTATAATTTTATTGTTTCCTATTTCTAGACTTTCGATGTCTAACTCGAAATTTTTGTATTTCTGATTTATTTTTCGTATAAACATGTGATCTCCTTAACGTAATCAAATACTAGTTATATATATAATAATATATATTTGTAAAAAAGTCACACACGCTAAGTGCCTATTTATAAATTATTTCAATAAATGCTACGTCTGCTTTTTCTCATATTTACTATTTTGCTATGGTATAATAAAGTTGGAGGATAGTATGAGTTATTTTAATTATTGGATAAGTGTTCTAGTGGTGTTTGCAATTATATTTTTGTTTGCCAGAACGATTTCAAATGAAAAGCAAATTGTCGCATTTTTTTCGAAATTAATCTACGTTGTAATTATTCCGGCTAATATTGCGATTAGTTTGAGTGAACTTACGTACAAGAATTTCAACATCAAACTCGGTGTGTTTTTTGTGTATTTGTGGATATTGTCTAAGATTATGACGATGATTTTCCAAATCAACACGAAGGACAAGGATTCGTTGGAACCTGCGTTTATTTTCTCGAATATTATCGTGATGAGGCCTTTTTTACAAAATGTTATGGACAAGAATATTCTGAACAATCTGGTTATAATTTCTTGTGTGATTTATCTTGTGTACATGCTTTACAAGAGAATTTTCAATGTGACAGACTTTTTGATGGCGATGGGTTTTTCTGTAGCTTTTTGTATTTGTGCGATTTACAAGTTCTCATACATACTAACTCCTCTGAAAATTATTCAATCGACAAGTTCAGTTGTGATTATAATAGCATTTGCACTTGCAATTTCAAGTATTGATTTGAAAAGCTTATTGGATTTGACATCCATCATGCTTGCTGTTGTGAATTTGCTGATAATTCCGGTGTTTACATACGTCGTTGTGAGTGCTGTGACGAACAATCAGCAGTTGATTAAATCTATAATTATGTACACTGCGATTGGGCCAACGTTTGTGATTTCGTCCGATTTTTATAAGAAAACGAAAACGAGAATTACGGAGATCGGATTTTTGTTGTCGGTCGTTACGATGTATATTTTGAATTATTTGTTCTTTTAATAGGCGAGGGTTTCGTCTATTTTTTTGCATCAAAAAAAGAGGACATTGTCCTCTTTTGATTTTTTCGTTATTCCAATGGTCTGTAATCTTCTGCCAATGCATCTCTCAAGTATACGAACAATTTGTCGTATTCTTTGATTGCACTGTAGTATTTGTTGTTTGGAAGTACGTAGTATTTTTTGTAATCTTTTGTGAAGGCTTTGATTATGCCTTTTCCTTGTTTGTCGACAAGTGGTTTGTCGATGTCGAGTCCCGATATTAATATTACTTGTGTGGAGTAATTGTTTTTGGTAACTGTGTTGTATCCTCCGATTGTAGTTAATTTGTAAATGGAGTTGGTTTTTTTCAAATATTCTCTAACTGAAAGTGGTAGGACGTCTTTTTTCACAAGCAAGATTGGCGCTTTGATTTTTTGTGCAACTGTCGATGACACGAGTGCATCGGCGAACACTTCACCGCTTGTAGTGATGACTTCTGCTGGGTTTGCGTTCACTCTTTTTGCGACTTCAACGCTGGATTCGTATCTGTCCACACCTGCAAGTCTTGTGACAGGTTTTCTAGTCAAGGCTTCGATTTGGTTTTTCACAGATTGATTTACAGATATTTCTCCACCGACGATTGTCACGTTGTGGATATTTCCCAATGATTTGATGAAATTTGCAGTAGATTGGTTAATGCCATCATTACTTACAAGTAGTATCGGTGCATTTTGGTGTGCTGCAAGACTTGTAGCATACAATGCATCTGCATAATTTGTTCCTGCGGCAAATATCAAGTTAGTGGTTTTTGCACGAGTTCTCGCAGATTGAGCTGATGTGTCGTAACGATTACTTCCCATAATTCTAGTGATTTTTGCGTGTGGGAAATTTCTTTTCAAACTATTTTCAACCTTTTTACTTATAGTATTCACGCCACCCATTAGATAAATCTCGTCCAAGAACATCTTGTCAAGCGCAGATTTGGTTTCGATGGATAATGAATTTTTCCCAGTGTACAAAAGTGGGTATTTGCCCATAGACACATTCGTTGCACTGATTGCATCGGGATATGCGTTGTCGTTGACAAGAATTACCTTGTTTGTATTCGCAAAGTAATGACGTTGCACATTCACTGCAGTCTTCGCCCTGTTTTCACCTTGGAATCTTTGGTGAATAACATTTTTGAACACACCATCTTCGTTAGTGGTGATTTGGTCTTGTTTTTTCTCGTTTTTTTTCTTCTCGGAAGAATCTTTTTTATCCGTTGCATCTTTTTTATCAGATGTATCTTTTTTATTTGACGTATCCTTTGCATCAGATTTTTGATCCTTCGCACCAGCTTGTTTGTCTTTTGCATCTGTCTTTTTGCTATTTGTATCTGCATCAGATTTTGTTGCAGAATCAAATGTATGAGCTTCTATCTTTTCAGAAATTCTATCATTTGTGCTATCCTTGTCTGCAACGCTCACCACAGGCAAACTCAACATACAAGCTAGCATCAAAGCCACCAATTTTTTCATAAAACACTCCTTTTAATTCCTAACTACATCACAACTAATTAAAACTAATTCAAAATGATGAAAAACAACAAAGTTGTACCCATCAGAAAACCAATCGCACTCACGATAATCTTGACAATTGCAGCCGTAATCGTCGCCTTGTTCAAAAAATCGGGTTTGAATTTGTCGTACATCACAACGCTGTACACAAACCCCGATATCACATTTACAATCACGCTAACAACTGGAATTCTCGTATTAAACACAGAAGCCAAGACAATTGTAACCAAAGTGTACACGCTAGCCTTAGCCAAAAACTCTGAGTTCGATATCTTTTCTGCCATATCTTTTTTCAAAAAACTTGTCGCAACCCAAAAACTCAATACACATGAAAAAGGCGACATGACAGTCTTCGAAAAATACGACAATGGAAGCGACAAATTCAAGAAATCTTTCGATGAATTCGGAGGACTAATCCTCATCCACAACATAAATGAAAGTAAACTAATTACTCCCGAAATAATCAACGTGAACATCCAGGCACCTTGTTTCTTTTCTATTGTTTTGATATGTTTTTGTAAACGTGAAAACACTTCACCATAAAAATTTTTCATAAAAACTCCTCTTAATTTATACATTTATTATAACCCAGTACAACAAAGCATTCAATAAATTAGAATTTTCATTCATATACATTTCATAAAACATTGTTAATATTATTTATTGGAACAATTTCTTGAACTAGTCTCATAAAAGAGACGACAAATCACGACTAATCTCAAGCAAACAAATACAATCAAGCAAGCAAAAGGAACAAAAAAATAACGAGCTACATCAAGTTTCAACAAATTTAATAAAGTTTTAAAATATTTTGCAAAATTCTTGAAAAAAATCATGTTTTTTATTGACGTTTGTAATCATTTTAATGTATAATTTTAAGTTGACAGGTAAAGTATTTTTGAAATACTAGCACAATTATAGAATATTAAAAATTAAAAATAAATGAAAAAATAAGGGGGAGAATAACTTGAAAATAAACAAAAAATTACTAATGGCTGCACTAGCCAGTGTAGTAATAGTATCGGCGCCACAAGCAAAAACATACGCCGACACTCAAACAGATGACACACAAGCTGTCACAGAAAAACTAATTGATGATCAAATTGCAAAAACAGAACAACCTGCTGAACAAAACAATTCAGAAAAAGTTAACGCAGAAGAAAAACAAAACCAACAAGAAAGCTCTGAATTAAAAGAAGAAAAGGAAATTAATTCCAAAAAATCAGGATTTGGATCACAAGCATTAAATCATCCAGCACAAGCTACAGCAGTAACAGGCTTGGGCAATGAAGGATTGGGAGTATCAGAAGAAAAAACACCACAAGCTCAAGGAGCAGGAGAAACTTCCGCTCAAAAAGCAACTGACCCAAACTATGGTAAAGATGAAAAGGAAATCAAGGACTATGGATCTGAACGATACAAGACAACAGACCTTCAACCAGGAAATGTAAATCAGACTCAATACAATACTGATGAGAAGAAAGTAAAAGACGGCTTTAAATTTGAATTTAAAAACCCATCTTCAACATCACCAAGTAAGACTGAATATGGTTACCAAATTACCATAGACAAGAAAACTGGTCAAAGAACCTATACCAGTATTACTGTTACAGACGGTGGAAAGGTACCTGTACCAACAGGTGAAAAACCTATGATGGGCCAAGGAGAAAAACTTACTCCTGAATCTCCTGATGTAACATACCAACCAACAGAGAATAGTACGATTGACGCTGGTGGACCGCAAAGAAATTTAAACTACGTAGCTAACGAAGATACCCTAAAGCACATTAATAACAAGGATAACTCCTCCACATCTTTCGGTATGAAAGACAATTACACTCAAGATAACCCAAGAGTTAAGTTTTTTGGAGGTAACTTCGCTTTAGATTACAAAGTAAACCCATGGCCAAATGAAAATGATAAGCTTCAAGAACTAAAGCTAAATCAACAAGGCTCAAAATTAAAAGATAAGTACTTTGTCCAAGGTCAAGATATAGACACAGGGATTAAGATAGATAATGTGGATGATAATGCCAAGGAAAGACTTGTCGGCCAAGTTTATAACCCTATTACAGGAAAAATTGTTCCGGGAGCAAGTGCCTATATTGGAGATGATGGAAATATCCATATCAAGCTACCTGAAGGCGCCCTAAAAAAAGATAAAGATGGCAAGACTGTCATCAATGAAGACTCTATCTTTAATACTGAAGATTATAAAGCTCTTCAAAATCTAGATGTCAAATTCTTTGCCCGTCCAAGAACTAAAGAAGAATTTAAAAAAATAGCAGAAACACCAGACGAATTTGGTGAAAAAGGAACATACACAGGCTCAGAAGCTGGTACTGCCGACATCAACCATAAGGGAACTAATGTCACAATCGACAAGCAAGGCATCGACCGCTACGACCACTACAACCTTATAGGTGGCTTCAAGCTAAACCTAGATGATACAAGATACTACGACCAATCCTTTGAAGATGGCAATGGTGATGATACATCTAAGGTGACATCATCAGCAGTTAAACCAGGCGAGCCTTTTGAAGTTAAAATGGTAACGCCAAAAGAAAATCCAAAACAAAATCAAAAAACTGCTGATGAAATGAACGAAGCTGAAGGCAGAGGAGAAGCTTCTGGTAGGCTAATCATGGACTTTATCAATAAGGAAAATAAGGGCAAGGCAGAAGCAGACCAATGGAAGGTAGATGTAGACCCTCACGATATTTCTAAGTTCACCATCACACCACCAAAATCAGCTAAAGCCGGAGACTTTATAGCAATACCTATAGAATACACTTATACAAACGGATCAAAAGACGTTCACTGGTTCCACTTTGTAGTCCAAGAGTCAACCTACATCAAGCCGGAATACGACGCTCAAGTTAACTACCCAGTTAATGAGCAAACATCAGAGGCAACAGTTCCACAAGATGATAAGAGAATTAAACCAAATAGCTATTCTCTTCCAGATACCCTTGAAACTGATCAAGCTGGTAACAAGCTAGCCATAGATGATCATGGAAATAAGTGGACTGTAAAAGTTGATGAAAAAACAGGTAAGGTTACCGCAAAGCCAGTAGATCCTAAAGCCTTTAACGGTGGGGAAAAGCTAACAGTACCAGTAGTATCTCACTATGTAGATAAACAAAAACCAGGCCAAGACATCACTGAAGAATCATACGCCTACTTCGTAATCGAAGAAAAGGCAAATATGACCGCTCGTTACAATGCCAAGGCAGGTAAATCAGGAGATAAGCTATCTTCAGATGTTATCTTAAATACAGAAGATCACTACAACAGAAGGCCAGGCAAGTATACTATTGATTCACCAACATATACAGACGATAAGGGCAATGTTTGGAATGTCTCAATAGATGAAAAGACAGGTAAGATAACTGCTACAGTACCAAATGCTGAAGAAGGTAAGTCAGTTGACGGGGCCCTACTAAATGTACCTGTAACAGCTCATTATTATGAAGAAGACGGCAAGCTAGAAGTTGGTACAAAGAAGACGGAAGCTCAATTTGTAGCCTATGGTACAAATGGTAAATTAGAAAAAACTGAAGAAATTCCTTTTGAAACTAAGGTAGTAAAAGATCCTAAGCTTAAAAAAGGTGAAATCAAAGTTATTACTGAAGGTGAAAAAGGATCTAAGAAAGTAACTTATACTATTGAAGATTCAAAAATTACTGACACTAAGGAAGAAGAATTAAAAGCACCTCAAGAACGCCTAATCCATGTAGGTGAAGGTGTAAATGACGGAACTCACAAGATCGAAGAAAAAGTTGAAGTACCATTTGAAACTGAAATCCAATTTGATGATAGTCTAAAACCAGGCGAAACTAAAGAAGTTCAAAAAGGTGAAGCCGGAGAAAAGAAAAGAGACGTAACTCTTACAATACAAGACGGCAATGTAACCAAAACTGAAGTTGGGGACTTTACCGAAACTAAAGCTCCTAAAAAGAGAATTATAAAAGTAGGTAGAAATACCGAAGGTAAGGTAGAGCACAAGGAAGAGCTACCATTCAAATATAAGGTTGAAGAAGTAGACACACTTAAAAAAGGTGAATACAAGATTGTAAAACCAGGTAAGGTTGGAACAAAAACAACAACTTGGACAATTAAAAATTCTAAAGTCGAAGGCGAGCCAACTGTAACAGAAGTTGCTGCAGAAGATGCACTTATCCAAGTAGGTAAGGGAACTAATGACGGTACTCACGAAATCGTAGAAAAGAAAGCCTTAGATTATAAAACAAAAATCGAATACGATGAGAACCTAGATGCTGGTCAACAAGAAGTTGTTAAAGAAGGAAATCCAGGAGAACAAGAAAGAACAAATACACTTGTTATCAAGGATGGCCAAGTAACTGAAACTAAAGAAGGCGAATTCAAGACAACTAAAGAAGCAACTGATAGGGTTGTAAAGATTGGTACAAAACCAGTAACAAAAGTTGTAGAAAAACCATTTAACACAGAATATATTTATGACGAAAATCTTGAATCTGGTAAAACTGAAGAAGTAACTCCAGGTAAAAATGGCAAGGTTACAATCACAACAACTTATGACAAGGACCAAAAGAAAGTTGTAACTTCTGAAACAGAAGAAAAAGGTCAAAACAGAGTTGTTAAAATCGGTGGGAAGACTAACGGAACTGAAAAAGTTAAGGAAGAAATTCCATTTGAAGTTGAAGTTAGAAAAGACCCAAGCCTAAAGAAGGGTGAATGGAAATATGCTACTGATGATCAAGGCAATGAATTAAGAGGAGAAAAGGGAGAGCAAGAAAGAACTCTAACTATAGAAAACTCCAAGGTAACAAATACTTCTGAACCAACAGTAACTAAAAAAGCTAAAAAGGCAGTAATTCTAGTTGGTGAAGGCACAAACGACGGTACTCACGAAATCAAAGAAAAGAAAGAATTACCTTTCGAAACTAGATATGAATACGATGACTCATTAGAACCAGGCCAAGAAAAAGTTGTAACTCCAGGTTCTCCAGGAGAGCAAGAAAGAACAAATACTCTTGTAATCAAAGATGGAAAAGTTGTAGAAACTAAAGAGGGTGAATTTAAGACAACTAAAGAGCCTCAAGAAAGATTAATTAAAATCGGTAGAAAACCATCTGAAGGCGAAACTACAAAGACTATCGAAAGAGAAATTCCTTATGAAACTAAGGTAATCTATGATAAAAATCTTGAAGCTGGATTCCAAAAAATTGAAAATGAAGGAAAACCAGGTAAGGAAGAAGTTACAATTACTCAAAAGATAAAAGATTCTAAACCAGTTGGTGAAGCTACAGAAACTACAAAGACTATCACAGAAAAAGAAGATAGGGTAGTAAGAATCGGTGTTAAACCAGTTGTAAAAGAAACTGAGCTTGGAAACAACACTGAATACAGACACAACCCAAAACTTAAAGCTGGCGAAACAAAAGTTATCGAAGAAGGTTCTAAGGGATCTGTAAAATACACAACTACTTTCAATAAGGAAACAGGCAAGCTTGAAGTTAAGGAAGAAAGAACTGAACCAAAGAACAAAGTTGTAGAATATGGTTCTAAGACTGATGGTGAGTTCAAGTACGAAAGCGAAAAAGCTTACGACATCATAATTAGAGAAAATCCAAATCTTGAAGCTGGAAAGACTAATGTTATCCAAGAAGGTAAGCCAGGTAAAACTGAAACTACTGTTAAGATAGAAAACAGCAAGGAAGTTTCTAGAGATACAAAGACAATTACAGAAAAACAAGATAAGATTATCGAAATTGGAACTAAAAATGTCTGCGAAATCCCACCAGTAAAACCAGAAGATCCAACAAAACCAGGTAAAGAAGATCCAACAAAACCGGGCAAAGAAGATCCAACAAAACCAGGTAAAGAAGATCCAACAAAACCAGGTAAAGAAGATCCAACAAAACCGGGTAAAGAAGATCCAACAAAACCGGGTAAAGAAGATCCAACAAAACCAGGAGAAAAGGATCCAGAAAATCCAACAAAGCCAGGAGAAAAGGATCCAGAAAACCCAACAAAACCAGGAGAAAAGGATCCAGAAAAACCAGGAACACCAGGTGAAAACAAGCCAAATGAACCAGGTACACCGGGTGAAAAGCCAAACGAACCAGGTACACCAGGTGAAACTCCAGAAGAAAATGGCAAAAAACCAGAAGAAAACGGAAAGACACCTGAAAACAACGGAAAGACTCCGGAAGAAAATGGTAAAACTCCAGAAAATAACGGAAAAACACCTGAAAACAATGGAAAGACTCCTGAAAACAATGGAAAAACTCCAAACAAACCAAATGAAACACCAAAAACTCCTGAAACTACTGAACAAGGAAAACGCAAAGAAAAAGCAGACATTCCTAATAGAAAATCTGCCAATAAATTGCCAAAAGCAGGTAGTGAAAGTGAAATCATGATGTTATCAATGTCAGCATTGACGACAGCAGCTGGATTCATTGGATTGAAGAAAAAACGTAAAGACAGATAATCTTTAATACAAGATTACAACTCTTATTCAATAATCAAACAAAGCCTAACTCGTATGAGCTAGGCTTTTTGATTGCACACAAAAACCCGACCTCAATAGAGATCGGGTAAAATTTTATCTAAGCATATTTGAAAATGAATTGTAGATTAGTAATCCTACCAAAGTTACCAATAAAATTTCCAATATGAACACTACAATTCTGATTACGATTTGTGCGATGAATGATTTCAAACCAACCTTGAAACTGTCTTTTTCCAAATATAAATCAAGGAAAGTTGCAGAATAAGCTAACATTCCTGTGAAACAACCAATTATGCTTCCGATAAATCCAAGCGGTGTAAGTATGAACATGAATATACCGTTGATTATCGAGAATACACCGCCCTTGACATCTCTTGTGCAAGCAGGTGGAGTTGGTCTCATATAACTTTTCGTAAACATGTAGATTAATCTCGTCATCACGTAGTTGATTAGAGGCACCGTAATCAAAGTAATAATTGAAATTGTAGGTGTGTGGAAAACTTTCGTCAATTCTCCAAGAGAACCTTTTGTTGTAACACTAGCCCAAATAGCACTAGTCAACGCAGCGATCAATCCTGATGTTAAAAATGAATAAATAATTCCGTGCTTTGTCGATGCGTAAAAATCGTAGATTTTCTTGGAATATTGATTGATGAATTTTACACATTTCAAATACCAATCTGGTGAATCGTTTTGCTTGTAGTTCTCATATTCTTCGTTGTCTTCTTTTCTTTCTTTTTGAGTGTATTTTTGGTTGATTTCTTCAAATACATCATCTGTAGATTTTGTAGATTCTTGTGATTCGGTAACATCTGAAACCTTGTTCACATCATCCACACCCTCTACAGGGCTTGATTGGAAGTAATTATCAGAATGAGCAATATCTTCATCTGACACATAACTTTTGAGATTTTGTTTGAAATCTTGTTTCTTATCGTCCATAGTCTCCTCCTATTAATATTTCTTATTTAATAATATACCCATTTGAAAAATATCCATTCATAAATTTGATAAATTATTGTGGCTTTTTTATTCAGTCACATTGTTTTTTGTTTGAATTACAAAATCCAATTTGTATTGTATAATATAATATAGATTATTATGAAAAATTCTAATTGTTTTTATGAAATGAGGAGAGATTTATGGCAATTTTAGTTATAGGAAGCGTGAATGTAGACACTACATATAATTTGGAAAATTTCCCGAAACCAGGAGAAACCATTTCGTCACTTTCGAAGAGCAGATCTGTCGGTGGCAAGGGAGCAAACCAAGCGATTGCTTGCCAAAAACTTGGTGGCGATGTGAAGTTTCTTGCGTGCGTGGGAAATGATATGGATGCAGATTTTATTTTCAAAAATATGCGTGAATACGGTGTTGACACATCAAACATTATCAAAAAATATGTTGACACGGGAACTGCGCTTATAAATGTGGACAAGACTGGTCAAAACCAAATTGTTTTGGATCATGGGGCAAATTATGCGATTTCAATTCAAGATATCGACGACAACATCGAGCTTTTGGATGAATGTGATATTTTGATTTTGCAAATGGAAATTCCACAAGAAGTCAACGAATACGCTATTAAAAAAGCGAAGGAAAAGGGAGTTTTCGTGATATTAAACCCTGCTCCAAGTGAGTTCGAAGTGGAAAATATTTTGGACAAGGTGGATTTGTTCGTGCCTAATGAAAATGAAATTTTGAGATATTCAACCAAAAAAAACATGAAAGAAGCAGCAGATGAATTGCTTGATAAAAATGTAGGATCCGTGATAATAACCTTGGGAGAAAATGGCTCTGAGTATTTTTCAAAAACAGAACACATCAAACAAGAAGCCATCAAGGCAGATGCGGTTGACACAACATCAGCAGGAGACAGCTACATCGGAGCGATGGCAGTCATGCTCGATCAAAAAAAATCAATCAAAGAAGCGATGGAATTTGCCACAAAAGTATCTTCAAAAACAGTAACCAGAAAAGGATCGGGAGAATCCATCCCAACAATAGATGAAATAATGTAGAGCTTTCAGGATTTTTCCTGAAAGTTTTTTATAGAAAATCAAACTAATATTAAATAAACCATCATACACAAATATCAGATATTAGTGCGTGATGGTTTGCTTTTTTTACTTATAGATTATTTCAATATATTATTATTTCAGGACAAAGTCTGTGATTTTTTATTACAACACAAAACCATCCAGAATTTTCTGGATGGTTTTTCTATAAACTCTACTCGTTCAACGCCAAATCTTGTATGATTTCGTAGTTTTCTTTTAATAATTTGAAATCTGGAATGTAGGATGCGGCGATGATTTCGTCTGGATTGTATTTTTGTTTTATTTCCATGAATTGGTCCTTTACGGAATTCACGTCTCCTTCTATTCGAAGGCCTCTTGCTGTTCTTATCATGAATTTTTCGATTGATGTGAGTTCGGGGCTGTTATTAGGGTCAGCTTTTAAGAATGCATCTCTATTGTTTCTGTTTTGGATTTGCAAGAATATGGAGATTGCTTGTTGTTTGATGTGTTCTGCGGCGTCTTTCTCGTAAGCTGCGTTGGCAGATACTCCAAGCATGACGTATGGTTTGTCCAAGTATTTTGATGGTGTGAATTCTTCGCGGTAGATTTTGAGTGCGACTTCGACTGTGTTTGGCGAAAAATGTCCTGCGAATGAGTATGGTAGTCCCAATTGTGCTGCGATGTGTGCAGATGTCATGGAGCTTCCCAAAATATACACTGGAACGTGTGTGCCAACTCCAGGGTATGGGCGCACTTTGAAATTTTCCGCTTCCTCTTCAAAATAGCTTAAAAGTGTTCTGATGGCTTCTTTGAAGTTATCTTCCTTATAAGTGTCTCTGTAGATTAATTTCGCTGTGTCGATGTCTGTTCCTGGCGCTCTTCCGATTCCCAAATCAACTCTTTTGGGATACAATGTTTCGAGCGTTCCGTATCTTTCTGCTACTTGAAATGGTGTGTGGTTAGGTAGCATTACACCGCCTGCTCCGACTTTTATTCTTTGAGTGTTTTCTAAAATATATCCGATAATCAAATCTGTTGCTGAGCATGAGATTGATTTGGAGTTGTGGTGTTCTGCAACCCAATATCTTTCGAATTTTTGTCCGTCAGCCCATTTTGCAAGTTCCAATCCACGATCGATTGATTGTTTTGTTGTTTCATCTACAAATCTTGGTATTAAATTTAATATTGATATTTTCATGAATTATCCCCTTTCTGTTAGTATGAATTTATTATATAAATATGTGATTGTCAAATAAATTTTACACAATACTAATGTGATAGTAAACTATTGAAGAATATTTGAACAAATGGTATAATTAATTCAATAAATAAATTTGTTTTATTTTTACCCAATTTGGATAAATATATAATAACGATATTAAAAGGAAGTATATTATGGATATTAAGAAATACAGGGTAAAACCTAACAAAAATGTTGATTTGGAAAAATTCAGCACGAAAAAAGACGATTCTTATTCCAAAAAAGAAGTTAAGGAAGAAATTCTGCCACAAAATTTGGAAAAGATGTTTGAATTTCAAGAAAAATTATACGCTGAAAACAAAAAAGGAATTTTAGTTGTGCTTCAAGCGATGGATGCTGCTGGCAAGGACAGTTTGGTGAAGAAAGTGTTTACGGCACTTAACCCTGCGGGCTGCAAGGTTACAAGCTTCAAGCAACCTTCAACTGAAGAATTGGATCACGATTATTTGTGGAGAATTACAAAGGCTACTCCAGCGTATGGAGAGGTTGGGATTTTCAACAGATCGCACTACGAGGATGTTCTTGTAACCAGGGTTCACAATTTGGTTAATAAGAAAAACGACGATGATTTTTGGGATAAAAGATTCGAAGATATCAACGCGTTTGAAAAATATTTGGACAATAATGGTATCAAGGTTGTGAAGTTTTTCTTGCATGTTTCCAAGGACGAACAAAAAGAGAGACTTTTGGACAGGATTAATTTGGAAGAAAAACATTGGAAGTTCGCAGCAAGTGACATCTTGGAAAGAGAAAACTGGGATGATTATCACAGGGCATACGAGGATATGTTGGAGCATACTTCGACAGATTATGCGCCATGGTATGTGGTTCCTGCAGATAACAAATGGTACACTAGATTGGTTGTGAGCGAGGTTATGTTGGATTTGTTCAAACAATTGGATCCACACACGCCGAAACTTTCCGAGAAGGAAGAATCGCAACTTGAAAAATGGAAGAAAGTTTTGATGGAACAAGACGAGAAAAACGAGAATTTATAGGAGGAGAATATGTCAGACGATAGAGATTACAAAGGCTTTGAAAATGACGACAGTGAATACACAAAAGACGGCAATTATTTTAACGAAAAAGAAGAAGTAAAAGGAAGTTACAGCGAAGATAAGGACAGTTATTCCGACAGAAATAGCAATTATTTCGAATCTTCACAAGAAGAAAATTATTCTAATAAGAAAGAAGATCATTACGAAAAAACAGACGACAGTTTTTTCTTTGAGGGTCAAGACGATGAAGAAGAACACATTGAAGACTACACTCAAAGACAAAGTTTGGGTTATGCTGGTTTTTGCCAAAAAGTTTTCTCGTTGCTTCACGGACTTATTGAAAATTTCAATAAGAAGGGTGCATTCGTAATTTTGTTCTTGTTGTATGGAGTATTCACATTTGTGGCATCAATGGTGCAATACAAGCTTCACCCAGAAACTGCACAACAATTGCAACAAATCACAAAATCTGGATTGAGTGTGACAACTTTCACCATAATAATTTCGGCTGTGTCAGTTCTTTTCTATTTTGTAGTGTGCAGAATTATATTCCACTTCACTAAAAAAGACATGTCACCAGTTCCAAATCCTGTTGAAAGGGATACGAGACTTGGAGTGTATGTAGCAGTTGAAGCGTTGATTAACATTTTGTTGATGGCACTTCCAACAACAGTCCTTCCTTCAATTGTAGGTATGATAGTTGGAGTTGTGCTTTACTCATCAGTATTCTACGACAGAATTTCTGATGAAAGAATGCTTGCAGTTGGTGTGAAATCAGCAATCGTAAGCATTGTCGCAGGTCTTGTATTTGGACTTATCATAGCAGTCGGTGCAATAGCAGTCGTAGTATCTGTTATGAAATAATAAAATTTGTAGCTGATCACTTGGCTAGGCTGGGTGGTCAGTTTTTTTGTTTTTAAATATGTAGCCCGATGTTATATAATAATATATAAATGAAAACCAAAGGGGAAAATTATGAATTTGACTGATATATTAGATAAAATTGATTATATAGATTACACGAAAAACAACGACGACGAGATTACAAATGTGACGAATGATTCACGAAAAATCGAAAAAGGCGGCGTGTTTGTGGCGATTTCTGGCATGGAATTTGATGGACACCGATTCATTGACAAGGCGATTGCAAACGGCACAAATACAATTGTGGTTACTGAAGATGTGTCACAAAATGAAGGCATAAACTACATTAAAGTAAAAGATGCAAGGATTGCTCTTGCACAAATTTCAAATGTGGTGTGTGATTTTCCATCTAAGAAACTTCGTGTGATTGGAGTCACTGGGACAAATGGCAAAACGACGACAGCTTCCATGATTAGTCACATATTGGAACATTTGAACTCACCATGCACAAACATTGGTACGAATGGAACTTTTATAGCGAAAGAAAAATACGAAACGCCAAACACCACTCCCGAAATTTGCGAAATAAACAAGATTTTGAAGCTTTCTGTGGAGAAAAAAATCGACAACGCTGTTGTGGAATGTTCCAGTCACGGATTGTATTTGCACAGACTAGACGGGATTGATTTCGATGTGGCAGTGTTTAACAATTTATCGATGGAGCACATGGATTTTCACAAAAATATGGAGAATTATTTCGATGCAAAGATGATTTTGTTTGAAAATGCCAAGAAAAAAATCGCAAATGTCGATGATGAATATGGAAGAAAAGCGAAGGCGAGATTTGAAGACGCATACACATTCTCACTGGAAAACGAATCAGATTTCAAGGCGGAAAATGTAGAATTAATTGATGGCAAGATGCATTTTGAAATCAAAAACGTGAAATTTGTACTCAACAGATTTGCGCTGTTTGATGTTTACAATGCAGTGGCTGCGATTGTTGCGGTGAACTTATTGGGATATGAACTCAAAGATATCGCCAAATCGCTGGAAAGTTTTACAGGAGTTGAGGCACGATTCGAATTCGTGAAAAATGACATGGGAATAAATATTGTCATCGATTTTGCACACACTCCAAAAGCATTCGAAAATATCTACAAATCTGTTCCAAACGACAAACGAAAAATCGCAGTTTATGGAATGAGTGGCGACAGAACTCGTGAAATCAGACACGAGGTTGGAAAGATTTCAGCTGAAAACAACGTGTTCTCGGTTGTCACAACAGACGATCCAAAATTCGACACATACGAAAACATCGCCGATGATATAGTAAGTGGGATTGAAGAAGAAAACGGCGAATATGTCAGGATAAAAGACAGGAAATCTGCAATCAAACATGCGATAGAAATGGCAAATGATGGAGATTTTGTCTTACTTTTGGGAAAAGGACAAGAAAACTTCATCAAGCTCAAAGGAAACGAAAAGACACCTTATTCTGAAAAAGAAACAGTCAACGAAGTGTTGGATGAATTGAAGAATAAATAGGTAGTAAAAATACGAACATATCTTCAATAAAAGCAAAAATAGACACCGATACGAACGAATATCTAGACTACAAAAATTGATAAATTCATCGCTTGTGAACCTAAAATCGCAAACTCGCTAACGCTCAAACAGCACAATTTTTTAACGGTTCACTTCGCTTGATTTTATTATTATTTTCTCCGTATGATATTCTTAGCAAAACAGGTAATCTGCTTTTTTCATTGCAATTAAAACGCAGGAAACTTGCAAATCGCTCATCTGTCTACAAAAATTGATAAATTCTAATCTCGAAATCCTAAAATTTGAAGCACGCTTAGCTTACGCGGTCAAATTTTGGACGGATTTCTTCGATTGAATTTAAAACAATTTTTTCCGAATGATTCGCTCTTTTACGATGTTTTTTTGTTTTGAAAAATTTTCCTCATTTTTTCTGCAAATTCATCCATGGGAGAGAGCGAGAGAAGTCATTTATAGAAAAAATCTATAAATAATGATTATCATTTTGTATTATCTAATTTTAAATGATATTATTTGTTACGAGGTGATTAGATGGTAGATTTAAAGAAAGAATTACCAGAGGTTTTTAACGATTTTGCAGATAGTCGTAAAAATGCTTTTTTGAAGGTAAAAGAAATAAAGGATAAGAATATTCCTATTATAGGGATTTTTTGTACGTTTTTTCCACAAGAGTTAGCTGTTGCAGCTGGAGCTACTTGTGTTAGTTTGTGTGCTACAAGTGATGAAACTATTCAAGATGCTGAGAGGGATTTGCCTAAAAACTTATGCCCACTCATCAAATCTTCTTATGGTTTTGCGTTGACTGACAAGTGTCCATTTTTCTATTTTTCTGATTTGGTTGTTGGAGAAACTACTTGCGATGGCAAGAAGAAGATGTACGAATATTTGGGAGAATTCAAGCCAGTTCATGTTATGGAGCTTCCAAATAAGAACACTGAACAAGGTCTTATTTTGTGGAAGGAAGAAATCAGAAAGATGATTAAAACTATCGAAGATTTATTCGGTGTTGAAATCACTGAAGAAAAGTTGAAACATGCAATTGATGTAAAAAACGCGGAGAGATCTGCTGTAAAAGATTTCTATTCTATAATGAAGGCTGATGATTTGCCAATCACAGGTGGAGAATTGTGGCATGTTTTAAATGGTGTGCAATTTGATTTCGACAAGGAAAGTATTCCACAAATGCTTGAAGAATTAAAAGCGAAGGTTATGTCGGAACACAAGCACATTAGTGGCAAGCCAAGAATTTTGATTACTGGTTGTCCTATCGGCGGTGCGACAGAAAAAGTTATCGAAGCTGTCGAAAACAATGGCGCAGTTGTGGTTAGTTACGAAAACTGTGGTGGTGCTAAGGCTATTGATGAAAATGTCGATGTAGACAATCCGGATATGATTGATGCTATTGCTAGAAAATACATGAACATTGGTTGCGCTTGTGTGAGTCCAAACGAAAACAGACTGAAATTGTTGAACAAATTAATCGATGAATATAAGGTTGACGGAGTTATTGACATGCATTTGCAAGCTTGCACTCCATACCAAGTTGAAGGTTTGTCAATTAAGAGATTCTGCAACGATAAGAAAAATGTTCCATACATTGCTGTGGAAACTGATTATTCAAAATCGGATATCGGACAATTAAATACAAGAATTGGAGCTTTTATTGAAATGTTATAACATTTTTTTGAAAAATGTGGTATAATAGTTTATAGAAAAGTCCATATAGGTTATACCTAGAAAATAATCGCCATTATTCTGAGCCGGCGGTTATTTTTTTGTTGTAAATTTTGAAATGTTGTAATAATCTGTATGAATATGTATGATACAATATAGTAAGTATTAATTTTGCACATAGGAGAGGAAAAACTTGGCAAAGCAAAAATCACTAAAATTAAACGCAATGCTTAATTTAATCAAAGTTGGGCTGAGCGTTGTCTACCCGTTGATAACTTTTCCTTACGCTACGAGAATTTTGCAAGTAGCAAACATGGGAAAGGTAAGTTACGGAGATTCAATTATTAAAATATTTATGCTGATTGCATCGCTTGGAATTACCAATTACGCAGTCAGAGAGGGTTCCAAATACAGAGAAAACAGAACGAAACTCAACCAATTTTCGAGGGAAGTTTTCTCCATCAACTTGTTATCGACGTTGATTTCTTACATTTGTTTATTGATATTCTGTGTAGTTTCTGTGAAAATGCACGACTATGCAACTCTTGTTTTCATTCAAAGTTTGAGCATAATATTTGCGACACTTGGAGTTGAATGGGTCAATGCAATCCACGAGGATTATTTGTACATTACAATCAGAAGTATCATAATTCAAACGTTGGGTGTAATTTTATTATTTTTCGTAGTAAAAACACAAGAAGATTACTTAAGATACGCAGGACTTACGGTTTTCGTAAATGGTTTGGTGTGCGTTTCGAATATGCTACATGTGAGAAGATACGTAAGTTTGAAACCGACATTCAAATTAAATTTGAAAAGGCATTTGAAGCCTATTATGCTATTCTTCTCAAATAGTATCGCAGTTTTGGTGTATGTCAGCGCGGACATGACAATGCTTGGCTGGATTTCTGGAGATATTTACACGGGACTTTATGCAGTAAGCGTTAAGGTGTATTCCGTTGTAAAACAAATGCTCGGTGCAATTTACATGGTTACAATTCCTAGACTATCCAAGGCAGCGACATTAGATGACAAGACAGAATTTAGACATTTGTTGACAGAAATTTCAAGCTTTTTGCTATTATTAATGATACCAATGTGTACAGGACTTGGAGTATTATCCAAAAATATCGTCTACATCCTGTCCGGAGAAAAATTTATTGCAGCCACACTTTCGTTGCAAATTCTAGCAGTGTCAGTATTTTTCGCAATAACTGGTGGTGTAATCACAACTTGCATGAACGTTCCATTGGGAAAAGAAGCGCTGAACTTGAAAGCTACGACGATATCGGCGTTTGTAAATGTGGGATTAAATCTAATTTTCATACCACTTTGGCAACAAAATGGTGCAGCAGTGACAACGGCGATTTCAGAGTTAGTAGTAGTTCTTGTGTGCTTATTTGAATTTAAAGAAGCGAAATTCTACTTTGAAATGGACAAATTATTCTATACGATGAAATACGCAGTGGCAGGTGCTTTGTGGATACTTTTGACAAAATTTGTGGTCACAAAATTTATCACACATTACACAATAAACTTACTTGTAGTATTCTTGATAAGTATTCTAGGCTACACATTGATCTTGTTCTTCGGAAAAAATGAAGTATTTATCGAGACATTAAAGAAAACACCACTTAAAAAATTAGTAAAATAAATTATAGGAGCATCAAGGGATGCTCTTTTTTTGTTGTATGGTGAGCGGAAAAAGGTGGTTTGTAGACAGATGAGCGATTTACGAGTTTTTGGTTTTTCATTTAACATTTAGATTTCTTTCGTTTTTGTTGCAATGAAATAAAAGCAGATTACCAGTTTTGCTAAGAATATCATACGGAGAAAATAATTATAAAATCAAGCGAAGTGAACCGTTAAAAAATTGTGCTGTTTGAGCGTTCGCGAGTTCACAATTTTAGGTTCACAAGTGATGATTTTATTTATTTTCGTAGTCTAGATATTCGTGCAAACTGGTTTTCTGCTTTAGTGAATTCTGAAAATTTCGTCGATAGTTTTCCAATCACTTATTTCACACATCAACAACCTAAAATAATACTAGAAAATTCTTGTAATGATGGTATAATTAAATAATTAGATATAGGGAGTGGTTTTTATTTTTTTAGTTACGTTGCAGCAGATTTTGATTATGTTTGTGTTCATGGCGATGGGCTATATTTTTGCGAAAACGGGGTTTTTCAGTAGAGAAACTATCAAAGAAATGACTGGGTTTGTAATGTATGTTGTGGGTTCAAGCGTTATTATCAACGCTTTTAATAGACCCGTTACGCCAGTGCTTTTGAACAATTTTGCAATGACTGCCTTCGCTGCGGTGGTTTTGATGGGTTCATCTATTTTGATTTCTCATTTTTTGTTCAAATTTGATAGATTTTCGAAGAACGAAAACATAAGTACGTACAAATTCGCATCGGTTTACAGCAATTGTGGTTTCATGGGAATTCCTCTGATTGAAGCGTTGCTTGGTGCGGATGGGACTTTTTTCGCAATTCCTTATTTGGCAGTGTTCAATATTTTGTTGTGGAGTCATGGAATTGGTTTGTATGAGATGACTGGAAATGGCAAGATTCAATGGAACAAAGTTGTGAAAAATCCTTGTATTATTTCGTCTGTTTTGGGATTTGTTTTGTTTTTCTTCGGGGTTATTTATAAAATGCCGAATGTTGTGACGAAGCCTGTTTATTATTTGGCTAGTATGAATACTCCTCTTAGCATGATAATTATCGGCGCAAATTTCGTGAGTATTACAGAGCCTTTTCACAAAGACAAGATGGCGTGGGAAGTTTCTTTTATCAGAAATATTTTGTTTCCGTTGATTTATATTGCGATTTTGTTTGTTATTCCGATGAATACAGATGCAAAGATTGCAACGTTGGCGATGGCATCAGCTCCGATTGCAGGAGTAAGTGTGCTTTTCTGTTTGATGTTTAATAAATCTACGGATTTTCCATCGAGGGCTTTGTGTTTGTCGACGATATTTTCGGTGGTGACTTTGCCGGTTATAATTTTGATTGGTAGTTTAATCCTTTAAATTGGTATAAATTTTTGAAGTAGATATATATAAGATTGTGAATATATGGTAAAATAAGGTTAACAATACTTTTGTTAACCATTATTTTTTGTAAAGAGGTGATAATTTGAGCGATTTAATAAAAAAAGAATTGATAAGAATTGAAGATCATGCAAATGATTGGAAGGATGCAATAAGAATTGCAGCAAAAAGTTTGTTGGAGAATGATTACATTAACGAACAATATGTAGAAGACATGATAAAAAGCGTTGAGGCTGCGGGCCCTTACATTGTGCTTGCGCCGAACATTGCAGTTCCTCACGCACGTCCAAACGGTAATGTAAACAAAATGGCGATTGGTTTGACCAAACTCAACGAGCCTGTGAATTTTAGAAACGAAGAAGAAGACGAGGACAACTGGGTAAGAATTTTATTCTGCTTGGCAGCTGTGGATTCTTCATCACACATTGTGGCACTTCAACAATTGGCAGTGCTTTTGGATTCAGATGAAATTACAGATGAGCTTATAAACGCAAAATCTGAAGACGAAATGTTGGATATTATTAACAAAAAATTAGAGGAGAGAAATGATGATTAATATTGTTACTGTATGTGGTAATGGAATTGGAAGTAGTCTTCTTTTGAAAATGAAGGTGGAAGCTATTTGCAAGGAAATGGGAATTGAAGCGAACGTTGAATCTTGTGATTCTAACGCAGCTGTAGGAAAGGGCGCTGACCTTTTCGTAACTGTTAAGGAATTTAAATCAATTTTTTCAGATGATCAAAAAGTAGCGATTGTAAAAAGCTACACTAACAGAAAGAAAATCGAAGAAGATTTGGTTCCAGTATTAGAAGAATTCAAATAAAAATTAAAAAATTTAGGAGGAATTTATGGGATTTTTAAACGTAATAAAGGATATTTTATCTGAACCTGCGTTTTTGATGGGTCTTATCGCGATGGTAGGTCTTATCGCACTTAGAAAACCAGCTCACAAGGTAATGACTGGTACATTAGGTCCAATTTTAGGATATTTAATGTTGGCTGCAGGTGCAAATGTTATCGTAACTAACTTGGATCCATTGAGTCAAATGATTCAACACGGATTCAACATTACTGGTGTTGTTCCTAATAACGAAGCTATCACATCTGTTGCGCAAAAAGTTTTGGGCGTAGAAACAATGTCAATTTTGTTAGTAGGACTTATTTTTAACTTAATAATAGCAAGATTTACTAGATACAAATATATTTTCTTAACTGGTCACCACAGTTTCTTCATGGCATGTCTATTGTCAGCAACTTTAGGTGCAATCGGATTTAAAGGCGTTGCATTGGTAGTAGCAGGTGGATTTATCTTGGGAGCTTGGAGTTCTATCTCTCCAGCAATCGGACAAAAATACACATTGAAAGCTACAGACGGTGACGAAATCGCAATGGGTCATTTTGGTTCATTGGGATATTATTTGTCAGCGTTTATCGGTTCATTAGTTGGAAAAGATTCCAAATCAACTGAAGACATCGAAATTCCAGAAAAATGGAGTTTCTTGAGAAACACAACAATTTCAACAGCGTTGACAATGATTGTGTTCTATTTGATCGCAAGCATCAAAGCTGGTCCAGATTTTGTTGGCAAAATGGCTAACGGTCAAAACCCATACTTGTTCGCAATTATTTCTGCGTTGAACTTCTCAGTTGGTGTAGCAGTAGTATATGCCGGCGTTAGAATGATTTTGGCAGATTTAATTCCTGCATTCGAAGGTATCGCTACGAAATTAATTCCAAATTCTGTTCCTGCAGTTGACTGTGCAGTATTTTTCCCATACGCACCAACAGCAGTTATTTTGGGATTTGCATGTAGTTTTGTGGGCGGATTAATCGGTATGTTTATTTTGGGAGCTGTCGGTGGAGTATTGATTATCCCTGGACTTGTTCCTCACTTCTTCTGTGGTGCAACTGCTGGTATTTACGGTAATGCAACTGGTGGTAGAAGAGGAGCAATGGTTGGTTCATTCATCAACGGATTATTCTTAGCATTCCTACCAGCATTCTTGCTTCCAGTTTTGGGACAATTAGGATTCAACAATACAACATTCGGAGATTTTGACTTCGGAGTTTTGGGAATTTTATTAGGAAAAATCGGAAACGCTATGGGTAGTGTCGGAGTTTATATTATTATCGCTATTTTGGCAGTAGTTTTAATCGCTCCTTCAATTATCACTAAGAAAAACACAGCAATCAACAACGAAGAATAATTTGAACTAGACGAGAAAGAGGTATAAATGAATAAAATTAATACAAAAATTTACTCAGACGGTGCAGTATTAGAAGACATGCTAGAATCATTGGCATCAAAAAAAGTAACAGGATTCACAACTAATCCATCATTAATGAAAAAAGCTGGAATTACTGATTACGTTGAATTTGCCAAGAAAGTTCTAGCTGAAATTACAGAATATCCAGTATCATTTGAAGTATTTTCTGATGATTTGGAAACAATGGAAAAAGAAGCAGACAAAATCTCATCATTGGGAGACAATGTTTACGTTAAAATTCCAGTAACTACAAGCAATGGAACATCAACTGCTCCATTATTGAAAAAACTTAGCTCAAAAGGAATCAAACTTAACGTAACAGCGATCTTCACAGTGGATCAAGTAAGAGAAGTGGTAAACAACTTGACTGACAATGTTCCAAGCATCGTTTCAGTATTTGCCGGAAGAATTGCAGACACAGGCGTTGATCCAATGCCAATCATGAAAGAATCATTGGAAATTTGCAAAACTAAAAAAGGTTGCGAATTGTTGTGGGCATCTCCAAGAGAAGTGTTCAACATTTACCAAGCAAATGAATTGGGAGTAGACATCATCACATGTACTCCTGCAATCATCAAGAAACTTTCATTGATGGGAAAAGATTTGAACGAATATTCACTAGACACAGTGAAAACATTCTGCAAAGATTCAAAAGAATTAGGATTTTCAATTCTTTAATAACACAAGGGCTATCAAAAGGCTCGTTGAATTAGAAATTTAAAAAAACTAAATTAGACAGTCTTTAGGTGGCAAGTTAAAAGGCTAAGAGCAGAGATGTTCTTAGCCTTTTTAATTTGATTAATTATATAATCGTTTCATCAACCACCTAAATTCCGATTTGCACTACTTTTCGTATTTCGTGTATTTGTTAAGTTGAATATCAATATCACGACCTGATTGGTCAGTGATTTTAATTTCATAAATCATAGATTATAATCTTTACGGATGTCTTCAAAAACTGCGCTTGCTTCTCTTGTTCTTTTTGCTTTGATATCCGCGTATCCTTTCTCAAGTTCTGCATTCAGTTCTGTTTCTGATAAAGTTGACATGTCTACAGGACGAGAAGATGGAATTTTCACTTCAAAAGGAAGTCCTCTGTGAAGAATTATCTGTTTATAAAACATATTAATAGCACTGGATGCAGGAATACCAAGTGCAGATAAAATACTTTCTGCCTTTTCTTTTACCTCCGGTTCAATACGAGCATAAAGATTTGCTGATTTTGTTGCCATATAAAACACCACCTTTACGATATTTTTATAATCTTATAATATAAAATTGTACGTACAATAGCAATACAAATAATACATCTTTGCAGTTTAATGATCTCATTCGCTCAGCCTCACTGCGAAAATCTTCTGTGTAGGAAAATGAAGTGAAGATTTTCTTGTTCGAAGCGTCGCTCACAAGAAACATTAAATTTTCTATGATGATATTCAGCTCGATCGTTTTCTCTTTTTTGGATTAACGAAAACAACGATTAATTCTATGTGAATCCTTCCAACGGAACTAAAAAAATAATGACCACACTAGAGGATAGATTGCTCGGTGTGGTCATTTCCTTTTAACTAGCATTCAAGCTTTATTCGATGTTTAATTCTGACATAAGTCCTTTAGAAGGCATAGATGCGTTTTTAAAGGCATTTCTAATTGTTTTTGCTTCTAATTCGCCTTGTGTAGCAATTTGAGAAATAATTGTCTGGGCATTTGATATCTTTTTAGATGGCACTCTCATTCTTATTGCGGTTCCTTTAAAGTTGGTCTCTCCGTATTTTATTCCATGATTATCAATTAACATATAATTTCCATAACTAATAATACAGAAGCTTCCATTTAGATGCTTACAGATTTCATTGACCATATAAAGGCCGAATCCTGAATTTGCCCATTCATCGCTACTTTTTTGCTTCCTTGACGGTATAAATGCTTCTGAAATACCAGCTTTTAATGCCCATTGAAGAGCTTTCTCATTATCAGTAATATACTCTTCGTGAGCATGATTCTGTGTAATACTATTGTAAATGCCTATACCTTCATCTGCTATTGCAATCTCTGCTAATTCAAAGGATGGCCAATACTGTCCACAAACCCACATATTATTAGTACCGGCATGCTCTGGCGTATTTCGAAGTATCTCCCTGATTAAGTAGGTAAGAAGTTTATGTAGCTCTTTATTACCTCTATCAACAATGTGAGCTAATCTTCCAGCTTCTTTTTCTATCAAATTGCCAACAACCATGTAATTTCCATGTGAGATTTCATCCTGCTGTAATTCGTCAACTTTAATTAGAGTTATAGGAATGTAATTTTTACTACCATTTGCTTCGCCCGGCATTTTTCCTATGTCTACTGACTCAGAAATATATTTAAAAAAGCCCATTGTACCTGCATAACTTTTTTCTTCACAACCATGAATCCTAAATGGTATGTCTGGATATTGCATTCTGTAATTACGTATTGTAGCACCCATAATCAGCATAGGTAGAGGATCAAAATTATGCATTTTAGAAAAATCAAAAACAACTTCATCATTTGGAACTTTTTCGTATATATCGTTAGCAAATTTAAGTGTTCCTACAAGTTCCATATCTGGAACGTATATTCTCATCTATAATACCTCCTTACGCAATCCCAATCCAACCATAACCTTGAACTGCCATGTCCATAAAGTGGTTCATGAGCAGAGAAACCTTCGAATCAAACGCTGCTTTATCATAACTTTCAGGTAGATCATCATTCAATGACAATTCCACCTCATACTTCAGCTTGGCACGTGGCTGTTCGTCTTTATACCAATCCACTACAAGAAGACTGCTACGATTATCTACTAATTTCTTATAAAGATTCTTTGCGGAGAGTTTTACCTTTTTTTCCTCAGCCTGTGTTAATTTTTTTCCGGCAATCAGCAAATCATAAATCTCCAATTCTTCTTCCGTAAGACCCTCAGTGTTTGCACGATTGTCTTCTTGTTTCAGCTCTTCAAGAAGTTTTACAAGTTGATTGTAATAATCCTCGTTTTCAGTACCGCCTGCGTTATAGGAATCAATAATGCGTTTGAAACGTTCTGAAAACTTGATTCTTGTACAATTTCTATTTATCATCTGTTCGAGCGCTTGCTCAATATATTCCTTCAAGTCGTTAATCTCAATAGCTTTATACTTAGCAACCTTGATTTCTTTTCTCAATACATCAACATCAACCTTAGAAAGATTAATAGCCTTTGTGCCTTTTATCATGAATTGTGCATTGTTCTCACTGCAAACATCAAAGAAATCCTGACTTGCAGTAACACTACCATCTAATATCTGATTCATTTTTCGCCTTGCACGAGCTACCTTTTCATCATCTATAGTATGGTAGAAAAGCCCGCGTAGATACACAAGCGGTGCAAACTTATCATTGCTCCAATTCTTCTCAAAGATTTCCGGCTTTGATGCTTCGTGGAGATTTTTCAAAGTGTTAAGAATAACCATGAATCTCTCTTTGTCATCATCTTTTGCAACGATAGTGTCATATGCACTTCTTAATGCATCTAATTTATCCAGTGTATCAGAGTTAGCAATTATCTTTTCTAAATCAATATCAAGAGACAACAAGAAAGAATCTGCTTCATCGATTGTGCCGTCAATATAACTGATTAATTGATCAATATCTTTTGCAGGGAATTCTGCTCCGTCATCACCAGCGGCATATTCTGTTAATGCCTTCTTCATGTATTTAAAGACATTTACGTAATCCACGATAATTCCCGCAGGTTTTCCAGGATACACTCTGTTGGCACGAGCAATCGCCTGCATCAGTGTGTGGCCTTTCATCGGCTTATCGAGATAAAGTATCGAAAGATTCTTTACATCAAATCCTGTCAGCCACATCGCACACACGAATACAAGTTGCAGTGAGTCATCAGGATCCTTGAATCTATCCTCAATATCTCTTCCATCTGGCGTGATTTCTTTCATCTTTGTGCGATGCTCAGATATCTTTAATCCTTGCTTAGCAAACTTGGTTTCTTCATCATTTTCCTCTGAAATAATAACAGCCATTTCAACATTATTCATATAAGCAAGAATGCGAGTGAGCTGATCACGTTTTTCCTTTGTAGAAGCGGTGTTACGCTCTTTCAAGATTTTTTGCTTTTCTATTGCCCAGTAATGCTGAACCTTGTCATACATTTTGACAGCAGTATACTTGTCGACAGATACAACCATGCCTTTACCAAGGAATCCTCGTCTTGGGAAGTGGTAGGCAATATCCTGTGCAATCTTTTCTAATCGATCATCTCTCTTGATAACTTCAAGTATACGTGATGATGCATTCTCCAAGAGAAGAGTTTCATCTTCGTTAAGATTTTCTTCCTCGATAATGTCCACAACGTCATCGTCAAGAAAATCATTCTCGAGACCAACTTCCGGAACTCGTCTAGAATAGAACAAAGGCACTGTAGATCCGTCTTCAACAGACTGCGCAAAATTATACTCTGATACATAATCTCCAAACCACTGATTTGTAAGACGCTTTGTACCTAGAAGTGGTGTTCCTGTGAATGCGACAAAGTTAGCATTAGGAAGTGCAGTTCTCATGTTTTCTGCCAAATCCTTATACTGTGTTCTATGTGCTTCATCAACAAGGACAATAATATCGTCACGAGTAGAAAGCACCGGATATTTCTTTGTCTTATCGTATCTGAATTTCTGAATCAAAGTGAAAATAAAAGCCTTATTAGTAGTCAAGAAATCTCTTAACTGCTTGCTGTCCTTTGGTTGGCATTCTTCTTTAGATCCAATAACTTCTGTACGCACAAAATTCTTATGAAGCTGTGCATCCAAATCATCACGGTCTGTAATAACAAGAAACGAGAAATTACCTTGAATCTTACGTTTCACTTTACGTGTAAACATAACCATAGAATAAGATTTGCCCGAACCCTGTGTATGCCAGAAGACACCAAGCTTTCCGTTCAATTCTTCTCTGTTTTTCACAGATTCCATCAAGTTATTTACACCTAAATACTGGTGATTTTTTGCGATAATCTTTATTCTCTGATTTTCAAATAGAATGAAATTTTCCATGTAGTCAATCAGTCTACCTTTGTCTAAAAGACCATCAACAAAATATCTGACAGAACTATCCTTGACATTATTTGCAGAAAGAATTGCTTCTCTATTAAGTTTTTCCTTTTCGCTATCAATCTTGAGCCATTCAAAAAAGAAATCATAGCTTGCATTAAAAGCACCAAGCTTTGTCTCCAAACCATTTGAAAGCACGCAAATCTGATTGAACGCAAATAGATTAGGAATATCTCGCAAATAATCTTTCAGATTTTTGTTGTAGGCTTCCTCAACCTTAACAATGCTATTTTTCAGTTCGATAAACACAAGGGGCATACCATTGATGAAAATAAGAATATCCGGTCTTCTGTAGTAGACCTTACCTTGTATCCACATCTGAGATACCGCCGTGAAAGTATTGTTCTCAGGATGCTCAAAGTCTATTAATTTTACAAAATCAAAATCTTCTTTTCCGTTTCTGCGAACAGTGATTTTTATATTATTACGGATTTGTCTGTATAATTTGTAGTTTGTATCTACGATGTCAGTCCCAGTGTAATCTTGCCTCAACGTCTTTACAATTTCCTCGATTTTATCCTCTTCGATAGCTGGATTGATACGCTTGAGAGAAGACAACATAACATCAGGAAGAACACATTCTTTCTTAGAACTTCTTCCTGTGCCATCGGGTAAAACATCTCTTTTGCTTGGATCGGCATCGCAAATGAGGATGTCATATTCAAATGGTTCAGCTTTTAACTTTGAAAGTATAGCCTGTTCAATATCGTCTTCTGATATAAAATTACGCATATAAACACCTCCTTACACTTCTAATTTCCCACTCATTAGGCGGGGGAGAAGTAAATCTCGTTGCTTTTCTAAGAGTTCATTTTTCTCATAAAGTTTTATTATGCTATCATAAATCGGATACACTATTACATTAAATTTATCAACGTACACCTTATTATAAATAATTTTAAATTTTTCAATATCAAACGGGCTAATATTAGGTTGAGCTGCATTACTACCAGAATACATAACTATTAGTTCTTGTATCCAATTCTGTTTAAATAAACTATATATATATCCAATATTCTTTATTGAAGGTTTCTTTATAAAAAATTTACCAACACGTTGGTTAACAAGTACATTGTCATGTGTCACAATTCCAACTTTTCCAATAGTTGCACCTGTAAGAGCAATAAGGATATCTCCTTTACCAACATAAAAATTTTTTGCCTTTTGAGCGTTATCTTCAGATACATAATCCAGATTCGTTAAATCTATTTTTCCATTTTGTATATCTTTAATTTTAATAACTGGAACGCCTTGGTCAGTCCACCAATCACTTTTGAATGCATATCCGGATGCCAAATTTATAAACTCACCTAGTCTAACTTCTTCCCAACCCTTAGGTATTCCGTTCTCAAATTCCACATCCTCATATCCCGGAAAGCGAAATCTTACAAACCATTCCTTATAGAGATTTTCAGCCATTTGCTCTAAAAGTTTGATTCGCTTGTTGTTGTTTTCGATGAGGTTATCATAGGATGAAAGAATATCTGCAATCCTCTTTTGTTCAGATAATAAATGTGCTCTAAACTTAAATTTAAAGATAGTGTCTAATGTAATACTTGCTTGATTAGCTGCACCTTGCCCTCGTAAAACACAATACGTAGAAAATTGATTTGCCTTAAGAGCATAGTATAAGTATGTGTTATTAAAATCTCTATTAGGAATAATACGAACAATATTTTGATTAAGATATGCCTTATTACATTTGTCAGGGACTCTTACTACTTTTCCAACAATGGAATTTGGATTATTCGCCCATGATCCTACTGTCTGAATTAATATATCGTTGGTATTAATTATAAATTTTTTATATTTATCATTTGGTTCTAAATATACAGAATCATTATCGCTAATAGAATCTAACGTGAAATCAGTTACCCTAACAACCATTTTGCCAGTGTTGGTATATTCATTACTTTTAAAAGCGTATCCTTTGTTATAAGTAATAATATCTCCTAATTTTACTTCTCTTCTTTCCATATCACTCACCCAACAATTCTTTCAGATTATTCGAGATTAATTCTTCAAGTGTCTTTGCCTCAGCACTTAATGCAGCAAACTCAGCATTTAAAGAATACATTTCTTCTTTGAATTCTTCCTGTGTTAAACCATCATCTTCAATCACTACGCCTACATAACGCCCTGCGTTGAGGGAATAGTCTTGGTCGATGATTCCGTCTTCTCCATCCATTGGTGCGGCTTTGCAAAGACCGATAACATCAGCGTATTCGCCATTCGGGAATCTTTCTGTTAGCCAATCAATCTGCGCCTGCCAATATGATTTTGTAAGTACTTCCTTATCATCAGAAGATTCCGGTGCATTGGCAAGCTCTGCTTTATACTCATCAATCAAATCTACAAGTGCCTGTGCATTGCCATGATAAAGCTTTGTGATAACACCAAGGTTTTTAATCTGTTCATCTGAGAATTTTCTATGGGCACGGTCGACCTGGGTAAATACATTTCTTGCATCAATAAACAAGATTTCATTTTTCTTGTCAGTATTTGGCTTTTGCTTATCAAAAAACCAAAGGGTTGCAGGAAGTGTAACGGATGAGAACATATTAGATGGAAGTGTCACCATTTGTGAGATTATACCTTCTTCAATCATTTTCTTTCGGATATCATATTCTGAACCCGATGCATCAGATGCGGAATTTGCCATGACAAGTGCTGCTTTACCTTTTTCGTTTAAGGCAGTCGCAAAGTAGCCTATCCACAAATAGTTTGCGTTAGGTACAGTTTCTTTCTTATCAGATTTTTTCTTTTTTGATTTGCTTTTGTTTCTTGGCACTCCATATGTATTGAAACGATTATCATCAGAAACCTTCTCAACTACAACTTCATCTACGTTGAACGGAGGATTTGCCATTACGTAATCAAATTGTCCGTATGCATTATATGGGTCTGAATAAAATGAGTTCGCTTCTGTGATATCGCCACGTACATTATTAAGAAGCAGATTCATTTTTGCTAGTTTTACTGTATCTGGTTCTTTCTCAACACCATAACAGCGAAACTTCATCTGTTCACTTTCGCTTGCGTTGTGGTTGTGCATGTACCTGGCAGCCTGTACGAACATTCCCCCTGAACCGCAGGCAGGATCTAAAAACTTCTTTTCACCCGGCTGTGGATTCAACACTTCAACCATGTATCGAACAACAGTTGCTGGAGTGTAGAATGTTCCACCATCCTTACCTTCTGCAAGGGCAAAATTACCTAAGAAATATTCGTAGATTTCACCGAAAATATCGATTGTACTGTTTTCTGGAATATCTTTGAAAATACGTACAATGTTAGATAGAAGCTCTGGTTCTTCTTCCGGAACTAACTGAGCGTATACTTCTTTTGGAAGTACTCCATCCATTTTAGGATTTTCATCTTCAATGGCTTCCATTGCTTTCTTTACAAGGGTAGCCTTGTTTGCATCGTCCGGTGCATCATTGATGAAGTCATAATAAGCACACTCTGGAAGATAGAAGCCACATTTCTCAATGGAAATTTCTTTGATGGATTTTTCCATGCGTCCGCCTTTAAGGCGATTGTATTCTGCTTCGATTTCTTCCTTATGTTGTTTATATAAAATATCTGCATATCTAAGGAATATAAGTCCCAAGATAGGCTGTCCATATTTATTTGCAGCTAAATGAGCACTTGCACGCAAAACATCGGCAGAGTGCCATAAGGTGTCTTTTAATTCTTTCAATTCTTTATCTGTCATAGCGTATTGCTCCTTTATTTTTCTGTTTTGTAATCAAGCCAAGCTTGCTCTATTGTTTCATATGGAAGGTTATGTTCTAAGCAAAACGCATTAATGCTTTTCATTGCTTTCAAGTTTGGCTTTGCACGTCCTGATTCCCAGCGATTTACTGTGGAAAAAGCCACACCGATTTTATCAGCAAAATCCTGCTGCGTGAGGAATGAACGTTGTCTAATTCTTTTTATTTCTTCAGGGAAATTCATATGCATCTCCTTTTCATTTATTATTCATAAATATAGCGTTATTATACTAAATAAATATGAATTTTTCTAGTACCTAGTCATTCAAGACATTTTTCTTGAGGGATTTTTATTTATTACTAAAATTTTATCTCACAAATCCCATTAGTAAGTAAGAAAGGATAAATCAAAAAAATTTACATATTAAAAATAATTTTACAAAATTGCACCCAAAATTATATGGTCTGTAATTTATTGGAAAATTTTTTAAGTAATTTCCTTTAAAAGTTGATGTTTTTGTTGTAAATGATATGTTTTAATGTTAAAATAAAAGGTAGTATTTATATATATTAAAGTAAGGAGATTTATATGGGAGTATTTGAATCTATTTTTGGCTCAGCTAATAAAAAAGAGCTAAAGAAAATAGAACCAATTATTAAAAAAATTGAATCATATGATAAGTCTATGCAACAATTATCAGATGATGAATTAAAGCATAAAACTGTTGAATTCAAGGAAAGATTAAAAAATGGAGAAACTTTGGACGATATTTTACCAGAAGCATTTGCTGTAGTTAGAGAAGCCAGCTACAGAGTTTTGGGTATGAAACAATATCGTGTGCAATTAATCGGTGGTGTTGTTTTGCACCAAGGTAGAATTGCAGAAATGAAAACTGGTGAAGGTAAAACTTTGGTTGCAACTTTGCCTGCATATTTGAATGCGCTTAGTGGTAAGGGCGTTCACGTAGTTACTGTCAATGATTATCTTGCAAAGAGAGATAAGGAATGGATGGGAAAGGTTCACGAATTTTTGGGATTAACTGTAGGCGTTATCGTTTATGGTTTGGATAATGATGAAAGACGTGAAAACTACGCTTGTGATATTACTTACGGTACTAATAACCAATACGGTTTCGATTATTTGCGTGACAACATGGTTATTTATAAAAAAGACAAGGTTCAAAGAGGCCTCAACTTTGCAATCGTGGACGAAGTTGACTCTATCTTAATAGATGAAGCTAGAACTCCACTTATTATTTCTGGTCAAGGCGACGAATCTACAGATATGTACATGAGAGCAAATATGTTTGCTAATGGTTTGACTGGACGTATTATGGATCCAGAAGAAGACAAGCCAGATATTTTCGATCGTGAATTCAAGGATGAAACTGTTGATTTCTTGGTTGACGAAAAGAGAAAAACTGCCAGTCTTACAGAAGTTGGTACAAGAAAAGCTGAAGAATATTTCGGCGTAGAAAACTTGTCTGATCCTAACAACATGGAATTAGCTCACCACATCAACCAAGCTTTGAAGGCTAACAATACGATGAAACGTGATATTGATTACGTAGTAAAAGACGATGAAATTCTAATCGTTGATGAATTTACTGGTCGTATCATGGAAGGTAGAAGATATTCTGATGGTCTTCACCAAGCTATCGAAGCAAAAGAAGGTGTTGAAGTTAAGAGCGAATCCAAAACTTTGGCAACAGTTACATTCCAAAACTACTTCAGAATGTACAACAAATTAAGTGGTATGACTGGTACTGCCAAGACTGAAGAAGCAGAATTCAACGAAATCTACAAGATGGACGTTGTTGAAATTCCTACTAATAAACCAGTAGCCAGAGTTGACGAACAAGACAGAGTTTACATCAACGAAAATGCAAAATTCAACGCAATCGTTGAAGAAATAAAAGAAATTCACAAGACTGGTCAACCAATTCTAGTTGGTACTATTTCAATTGAAGTTTCAGAAAGATTGTCCAACTTGTTGAAGAAAAATGGAATCAAACACGACGTATTGAACGCTAAGCAACACGAACGTGAAGCAGAAATCGTAGCACAAGCAGGTATGTTTGACAAGGTTACTATCGCGACAAACATGGCCGGCCGTGGTACCGACATTCTTTTAGGCGGTAACCCAGATTTCATGGCAAAACACGACATGAAAAAACAAGGTTACGGAGATTATGTAATCGAAAGTTTGGATTCATTCTTACCAAGCACAGATGAAGAATTAGTTGCAGCAAGAAATGTTTACAACGAATTGCACAAAAAATACAAGAAAATGACTGACGAAAACAAGAAAAAAGTTCTTGAAGTCGGCGGATTATATATTATCGGTACGGAACGTCACGAATCACGTCGTATCGACAACCAATTGCGTGGTCGTTCTGGTCGTCAAGGTGACCCTGGTAGATCAAGATTTTTCGTATCATTGGGTGACAACTTAATGAGATTGTTCGGTGGAGAAACTATCCAAAAATACGCTGAATCTGGCAAGTTCCCAGAAGATGAACCAATGGAATTCAGAACAATTACTAAAGCAATCGAAAGAGCGCAAACAAAAGTTGAATCCAATAACTTTGGTATCAGAAAGAACGTATTGAAATACGACGACGTTATGAATGCACAACGTAAAGTAATTTATACTGAAAGAGATAAAGTGCTTGATGGTGAAGACATGCACGAATCTATCGTTGCTATGATCAAGGACATCATTTCAAATGCTATCGACACATATTGCCAAGATCCTAAATCAGAAAATTGGGAAATGGAAGCATTGATGACATACCTTAACACATTCATTCCAGAAGGAACTTTGGATCTTACAAGACTCAACAGCTACAACAAGAAAACTTTCACAGATTATGTAATTCAAAAAGCATTGGAAGTTTACAATGCAAAAGAAGAAGCCATCGGCAAAGAAAAATTCAGAGAAATCGAACGTGTAATCCTTCTTATGGTTGTAGATAGAAAATGGATGGATCACATTGATGCGATGGATCAATTGCGTCAAGGTATCGGTCTAAGAGCATTCGGTCAACAAGACCCAGTAAGAGCTTACAACAACGAAGGTTTCGAAATGTTTGAAGATATGAACCACTCTATCAAAGAAGACACAGTTAGAGGAATGTTCAACGTTCAACCAGTTGAAGAAATCGAAAGAAAACAAGTAGCTCACGAAACATCTGCAACAGGTGGAGAAGAAGAAATCAACAAACCAGTAGTTAAAGGTAAGAAAATCGGTAGAAACGATCCATGTCCATGCGGAAGTGGTAAGAAATACAAAAACTGCTGTGGTAAAAACAGATAATAAATAGTGGAAAAGCCCTAGGCGAAATGTTTGGTTTTGATAATTGAACATCAAACATTTATAGCTAAGGATAGGTGAAGTAAATTATCCTTATGCACGAATATCTGACTACAAAAATTGATGATTTCATAATTTTGAGCTCCTAAAATCGCAAGCCTCGCTAAAGCTCGGGCAGTCCGATTTTTAGACGGAGCTCTTCAATTTGAAATCAGAACAATTTTTTCCGTATGATATTCTTAGCAAAAGGATAACTACTTCATATCACAAGCCCACTATTATAAAAACAAATACAAACACAAAGGAGGAGAAATCCTCCTTTTTTGTTCAAAAAATATATGCAATTGGAGGATAAAAATGGACGTATTTTTAATTAACGAAAAAATAGAAAATTTATCTCAAAATCTAAAAGAAATAAAGGAGTCTCTTTGACTTAGAAAATTTAAGAAAAAAATTAGATGAATTGCAACAAGAAACAATGAAGGCGGGGTTTTGGGACGACAGCGACAAGGCACAAGAAATATTTGACGAATTAAATTCCGTAAAAGACGATGTCGAAAACTACGACGAAATCGAAGAAAAAATCGAAGAAGTCAAGATGATGCTTGAAATCAGCAAGGAAGACAATACCGAAGAATACGAGAAAGAAATCTCCAAAACGCTCAAAAATTTGGAAAAAAATGTCGACGAATTCAAAATCAAAACGCTCTTGGTGGGAGAATACGACAGAAATAATGCGATAATGTCAATTCATGCAGGTGCAGGTGGGACGGAAGCGCAAGATTGGGCGGAAATGTTACTGAGAATGTACACGAGGTGGATTGCTGACAAGAAATATTCCTACAAAATCACCGACTACAACCAAGACACAGAAGGCGGCATCAAATCCGTATCACTAATCGTACAAGGAATCAACGCGTATGGATTTTTGAAAAGCGAAAAAGGAGTCCACAGACTTGTCAGGATTTCTCCGTTTGACCAACAAAAACGCCGCCACACATCATTTGCATCGGTGGACGTATTCCCAGAAATCAAGGACAATCACGACATTCAAATCGACGACAAAGATTTGAAAATCGACACATACAGAGCATCGGGAGCCGGTGGACAACACGTCAACATGACAGACTCTGCAGTTAGAATCACGCACATTCCAACCGGAGTTACAGTCCAATGTCAAACCGAAAGATCACAAATCGCGAACAGAAAATACGCAATGGATATGCTTATCGCCAAGCTTATCATGATAAAAGAAGAAGAAAAGCGTGAAAAAATCGAAGACATCCAAGGAAAATACAACCAAATAGCGTGGGGCTCACAAATCAGATCCTACGTCTTCCAACCATACACATTGGTAAAAGATCACAGAACAAACTGCGAAAGTTCACAAGTGCAAGATGTGTTGGATGGCGATTTGGATAAATTTATAAATGCGTATTTGAGCCACAATTAAAATCAAAATTTTTTGTGAGTTTTATTAATTTATTGGGTATATAAAACTTGAGGTGTAATTAAATGAAAAATATAGTATTAGAAAATTTCCGAGAATTGTCAAATGTTCCTCGTTGTTCATTTGACCAAAAAAGAATTAACGAATACTTAGTAAATAAAGCAAAAGAATTGGGGCTTGAATACGACGTTGACGACGAATTAAACATCGTAATCAGAAAGCCTGCAACAGAAGATAAAAAAGGTCATCCAGGAGTTATTTTGCAAGGCCACATGGACATGGTTTGCGAAAAAGAAGATGACAGCGATCACGATTTTACTAAAGATCCGATCGAATTTATTATAGAAAATGGCAAATTAACTGCCAACAAGACAACACTTGGAGCAGACAATGGAATTGCCGTTGCGATGGGAATTGCTATTTTACAAGACGAAAATTTGTCACATCCAGATTTGGAATTGATGATAACAACAAACGAAGAGGTAGGACTTATCGGTGCGAATGCCGTAAGTGAAGATTTCCTAAAAGGCAAATACCTCATCAACGTTGACAGTGAAGAAGAAGGAATCATGACTTGTGGTTGCGCTGGTGGAATTACTTTGAATTCTGAATTTGCAATCAAACGTGAAGATTTTGGGAAATATTTCTACAAAATCGCAATCAATGGTTTCAGAGGTGGTCACAGTGGTCAAGATATTGATAAAAATCACTTAAATGCCATCGAATCCACAGTTCAAATTCTAAAAGAATTGTCAACTCGTCACAATTTGAGAATTGTATCATTAAATGGTGGAACAAAACACAATGCAATTCCAAGAAATTGTGAGCTTATCATTGCAAGTGAAGACGAAATCAAAGACAACGAAATCAACATTGATGGTTTCAAACAAGTCGAAGCAAAAATGGAGTTTATTTTTGAACAAGTAGATTCACAAATTCCAATGGACGAACAATCTACTGAACACATTTTGAATTTCCTAACAACAATTCCAAACGGCGTTGTGGACATGGTAAAAGGAAACGACAATTTGGTAGAAACATCGCTTAACCAATCAATCGCAACAACAACTGATGACAAATTCGTGTTTATGGTATCAATCAGATCCTCAGTTTTGGATAAAATAAGAGAAGTTGAAGATTTGATTACAAATACAACAAAATCAAACAGTGGAATAGTTAAATCTGAAGGATTCTACGAACCTTGGGAATACCGTGAAGATAGCGAACTAAGAGACAAATGTTTGAAAGTTTACAAGGAAGTCACAGGAAAGGACATGCAAGTGAATGTAATTCACGCAGGACTTGAATGTGCAGTATTTTCAAAGAAATATCCGGACATGGACATGATTTCCATAGGCCCTGATATGAGTGGAGTTCACACACCAAAAGAAACTTTGGATTTGGAATCTACAGATAGAGTGTATGAATTCTTGAAGAAATTAGTAGAATCATTATAATGGAGGATAAAAATGAGTGACGAAAGAAATTTAGAAAACGAAGAAATGTATGAAGAAGAAGAGTTAGATACAATCGTACTAACATTAGAAGATGGCGGAGAAATCGAATGCGGAATTCTTGGAGTATTCGAAGTTGAAGGATATGACAGTGATTATATCGCACTTGTATCTGAAGATGACAACGAAATTATGATTTACAAATACGAAGAAATCAACGAAGAAGAAGCTAACTTGGATGTTATCGAAGACGATGCTGAATACGAAAAAGCAAAAGAAACATTCGAATCTCTTTTCGTAGATTTTGATGGAGAAGATGAAGAATAATTTCAAGGCTGTTATGATTGATCTGGACGGAACTCTTCTGACAGACGATAAAAAAATTACTGATTTCAGTAATCAAATTTTACAAAAACTTTATGACAATGGCATAAAGATTATTATTGCAACAGGAAGAGGTCTATCCAGAGCTAAGCAATTAACCGAGAAATTAGATTTTGACAAAATAATCCTTGCAAATAATGGAGCTATTATTCATAGTAGCTCCAACATTGCAACGGATGAGGATTTGATGTTGGAATCTAGTGTGGTGGATGAGCTTAGCACTTTATCAAAAGAGTATGGGATTAGACCGTATTTTTTTGTGGAAAACAAATGCGCACTTCTCATCCAAGATGAAGAAGACAAGAATCGTTTTGTAGATAGCGTGGGAGATATCGGTGAGATTATGACAGTTTCTGAGAGAAATTTGCCGATTGATGACTGCGTGAGTATGATTATGATTGCTGGAAAAAATCACATTTACGATATAGTTGAGCGTATCAAGACCAATCTAAATGTGACATACCACATTCACACGAAATATTTTCCCCAAAATATCAGAATGCTAGAAGTGCAAAATGTGAACACCGACAAATACAAAAGGGCAATTCATGTGCTTGAACATTTTGGAATAAAAAGTGACGAGGTGGTTGCAATTGGCGATGCGCACAACGATTTGGAAATGGTTGTAAACAGTGGGCTTGGAGTTGCAATGAAAAACTCCGACGATATTTTGAAACAAAATGCAGACATCATAACACAATACACAAACGAACAAGACGGACTGGCGAAATTTTTAGAAGAACTATTTGAGTTGAGGGATTATGAATAATTTAAAAGAATTTTTGAACGAAGAATATTATGACAAATACAAGGGCAAAAACTTGGTAGTGTACATCTATCCAAAAGACAACACAAGTGGCTGTACAATTGAGGCGGACGGATTTTCCGAAGTTTACGACGAATTTCAAAAGCTTAACACAGAAGTTGTAGGAATTAGCAAGGACTCTGAAAAAACACACGAAAATTTCAGAAAAAAACAAGGACTAAAACAAGAATTGATATCCGATCCAGAAAGAATATTCTTGAACAATTTTGGCTGTGTGTACAAGGGCAAAATGTACGGCAAAGAAGTTACAAAAACTGAAAGAAGCACATTTGTATTTGACAAGGATATGAATTTGGTCAAAGAATTCAGAAAAGTAAAACCAGACGAGAACCCACAAGAAGTGTTGGATTTCGTACGAGAAAATCTAAATGACTGATAGATATAACATTTACAGCAAATATCTAAAAGAACATTACGGAGAAAAAGTCTACAAACTTCCAATAAAACTGGATTTAACTTGTCCCAACAGAGACGGAAGGTTGGGACATGGTGGTTGCATATATTGTCACGAAGAAGGTGGCAGCTTCGAGAACAAAGAAAAACACCTTTCTATTCGTGAGCAATTGGAAAAAGACAAACAAACCATCGAAAACAAATACAACGCCCACAAATTTATATCGTATTTTCAAAATTATTCCAACACATATATGCCACTTGAATTGTTTCGAAAATACGTCAACGAAGCAGTGGTGGAAGATGTCGTTGCAATCAGCGTATCTACAAGACCGGATTGCATTGTAATTGAACATTTGGAAATACTGAAACAACTTCAACAAGAAAAACACGTCGACATTATCATAGAGCTTGGGCTTCAAACATCTAACAACAAAACTTTGAAGATAATCAATAGACAACACACAGTTGCAGATTTCATTCGCGCTTGTTTGATGATAAAAAAATACGGATTTAGAATTTGCACGCATGTAATACTCGCACTTCCATGGGATGACATGGACGATGTCAGAGAAACTGCGAAGCTTTTATCGGTATTAAAAGTTGACGAATGCAAAATACATTCACTATACATTCCCAAATACACGATACTTGCTAAATGGTATAAAGAAGGAAAAGTGCAGCTCAAATCATTGGACGAATATGTAAATGAAGTTTGCGAATTCTTGAAATATTTGGATAAGGATATCCTAATTCAGCGATTAGTCGGCAGAATGCCCGAAGAAGATTCTGTGTTTTGCAACTGGAATACAAGTCACTGGAAGATACAAGATATGATAATCGAGAAAATGGAACGTGAAAATATTTTCCAAGGTGATAATTTTGACGAAAAAATGGGTATAATAATATAAAGTAAATTAAACTTTTTAAAATGGTTTAAGAAAGGATGATAATAATGGTTAAATTTGTAGTAGGTCCTAAAGGCAGTGGAAAAACAAAATGGTTGATCGACAAGGCCAACGACGAAAAGAAAAACAATAACGGTAACATAATATTTATAGACTCTGATGACAAGCACATCTTTACACTTGATCACTCAGTAAGACTTATAGATGCATCGACATTCCACATCTCAAGTCCAGAAAGTTTGTATGGATTTTTGGCAGGGATTATGTCAAGAGATTTCGATATCGAAACAATTTACGTAGACGGAATTTACTCAATCGTTGACATGACAGAACAACAATTAGAAGAATTCCTAGAAAACTTGGAAGTTTTATCAAAAGAAGCTAACGTTAAGTTCTTCATTGGAATGAACAAAGAAAAATCAAGCTTACCAGCAAAATACCACGAAGACACAGTGGAATTGCACGCATAATACACACACGATAGACCCTTTGATAGGGTCTATTTTTTTGAGGAAAATTGAATGCCGAGACTGTTTCGGTTTATAGTAAAATCAGAAAACTGTTTTGCACGAATATCTGGCTTACGAAAATAAAAAAATCCTTACGCTCATGCCCCTAAAATCTCAAGTGCGTCTGCGACTGGCACGAGTGAGATTTTTGACGGGTCACTTCGCTTGGATTTTTAATTATTTTCTCCAGACGATATTCTTAGCAAAAGCAGTAATCTGATTTTGTTTCACTGACGAGGGAATTTGCCGCTACACGAGGATACGGAATAAAAGTCGTAACACGCTCGCCTGGCTTATGGCAAAATCAAGACAGTTTCTGCTCTGAAAAAATCAGAAAACTGTTTTGCACGAACATCAGGCTTACGAAAATAAAAAAATCCTCACGCTTGTGACCCTAAAATCTCAAGTGCGTCTGCGACTGGCACGAGTGAGATTTTTGACGGGTCACTTCGCTTGGATTTTTAATTATTTTCTCCAGACGATATTCTTAGCAAAAGCAGTAATCTGATTGTTTCGCTGACAAGAAAAGAGAATTTGTCGCTACACGAGGGTACGGAATAAAAAATCTTTTTAACAGGGGAGAAAGAGGAAAAAATCGAAAAAATTGTTGAAATATTAAGAATATATTGTATTACCTAAAATCATATAGTATAATAAAAATATCAATATAAATAGTTGTATGCAAAACTACTTTTGACAAACCAAAATTTGTATACATATTAACAAAAAAATTCAAATTTTTTGTGTTTTTAACGAGGAGTATTTCGGTAGGAATATTTCTTGTTGGGCTAATACGAGTAGATTGTGTAAATGGAATGGCAAGAAATTGCTTGGAAACGGATTTGAAATGTATTTGAAAAGTTGAAGGGAGGCGACAAATTCCACCCGTTGAGGGAAGTTTCCATTGTCATATTAATATGAAATTTAACAAAAAATTATTGGTAGCGGTGCTTGCAGGAACTTTAGTTCTTGGCAGTGGAGTTAGCACTTATGCTACAGCGGACAATACAAATAATGCGAAAATGCTACAAGAAAAAGTTTCTGTAGAAGTTTTAAATGAAATATTGAATAATGTTGATAAAATTATAGAAAAATTAGAAAAAGATTCTGAATTATTAAAATTAGAAAAAGATTCTGAGTTAAAAGAACAAGGAAAAATTTCTGAAGTAGAAAAGTTAAAGATAGAAGTAATAAAAGAAAGAGCGGTCTTTGATAAACCAGCAGTTTTAAATACTGAATATGCAATAGGAATGTTGAGACGTTTTGATGAAGCAATAGAAAAAATCAAACAATTAAAGCCTCAATCTGATTTTGATACTAAAGAAAAAGCAGAAGAAGCAGCCAAGAAAGACTTGGAAACAGAATTAGTGAAGAATGCATTTGACCTAGAAGAAAAAGATGGCAAATGGCACTACACATTAAAATTCAAGGAAATTAAACCAGAACAATCAACTAGTTCAGATAAAAAAGAAAAAACAGAAGAAAAGACTGCCGAAGAAAAGAAACAAGAAGAAAAAGAAAAGAAAGTAGATGGCTTGAAAAATTCGGCAGAAAAACAAAAGGAAGAAGAAAAGAAGAAAGCTGAAGAAGAGGCGAAGAAAAAAGCCGAAGAAGAAAAGAAGAAGGCTGAAGAAGAAGCAAAGAAAAAGGCTGAAGAAGAAGCAAAGAAAAAAGCTGAAGAAGAAGCAAAGAAAAAGGCTGAGGAAGAAAAGAAAGCTGAAGAAATGAAAGCTGAAGCTAAGAAAAAAGCCGAAGAATTCAAGAAAAATGCAGAAAAGAAGAAAGTAACTTTAGTTAGAAAATCAGAAAAAGTAGATAAAACTTCTTCAGACAACAAAGTTAGTAGACCAGTAAAAACTACAACAGATAAGAAAAAACTACCAAAAGCTGGTATTGAACAAGAAGTATTAACATTAGCAACCGCATCATTAGCAGGCGTTCTTGGTGTGTATACTTCAATTAAGAAACGTAAATAAAATTCTAATTTAAAAATAGAAATGGGGTCTTGCGATCCCATTTTTTATTTGGAAAGCACATTGCAGCGATTGTTTCAGTTAAGGTAAATCAGAAAACTGATTTGCACGAATATCTGCTTACGAAAATAAATCGCCCCACAAGACTACGGAATAAAAGTCGTAACACGCATCGTCTGGCTTACGAAAATTGGCAAATTCTAATCTCGAGATTCTAAAATCTCAAACTCGTGCTACGCACTCAAACAATGAGATTTTTTAACGAATTTCTTCGATTGAATTTGACACAATTTACTCCAGATGACTCGCTTAGTTACGAGCTTTTATTAGAATGCTAAGTGTGTTTCTGGGAAAAGCAGTAATCTGCTTTGTTTCACTGACAAGTAAATAAAATCTGTATCTATACAAAAATACGGAATAAAAGTCGTAACACGCAGAATCTCACTTACGAAAATTGGCAAATTATAATCTCGAAATTCTAAAATCTCAAACTCGTGCTACGCACTCAAACAATGAGATTTTATAACGAATTTCTTCGATTGAATTTGACGCAATTTACTCCAGATGACTCGCTTAGTTACGAGCTTTTATTAAAATGTTAAGTGTGTTTCTGGGAAAAGCAGTAATCTGATTGTTTCACTGACAAGGGATATACAACTCATCATCTACTCCAAAATGAGTATATTTTCACAAAATACTTGACAAAAAATAGTGGGGGAGGGTAGAATGAAATCGTAATCATAAATATTCAGGAGGAGACGATGATGATTGAGTTAATCATTAAATACTTGATAATAATTGTACTTGTTTTTTGTCATGAAATGGGACATATTTTAATGTGTATTATTTTCTTTAAATGTAAAGATTGGAAAATAGATATGGGACTTGGTAAGGTTTTATTTGAAACTAAAAGACTTATTATAAGACCTATAATTGTTGTTGGTAAAATACTCCCACAGTTAGATGGGGAATATTATAATAGCAAGAGCAAATTACAAAAAATAATGATTCCATTAGGTGGACCATTATTTAATTTAATAGTACTGATTGTTACAATTCCATTATTAATAAGTGAAGGGAAAATGATAGCTGGATATTCACATCTTTTTCAAGAATCAATAAAGTTTTTATTGCGATTTAATATGGCGCAACTTTTTTGGACTTTGTTGCCAATTTATTATAAAAGAGATGTTCCTAGCGACGGAAGAAGAATAATTGAAATAATTAAAGACTGATTTGTTTTTTATTTTACATAATTGAGGTTATAATGCTTAACTTATTAATGAAAATCGTAATATTTTATTTTGTTTACCAAGTCTCACAAATTCTGCACGAGATAGGACATGCTGTTGCTTATAGAGTAGTATACAAATCAAAAAAATGGAGAATCGAAACAGGAAGAGGCAAGGAGATATTCAAATCTAAAAGAATTAAAATATGTTTATCACTAGCTGACGGAGTATGTTACTTTGATGATGATTATGAAGATTGGTATTACAAGAAAAATTTGATCGTATTTTTGGAGGGACCACTTGTTAACATCATTTTGTTTATATGCATGATTCCTTTTATCTACGATATCAATCATTCCGCTGATGTGAGTAGTTTTTACCGTAACATCGTATTTATCACATTTTATATTAATTTCTGGAAGGCTTTGATTAGTTTGTTACCAAAAGAATATGAAAATATGAAAGTAAATCAAACTGACGGATTGAAACTTCTTAATATTATAAAAGCGATGAAAAACTCACGAAGATCAAACAACAACTAACTAAAAATCCCTTGCCACATGACAAGGGATTATTATAATTTATATCATACTTACGAGCCTCACAAATCACGATACAGACTTTACGGCATTATCATTTCTAAGCATAATTGCACTCAACAATAGTGATGCGGCTATAAACACGAAGATGTATTTGTAATTGAAAGAAGAAATATACGAGTTTGCCAACAAGAATACTACTTCGAAGACATCAGCGAAGAAGCTAAATGCTGATAGCATGGTTGCTCGGTGATTTTTGAAGCCTATTGTGTCTATATAATTGTTTTGGATTTTTTCGATGAAAATCCCCAAGACCGACAAGATTGTTGGAAGTATAATCATCAACAACACTACGGGTTTTCCAGATATCACACATAATCCAGCAAAGAACAATGATGCAATAACTGAAAATAATCGAACTTTGTTCCATGCTTTTTGTTCTCCTAGATATTTTATGATAAATGTTTGTGAAAGTTGAAGTCCCGAGTAAGCTAGGATCAATGGCGACACTATGTTTTCCGAATATCCATTGTCAATTATGACTTTTACATAGAAAAAGTTGATCAATAAAAATGACAAATTAAACAACGACACGATTAACACGATTACTCTAAAAGTTTTATCGTGTACCAATAGTTTCAATGTTTTTGACAAATCAAATTGTTCCTCAGTTTCTATTGAATTGTCGGCATCTGGAATAAAAATAGAAATCACAGTTGCGATTACATTTGCAATTATTGTTACCCAAATCAAAGCATTAATGTTCCATCTTGAATTAATAAAAGGAAACATTACGGTTGATACGATAAAAGCGATCGTTCCCCAATTATAGAACTTCGAAATATTATTACTGTAATTATCGTCGCCGAAAAGCTTGTATATGTAGGCGCTTATTGTTCCGGAATTCAATGCAAAAGCAATTCCTTCAAGCAAGGCTTCCACCGCAAAAAGCATAAAATTATTGGATATCAGTAAAAATATCCTTGCAGTTAGCATAGTAAACTGTGCGAGAACTATTGACTTTTTTAGCCCGATTTTATCGGTCAACACACCCAAAGGAAATTCACAAACCATGCAAGTAACAGACAGTATCGCCTGCAACACGAAAAACTGCGACAAGCTAATTCCTCTATTCGTCCTAACCAACAACGCAACAGGCGCATAAAATATTAAATTGGAAAATAAATTCATTGCGTATATTTTTCTTGAAGTTTTCATACATACATTATAACTCTTTTCAATAAAATATACTTTATCACACACAAAAATCCCTTGCCACATGACAAGGGATTGCGATTATAATGTAGTTCTATCGTTATCTGAGTTCATCAACAATTGATAAACTTGGATTTCTCCGATTAACTTCAATTCTTCAAAGCCACGGCGGCGAAGTTCGTCACGATCGTGTTCGTTTTCGTAATTTGCATTTGTTTTGAAATAATTTTCCAAAATTTCAGAAACTTTATCCTTATTATTTGCGTTTTTAAGTACTTCTTCTCTAATATACATAACATACCTCCTACAATTGTTGCTATCTTACATATAATTATACCCCAAAAACACACAAATCTACCTTATAATATTAATTCCATCTTCCACGACGTATTCCAAATCACAACCACTCAACAAACCATTCATCCACGCACCTCGGAATTCATCGTAAACTTCAGAAGATTCTCCATAGATGTAATACTGTTCATGCACATCAATTCTCTTAATCCAACGGAACTCTCCACCATTTGATTCCACTGGCAAATTCGCCATATCACAAGGCATACCGTCCAAGAATTTATCGGACATAAATTGAAATGCATCAGAAGCATCGCCCGAGAAATTTTCCATCGCACCAAAATCATAGGCGATTTTAAGAGCATCTTCAAGCTTTCCCTCACGTTTAAGTTCACTCAAAACCCTCGCCAAATTATCCTCGACAATTGATACTCTCACTTGTAACCATCCGTGAATATTGTCCGTGTCAATCAAATCCTCCAACGCTCCACGTTCAATATTTTTCAAAACAACATTTTCATCCAACAACTCACTCATCTTGCGTGTAATCTCATCAACGTAATTAATCTTATCGAACATTATATAATGAATTTTTCCTAAAAATCTTGACATATTATACCTCCATTTGTTTGATTATATTATACAGATAATAAGTGCGGATTTCTGTAACCATTGTTACGTGATATAATAAAAGTGAAATAAAAATATATCTCAAAACAAATAAATTGGTAAAAATTTCGGTGGAAATTAACGGAAAATTCAACGGAAAAATAATAAAAACACAAATAATTGCAACAATATTTTACTGGCACACGATATACGATTATAAACCCAGTAAAACAAACTATACATTGATTGAAAAATCAAAAAAGTTGGATTTTGTACGAATAAATATCCTATAAAATATATACTCAAAAAGATTTTCAAAAATCCATTGTATTATTTGAAATTATGTAGTATAATGACCATAAGTCGATAGACTAAAGTGATGAGAAATTTTAATAACAGTAAAATCATGGATAAATATTAACGAATATACGGTGAATAATATAAATAATTGTGAATGGTAATTATGTTAATAAAACCATCACCCTTTTTTCATTGTCTTAATAATGTTTTCATCATTTAACACAATTATAACTACTTATAAAAGTAGCTACAATACATAAGCAGGCCGTGAACTAGCCTAGCTTGTTCTCGTATTTTCATTTTTATAATGAAAACGGGACACTTTTAGTGAATAGTTCAAGTAGAGTATTGGGAAATTATTTCCACATAATTGGAAATAATATGAATTAAGGAATGGCAATGTAATTGCTTGGAAACGAATTTGATTTAAATAGCATTGATTTGCAAAAAAAATTTAAAAGGAGGAGACAAATTCCACCCGAAAGGGAAGTTTCCATTGTCATAATATTATGAAACTTAATAAGAAATTATTAATGGCTGCACTTGCAGGTGCAATTGTAGTTGGTGGCGGAGTTAGCACTTACGCAGAAGAAGCAAGTAACCAATTCACTAATCATGAATACAAACCAACAGAAGAAGAAGCTAAAAAAGATTTTGAAGCAGCGAAAAAAGCAGCAAGAGCAAAATTAGAAAGACTTGGAATTACTAATCCAATGATTTTAAATCAAATTGATAAAGCAAAAAATAGCGCTGTATTAGACAATTTAGTTGATACTGTTGTAAAATCTAATGCTGATTCACATCCTGAGAGAGAAGAAGATAATATCCCAGAAGATAGTCCATACTATAGACAAACACCATTTGCTTATAGAACTAAAGAAGAAGCTGAAGAAGCAGCTAAGAAAGCTTTAAAAAATAACTTATTAAATCCAGATGGAATAAATAACGATTATGAAGTTGTACAAAAAGCAGATGGAAACTGGGATTATGTATTAAAGATTACAGATAAAAAACCAGAAGAAAAGAAACCAGAAGAAAAGAAACCAGAAGAAAAACCATCAACACCAGGTAGACAACCTTCAACTCCAGAAGGACCATATGCACCATATGAACCATCAACTCCTGGTAAAGAAGATAAAAAACCTGGCGAAGACAAAAAACCTGGCGAAGACAAAAAACCAGAAGACAAAAAACCTGGTGAAGATAAAAAACCAGAAGCTAAAAAACCTGGTAAAAAAGAAAAAGAAAACACTGATTCTCCAAACAAGAAGAATAAGAAAAAATTACCAAAAGCTGGTAGCGAAGCTGAAATCGTAACATTAGCAGCAGCTTCATTGTCAAGCGTTGCAGGTGCTTTCATTTCACTTAAAAAACGTAAATAATTAATCTTGGATAACGAACGATTAATATAGAAAATGGGACTAATTTTGGTCCCATTTTTTAATGCGAAAAACTGATACGAGATGTATCAGTTTTTTTTGATTATTATTTGGTGAGTATGTCCAAGTTTGTTGTGTAATCGTCTATCAAGAGTCTTGCGAGTTTTGCTTTTTGAATTTTGTCTTCGATGCTTTTCTTGGATTCAAGTGTTGCGATTTTCTCATTGCTTTTTAGTGTGAGGCTTCCTGTTTCGATTGTTTCGATGGAGTCGATGTTGAATAGTCCGTAGCTTCCATCGTTTTTAGTTATTGGTTTTCTGACTTTGATCATGCAGTAGGTTCCGTTTTTAAAACAAATAGGAGGATTTTTGGTTATGTTCAGTGATTTTTTGATTAATTTTTTCGCTTCAGTGATGTCTAATAATTGGTTGCGGGCGATTTTTTTGATACAACAATCCAATGAACAATAACTTGTAGTGGTGAAATCATTAAAATAAAGTTGGACTGCATTGCCGATATTGTCTACGTATATCGGAATGATTGCTTGTAATTGTTTCATAAATTCTCCTTTTATTTTATGATAATTTTATTATAATAGAACATACGTTCCTACACAAGTGTTTTGAATTGAATTTCACAATGAATTGATTTGTTTTTTGTGGAATGGAGATTGATTTTTGTGAAAATTTTTGTTAATTCATGCTGTTACTATTTGTTTTGATGTTGTTTTTCGTTTCATTCTTGATTTATAAAATTTTCTTATCGATTGTAAAATTGTAAAAAAGGAGATGGAAATCATGAAATACGATGAGATAGATTATATTGTGAACAAGAAAATTTTAAATGACAAGAGAATTTACAAGGCTTTTGAGCCGTTGATTATCAGCAGTATCAAAAATTATTATGATAGGACGGATATTTTTGAGGAGCTTGTGGATGATGGCAAGACCGAGATTATGTATGCGATTATGGAGTATGATGCTTCGAAGAAGGTTCCGTTCAATTATTATTTGAAGCAGAGGTTGAGGTTTTTCTATTTGAAGAAGAATCCGAGAAGAAGTGTTGCATCGCTTAATTTTACGAATGAGGATGGTGATGAAATAATGAATTTGATTGAATCTGATGAGAATATCGAAAAGGATTTTGAGGATAGGTTGGAGATTAAACAGCTTTACGAGAGGGTACGCAAGCTTCCCGAGAAACAACAGAAGATTATTTACGAGAATTTCCTTCGAGAAAAAAGTGCGAGGGAGATTTGCCAAAAATTGAATATGAAACAGTCCACTTTCTACAATACAAGAAGTAAGGCGTTGGAGAATTTGCGCAAGATGTATTGATTGTAGGGTGTGGAATGGGTGGGTTTATATAGATGGAATCGCTGCGATTCCATTTTTTATTTGGGAAAATTTACGGAGTTTTTTCTAATAAGCTGGTGTGTTGTATTTGTAGATTTTGCATGAATTGGTGCGATTTGTGGTATATTATAATATATATATTTTAATGAGGGGGACATGGTGAATATTTTAGAGTTGATGAATAAGAGGCATTCTGTTAGAAAATACATTGATGAAGAGATTGATTCTTCTGTGAAGAAGATTATCGAAGAGAAGGTTTGTGAGGTTAACCGTGAATCGAATTTGAATATAAGGGCTGTGTTTGATGACAAGGAAGGGTTCAATTCGAAGCTTGCAAAGTATGGGAAGTTTGAGAATGTGAATAATTTTCTGATTATGAAGGGTGTCGGCAATGATTTGAGCGAGGTTTGTGGATATTACGGCGAGAAGCTTGTGATGGAGCTTATGAATTTGGGTTTGGGTTCGTGCTGGGTTGCTCTTACATATAATAAGAAGAATATTAAAAAATACATAGAACCAAACGAAAATTTGGTGATTGTGATTGCGTTCGGTATTCCTGCAAATTGGGGTTACAGTCGCAAGAGCAAACTTCCCAAACAAGTGTCAAATGTGAATGAAGACTCTCCACAATGGTTCAAGGATGGTGTGGATTGTGCGTTGAATGCTCCGACTGCGATTAATCAACAAAAATTTATGCTGACTTTGGTTGATGGTAAGGTGAAGGCGAAGGCGAGGTTTGCTCCGTCAGCGAAGGTCGATTTGGGAATTGTAAAATATCATTTCGAAATTGGATCGGGCAAGGATCATTCTATTTGGATGTAAAATTTAATTGAAAAATAAAATTTTGAAATACAAATCAAAATAAAAATCAAAAAATAAATTTGAAAGTCAAGAAATAAATTTGAAAGTCAAAGAAATTTCAAAGATTGAAAATATTATTGATTATGCACTCGTAAGGGTGTATAATATTATTAAGGTCAAAGAAAGTCAAAAACAAAATGGGAGGTTTTTTATGGAATATAAAGATTATTATAAAGTTTTGGGGGTGGATAAAAAGGCGAGCTCCCAAGAAATTAAAAAAGCATACCGCAAACTCGCCAAGAAATATCACCCTGATTTAAATAAAGGCGATGAGAAATCACAAGAAAAATTTAAGGAAATCAACGAGGCTTATGAGGTTTTGGGTAACGAGGATAAGCGTAAAAAATACGATATGTTTGGCTCGAATTATAATTTCCAAGGCGGACAAAACTTCGATCCGAATGCGTATGATTTTGGAGGCTTCGGTGGATTCGGTGGTTTCGGCAAGAATTCTGGCTCGTACACTTACACTACTGGTGGCAGTGGCGGAGGATTCTCGGACTTTTTCAACGCGTTTTTCTCGGGTGGACAAGGTAGCGGCGGAGGATTTTCCGATATTTTCGGCGGATTCAAAGGCGCTGGAAGAAAATCTCAACCAAGGCAAAGATACGACACGGACATTTCCGTTTCCCTATCAGATATCTACAATGGTGTAGAAAAAAGATTGGGACTTATGATTGGAGATAAAAGTATTAATTTGAATTTGAAAATTCCAAAAGGAATTTTGCCTGGCAAGAAGATTAAGGTCAAGGGCGAAAAATTCGGCGTTGACGGGGACATTTACGTGAAGATTAACTTGGTTGATGTGTACAACAAGCTTGAAGATCACAATATCATCAAGAAGGTTGAACTTAAACCATGGGAAGCTTATTTTGGAAAATCAATTAATGTTGAAACGATTAGTGGCGAAAGAATCAAGGTTAAGATTCCGAAAAATATCAAGGCTAATCAAAGAATTAGGATTAAAGATAAGGGATTCGTGGATATGAAAGGTGTCAAAGGTGATTTGTATCTTGAAATTTCCATCGTAAATCCTACAAAATTAAATGAAGAACAAGAAAAATTATATAAACAATTATACGAATTATCTGAATAATGTTAGGGGGTAAGGTTTATGGATTTAAATAAATTCACGCAAAAATCTGTTCAAGCAATTCAAGATGCGCAAAATACTGCGATAAAATTGGGAAATCCAGAAGTTACGGATGTTCATTTGAGTTTTGCGTTATTGTCTGATTCAGATTCAATAGTTGCAAAGACTATTCAAAAAATCGGCGCTGATTACAAGAAAATCGTGAGCGCTTTTAATCAAAAAATAGATTCTCTTCCAAAAAACGACAGTCAATCTAGTGTGTACCCAAGCACTGCTTTCCAAAGAATTTTGTTGAAGGCAGAAGACGAAGCAAAGTCCATGGGAGACAGTTTCATTTCTGTTGAACACATTTTTATGAGTATTTTGGGAGAAAAAAACACTGTTAGTGCTGTTTTGTTGAAAGATTTTAATGTCAACAAACAAAACTTCACATCTAATTTGAAGGATTTGAGAGGAAATCAAAAGGTAGATTCTGATAATCCAGAAGATACAACTGATGTGTTGGCAAAATACGGTCGTAATTTGACTGATTTGGCAAAAGAAGGCAAGCTTGATCCAGTTATCGGTCGTGACGATGAAATCAGACACAGCGTTAGGATTTTGAGTCGTAGAACGAAGAACAATCCTGTGTTGATTGGTCAACCTGGTGTTGGTAAAACTGCGATTGTGGAAGGCTTGGCGCTTAGAATTGTCAATGACGATGTTCCAGAAACTTTGAGAAACAAATCTATTTTTGCATTGGATATGGGAAGTTTGATTGCCGGTGCGAAATTTAGAGGAGAATTCGAAGAAAGATTGAAGGCTGTGTTGAAAGAAGTTGCAGATTCTGATGGCAAAATCATTATGTTTATCGACGAAATTCACACTTTGGTCGGAGCTGGCAAATCAGAAGGTGCAATGGATGCAGCAAACTTGTTGAAGCCAATGCTTGCACGTGGTGAAATAAGAACAATCGGCGCTACAACTTTGGATGAATACAGAAAATACATCGAAACAGATGGCGCATTGGAAAGAAGATTCCAAAAAGTTTTGGTAGAAGAGCCTTCAGTTGAAGACACTATTTCGATATTGCGTGGTATCAAGGACAAATACGAGATTTATCACGGAATCAAAATCACTGACAATGCTGTAATCGCTGCGGCAACTTTGTCGGACAGATATATTACTGACAGATTTTTGCCGGATAAGGCGATTGATTTGATGGACGAAGCGAGTGCGATGGTTAGAACTGAGATAGATTCTATGCCTGAAAGCATCGACGAAACTAAGAGAAAAATATTGCAACTTGAAATCGAACGTGCTGCTTTGAACAAAGAAGACGATGAGATGAGCAAGATCAGACTCGAAAATTTGGAAAAAGAATTGCAAGATACTAAAAACGAGTTTGATGCGATGTATATGGAATGGACTCAACAAAAATCCAAGGTCGACGAAATCAAGGACACAAAATCTGAAATAGAAGCTGTAAAACACGAAATGGAAGAAGCTCAAAGAAAATACGATTTTGAAAAATTGTCTGAATTAAAATACGGAAAATTAGTCGAACTTGAAAACAAACTTGAAGAATTGAACAAGAAAATGGACGAAGATGACAGTTCAATTATAAAAGAAAGCGTAACTGAAGATGAAATCGCAGAAGTTGTAAGCAAGTGGACATCAATTCCTGTGACAAAATTAGTGGAAACAGAACGTGACAAGATTTTGAATATGGACAAGTTGTTGCACAAGAGAGTTGTGGGACAAGATGAAGCTGTAACTGCTGTGACTGATGCAATCATCAGAGCTAGAAGTGGTTTGAAATCGCTCAACAGACCAATCGGTTCGTTTATATTCCTTGGACCAACTGGTGTTGGTAAGACAGAACTTGCAAAAGCGTTGACTGAAAATATGTTTGATGACGAAAAGAATTTGATTCGTATCGATATGTCAGAATATATGGAAAAACACGCAGTAAGTAGACTTGTCGGAGCTCCTCCAGGATATGTTGGATATGATGAAGGTGGTCAACTAACTGAAGCTGTCAGAAGAAAACCATACTCAGTGATTTTGTTCGACGAAATCGAAAAAGCGCATCCAGATGTGTTCAACATTTTGTTGCAAGTTTTGGATGACGGACGTTTGACAGACAACAAAGGTAGAACTGTCGATTTCAAAAACACAATCATCATCATGACAAGTAACATTGGCTCGATGGATTTGATTGAAGGAATTGACGACAACGGAAATATTTCTGATGAAAGCAGAAATTCTGTAATGGACGAATTGAAATCCAGATTCAAACCAGAATTTTTGAACAGAATTGACGATATCGTAATGTTCAAACCTTTGACAAAAGATGACATCTACAAGATTATTGAAAAACAAGTTTCATTGTTGCAAAAACAATTGGAAGACAGACAAATCACTATCGAAATCGACGAATCTGCAGAAGATTTGATTATCGACAAAGCATACGATGTGTTGTACGGTGCAAGACCTGTTAAGAGATTTATCGAATCCAACGTCGAAACAAAACTTGGACGTGAATTGATAAAAGGAACTGTAACTGACAAAGACACTGTCGTTATCACAAATGTAGATGGTGAATTGGGAATTAAAAAGAAATAGATTTTGAGGAAATAGGTAAGATCACAGGTCTTGCCTATTTTTTTAAAATGTAGCACTCATAATAAAAGCTCGTAACTAAGCGAGTCATCTGGAGAAAATTGTGCCAAATTCAATCGAAGAAATTCGTTAAAAAATCTCATTGTCTGAGTGCGTAGCACGAGTTTGAGATTTTAGAATTTCGAGATTAGAATTTGCCAATTTTCGTAAGCCAGACGATGCGTGTTACGACTTTTATTCCGTATCCTTGTGCCGCGACTTTATTTCCGTTACCATAACAAAAAATAGGCAAGTTGCATAACGAGGGAGAAAATTGCCCACACTATATATATTAATAGAAAAGCAGAAAAACTGATTTGCACGAATATCTGGCTTACGAAAATAAAAAAATCCTCACGCTCATGTCCCTAAAATCTCAAGTGCGCCTTCGGCTGGCACGAGTGAGATTTTTACGGGTCATTTCGCTTGGATTTTTGATTATTTTCTCCAGACGATATTCTTAGCAAATTCAGTAATCTGCTTTTATTTCATGGACAAGCTTTTAAAATTTTCACAGCAAAAATAAAAAGATGGAGCTTGCAAATCGGTTTTGCACTTTTTGATAGCACATGCGACTTCAAAATCTTGCGACCACCCCCCCTTATAGCAAAAATCAACATTTCTTGTTACAATATTATTAGAGACAAATGATTTATGGCGTAAAATTTTAACACGAGGAGCGACAATGAAGATAAGAAAAGCGGTTATTCCTGCGGCGGGTTTTGGTACGAGGATGCTTCCTGCATCGAAATCTGTTCCGAAGGAAATGCTTCCAATCTACGATAAACCAACTTTGCATCATATTGTAAAGGAGGTTGTGGATTCTGGAATTACGGATATTTTGATTATTATAAGCAAGGATAAGGGATCTATCGAGGATTATTTTGATGTGAATTTCGAATTGGAATACGAATTGAACAAGAAGTCTTCGGAGATATCAGGAGAAATTCACGAGCTTTCGAAGATGGCGAACATCTACACGATTAGGCAGAAAAAGAAAAACGGGCTTGGCGATGCGATAAAATACGCAGAAAGTTTTGTTGGTGATGAGCCTTTTGCGATTTTGTTGGGAGATGATATTATTTACAATACTTCTGATGAACTTCCTTGCATCAAACAAATGGCTGATATTTACGAGAGGGAAGAATCACCGATTTTGGGTGTGCAAGAAGTTTCGTGGGAAGATGTAGACAAGTACGGGATTGTGAATGGTGTGAAGACTTCGGATAGAATTACTGAGGTTGAGTCGTTGGTGGAAAAACCAAGCCGTGAAGAGGCTACAACTAACTTGGCAATTCTTGGAAGATACATTGTAACGCCGGATATTTTTCCGATTCTTCATGAAACGAAACCCGGCAAGAACAATGAAATTCAATTGACTGATGCTTTGAACAAGCTTGCAGAAAAACGCAAGATGATTGCGTATGATTTTATTGGCAAGAGATACGATGTCGGTAACAAGCTTGGGTTTGTGAAGGCTACGGTTGATTTTGCACTACATGATGAGAAAATAAAGGACGAATTGTTGGAATTTTTACGAGAAAAATAATTATTAGCTATTGGCACAAGTTGTCAGTAGCTTTTTTTATTGGAAAATTATTTGTTGTGATAAAATAAGACAGAGGTGTGTTATGAATATTGCAATCGTAGATGACGAAGAAAATATAAGAAATTTGTATAAGAAATACTGCGAAGAATGGGCAGATATCAACAAAATCGATTTGAAAACTGAACTTTTTTCATCGGGGGAAAATTTCATATTCAATTACGATGAAAATGATTTGATAGATATTTTGTTGTTGGATGTCGAGATGAAAAAAATTAATGGCGTTGAATTATCCAAGAGAATTCGTGAAAAAAATTCCGATATTCAGATTATTTTCATCAGCGGTTATCCAGAATATATCGGATACGGATATGATGTCAATGCTTTGAATTTTTTGATTAAGCCTATAAAAAAAGAGAAACTTTTCGAGCTTTTGGATAAGGCGACTAATCAAATGAACAACAAGGAAAAGTTCATTATCGTAAAGGACGACGGGATTAATACGAAGATTTTGTTGAAGGATATCTTCAGTTGTATTTCGGACAAAAATTACGTGGATATTTTCGCGCAAAATAAAAGTTACAGAATTAGGATGACGTTGACACAACTATTGGATATGTTGGATGACAGATTTTTCAAGGTGAGTCGTTCGGAAATTATTAATATTGAAAAAATCGCAGAAACAAAGAAGGATTATGTTTTGTTGGAAGATGATAGCAAATTTTTGTTGTCAAATGCGAAGTTCAACGAGCTTAACAGAAAAATTATTGAGTTTTATTAGGTGAGATATGAGATTTTTAAGTAAAATTTGGATTTTGTTTTCAAAAAAAGATATTTTTGAATACCAACAACAACTGTTGAACACTCATTATCAAGAAGTGGAGAATATGTATCGTGATATCAGAAAATTTCGCCACAATTACAGAAACCACTTGCAAACTTTGCGCTCTTTTGTGGCTGAAAATGATATGGAATCTATCAAGAACTACTTGGATAATTTGGATGAGAATTTGCATTCAATCGCACCTGTGATTAGGACTGGAAATAGGATGGCGGATGCTATTTTGAATTCCAAGATTACTATGGCGACTAATGAAAACATAAAATGCATCGCCGACTGCAAGATTTCGAATATTTTGGATATAAAAGATATCGATTTGGCGACGATTATCGGGAATTTGTTCGATAATGCGATTGAATCGGTTAGAAATTTGCCGGAAGAGGACAGATTTATCAGGCTTTACATGGATATGAAGGGCAATAAATTGTACATTTCATTTACTAACAAGACAAGTAGCGAAAAGCAGGAGAAGTTTGGCAGAATTTTTAAATCGACAAAGGGCGAGAACAGAGGCCTGGGACTTATTAGTATCGATGAAATCGTCGACAAATACGATGGCTACATCAACAGAAATTCAGAGGACAATGCTTTTACGACGGAGATTTTGATATAGTCATCCCTGTTTTTGATGTGCTTATCCCTAAAACGTAAATACGAGAATATTTCGGTTAATATATTATTGGGAGGTAGTTATGAAGAAAAAATATTCTACAAATGATAATATTAAATTTATGTTCAATCTTGCGTGGAACAACCAAAAAAGTTTGATTTTCATTCTGATAATTATGGCTATCACGACTGCTGGAATTGATATTTTACAGTTGTACTTTACTCCACAAATTATCAAAATGGTTGAAAATTCACAAGATTTCACAACGATTATGCTTACTGTTGTTGTGTTTGCGGTTTTGATTTTCATCTGTTCTGCGACAAAAGAGTCGTTGGATTTGAGAATCTTGCCGAAAAAAATCTACATTCGAACTTTGATGTTAAATCAATGTATCGAAAAATTCTTGTCGATGGATTACGAGATGACATTGGACAAGAATGTGTTAGATTTATCCGAAAAAGCGAACGTAAATCTTGAAGGAAATGACAAAGCTACAGAACATATCTGGCTTACGATGAAAGATATTTTATACTTACTAATCAGCACGAGTGTGTATTTGATTTTACTTGCAAGGCTTCCTATTTTCATAATTTTGGTGTCGATTATCGCCAGTTTGATTAGTTTTCTGTATTCAAAAAAACTTAAACAATGGAAGTACGATAACAGAAAAACACAAGCTAAGTTTGAAAAAGAATTCAACTATATTAATTCAGTTAGTAGCCACAAACACGCCAAGGATATCAGAATGTTTGGGCTTGGAAATTGGCTGGAAGATATTTACGACAGCGTTTTTGTCTTGTACGATGATTTCATGAACAAGATGGGCAACAAAATGTTGATGGCAGATTTCTTGGATTGCGTGTTCAACCTTTTGAGAAATTCCGTTACATATTATTATTTAATAAATTTTGCAGTCAATGGCAAGATTGATGCAAGTATGTTCTTGTTGGCTTTTTCTGCACAAACAAAATTCGGATACGATGTTCAAAGATTGTTCAATTTTTTCAGTGTGCTTTATATGGAAGCGAAGGACATCGCAACTGTAAGAGAGTTTGTAGATTTGGAAGAAAAGTTCAAAAAGGATGGCGGAATCGAATTAAATCCAGATGATGATATTACGATAAAATTCGAAAATGTGGGATATAAATATCCTGGTAGTGACGAATATGTATTGAAGAATGTGAACTTCCAAGTCAACCCACAAGAAAAGGTGGCTGTAGTTGGACTCAATGGATCGGGGAAAACTACTTTGATTAAACTTTTGATAGGATTTTTGGATCCAACAGAGGGTCGTGTGCTTGTCAATGGAATTGATTTGAGAGAACTCAACAGAAGAAAATATTACGAGATTTTCTCTGCGGTGTTCCAAGATTATTCGATATTGCCGGAAACTATTTACATGAATGTAACGCAATCAAAATCCACAGATGATGTGGAAGGCGTAGAAGAAGTGTTGAAATTGGCAGGCCTTTACGACAAGGTTAAGGAATTTCCGAATGGTGTATTCAACACGATTGAAAAATATATCTACCAAGATTCACCGGTCTTATCAGGTGGGGAAACACAAAAGCTACTTCTTGCAAGAGCTTTGTACAGAAATTCTAAGTTTTTGATATTGGATGAGCCGACGGCAGCTCTTGATCCATTAGCAGAAAGAGATTTGTACAACAAATACAACGAACTAACTAAAAACCACACGTCGATTTTTATTTCTCATAGAATGGCTTCGACGAGATTTTGCGATTACATTTTGTTGATTGGAAATAAGGGAATTGAAGAGCGTGGAACTCACGAAGAATTGATGGAAAAAGGCGGAACGTACAAGTATTTGTTCGACACTCAAGCGAAATATTACAGGGAGGACTACAATGCAAAAGAATCTTAAACTATTCAAAGATACTTGGAGTGTTTTGTGGAAAAATTACAAAAAATTAATCATCAGCTACACTCTTAACTGTTTATTCTCGGCAATTTTTCCTTTAATTAGCATTTACGCATCTGCTAGAATGATAGACGGAATCGTCAATAAGATGCCTGTACAATTTGTAGGTAAATGGGCAGTAATTGCGTTGTTGTCAGTGTTTTTCGTTCAAATTATTCTTGCCTTGACCAACAAAATCCAAAACACATACAAGGACAAGAAATACGAGATATTTGTTCATATTTTATCCGAAAAATTCAACGAATTGGATTACAAACAATCCCAAGACACTGATATTATCGGACAAAAATCGAATATAGAACAAAATACACACATCGGCGAGTTTGGAATTATAAGAGTGATGTACGCCTACGATATGATATTGGAATCTTTATTGGCTATGATAGGTAGTTTGGTGTTGTCGTATCAATTTTTAGTGACAAAATGGAACGCACCAGAAAGTTTTTCGTTTCTGAATAGTGCTTGGATAAATGTTTTGTTGATTGTAGTGGTTGTATTTTTATCATGGATTTCACAGAAATTCAACGCAAAAGAATTTGAAATTTGGAACAAAATAGCTGAACAAGGAAAATTCGGAAATCGAGTGTTCACATTTTATTGCTGGGAAATGAAAGACAAAAGCAGAATGCTGGATACGAGAATGTATCGTCAATATAATCTCGCATCTAATATGATCAATGAATGTGGGATTTTCAATCCTGGTGGATTTTTCGATAGAATTATGTCGACAGAAGGTGTCACTTACAAAATACTCAGCGAATTTTTCTCGAAATTACAAGTTTTGTTGATTTATCTTGTCGTAGTATCCAAATCATTGCTCGGAGCTATTTCAATCGGAATGCTCAGCCAATATTTGGGAAGTTTGATAAATTTTACAAGTAATTTGTCGAAGTTCTTGGAAGGCGTTGCAATGTACAAGACAAACACTCCGTATGCAGAACTTATGATGGATTATTTGCACAAAAAATCGGAATTTTACAATGGAAGTTTGACTACGGAAAAAAGAACCGACAAAAAATACGAAGTCGAATTCAAAAATGTCAGCTTCAAATATCCTGGAACTGACAATTGGGTATTGAAAAATATCAATTTGAAATTCGACCTTGGGAAAAAATTGGCGATTGTAGGGCAAAACGGTTGTGGCAAGACTACTTTTGTGAAGTTGTTGATTAGATTTTACGATGTTACTGAAGGGGAAATCTTGTTGAATGGAATTGACATCAAAAAATACAGATACGATGAGTATTTGAAAATATTCTCAGTTGTATTTCAAGATTTTAATTTGTTCGCATATCCATTGGCACAAAATATCGCTTCAGGAATGGATTACGACGAAGAAAAAGTAGTTCAATCACTTAAAGATGTTGGAATGTACGACGATGTTCGAAAATGGGACAAAGGGTTAGACACTTATCTCTACAAAGATATTGACGAAAATGGAATCAGCGTTTCCAAAGGTCAAGAACAAAAAATCGCCATTGCAAGAGCATTGTATCAAGACAGTCCGTTCTTGATTTTGGATGAACCGACAGCGAGCTTGGATCCTATAAGTGAGGCGGAAATTTACGAGAAATTGGGAGAAATAATCAAAGATAGAACGGCGATTTTTATATCTCACAGGTTATCTAGTTGCAAATTCTCCGATAAAATTATCGTGTTTGACAAGGGAGAAATTGCTGAAACTGGAGATCACGATAGCTTGATTTCCAAGAATGGAATGTACAAAAAATTGTGGGATGCACAAGCGGAATTTTACGTATAGAAAATTATATTACTTCCTCGATATATGGTATAATTTTTGTTAAGGAGGAAGGTATGAATAAAAAGAAATTATTGATAGCTTTATTGTTAGCGTTTTCAATGACAACAGGAATTAGTTACGCCGAAGAAGAAATTAATTCACCAAAAGTTGAAGTAAATGACGGACAAGTTAATCCTGAAAACAATTCAAAACAAGAAAATTCTACAGAAAAAGCCAATCAAAAAGAAAACCAAAAAGAAAACAAAAAAGAACAATCACAAGATGAAAAAGAACAACAAAAGGAAGTTCTTACGGAAGAAAACGTAGCTGAAAGAGTCGAAGGATTAGACAGATTTGAATCTGCAAACAAGATTCACGATGAGTTTTTCGAAAAGACACAAGAAGTTGTACTTACATCAAGCGAAGTGTTCGCAGATGCTATAAGCTCTGGCAACATCACTGACGGTAAGATGCCGATTTTGTACACTGAAGGTTCAAAGCTAAACGAAAAGACTAGAGAACAACTTAAGAACAGAAACATCAAAAAAGTTCACATCATTGGTGGCGAAAAGACAATCAGCAAAGATGTTGAAGAATTTTTGAAAAAAATGGGAATCGAAGTTGAAAGAATCGACGGACATGACAGATACGCTGTCAACGCAAAACTTGCAAAGAACAAGAAAGATGCGGACACTTTGGTGTTTGCTAGTGGAGAAAATTACGCAGACAGTTTGAGTTCGGTTGGACTTGCAAACAAAACAAAATCTCCAATCCTTTTAGTTCAAAAAAACACACTACCTACATCAATCAAAGAGTATTTATCTTCAATCGATAAGACGAAAATTTTAAAAAGTTATATCGTAGGTGGAACTAACAGCATTAGCGATTCTGTAAAAGCAGAAATCGACAGCATTCTTAATTTGAAATCTACAAGAATTGCAGGAGCTGACAGATACAAAACAAGCGTTGAAGTATCCAAAATCGCTTATCCAAAAGCCAAAAAAGCTATATTTACAACAGGAGAAGTCTATGCAGATGCATTAGCAGCAGCTCCAGTTAGCCAAAAAATAGACGCTCCAATTGTCTTGGTTCCAAGAAATAATATTCAATTGGAACAAGAAGCAAATTCTTCTAACAAAACTCAAACACACGAAAATTATTTGAAGAATTTGAATGTAGGAGAAAAATCTTACGTATTTGGCGGCAAAAATTCTATTTCAGATGATTGCTTCACAAATATTAAAAATGTTTTATTAAAAAAAGAATTAATCAAAGTTTACAACACAGATAGAAATTTATTCAGATTAAAAGATTACGTTGTTAATAACAAAGCAGTTTCTTTGTTGACAGAAATGAAAGATGCAGCAAAAAAAGTAATCGATGTTGCAGTAAACAAGATTTTGAAAGTTGTAAAAATTGAAGATAAATGGGTTAATTTGTCATTTAATGGAATTAACGGTTGGGTTAGACCAGAAGGATTCAAATATTACAATCCACAAGATTTTTCTACAGTTCATATAAAAGTTCCAAATATAATGAACCAAATCACACCAAAATCACAACGTGGAATTAAACAAAAAGCTGCTCCAATTGGTTGCGAACCAACTGCGATGTATCACGCATTGCAAGCAAAAGGCTATGCGCTTGATTACACATACAACGAATTTTTGAATCAACTTCCAATGAACACTAACGACAACGACAAAGGTTTCTCAAAGAATCCATACGTTTGGGATGAATATTATCATACAAGAGTTATGGCGACATATATGAATCCAGAACCAATGACTAAGTTTGCAAACAAATTTGCAAATGGTAAAGCAGAAAATATTTCTGGTTCAAATATGAGAGATATTTTGGCTGAACTTCAAAATGGAAATACAATCATGTACTACGGAACATTGAGATGGGAAAAACCAAGATGGTCAACAAATGTTTACGGAAAGAGATTTTTCGCAAACAACCACGGAATTTGCATCAACGGCTACGATCCGAAATCAAACAGATTCTACTTGGCAGATCCTTGGTACTCAAACGAAATCACAAAATCATATAGCGAAGTATCGGAAAATTATTTGTCAAGACAAATGGCAGTAGTAGTAAGATAATAAATGGTCTCTTATAGGGACCATTTTTTTATTTATAAAATAATATTAGCAAACTTCATGCACGAATATCACTAATGAAATTTCTGTTTACTAATACATACTATTTCGCTAGGGTATAATATCAAAAAAAAGATTTAACTTTATACTTTTATGGGGTATAATATAACTGTAAAAACTAAAACAGTATCCTAATTAAAAGGGATAGAATATTAGTTGTAGAAGGAGAAAATTTATGAAAAACAAAAAAATTTTAGGTTTGATGTTAGCCACAGTTATGCTAGCAAATATTGTTCCACAAGTATCATTTGCAGATAAAGGTGTGGATGTTGAAAGAATTAAAGGAAACAACAGATATGAAACATCAATAGCAATCAGCAAGCATGCTTTTGAAAAAAGCGACAAAGTTGTCGTAGTTAGCGGAGAAAAATTCGCCGATGCATTGACAGCAGGAAACTTTGCTAATCAAGCACCAGTTTTATTGACTGAAAAATCAAAGGCTTCTTCTGCTTTACAAAAAGAAATCGACAGACTTGGAGCAAAAGAAGTCATTATTATAGGTGGTAAGGGATCTGTATCTGAAAGAGTAGAAAAAACACTTAAAACTAAAGGTAGAAAAATCACTAGAATTTCTGGAGATGACAGATACGAAACATCAACAAAAGTAGCAGAAGAATTAAAATCAAAGAATATTGTATTGGCCAATGGACAAAACTTTGCCGACGCATTGTCAGCAGCTCCTTTTGCTATTTCAAAAAACAAAACTCTTGTACTAACTAACGGAAAAAAATTACCAAAAGGTATTGATGCAAAAAAAGTTAGCACTATAATTGGTGGTAAAAATTCAGTAAATATAAAAGGATTGGATAATGTAGATAGAATTTCTGGAAAGAACAGAAACGACACTTCAATCGAAGTTTTGAAACAAATCGGCAAAACTGAAAAGGCTGTTATCGCTGATGGAAGAGATTATCCAGATGCGTTGTCTGCAGCACCACTTGCAGTTAAAATGAACACAGGAATTTTATTGTCAGATGATTCTGCAATCGACAGCATAAAATCATATATCGACAAGGCAAAAATCAAAAATGTTACTATAGTTGGTGGAGAAAATTCAGTTTCCAAAACACAATATCAAAAATTAACTGGCACATACAAACCAGAAACAAAACCTGCTGATCAAGCTAAGCCAGAAAAGAAGCCAGAAAAGAAACCTACAGAACAATCAAAAAGAGTAAAAGATACCGACCTTTCTAACTTCGACATTAATACACCTCTTTCAGTAAGAGAAGAAGAATTAGCAAAATTGGTAAACGAATACCGTCAATCAAAAGGTTTGAAACCACTAAAAATTTCTAAATCATTGACATTCGTTGCAAGAACTCACAACAACGACCAAAACAAATACTACGACGATAGTTGGAAGGATGACAGAGGAATCGAAGCTAATCTTCATAGCTGGTCAAAAAATGGAAAATGGTCACCTGTAATGTATACAGAAGATCACAAACACCAAGAAGGTATGTGGAACAAACCAAAAGAATTGACAAACTTCAAGGTAGATGGATATGAAATTTCTGCATGGAGTGATTTCACAAGAGAAGATGGAGCTTCAAGAGCTCTTAATATTTGGAAGAGATCTTCAGGCCACAATGCTGTTATTACAGGACTAAAACATTGGAACACAATTAGCGTAATGGGAGTTTCAATCAACGGCAATTATGCTGATATTTGGTTTGCAGATGAAACGACAGATCCAGCAGGATTTTTCAATCTAAATTAATTTGTAATTAAAAAATAAAATTTTAAAAATTTGAGAGGCGATTGCCTCTCTTTTTTTGCGGGAAAATTTTCCTGATTTTCTTTATACAGTGAATTTGATGTGATATAATTGTTACGGAAATTACTTAGGGGGTTTTTATGGGAGAATATAATATATTTGATATTTTGGGACCTGTAATGATTGGACCTTCTAGCTCTCACACTGCAGGCGCATGTAGAATTGCAAAGACTGCTCTTATGATTGCTGGAAATAAGTTCAAAAAAGTTGAGTTTGATCTTCACGGATCATTTGCAAAAACTTACAAGGGTCACGGTACTGACAGAGCTTTGTTAGCTGGTGTATTGGGGATTGAACCAGACGACATTAGACTTAGAGATTCATTTGCGATAGCTAAACAACGTGGAATCGACTATGTTTTCAGAGAAGCCGACTTGGGAGATGTGCATCCAAACACTGCGAAGATTACATTTACATACGAAGATGGAACAACGATGTACATCATAGGATCGTCAATCGGTGGAGGAAACATCGAGATTATTGACATCAATGGAATCGCTGTTCAATTTACAGGAAGCTATCCTACAATTTTATTGAAATACGTGGATGTAAGAGGAATTATTGCGGATATTTCATCTAATTTAGCTAGACATGGTTACAACATCGAAGGAATGAAGACATTGAAACACGACGGAATCGTAACTTTGATTGTTGAATTGGACAAAAATATCGGCGAAGATTTGACAGAAAATTTGTTAAAAGACAAGAGATTTCTTTTCACAAAATATATTCAACGAAATTAAGGAGAGTTTATGTTTGATACATCACTAGAAATAATCAATACCGTTAAAAAGGACAACAGACCTTTTTACGAATACGTTATAGAAATAGAAAATGAGAGAACTGGCAAATCAGAAGAATTCATCAGAAATGAATTGTCACACATGCTAGATGTTATGGAAAAATCTGCGACAGATTTCTTGGAAACACCTTCAGTGACTAACCAACATATGATCGACGGATTCGCACACAAAATGCACGTTTACGCAAATGAAAATGAACCAATAGTTGGACATTTTAATGCAGAAGCAATGGCGATGGCTTTTTCAACATTGGAAATCAGTGCAGCAATGGGCAAAATCGTAGCATCACCTACAGCAGGTTCAGCAGGAATATTGCCAGCGGCTCTTATGAGTTTTAAACAAAGATACAATTGCACACACGAACAACTTATCGATGCAATGTTAGTCGCAATCGGAGTTGGACAATTATTGGGAAAATACGCAACATTTTCCGGCGCTGACGGTGGTTGCCAAGCAGAAACAGGTTCTGCAGCAGCAATGGCAGCAGGGGCGATGATATTTTTAAGAGGAGGCTCCATTGAACAAGTATTCCACGGAGCATCATTTGCAATCCTACACGTATTGGGACTTGTATGCGACCCAATCGCAGGACTTGTAGAATATCCTTGCACATTTAGAAATGCAATGGGTGTTACAAATGCAATGATCAGTGCAGACATGGCATTAGCAGGAATCACAAGTATCGTTCCATTCGAAGAAGTGTGCCAAGCAATGAGAAAAGTTGGAAAAACTCTTCCACCATCATTGAGAGAAACAGGAATGGGCGGAGTTGCAGGAACAAAAACTGGACAAGATATCAGAAGAAAATTTTTGGGCTCATGCAACATCAGTGACGATTACGAAGATTAAAACAAAAAAATTATCCACAAGATTTTATGGATTTATCATAAATTCTTGTGGATTTTTTAATTGAATTATTTGTGCTTGTTTACACTTTTTGCAATCAAAATTGCCAACACAAACGATAAAACAATTTCGAAAGGCATATTCGTAGCGACAAGTCCTCCGAGAAAATATTGTGCTTTGATATGCATAACAGCTTCGATTTGTTTTGCATGACAAATAAACGCCATTCCCAAAACACCAACAGTGTTCATTATACTTCCGCAAATCGCTGGAATTCCGTAGCGAATCACATCGTTTTTGTCTTTTAATTTCTTGTAAACTTGATAAGTTACCACAGCTATCAAAACTCTTGGTAAAACAGAAACCAATGGATTATAAAACATAAATGAAAGAATTGTCGGCGCAATAATATTATTTACCAATGAAAACAAACCGAACAACAATCCCACGAACAAACTAACCCAAGGACCTGCAACCAAAGCAGCAACAATAGTTGGAATATGTAGTGTAGTCACCCTAACAGGTCCAATCGGAATCATACCCAAAGGAGTAAGCCCAAGAACAATCGTCAAAGCGCCAAACACACCGATTTTTGTCAAATCTTTAGTAGTTAATTTCATTTTTCCCTCCTAGAAATCATTTATACAATTATACCACTTATAGATAAAAACATGAAAGAGTAATCTATTTATAAAAAATTCCAATAAATAATATCTAGTAAATGGGGATTCTTCCATATATAATAAAACATGTATGAAAAATAGGAGGTAATATGAAAAAAATCTTAGGAGTAATTCTTACAGCGAGCATGGTAATGAGCTCATTCACACCAGTTCTCGCAGAAGAACAAAACAAAATCAATGTTGACACAATTAAAGGCGTTGACCGATACAAAACATCAGCAAAAATCAGCCAACAAACATTCCCGAATCATATAAAAACAGTTGTACTTGCTAGTGGAGAAAATTTTGCAGATAGTTTGGTTGCAGGAAGCCTTGCAAACAAGGAAAACGCACCGGTATTATTGACACAAAAAGAAAAACTTCCACAAGTCATTAAAGACGAGATTACAAGACTGAAACCAGAAGAAGTAATCATAGTAGGTGGAGAAAAATCTGTAAATATTAAAGGCCTTAAAAATGTTAAAAGATTAGCAGGAAAAGACAGATTTGAAACATCAGTTGAAGTGTACAAACACGTAAATCCCAATGGAAAAGTTGCACTTGCAAGTGGATTGAACTTTGCAGATGCATTGTGTGCAACACCACTTTCCACAAAAGAAAATTTGCCAATTATTTTGACAGATGGACATAATTTACCAAAAGGAATCACAAAGGACAAGGTCGCCTTAATTTTTGGTGGAGAAAAATCAGTAAACATAAAAGGCTTAGAAAATGCGAGAAGATTAGCAGGAGCTGACAGATACGAAACAGCCTTGATAATAGCAAAAGAATTCGGAAATCTTGAAAAATTCGTATTAGCAGACGGAAGAAACTATCCAGACGCATTGTCAGTAGGCCCATTGGCACACAAAAATAATCAACCAATATTGTTGACAGATCCTAGCCACACAGATTTTATCAAACAAATTGTTAGAGATAATAACACAAAAGAAATCACGGTAGTAGGTGGCGAACAATCAATATCAAAGGCACAAATTGAGAGAATCAAAAGTGTCGGAGTAATTGAAGATAAAAAACCAGACACACCTTCAGTCACACCAACACCAAATATTCCATCAACACCAAACATACCAAATAAACCGGAAGAAAAACCCGAAGAAAAGCCAGGTGAACAAAAGCCGGAAGAAAAACCCGAAGATAAACCAGAGGAAAAACCAGGCGACAAGCCAGAAGACAAACCAGAAGACAAACCTGGCGATAAACCAGAAGAGAAACCAGAAGAAAAGCCGGAAGATATTGCAAAAGAAAAAGCCTTAAAAGAAGCAAAAGAAAAAGCCGTTGAAGAATTAAAAAACAATGGAATAACATCAGAAAAATACATTGAGCAAATCAACAAAGCCAAAACAGTTGAAGGCGTAAATGCATTAAAAGATGAAATCATAAAAGCACATAAGAAGAGCGAAGAAGAAAAGCCAGAATATGTAGACATTGAAGATGCTAAGTTATTGAAAGTTTTGAACAAAAACTTAGATGTTAACAGACCTGACGACAAACCAATCACAAAACAAGAAATGGAATCTTTGAAAGAAGTATCCATATTCTTAGACAAGAAGACTAATAAGCCAATATTTACAAAAGAATCCAAAAACACATATTCAATACTAGGAAAAGCCAAGAATTTATCCAAAACAAAAGATTTCAAATTCTCTGTAACTAGAGGAATGAAGAGCTTAAAAGGAATTGAATATGCTACAAATTTGGAAAAATTAAAAGTAAATGAAAATGAGATTTCAGATCTTACACCATTAAAAGACTTGAAAAACTTGAAATATTTGGAACTTCAAAGAAACAGAATTGTAGATGTATCACCATTAGCAAACCTTAAAAATTTAGAGTTCTTAAAATTGTACAACAATATAATTGAAAATGTTGAACCGCTAAAAGATTTGACAAACTTAACTGGATTGGATCTTCACAATAACGTAAAAGTTAAAAAAGAAGGAGAAAAGAGAATAAACTACGATGGAATCACTGATATTTCTTCTCTTAAGAACTTGACTAAGTTGACATTTTTTGACGTGTCTGCAAACAGAATCGAAAATGTAGATATAATACTTGGAATGGAAAAAATAAATAGTCTAGATGTTTCAGATAACAAAATCAAGGATTATTCCAAATTAATCAACTATATTTTACCGAGATTTATGAAACAACAAGAAGGAGAAGGAAGTATAGGATTCCACGGTCAAAATGTAGAACAAAAAAAATCAGTTACTGTTGACAAAAATAAAGTTTCATTTGTATCTGAATACAAAGGGCTTGGAAATTTATTTAATGAATTTGGCAAAGCTTTTGAAATGGAAGATGTTTCTGAGGTTGTAAATGTAACAACTAATGTAGAAGGAGTAACAGCTACTTTTGATGTAAAAAACGATAAGATTAATCTAGAAGTTACAGATGAATTTTTGAAATCAAATGACGGAAAAACTGTGAATGTTAATTTGAAAATTAAATTTGCAGGAGCTTACGGATGGAACTTGAATGACGTAAATTTACAAGTTAAGAAACCAGCAGAGAAGCCAACACCTGAAGAAGAAAAAATAGCGATTATTCAAAACAATACGAACGCAAAACTTCCAGCAAAAGATGCTATTGCTAAGATTAGGGTTATTGGTCAAATCAAAAATATTCCTATTGGTAAATTCATAGTAAAATTGGTTGATGAAAAAGGAAAAGAAAGCTATCCTGAAATTGAAGTTACTGGTAAGGTATCAAGTGATGTCAGAGTTATAAATATCAAAGTTCCAGAAAATACTACTGACAAGGAAAAAACATACGAGATTTTTGTATCATCAACTGGAAAGAAGGAAAATTTCAAAAAAGCGGACTTTACTTTAACTCAAGAAAAATCATCAGGAACACCAGAAGTTGAAAAAACATTCAAGATTGATTCAAGAAACACTGATATTGTAATAACTGTAAATGGCGAAGAAAAATCACAAGCTAAAAAAGGCGACATTGTTATTGTAAAAGCAAAGCATGGAAAAGAAATATCGATGTTTTATGTAAGTGGATTGAATGAAGGTGGAGATCCAATGAAGGTCAACTTCAAACAAGTCGGAGATTCTTACCAATTCATAATGCCAGAAAGTGATTGTACTTTGAATATCGAAACAAAGGACAAGGAAGTTTTAAAAGAAAATATACAAATGTTAAAACTAACAACTCCAAAAAAAGTATCAAAAGATTCATCTACTGCTACAGTTCAAGTAATGGGTGATTTGAGTGGTATTGCAAATGACAAATTTGTAGTAAAACTTGTTGATAACGATGGAAATGAAACATTCCCTAAGGTAAATGTATCAGGTGACGTAAACAAGACTAAGAGAACTGTTTCATTTGAAATTCCTAAAAATACAACAACAAAAGAAAAAGAATACACAGTTTATGTGTCATCCACAGGATCTAAAACTGATTTTGCAAAAGCAACTGTAAAAATAGCACAGGAAAAATCAGATACAGAAGAACAAATTCCAGAAGGAATAAAGGCTTTAGAATTAGAAACTCCAGGAAAATCAGAAAAACTAGATGCAGCTGGTGGAAAAGTTGTTCTAAAAGTAATGGGTAATTTTAAAAAAGTTTCCGATGACAAATTCGTAGTTAGATTGATTGATGCAAAAAGAAACGAAACTTTCCCACAAGTTACAGTCAGTGGAACTGGTGCAAGTAGAACATTGGAATTTGAAGCACCTAAAAATGAAGAACCAACAGAAAAATCTTACAAAGTTTCTGTAAATTCAACAGGCTCGCATACAAAATTCTTCAATGATTCAGTAGAATTAAAACAAAAGGCGGCTGAAAATACAAAAACAACTATTGAAAAAATCAATGTTCTTACACCAATACTAAAAAATGAACAAGAAAAATTAAAAGCCAATATAATTGGTGAAAATGTAAATCCTGATAATTTGAGAGTTTCATTCTACAGACTTGTGAACGGAAAATTTGTAAAAGATCCAACGATAAAGTCAACTTTTGAAAAGTCGGGTAAATTCGAGCAAATTGTTGCAGATAGCATAGCCTTAACAAAAGGCAACGAAGAAGATGTATACAAAATTTTGGTGAGAGATAACGATGATTTGGAGAAATCGTATGAAGCATATTTCAGAGTAAAATACACTGAAGACAAAGCAACTTATGAAGAAATTCTTCCAAGTTATGCTCACGCGTCAAAAGATGGCAAGATAATAGAAGTTGGTTTTGATGAAGAAATCGAAGAAATATTTGATGGAAGCATGAAAGCTGGAATTAGCATCGATAAAAACGCTGATGGAAATTACGAAAAGTTAGGAAACCAAGATACTATTGAGTTGTCAGACAAGAAATTCGTAGTTACACTTAAAAAGCCACTAGATGTAAAAGGTCTTGGAACTAAAAAGGGCAGAATAAAAATAGATCAAGGCGTATTTAGGAAAAAAGGCACTGAAAGCTTGAACAGAGATGTTGATTATATTATCAATATAGGAAAGCCAATCGTTCGTCAATCTACAATCCAAGGCAACAAGGTCATCACAAACAATGATACAAAAGTCACTATTAAAGTGAACGGAATGAATTTGTCAGAAAATGCAAAAGTAAAAGCTGTTATGCAAACAAAACTTTCAAAAGAAGGGAAACAACCTGAAGTTAAAGGGAAAATTTCAGGAACTGGCGATGAACAAACTATAACATTCGAACTTCCAGAAAATAAATCAGATAGAACTGTATCATACGAAATCTTGTACAAACAAGAGCAATATGGAAAATTCGAAAAATTACCTGGAAATAATCCAAAATCCAGAGCAAATTCAATAGTGATTTCGTTATTAGCTGATGGTGTAGATGAGAATGCAGCTACTCTTGCATTTATGAAAATTCAAACTTATGGGGCAACTTCTACAGATAAAGGACAAGTTCCAGATATAACTTACGGAGTGACACCTACAATTCAAGAATCCAAGAAGACATTTACTCACGTTTATGGAACAAACTTAGAAGCTAAGAAAACTAGAGTTAGAATTTTCGATGAAAAAGGAGTTGAATGGTACATCGTAAATCAACCTTCATTAGGAGCTGCAGCATTTAAGATGGTAGTTCCTGCATTGATTGGAATTGATGGCGATGGAAATTATCAAACTATGGAAATAATTGGACCAGGAAGTTTGATTGGAGATCACACATTCACATACAAAGTTGCAGTAGATGGTAAAAACTACGATGATAATGTTGTTGTACGTGCAAAAATTTTGGCTTCTGGAAAAACTGATGCCGGAAAATTTGATTTGGATAAACAAGAAACTACATTGAAGATAAATTACGTAGATAAAGACGGCAATAAAATAAAAGAACCTACAATAAAAAAATCATACAGTTTCTTCGAAGAATGTGCAGCTGGAATCTATCCAGATGTTATCGAACGCTATGCACCTATCAAAATTGTTCGTAAATCAGACGGAAAAGAAATAAATATACAAGGCGTAGACTATAGAGACTACAGAAATCTTCAAACATTACTAGGAGTAAATAAAATTGGTGAAAATCCAGAGTACACTATAGTTTATTATGAAGCGATAACAGTGAAAAAACCATTTAAAATGCCGAAAGAATATGCGAAATTTTATCAAGATTTATTTAATAAATACAGTAAATTCGACAAAAAATATGTTAATTTAACGGACGAAGCAAATGCTAAGTTTGATGCCAACCATAAACCTAAAGTTGATCAAAACTTCACTATTGAAGATATGAAAATGTTAAAAAAATTTGTCGTTACAGATAAGAATATCGATGAAAAAATGATTAGACCATTAGATTATGCTGACAACCTAGAAGAATTTTCCGTTATGTTAAACTCCAAGGATTTAAAAAGAAATGTCACTAATTTTGATTTTATAAAAGATTTAAAAAACTTGAAAAAATTCATATACTTGAATCAAGATGAAAATTTCAAAAAAAATGAGAATTTGGAGAAATTAAACCTTAATTATAATAAAAAATTAGAGTATGTTGACATTAATCATTCTAATTTAAAAAGCTTGAATTTCGTAAAAAACTTGAACTTATCTACTTTAGTTGTTAGAGATAGTGAATTATCAGATATTTCTCAAATAAAAAACATGGATAAATTAGAAAGACTAGAACTTACAAACAACAAGATATCAAATTTAAAAGGCATTTTTGATAACAAAAATAAGTTAGTAACTCTTTATTTAGGTGGTAATCCTATAAGTGATATATCCGAAATATCTAAACTTAACTCGCTACAAGCTCTTTTAGTTGAAAACACTAAGATTAAAAATATTAAATCAATAGAAAACATGACTAATATTCACAGACTATATGTTAATAAAAATGATTTGGATGCTAATTATTTTGAATCTATAAAGAAAATGAACGGATTAAACACTATTAGTCTTGGAAAAATTAACATGGAACAATATAACTGGGTAAAAGATTTTTCTATAAGAGAAGAAGTTAAGGCTAAATTTGGCGAAGACACAGCAAGAGTAATTGATTTTGAAAATTTAGAGATTAATATTGAAGTAAACAAAGAAAATATTAAGAATAACAAAATAACAATAGACAATCCACTATCAAATTGGAATAATGAACCTATTACTGGTGAAGATGCTAATGATATCGAGTTTAAAGATTCAAAATTAATCGTGGATTATGATGGAAATTCTGAAAAGTTGACAAAAAAATACACCATTTATGAAGAAAATTATGATCATACTTTTGGTGATTATGATCAGCCAGCAGCAATATCAGGTAAAATAACATTGAACATAACAATAAAGTAAACTAAATAATTTCACAAAAGCTTCCTTACCGAAGGGGGCTTTTGTTTTGTAAAAAGATTGTAAAACCCTTAAAAATTAGTCAACGATAAATGGATATGATATAATATTTTATATATAAATAAGAAAAACGAATGACTGATGGAGGTTATTTTGGAAGTTATACAAGTAAAAAAAAGTTTAAATTTAAAGGGCGAGGTCAAGATTGACGGCGCCAAAAACTCAGCACTTCCTATTATAGCAGCATCTCTTTTAGGAACTGAGCCTATAATTTTAGAAGATGTTCCAAAGTTAAAGGATGTTTCAATTATATTGAAAGTTTTAGAAGAATTGGGATCAAAAGTAACTTATTTGGACAAGAATAAGGTTGAGATAGATAGTAGCAATGTCAATAATTCTGTGACTCCACACGAATTGATGAACAAGATGAGGGCATCATTTTTGGTGATGGGACCTTTGTTGACTAGACTTGGTCAAACAAAAACATACTTGCCAGGCGGATGTGCGATTGGTTCGAGACCTGTGGATTTGCATTTAAAAGGATTCAAGGCATTGGGTGCTGAGATCGAATCGACAGATGAAAAGATTGAAGCTATCGCAAAAGATGGTTTGATTGGCGGGGAAATTTATTTGGATTTTCCTAGTGTTGGTGCGACTCAAAATATTATGATGGCAGCGACGATGGCAAAAGGCGAAACTGTTATCGAAAATGCTGCGAAGGAACCAGAAATTGTTGATTTGGCAAGTTTCTTGAACAAATTGGGAGCGAAGGTTCGTGGCGCTGGTACTTCTACGATTAGAATTGTCGGCGTTGACAAATTACACGGTGCAAGACACACGATTATTCCGGATAGAATTGAGGCTGCAACTTTCATGGTGGCAAGTGCGATTACTCGTGGTGATGTTACTGTGAAAAATTGTATTTCATCTCATATTATGCCGATTATCGCAAAGCTTCGTGAAGTTGGTTGTGAGGTTATCGAAAACGAGGACGAAGATTCTATCAGAGTTATCGCAACTGGAAGATTAAAAGGAACGAAGATTAAAACTTTGCCATATCCTGGTTTTCCTACAGATGTGCAAGCGCAATTTATGGCGTTGATGACTGTGTGCAAGGGACAAAGCAGCGTAGAAGAAACTGTTTTTGAAAATAGATTTATGCACGTGGAACAACTTCAAAAAATGGGCGCTGCTATTGCGACTGAAGGAAATGAAGCGAGCATTGCAGGAGTCGATTCTCTTCAAGGTGCTACTGTAAAATCCACTGATTTAAGAGCCGGAGCGGCTTTGATTTTGGCAGGCCTTGTAGCAGATGGCACTACAAATGTTACAGATATTTATCACATTGACAGAGGATACGACGATATTGTTTCCAAATTCAAAAAGTTGGGCGCAAATATCGAAAGAATTGAAATCGAAGATTAATAAATTATATAAACAGAGGGATTGTTATTTGAATGAACAACCCTCTTTTTTGTAGGTGAGTGTATGAAATTTACAGCGACTGTCAAAAATATAATATTCGAAAATGAGTCCAATGGTTTTAGGATTTTTTCCGTAGATAAGGACGGGGAAGAGAGAATCATCAAGGGAAATAGTTTCAAAATTATGCCTGGAGATTTCTTGGATATTGAGGCAAACAAAGTTCAAGATCCAAAATACGGCGAGCAATACAACATAATTTCCGTTGAAAGATCCAATAAGCCAAGCATGTACAATATCATCAATTATCTTCAAAGCGGTTTGATTAAAGGAATCGGAGAAACTACTGCGAGAAGAATCGTCGAAGAATTTGGCGAAGATACGATGGAGATTTTAAAAAATTCTCCATCCAAATTATTGCAAGTAAAAGGAATTGGCAAGAAAAATTACAAGAAAATCAAAGAATCTCTCGATGAGAAAAAAGAATACGCAGAGATTTTCTTGTATTTGCAATCGTTGGGGCTAAGTCTTCATCAAGCGAATATTATTTCTGATTTTTACAAGGAAGACACCAAGAAAATTATCATGCAAAATCCATACACTTTGATTGACGACATTAGGGGAATTGGATTCAGGACGGCGGACATCATTGCGCAGAGAATCGACATCGAGCCGGATTCTCCATTTAGAATCAAAGCTGCGTTCAAATATTTTATGGAGAAGGAAGCAAATTCCAACGGAAATTGCTACGTATTGGAAGATGATTTGATAGAAGGTGTCGAAAAACTTCTCGACATTGAAATCAAAAACAGACAAGAAACGTTGGAGTCTTTGATTGTCAGTGGAATTATCGCCATTGATGATACAGATGATGAAAACAGAGTCTACCTTCCACAAATAGAAAAATCCGAGATGAGATGTGCGATGAATATTGCAAATATTTTGAAAACAGAAATCGAAGATGAGTTTGATGTGGAGTACGAGCTTTCCAAGCTTGAATCAGAACACTTGGATGATTTGCAAATCGAAGCTATCAAGAAATCTATGACCGAAAAAATGTTGATAATTACAGGTGGACCTGGTACGGGAAAGACTACGATTATCAACAATATTACGAAAATTTTCAAAAATAATGACAAGGAAATAATTCTCGCGGCGCCTACTGGACGTGCGGCGAAAAGATTGTCGGAAAGTTGCAACGAAGAAGCGAAGACTATTCACAGAATTCTGGGATATATTCCAGTTGAGGATGGAACGATTTTCGATCACGACGAGGACAATCCAATTGATTGCGATTTGATAATTATAGATGAAGCGAGTATGATGGATATTTTCATCGCGGACAGTTTGCTGAGAGCATTGGATTCTAATACTAGGGTTGTTTTTGTTGGAGACTGCGACCAGCTTCCGAGTGTGCAAGCGGGAAATGTGCTAAATGATTTGATAGAATGTGGAGAAATCACTACAATAAAATTGACGAAAATTTTCCGTCAAGCGCAAAACTCCAACATAATTGTGAATGCGCACAGGATTAACAACGGAGAGTTTCCTATTTTGAATGAAAAAGGCAAGGATTTTTTCTTTATTGAAGAAAATGATCCAGAACGCGCCAAGCAGACGATTCTCGATTTGTGCGCACAACGACTTCCCAATTTCTACAAAAAAGATGAGTTTGACGATATAATTGTGCTAACTCCAATGAAAAAATCTAGTTGCGGAACTAAAGAATTGAACACAGCTTTGCAAGAAGTTTTGAATCCAAAAACTCCAATGACTGAAGAAATTGAGCAACGAGACAGGATTTTCAGGCTCAACGATAAAGTTATGCAAATCAAAAATGATTATACGAAAGAATTCATCGACGATGATGCGATGGGCGTTTTCAACGGAGATATCGGAAGAGTTACATACGTCGATCCGATTGATGAGACGGTTGATGTGTTGTTTGACGATAAAACTGCGAGTTTCACGAAAAAAGAATGCGATGGTTTGACGCTATCATATGCGATTACGATTCACAAATCACAAGGCAGTGAGTTTCCGATTGTAGTAATTCCCGTTACGCAGGCACCATTTATGTTGTTGACGAGAAATTTGCTCTATACTGCAATCACAAGAGCGAGAGAAATCGTCGTTTTGGTTGGAAGCTTGAAGATTTTACGACAAATGATATCCAACAATAAAATAATGAAGAGAAATTCAGGATTGGATAGAAGAATCAAACAATACATGGATTTTGATATCGACGATGACGAACAGGAAATGATGAAAGAGATGTTCGAAGATGAGGGATTTTAGTTTTTTATTTCAAAAACGTTGCATAATTTGTCATGAGAAAAAACAACACAAATATTTGTTGTGCGAAGATTGCTTGGACAAGTTGGTTTTCGTTGATGGCCACAGGGATATTGATGATACGGATTGTTATTTTCCGTTACTTTATCAAGGACTTACGAAAAAACTCATCTACGATTACAAGCTTGGCCGCAAAGAAGTTGTGAGATATTTCTTGGCAGATGTCGTATCAGATAAAATCAAACAAAAAAATTTACAAGATTACACTTTGCTCAAAGTTCCTTCGACACAATCCAAGATAAACAAACGTGGCTTCGATCACATTCACGAGATTGCAAAGGAAGTGGCAAAAATTCTGGACATGGAGTATTTGCCGGATGCGATTGTAAAAGTGAAGGAAACTAAAATTCAACACAATTTATCGCAGCTTCAAAGAATTGAAAATTTGAAAGGTGCTTTTGAACTGAACGCTGATTTGTCGGACAAGAAAATTCTCGTGTTGGATGATATTGTGACTACCAAGAACACTTTACGAGAAATGAAAAACACGTTGAATGGAAATTACACTGATTTGAAATTTGTGGCAGTGTCCAGCAAGTCTAATGAAAAATATTAAAATTGGGTATAAATAATTAAATAGGATATTACTACAATTTGGAGGCAAGAAATGAAATGGCAAGGTAGACAAGGAAGTTCAAATGTAAGCAGAGGATCATCCGGTGGCGGACCAGTTAAAATCGGTGGAGTGGGATTATTGTTGCTTGTAATTGTGTATTCTTTGTTTGGTGGAAATCCACGAGATATTATCAACAATCAACCAAGAACCAGACAAGAACAACAAGTCAACAATTCTGAAAAAGCGAGCAGCAGAGAAGTTGAACAAGCAGAAAAGATGCTTAGTGTTGTGTTGAAGGACACAGAAGATGTGTGGCACGAAAAATTTTCTGAAATAAATAGAACATACAATGAACCAAAACTTCATTTCTTTGAAGGAGCGGTGTCAACTGGATGTGGAAATGCAGATAAAAACGTCGGACCGTTTTATTGTTCGTTGGATCAGACAATTTACATGGATGTAACTTTCTACAATATGTTGACAAAAAAACTTGGAGCTGACGGTGGAGACTATGCGATGGCTTATGTATTGGCGCACGAAGTTGGCCACCACGTTCAAAAAGAGCTTGGGATTTTGGATAGAGTTCACAACATTCAACGCAGATTGAACGAAAAAGACGCCAACAAATATTCCGTAGCATTGGAAACACAAGCGGATTATTTTGCAGGAGTGTTCAGCTACTACATCAAAGAAAAAGGTTACTTGGAAGAAGGAGACATCGAAGAAGCTATCAGCGCTGTACAAAGTGTCGGCGACGATCACATTCAAAAAATGGGACAAGGATACGTTCAACCGGAAAAATTCACACACGGTTCATCCAGACTTAGAAACGAATGGTTCCAACGTGGATTCAAATACCACGATTTTGACCACGCAGACACATTCTCTGAAATGGGACTTAGAATAAGATAAAACGAAACGCCAGAATTAATTTTCTGGCGTTTTTTGGGCTTCGTTGTATTCTTTTTCGTGCTTGTCGATATCATTCAAAAGCATTTTGAAAATCTGATCGAAAGATTGGTTGTATTTTTGTAAAGTTGATTTTTGCAAAACTTCGCGCGCCTTTTGGAATTGGTGATCTTCCACATAAGCAATCGCCAAGTTGAAATAATACAAGCTTTTTGCATAATCTGTTTTTGGCTTGTCCTTAATCTTTTTGAAATTTTGAAATAATTTGTCCAAATTTCCATTTTGTTCGTAATCCAGCATGTATTTTCTGATTTCTCCGGCGATTTTTCTGTCCATTATCATATTGTGAAGCACTTGAATCAAGATGAAACTTAGAATAAGTGCGATTGTTGTGATTAATGTAAATGAAATTATAATGAAAATTCTATTAATTCCTGTGAGATTTTGTGTCCAGGCAACTGCGATTGTTTCTATCACAAATGTTAGAATTGCTAGAATTATTAGTTTTGCGTTAGATATTTTTATTTTCATAAAACCCTCCATTATTAAAATATATCCTATTTTTTACTTATTTACAAGCAATATTGAAAGATTGTAAGATTTCTATGATAAAAATTATCAAAGAGTGATTATAATCACAGTATTTAAAACTTTTTTAACATATACTTAATGTAGCGTTAAGAATAAGAAAAGGAGATATGTATGAGCAATTTATTCGATAATGAACAATTTAAAAAAGCTTGGGAAGGTTTCAATGATGGAGACTGGGCAGATGAAATCAATGTCAGAGATTTTATTCAACAAAACTACACTCCATACGAAGGGGATGATTCTTTCCTAGTAGGTCCAACACAAAAAACTAAAACTTTATGGAACGAAGTAAACGATATGATCGTCGAAGAAGTAAAATCTAAGAAAATCAAGGTTGATCTTGAAAGATTCAGTGGAATTAATAATTTCGATGCAGGATATATCGACAAGGACAACGAAGTTATTTTTGGATTACAAACAGACGAACCTATGAAAAGGATTATGAATCCATATGGTGGTTTTAGAATGGTTGAAAATTCTTTGAAAGCTTATGGTTTGGAAATGGATCCAGTTATCAAAGAAAAATTCAATGAATACAGAAAAACACACAACCAAGGAACATTTGATGCTTACACAAAAGAAATGAGAACTTTCAGATCAGTTGGTTTGTTGACAGGACTTCCTGATGCTTACGGAAGAGGAAGAATTATCGGCGATTACAGAAGAATTGCTTTGTATGGTATAGATTATTTGAAAGCTATGAGAATTAGAGACAAGGAAAATTTGACAGGGGATGCTACTGAAGAAATCATTCGTAGACGTGAAGAATTTTCTGAACAAATCAGAGCTTTTGACGAAATAAAAGACATGGCGATGAGTTATGGATTTGATATATCAAGACCAGCAATGAATGCGACTGAAGCTGTTCAATGGTTGTATTTCGGATATTTGGCAGCAGTAAAAGAAAACAACGGAGCTGCTATGTCAATCGGAAGAAACACAGCGTTCTTGGATATTTATATCAAAAGAGATATGGAAAAAGGGATCTTAGATGAAGAACGTGCACAAGAATTGGTGGATCAATTAGTCATCAAACTTAGAATGGTTAGACATTTACGTACTCCTGAATACGATGAATTATTCGCTGGAGATCCTACTTGGGTTACAGAATCAATCGGTGGAATGGGCGTTGATGGAAGAACTTTGGTTACGAAAACTTCATTTAGATTTTTGCACACTTTAATCAACATCGATACATCACCAGAACCAAACATGACAGTTTTGTGGTCAGATAATTTACCACGCGCTTTCAAGGATTTCTGTTCAATGATGAGTATCAAAACAGCTTCCATTCAATACGAAAACGACGATGTTATGCGTGATGTTTACGGAGACGACTACGCAATCGCATGTTGTGTATCTGCAATGCAAGTTGGAAAACAAATGCAATATTTTGGAGCGAGAGCAAACCTTGCAAAAGCACTTTTGTATTCAATCAACGGTGGTGTAGACGAAGTTTACAGAGACAAGAAAACAGGCGAGATCGTAACTGTAATAGATGGAATTGAAAAAGACGATTCAGAAATTTTGGATTACGATAAAGTCGTTGCGAACTACAAAAAAGTAATCGATAAACTTGCGAAAGTTTACGTGAATGCTATGAACACAATTCACTACATGCACGACAAATACGCTTATGAAAAAGGACAAATGGCTCTTCATGACCCAGAAGTACACAGATTCATAGCTTTTGGTATCGCAGGAATTGCCATTGCAGCAGATTCGTTGTCAGCAATAAAATATGCAAAAGTAAAACCAATCAGAGATGAAAACGGATTGGCTGTGGATTTTGAAGTTGAAGGAGATTTCCCAAGATACGGAAATGACGATGACAGGGCAGATGATTTGGCAATAGCTATAAGTAAGTATTTCATAGAATCTTTGAGAAAAACAAAAGCTTACAGAAACGCAGAGCACACTTTGAGTTTGTTGACAATAACTTCAAATGTAACTTACGGTAAGAAAACTGGTAGCACACCAGATGGACGTAAAAAAGGCGAACCATTTGCACCAGGAGCAAACCCAATGAATGGCGCAGACAAATCAGGAGCACTTGCTTCATTGAACTCTGTAGCAAAAATGCCTTACAAGAACGTAAATCAAGACGGAATTTCAAATACTTTCTCAATCATTCCAAATGCACTTGGCAAAAACGAAGAAGAAAGAATAACAAACTTGACAAACATCATGAATGGATATTTCAACCAAGACGCATTCCATTTGAATGTTAACGTAATGGATCGTGAATTGTTGGAAGATGCGATGGAAAATCCAGAAAAATATCCTAACCTAACTATAAGAGTTTCAGGATACGCTGTAAGATTTAACCAATTAGACCGCGAACATCAACTAGATGTAATCAACAGAACATTCCATGAGTTTGTATAAATAAATTTTATTAAGGGCATATTTGTATGCCCTTTTTGACGATGGGAGAAAATTATGGACAATGAAATAAAAGGTTATGTGCATTCTATCGAAACTATGGGACTTGTCGATGGACCGGGAAACAGAACTATATTTTTCTTGCAAGGTTGTCCATTGAAATGCGTTTACTGCCACAATCCAGATTCTCAAAACATACATGGTGGAAAAGAATACACGGTAGATGAAATTATAAAAATAGCGAGAAGATACAAGCCGTATCACGGACAAGAAGGCGGAGTCACGATTTCTGGAGGAGAACCTCTGTTGCAGGGAGAATTCTTAAAAGAATTGGTGAAAAGACTCAAACAAGAAGGATTCAACACTTGCTTGGATACATCTGGTGTTGGCGATAAAAAATACTACTCTGAAATTCTTCCATATATAGATACAATACTACTTGATTTCAAAGCTTTCGACTCCAAATTGTACAAGCAAATTACATTTATGGAAGACAAGAATTTCCTAGAATTTGTAAATGATTTAGAATCTAATGGATTTTGCGGAAATATTTGGGCGAGACATGTCATGGTTCCAGGATTTACCGATAACTACGAAGAAATGGATAAGTTTGTAGAATCTTTAGATAAAATAAAAAATATGGTTGAAAGAATTGAAATTTTACCATATCATTTAGGTGGAGTATACAAATACAAAAATTTGGGTAGAAAATACTTCCTTGAAAATGTCGAAGCGATGGATAAAAAAGTTGCAGAAAAATTTGAAAAATACGTTAATGCACAATTTGCCAAGACCGTAAGCGACAGCAGACGTGATGAAGCTTTGAATTTTCAAGCTAGGAAAATAACAGAGGAGCAATTTGATATGGAAGATAATAAAAAATACTTGTTGGAAGCTATAAAAGATGTGGAGCTTTTTAAAGGAATTGACAATGTCGATTACGATGAAGCAATTGAAAAAATGAAATTTCTTAAATTAAAAGCAGAAGACTACCTCTTTAAGCCTGGAGATTCTGCCGAAAACATGTATGTAATCCACAAAGGAACGATAAAAGTTTTTCACAATACAATTGATGGAAGAGAACAAATTCTGTATTTGTATCACGAAAATGATTTTGTGGGTGGTCATAATATTTTGGAAGATGTAAAATACATCTACATGGGTCAAGCATTGACAGACTGTGAAGTTATAATGATTCCTAGAGATATTTTCAATAAATATTTGATAAATTCACCACTTGCTCTTACTAAAATTTTGAAGAAAAGTTTCGAAAGAATTAGACTTGCAGAAGATTTGGTGCAAAGATTATCCACTAGCAATGCTACTATGAAAACTGCGGCGCTTTTATTACGATTAAAAGATACAATGGGAGTGGAAACTAAGGACGGAATAAGGCTAGACCTTGCGATGAACAGAGAAGAACTTGGAAATTATTCTGGACTTACAAGAGAAACTATTACTAGAAAATTAGGAGAATTCAAAAAGCTTGGATACATCGATTTGATTGGAACCAAGGTCATTGTGATTAAAAATGTCAAAATACTAGAAGAATTGGTGTTGTAGTTTATTGTAAAAAATTTTTCGTTGTGGTATATTATTATCAGAAAATTTTGAAATATATGGAGGATTTATTATTATGGATTTACCCAGTGAGCCGAGCTCATTAATTATTTTTTCGGTAATTGCAATTGTTGCAGTGGGATACTTTATGTATATGAATGGAATTGGATATTTTAGGAGCATGTCTGCCTTGTGGTTTTATCAAACACAAGGAATTTTGGAAGACAATATCCACGCAAGTTTGAAAAAAACTAGCGGAAAAGCTACAAAAGTATTCAAAGTCAAGAAAAGTGGATTTTACGATTTTAATTTGGACAATGAATTGGAAAGCGGCAATGTTACAGTAAGCCTCATAGATTCATTGGGAAACAAAGTGTTCGAATTGAACAAGATGAATGGATTTTCTTCTGATTATTTGAACGAATCCGAGAAATACCGCTTGGTTTTCAACTACAACAAAGCATGTGGTAAGTTTGAACTTTCATGGAAATAGATTTGGGGAATGAAGTGCTCCCTTGTTATTAACTAAAACGCAAAAATTTTGCTGATGACTTCTGTTTTTTACAGATATCATCAGCTTTTTTATTATATAAAGGAGAAATTTTATGTTAAAAAGTATAGCTTTTATAATTATTTTATCGTTGATTTTGGGAAAATTTTTCAAAAAAATAAAATTGCCACCGATATTGGCATTTTTAATAGTTGGAATAACTCTCGGACCGTTCGCGATGAATCTTATTGACAAGAAAATTCTTGACATTTCATCTGAACTGAGAACTATTGCGCTGGTAATAATCTTGACTCGTGCAGGATTGTCGCTGGACATCGACGATTTGAAAAAAATCGGACGACCAGCGGTGTTAATGTGTTTCGTACCGGCAGTTTTTGAAATGTGCGCTGTGGGAATCTTCGCGCCGATATTTTTGAAGGTTGATGTGTTGGATGCATTTATAATCGGATCGATAATCGCTGCGGTGTCTCCAGCGGTTGTCGTTCCACGAATGATACGACTTATCGAAGAAGGCTACGGAGATGAACACAAAATCCCACAACTTATCTTGGCTGGAAGTAGCTGCGACGATGTTTTCTGCATTGTTGTGTTCACATCGCTGACATCTCTCGCACAAACAGGAGACATCAATGTGTTCAAATTCATCGCCATTCCTTTTTCTATTTTGATAGGAAGTGTCGTAGGAGCTGGAATAGGATTTGTGTTGGTGAAATTTTTCAAGAGATTTCACATGCGTGACACAGTAAAAGTTTTGATTATATTGAGCATTTCGTTCTTGCTTTTAGAATTGGAAAAAATAACACCAATTCCATTTTCGGGACTCATCGCAATAATGGCATTGTCCATGGTTATGAAGAAGATTTACGAAGATTTGGCGGAAAGATTATCAGAAAAATACAACAAATTGTGGGTTGGCGCAGAAATATTCTTGTTCGTATTAGTAGGAGCGACTGTAAATGTAAAATACGCGATAAATTCTGGAATCATGGTGGTTGTTTTGGTGATTTGTGCCTTGATAATCAGAATGGTGGGCGTGTATGCATCTGTTTTGAAGACAAAATTAACACCAAAAGAAAGATTATTCTGCATGGTAGCCTACACTCCAAAAGCAACTGTGCAAGCAGCAATCGGTGCAATTCCTCTATCGATGGGATTGAAAGTGGGGGATATGGCATTGACTGTAGCGGTTATTTCTATTTTGATCACTGCACCATTTGGAGCGATAATGGTGGATAATTTGTATAAGAAATTGTTAACAAGATAAAAATTAAAAAACTAGAATAATTGGCGTTTGTAGCCAATTATTCTAGTTTTTGTTTACCAATTCGATTTGTTTTACTTTCAAAAATTCATTATTGTTTTGTAGTTGTTTTTCATCTATATTTATTTTAATCCTGTCAGATTGTTTTAAATCATCAAATTTTAAAATATTTGGTTGGTTTGAGGAATTAAATTTTACTATTTTGCCATCTTTTTCTAAATCTTTGCAGTCAATTTTTGACTCTTGTTGAATAATTTTCCTGCCACTATCAGCGCCTATAATTGTAAGCGTTTTGTCGGATCTATTAACGTCTATTATCTCACATTCTACTCCCAACTGTACTATATTTTCTTCTTTTTTAGCTGTATGAAATAAATAAAAGAAATATATTAATAGGAAAATTATCAATACGAATATTATTATTTTTTTCATTAAAACACCTCCGATATATAATTAATTAACCAAATTATTTATTTGATTAAATCATATCAAAATAAAAAATAATGTCAACATAAAAATGTTAAGATTTGTCAAATGAGATTTATTTGAAAAAATTAGTGGTATAATTGAAATGAACAAACGGGGTGAATTATGAAAAAGAAACTTGAGATAGTAGGCATTACTCTGTTGGTTGTAGTTGGATTGTGTTTCATTTTCAAAATTGCAAACGAGAATAAATTTGACAAGCTAAGCTTTAATGCAGATTGTATTTACGTTTACTCAATCGATGATGAGAAGGAAATTTTCTCCAAAAATCCAGACAAGAAAGTGTATCCTGCTTCTTTGACCAAGATGATGACGGTGTATACAGCTTTAGGAAAAATTGAAGATTTTGATAAAAAAGCTCCGATAGATAAGAAAAGCTACCAAAAACTTGTAAAACAAAACGCTTCAATGGCAGGCTTTTATGGTAATGAGCCCACTACTTTTGAGGATTTGTTGTATGGAACAATGCTTGCCTCTGCTGGAGAATGTGCAGACAGCTTGGCTATTAATGTAAGTGGCTCAAAGGAAAAATTTGTGGATTTGATGAACGAAAACGCAAAGAATATGGGATTGAATAATACGAATTTCAAAAATTCTGAGGGAATGGATGAGGATGATCATTATTCGAGTGCAAAAGACATGGCGTTTTTGTTGAAAAATTCATTGAAAAATCAAAAATTCTACAAGATTTTCACGACAGATAAGTACACTTCTACGAAAACTTTTGATCATCCAAAAGGAATTGAAATCGAAAGTACAGTTCTTTCTAGATTGAAAGATTACGAGCAAGATGGTTTCAAAATTATTGGTGGCAAAAGTGGTACTACGGAAAAAGCAGGGCTTTGTTGGGCAACTTTGTCCGAAAAAAATGGCAAAAAATACATCATTATTGTAATGGGTGTTGATTTTGACGATATTAAAACTCCTGGAGACGGACAAATCCAAGATACAATTAAGATTTTGAAGAATTTATAAGATTTATAAGGAGATTGTAATGGCTATTTTAGAATTAACATTAGTTCCAATTGGAACACAAACTACGAGTTTATCACAATACGTTGCGAAAGCTTACGATAATGTGAGAAACAAAGAAAATATAAAAGTTGAATTAAATCCAATGGGAACTGTGATGCAAGGAGACATCGACGAATTGTTGAAGGCTGTTCGTGATATGCAAGAAGCAGTGTTTAACGAAGGCGTTGACAGAGTATATTCTGTGATAAAAATTGATGACAGAAGAGATAAGAATGCTTCATTTGAGCAAAAGTTGGATTCTGTAAATAAAAGGTTAAAATAATGAACAAAAAATCCGTAAAATTATATAATTTAATATTTCCAGTCTGGGTTGTGTGGCTTTTTCCAATAACTTGGGTTGCAATTGTACCAGCAAATATTTTGGTGGATTTCTTGGTAACTTTGTTAGCTTTGAAATTAATTAAAATAGAAAAACCAATGGAGGTTATCAAAAAATCGCTCGCAAAGACTGTAGCACTAGGATTTGTAGCGGATATAATCGCTACGGCCGTTTTGATGATTTTAACATTCGGGATTAATGGAACAAGAAATAATATTGCAAAATGGTTCTACGATAATATTTCAATTCCGATATTGAACGATTATTACGAAACACCTTGGGGCATTTTGGTTATGGTTCTAGCAGTGGTGTTCGCAGGATATTTGGTGTATATATTCAACCGCAAATTTTCATTCAGATACACTGATTTGTCAGAATCTCAAATCAAAAAAGTATCCTTGACATTGGCAATACTTACAGCTCCGTATCTGTTCTTAATACCGACAAATATGTTTTATAATTTGTTCAGCTGATAATTTAATTTCAATAAAAAACTGTGTGAATTTGACTTCACACAGTTTTGTTTTTATAGATTATTTTTGTGATCCCTTTTCTACAGGAGTTGTTGCAGTTGGTTTGTCAGTAGAATTATTTTTAACTTTTTCTACGATAATTGTACCACCGTCAATGATTTTTTCTCCGTTTTCACCTACAGTATAATAAGAGTTTTCCAAATCTTTGAATACTTTTGATCCGATAGCGTTAACTCCACCAAATACTTTGATGTTTGATAATTCTTTGTTGTCTCTTAAATATGAAATGATAGAAGCTTCAACTGAATTTCTTGATGCAAGTAAGATTGGAGCGTCCAATTTTTGACTTACTGGTGCAGCTACCAATGCGTCTGCGAAGTTTTCACCACTAGCTACTAATGCAGTTTTAAGCTTGTCTCCGTAAACTTCCTTTGCTACTTTCAAAGAACCTTCATATCTGTTAGATCCAGCGATTCTATCTACTACAGCTATTTCTGATAATTCTTTTTCTAATTTAGGAGTGATAGTTTTTTCTCCACCGATGATTGTAATTCTAGTTACATTCATTGATTTTAAAACTTTCAAAGTTTCAGCTGGAATGTTGTTCTTTTGAACTAACATAACTGGAGCGTTAACCTTGTTTGCATAGCTTACTCCGTATAATGCGTCAACATAGATTTCGCCACTTGCGATTACAACTTCTGAAGTTTGTTTTACGTTGTCTTTGATTGTTTGAGCGTTTGTCTTGTATCTGTCAGCTCCGTTAATTCTAACAACCTTTGCGTTTGTAGCTGATTTTACAGAATTTACAACTGCACTTGATACAGATTTTTCTCCACCTAAAACATATACATTTTCAACGCCCATTGATTTTAATTGGTTCAATGTATCAGCACTGATGCTGTTTGATTCAGAGAATAATACTGGCATAGTACCTTTACTCAAAACAGTTGCACTCAAAGCGTCAGGGAATGCTAATTGGTTAACCAAAATAGCTGATTTTGCTGATGCAAATTGGTCCTTACTAACGTTAACTGCAGTTTCAACACGGCTACTTCCTGAGTATCTTTGAACGTTTAATTTTGATGCCATAGATACTGTAGGGAAAACCATAGCTGTAGCAAGAGCTGCTACTAATAATTTCTTTTTTAAATTCATAACAAATCTCCTTTTTTTATTCTATATTTCAATTATATCACACTTTTATTTTTTGATAACACGTCTTGATAAATTGTAGAAATTTAAATTTGCAATTAAAAAAACGCATATATTATGCGTTATTTTTTATAGTTTTTTCAATTTTTTCTATAATTTCATCTACATTACTGTCATTGTAGCCGTAATATTTCGAGGAAATATTTTTGTTTTCGAATAATTTTTCCAATTCTTCCATGAAGATTCCCTTGTCATCTGTCATTTCTACGGAATTTACACAATGAGCAATGTCTTTAATAGCGGAGATTTCTCCTTTTAATTCATTCGACTTACAAGTAAGCCCGATTCCGCAACTTGGAGAGCCGTCTATTCCAATAACTCCCAAAAAATTCACACCATCTTTGATGTAATCGTCTATTTCCTCAACAATCGGGCTTAACAATTCGCGAGAAGTTTTTCTGTAGAAATTATTGTCAAATTGTTCATACACATTTTCCTGACGACTGGGCCCGTACATTCTGTTTTCTGGACAAGGAAGTTGGAAAATTCCCACGTTCATTTTCATTAAATTTTTTATCAAAGTCAAATTATCTTTTCTGCCAGCATCGTTTTTTACAACTGCAAGTTCGTTCAATAAACAATGTGACACCAAAATTATATTTTTATATTCTTGCATACGCACCTCTGTAAAATAATTATAGCATATTTTAACAATACACCAAATGTATGGTATAATTAATACAATAGTAAACAGGAGGATAAAATGAAATTAGTAATCAAAAATTTGACTAAAAAATACGACGACAAATTGGTACTCGACGAAGTAAATTACGAATTCAAAGAAGGAGTCATCACTTCTGTTTTGGGTAGAAATGGAGCCGGAAAAACAACTCTGTTCAACGTTTTATACGATGAGATAGATTTTGATTCGGGAGAGTTTTATTTGGAAAATGAAGGCGTAACTGAAAAACTAAAAAAAGAAGATATAGGAATGCTTTTTTCTGAAAATTTCTTGCCGGAATTTCTCACAGGATATGAATACATCAAATTCTATCGTGACATCAATTCTCCAAATGATATAAAAACGGTTGAAGATTACATGGAAATGATGGAATTTTCCAAGAAAGATCAAAACAGACTCATCAAAGATTATTCGCACGGAATGAAAAGCAAAATTTCTTTGATTACGTTGTTCATTTCCAGACCGAAAGTTTTGCTATTGGACGAACCATTGACAAGCTTGGATGTTGTAATCAGCACGCAAATTAAAAAATTACTTATGGAATTGAAATCGCAAGGAAGAATTATTGTACTATCTACACACATGTTAGATTTGGCAAAACAATTGAGCGAAGAAATCGTGCTACTACACCACAAAAAATTACAAAAATTGGATTTGGACAAGAACGATGAGAAATTCGATGCAGAACTTTACGACATTTTAAAGGATGAGTCCGATGAGTAATTATCTTAGCACTTATTTGAAACTTGTCATGAAGATGAAGCTCAATCAGACAATGTATCAACTTCGCGAACTCTCAATTTTCAAGAAGATTATTCCTGCGGATATTTACGGAAATGACGTGTTGAGCTTTGGCTATTCTGCAATTTTCTACATTTCATACGTAATCAAAACATTGTTTTTAAAAATCTTGTACTGTGCGGTAATCTACGGAGTTGCAGTATTTGGAGCTGCGAGGATTTTCAAAGGAACGATCCAAGAAAATATATTATTGTCCTTGTTTTACATCTCGGCTGTAATTGGAAGCATGATTTCAGAATTTACGTACGTAAGTTTCGATAACGAGGATTCGATTTGTGTCAAAGCCTTGAAACTTGACGCTAAGAAATACACGATTTTGCAGGATTATTTGTCAGACATTAGCTTTGCAATCTCTGGAATAATATTTGCGATATTTTTCGCTATATTCGACATCAACCCAATGAATGCACTCAACATCACTGTGTTCTGCCTTGGATTTAGAAAATTAATCAAATACATCAACATCTTGGTGTATTCTATAAAGAGCAAAAAACATTTAACCGAAAACTACTTCTGCATGTGGGCGATTTTGCTATTGGGAATGGGACTTTTGGTATTGTACAGCACGAAATCCAAAATATTTGTAGAAATATTCTACTCAACTTATGCACTAATTTTCGGGATTGTTGCATACATTGTGGGTGCTGTTTTGATTTCAAAAACCGACAAAATCAGACACATCGCTAGAATTGAAATCACCAATAAATCCATAATCGACCATGACAACACATTCAAAGACATCAACACAATCGCATACCAAATCAACGACGAAAAAATCACACAAGAAAACGTGAGAATTTACGCTAATTACAACGGGATTGAATACATCAACAAATTATTCCGCTACAGATTCAAACACAAATACAACAAAATGATACTAATTCGTTCGGGGATAATCTTGGCTGTTGGTGTAATTGGATTTATCGTATTAAGAGGACTCACAATCAATCCGAAACCAAGTGATTTGAAAATATTAGTGTCAGTATTTCCGATAATCTTGTTGTATTTCGGAATACAAATAGCAATTCCAGAATCATTCAACAGATTTATGTTCTTAAATATGGACAGATATTTGATGAGACAAATGATCTACACCGAAAAACAAACCATAAAAGACACACTAAATTTTAGAATAAAACAAAATTTAAAAGACAACGCACCTACATTTGGATTGGTGCTATTATTGATAATAAGTTGGATATTCGCCGCAAAATTAAACACAACAGATTTGATAATAAAAGCTGCAGTCGCAGTCATCATAATCTACTTGTATCAATCAGTAAAACAACTCTACATGTACATGCTACTTCAACCATTCACAGTAGGACTCAAAAGCAAAAATATAGTCTACTCAATATTAAACGCTTTTGAATCATTATTGTTCTGGGCGATAATATTCTTGCAAATAAAATTGAATTTCAACATAGGATTAGTAGCATTGGCAATCTGTGTGGTGTATAGTGTTGTGGGATATTTCTTGGTGTTGGCAAAAGGGGATAGGACATTTAATTTAAGAAAAAGTTAGGAATGAAAAAGGCTATGAGTTCACGCTCACAGCCTTATTTTTCGTGTTGTTTGATTATATTTTCTAATCTATTGTATTCTTTTTTAAATCTCGGGTTTGTGGATTTGCTTTTCATATCGTTTAAGTTTTTTCTTGCTGACACAAAATCATCGTCAAATATGTTTTTCATTATATATAATTGTTTGATGTTTTCGCCGTAATTTGGACTATTTTCATATTGTTTTAAAAGTTTTTCGTGTGTTGTAAATAGCTCATTAAATTTATTTCGCTCGTTCAATTTGAAGTGGGCGATCATTGTATTGAGCCAATATATCAATTGAAGGTCTTGATTTTTTAACTGGTCTGTTTCAATTGTTTCATAAGTTGACAATGTTTTATTTGGTTCATTAAGTTCCAAATATCCCGCTCCCAAATTCATTTTCATTACTGTTTGTATGTGTTTGTTTTTGATTTTGGGAATTTTAGGTTCTAATTCATTGACGAAATCTTTGTATTTCATTTCTTCGAACAGTTTCATTGAATGTTTCAATTCGTTTGTTTTGTAGAAGAAATAAATTGTGTTCACTATTAAAATGACTGCCAAGACAATACCACCGATTATCCAATAATATTTAAGCATGACTTTGTCGTCGATTTTGAATATGAGTTTTATGATTAGCATAGCTATTCCTATTGCAAATGCTATGCCAAATAATTTTAGATATTTTTTCATGGCTACCTCTGTTTTATGTTAATTTATTTGAAAATATCAAATATACTTCTTGTTGTTTTATTATAAATCTTGTTATAAAGTGCTTTCTTGGGGTTTTTAAACCATCCAACTCCTTTTTTGCCGTAAGTTGGGTCAATTGCAGACTTTAGTTGTCTTTTATACTTTGAAGTTGTTCTTGCTTTGAATGATTTCTTCAAGCTAGGTGTTCTAAATCCTATTTTCATAAATGCCTTCCTTTATATTATTATATATTTATTATAAATCATCTATGTGAATTTTCAATTGGGTTTTGTATTTGAAAATTTTGTGAGATAATAAAAATGGTGATATTATGTTGGAGTTTATGAGTTTGAATGATAAAAACATGATAGCTGTTCAAGGTGCTGGCGGGAAAACTTCGAGCGTTTTTTTGCTTGCAAATGAGTTCAAATCGATGAATGAAGCATCTCTTGTTAGTACGACTACTAAAATGGGGATTGTGAGTAAGGACAGATTTGATTATTTGTACACATTCAATGAGAAAACGAAAATTGTAGATGGCAAAATATATTTCGCATCCAAATCACGTACAGGCACAAAAGAAATCGGATTTGAACCTGAATTTTTCGACAAAATTTTTCTTGATGGTTTGTTTTCCAATATAATTTTGGAAACGGATGGAGCAAAGACAAGACCTATTAAAGCGCCAAGAGAAGATGAACCTGTAAATCCTGTAAATATCACTCATTGTGTTGGTGTGATGGGGCTTGATAGCGTGAACAAACCTTTTGATGAGAGATTTTGCCACAGAGTTGATTTTATGGAGAAAATTATTGGAAATCCCAAGATTTTGACAACAAAAAGCTACGCTGAAATCATCAATTCCAATTGTGGTCTGTTCAAAAATTCATATCATGCGAAAAAGTTTTTGATTTTGAACAAGGCAGACACACAACAAGATATTGAAAATGCGATGGATATTATTGATAAAATTGATGTGGACGTGAAGATTTTTGTGATGAGTTTTGGGAAGATTATAAAAATATACTAGGAGAATTTTATGAATTTACTTGAAGATTTGAATTTTGATGAGAATCATATTATTAAGGATACAATTGTTAGAAATGAAAAGTTTGACATTCACAGGATCCAATCGAAAAACGAAACATCAGGGCCGTACAATCAGGATTTTGACGAATTTGTTGTCGTGATTAAGGGGGAAGCGATGTTGAATGTCGAAGGAAAAGATGTAAGACTCAAAGAAATGGACACGTATTTTATTCCGAAAAATGTAGTTCACGAAGTAAAAAGCACAAGTGATGAATGTGTGTGGCTGTGTTTTGCGATAAAATAGTTGACAATTGATTAAAGAGAGTATATAATAATTTGGTATGTAAAAGGAGTCATTTCCTTTTATGCAATACAGAAAGTCGCCGATGGCCGGGTGTGCGACGTGTCTAAATTCCCGGTGAGAAAACAATCGCTTTTTGGCAGCGATGTCCAAGTAGCCAAATATTGTAAATAAAGGAAAGGATGAATTGAATGAAAACTTATATACCTAAGAAAGATGACATCCAAAGAAAATGGTATGTAGTAGACGCAACAGATGTTGTTTTAGGTAGATTATCTACTGAAGTTGCTTCTATTTTAAGAGGAAAAAACAAACCAATGTTTACTCCTAATGCGGATGTTGGAGATTACGTAATCGTAATTAATGCAGAAAAAGTTAAATTAACAGGTAAAAAATTAGAACAAAAAGAATTAAGACATTACACAGGATACGCTGGTGGTCTTAAATCAATTACCTACAAAGACTTAATGCAAAAAGACCCAGAAAGAGCTGTAACTCATGCTATCGTTGGCATGCTTCCTCACAACTCTTTAGGACGTCAAATGGCTAAAAAATTAAGAGTTTACAGAGGCGCTGATCACGATCACATCGCTCAAAACCCTGAAGTTTTGGAAATTAAGTAGGAGGTAATTAAATGGCTAATAATAGATATCAAGGAACTGGTAGAAGAAAAACTTCTGTTGCTAGAGTTACTTTAGTACCAGGAAGTGGAAAATTCACAATTAACAAAAAAGATATAAGTGAATACTTTAACTTCGATACATTAAGAGTTATAGCTAAAGAAGCTTTGGAATTAACAAATAACGCTGAAAGCTATGATGTTACTGTTAATGTAAAAGGTGGCGGATACACTGGTCAAGCAGGTGCTATTAGACATGGTGTTGCTCGTGCTTTATTAGAAGTTGACCCAGACTACAGAGCTGAATTAAAAAGAGCAGGTTTCTTAACTAGAGACCCTCGTAAAAAGGAAAGAAAGAAATACGGCTTGAAAAAAGCGCGTAAATCTCCACAATTCAGTAAGAGATAGTTTTATCGAAATCAATCCCACAGATTTTTGTCTGTGGGTTTTTTATTTGAGCAAAAAATTATTAGAAATATATTGACGTATCACGTATTAGTACGTATAATAAAAGTGTCAGGAGGTAAAGTGCACATGCCGATGACACAAAAAGAAATGGTCAAGCTTCTGAAACAACATGGATTCGTTGAGGTAAAAAGTGAGGGCAAAGGCTCACATATCAAAATGAAAAAACCAGGAGTAAGATCAATTCCTGTTCCTAAAGGTGAATTGAAAAAAGGGACGAAAAGACAAATATTGAAGCAAACAGGGCTATTATAGCCTGCTACTTCAATATCTAATGGAGGTGTTTTATGTTAGTAAGTTATCCAGCATTGTTTTACAAAGAACCAGAAGGAGGATATTTCATCAATTTTCCTGATTTTGAGTATTCAGGAACGCAGGGCGAAGATATTTCGGATGCTTTATTCATGGCTAGTGATTGGTTGGGAATTACTGTGTCGGGATATATAGAAGAAGGAATAGACTTGCCGAAAGTAAGTAATATTAATGATTTGTCGCTAGATGGAAACAATCCTTTCAAAGATGATCCTGAAATTAATCTGGAATACGTTGAGAATGAATCATTTATTTCGATGATTTGTGTAGATGTAGAGAAATATTTTGAAAACACTAAATTAGTAAAGAAGACTTTGTCCATACCAAAATGGGCGAATGATTTGGGAAACAGATTGAATTTGAATTTTTCAAAAGTTTTAACTGTTGCTATTGAAAATCTAGCTATAAAATAAATATTTTCAAAGGACTATTCTTTTTGATAGTCCTTTATTTTTATTTGTGCTAAAATTATTATTTCAAACTCCCAATCAATATATGATATACTTATTAAGTAAAAAGGTTGTGATTATTTTGAATATCGATATAATTTCGGTGGGTAAGGTTAAGGAAAAATACATAAAACTAGGTATTGCAGAATTTTCGAAGAGATTATCTGCGCACTGCAAGCTCAACATAATTGAGGTTGATGATTTGAGTGCCGCAGAGAACTTGTCTGACAGTGAAAAGGAGATTGTAAAGGACAAGGAAGCGGAGAAAATCATCTCCAAAATCAAGGATAGTCATTATGTGATTACTTTGGAAATTGTGGGAAATCAACTTACTAGCGAAAAATTAGCCGCAAAGATTGAAAACTTAACTATTCAAGGCCATTCCAATATTTGTTTCGTAATCGGCGGATCGTTGGGACTGGGAAAAAGTGTGCTTGATAGGAGCGATTATGCGCTTTCTTTTTCCAAATTTACATTTCCACATCAACTAATGAGACTGATTTTGTTGGAACAAATTTATCGTAGTTTCAGAATAATTAATAATTTACCATATCATAAGTGAGGATAAAATGAAGGGAAAAAAGACGACTGTTGCATTGGCTTTTCTTATCGTTATTTTATTGGGAGTGATTGGGTTTAAATACTCACAAATGTCTGGACAATCTCCAATTCAAGCATCACACAAAAATTCCCAAGTAAAAAATGCTGCACAATCAAAATCTCAATCAAAAGAAAAAGCTGATGACAAATCAGAAAAACCAAAAGAGAATAAAAATCTGGAAAAGAAAGAGATAACCATAACATGTTGGGGTGATTATATGAATCACATCACGCAAATTCGCCAAGCAAAGGCTACAAATTATGATTTTACGGATTCTTTTGCGGCTATTAAAGATATTGTGGGTAAGAGTGATTTGTCCGTAGTCAATTTTGAGACGACGATTGCGAAGGATACTTCAGATATGAGCGGTTATCCAGAATTTGCAACGCACGAAAACGTAATAAAAGCGTTAAAAGATACGGGTTTTGATGTTGTTAGCACTGCAAACAATCACGCATATGACAGAAGATTGAAGGGGATTGACCGCACGATAGAAATAATTGAAAAGTACGGTTTGAAAAGGACTGGTACGTTCAAGGAAAATGAATCGACCAATCCACTTATCGTAGATGTCAAAGGAATAAAGGTTGGATTTTTCTCTTATTCACAAATGCTCAATGGCTACGAAAAATTGATGCTAAATTCTGGAAGAGACACTGCTGTAAATTTGATTGATATGGACAAAATCAAAAAAGATGTTGATTATTTGAAGAAAAATCACGCCGATGTGATAATGTGCTACATGCATTGGGGAGAGGAATATTCTGATTATCCCAACTCTTATCAGAAAAACACATTCAAGAAACTTGCAGACATGGGAGTGGACTTGGTGATAGGATCTCATCCACACACAATACAAAAATCTGATGTGATTGAAAACAACGGCAAGAAATCTTACTGTGTATATTCTCTGGGAAATCTAGTTTCAGATCAAAGAGAAGCTTACGGACAATATTACGGAGTAGAAATCGGAGTGTACTCGGACATTAAAATCGAGAAAATTGGGGACAAGACAACTGTAAAAAGTTTCGAAAACAAGCCATATTATGTGGACAAATACACTGATAGTGTGACTACGAGATATGTTGTAGTTCCAGTTAAACAAGTCCTCAATTCAGAAATAAATTATCCGAGAAAAGATAAAATTATATCCAAATTAAACAGAGCAAATCAACATTACGAGAAAATATTTAACAAGGAGTAAAAATGGGAAATATAATACTTACAGGTGACAGACCAACAGGAAAACTACATTTGGGTCATTACGTAGGCTCATTAAAAAACAGAGTTATCATGCAAAACAAAGGGGATTTCGACAAGATGTATGTCATGATTGCAGATGCACAAGCATTGACAGACAACTTCAACAATCCAGACAAAGTTCGTGAGAATATAATTGAAGTTGCGCTTGATTACTTAAGTTGCGGAATCGATCCAAACAAGGTTACGGTTTTTGTGCAATCACACGTTGAACAACTAACAGAATTGATGTTTTATTATATGAACTTGGTTACACTTTCAAGACTCGAAAGAAATCCTACGGTTAAAGCAGAAATCAAACAAAAGGAATTTGGAGCGAGCCTTCCTGTAGGTTTCTTGACTTATCCAATCAGCCAAGCAGCAGACATCACGCTTTTCAACGCAAACATAGTTCCAGTTGGAGAAGATCAGCTACCAATGTTGGAACAAACACGTGAAATTGTCCGAACATTCAACAACTATTATTCAGAAGTTTTGGTTGAACCAAAAGCTGTAATTCCTGACAACAAAATCTGCTCCAGACTTCCAGGGCTTGACGGCAAGGCGAAAATGAGTAAATCATTGGGTAACTGTATTTATTTGTCAGATTCTGAAAAAGATGTCAAATCAAAAGTAATGAGCATGTTCACAGATCCTAATCACATTCAAATATCAGATCCTGGAAAAGTTGAAGGAAATACAGTGTTCACTTATTTGGATGCATTCTGTGTAGATGATGATTTCTCAGAATTTCTTCCAGACTATAAAAATTTGGACGAATTAAAAGATCACTACAGACGTGGTGGACTTGGCGATGTCAAAATCAAAAAATTCTTGAACAATATTTTGCAAAAAGAATTATCACCAATCAGAGAAAAAAGAAAACACTACGAACAAAACATTCCAGAAATTTTCGATATGTTGTTAAAAGGTTCAGAAGATGCCAGAGAAGTTGGAGCAGAAACTTTGAAGAAAGTAAAAGCTGCAATGGGAATCAACTACTTCGAAGATGTGGAATTGATTAACAAACAACAACAAAAATACAAATAAATGTAGAATCAATCACTACGGTGGTTGATTTTTTATTGCAATAAAGTATATTGAAATATAAGCAAAAATATAAACACGATTATAAACGTTAAAAATATATTGCAATTAATCGTGATTAGTGTTACAATGAATTCAACAAGATAAAGAATCTTGAAAATCAGTGCACAGATTAAAAAATGAAAAGGTGGTTAGATTATGAAATTTGAAATTGGTAATTTCAATGTCAAGGATGTAGTTTTCGGTGATAAGACAAAATTCGAGAACAACATTTTGACGATTAACAAACAAGAGGCAATCGAATTCATAAAAAGAGATGAGCATATTACAGAATGTGATATTGAGATTGCAAAACCAGGCGATGAAGTTCGTATAGTTCCTATTAAAGAAGCTGTTGAACCTAGAATTAGACCAGATAAGAGAGCAGTATTTCCATCTATCACTGGAGAATTAGTTCCAACTGGTGAAGGTAGAGTTCATGCTTTGAAGGGAGTAAGCGTTTTAGGCGTTGGAATGCATTGGGGAAGTTTTGGCGATGGACTTTTAGATATGTCAGGTGAAGGTGCCAACTATTCATACTTTTCACAATTAATAAACGTTTGCTTAGTTATTGACACAGACGAAGAATTTGAAAGACACGAACAACAAAAGAAAAATCATGCAATAAGATGGGCTTGCCACTTATTTGCTGAATACCTAGGAGAAACTGTTATAGATCAACAACCAGAAGAAATCGAAAAATATGAATTTACTCCTGTTACAAGAAGAAGTGACGAGGTAAACAAACTTCCTTCAGTTGTTTTGGTTATGCAACCACAATCACAAATGGAAGAATTAGGATATAATGATTTGATTTATGGTTGGGATATGAACAAATACCTTCCAACATTTATGAGTCCAACAGAAGTTTTGGATGGTTGTATTATTGGAGGAAGCTTCATGCCATGCTCTTCAAAATGGGCAACATATGATTTTCAAAACTTCCCAATAATAAAAGAATTGTTCAAAGAACATGGAAAATCTATTAACTTCTTGGGAGTTATAATGTCCAACTTAAACGTTTCTTTGGAACAAAAAGAAAGAGCGGCTATTTTTGTATCAAATATGGCAAAATCATTGGGAGCAGATGGTGCTATTGTTACTGAAGAAGGATATGGTAACCCTGATGCAGACTATGTAAGATGCATTTGCGCATTGGAAGATGTTGGAGTAAAAGTTGTCGGTATCAGCAACGAATGTACAGGACGTGACGGAAAATCACAACCATTGGTAGTTATGAACGAAAAAACAGATGCATTGGTATCTACAGGAAATGTTTCTCAATTGATTAGATTAAAACCAATGAAGAAAGTAATTGGTGAATTAGAAGCATTGGCAAGAGACGGATTGTCTGGTGGATGGGCAGGCGATGAAATATTAGGACCATCTGTAAAAGAAGACGGATCTGTAATTATGGAAAACAATGCTATGTTCTGTGGAGATCAAATAGCAGGTTGGTCAAGAAAAACTATGAAAGAATATTAGGAGTGAAGCTATGAAAAAAGCTATTGTATATATAAATCAATTCTTCGCTGGTATTGGTGGAGAAGATAAGGCAGATTATAAGCCGGAAATAAGAAATGAATTAGTAGGTCCAGCATCAGCGTTCAATTCAATGCTTGATGCAGAAGTTACACATACAATTATTTGTGGGGATAACTACATTGGTTCTAACCCAGAAGAAGCAACAGAAGAAATATTGGGATTTTTAGCAGGATTAGACTTTGATTTGTTCGTAGCAGGTCCTGCATTCCAAGCTGGTCGTTACGGTGTTGCTTGCGGTAGAATTTGTAAGGCTGTTAAAGAAAAATTCGGCGCAAAAGTAATTACATCAATGCATCCAGAAAATCCAGGCGTTGAAATGTATAGAAAAGACATGGTTATTTTCAAAGGCGGTAAGTCTGCCAGAGAAATGAAAGAAGATGTAAAAGCTATTTCAAACTATGCAAATAAATATTTGAATGGAGAAGAACTAGGATCTGCAGCTGAGGAAGGATATTTCTCTCAAGGAATCAGAAACCAATACTTCAATCCTGAAATGAAACCAGCAGCTCAAAGAGGCGTTGAGATGCTTATTAAAAAATTAAACGGAGAAGAATTTGTTACTGAGCTTCCAATTCCTGTTAAAGATGTAATAGAACCAGCAGAACCTATCAAAGATTTGAAGCATGCGAAAATAGCTTTGATGACAACAGGTGGTATTGTTCCTGTAGATAACCCAGATAGAATTCAATCTGCATCTGCTACTAGATGGGGAAAATACGATGTAACTGGAATGGACAGATTAAAATCTGGCGAATTCAAAACAATTCACGCAGGATTTGATCCGGCTGCAGCAAATGCCGATCCTAACGTAATTATGCCAATCGATGTTTTGAGAGATATGGAAGGCAAAGTTTACGGAGAGCTTCACAAATATTTCTATTCAACAGTTGGAACAGGAACTACTCAAGCAGAAGCTGAAAGAATGTCATCTGAAATTCTTAAAGAATTGCAAGAAGCCAATGTTGACGGGGTTATAATGACTAGTACCTGAGGTACATGTACTCGCTGCGGTGCAGCGATGGTAAATGTGATTGAAAAAGCTGGTATTCCAATTGTTCAAATGTGTAACTTGGTTCCAGTAGCTCAATCAGTTGGTGTAAACAAAATTGTACCAACAATTTCAATTCCTTATCCATTAGGAGACCCAGCTACAGGAAAAGATGTTCAATGGAATTTGAGACATCACAGAGTAGAAGTAGCATTAAATGCTTTGACAGAAAAAATAGAAGAACCAAAAGTTTATACGGTTTAAAAGAAAATGAAGGGGGATTAATTTCCCCCTCCTATATAATGGAGAATTGATATGAATAATAAAAAAAGAAATACTGTTTATATAATTTCCATGTTAATTAGTGTTGCAATAGCTGCATGGGGAATTTTGGGATCAAAAAGTTTCGAAAATGCTGCAAACGCTTTGATGAAAGCAGTAACAGTTAATATGGGATGGCTATATTTAATAGCAATGCTTACATTTGTAGTTTTTGCATTAATAGTAGCATTTTCAAAATACGGTAACATAAAATTGGGACCTGATGATTCAAAGCCAGAATATTCTACGCTTTCTTGGTTTGGAATGTTGTTTGGTGCTGGTATGGGAATAGGACTTGTATTTTATGGGGTTGCAGAGCCAATGGCACACTTCGTTGCTCCGATTGAATCGATAAAAGCAGGAAGTGCGGATGCTGCGAATTTCGCAATGAGAGCGTCATTCATGCACTGGGGAATTCATCCATGGGCCAACTATTCGATAATAGGGCTTGGACTTGCATATTTCCAATTTAGAAAAAATAAACCAGGTTTGATTTCTACACTTTTCATCCCATTAGTTGGAGAAGAAAAAGTTAATGGACCTATTGGAAAAACTATAGATATATTTGCAGTTATCGCAACTATTGCGGGAGTTGCAACATCTCTAGGAATGGGAACTTTACAAATCAATTCAGGATTAACTCATTTATTCAACATTCCAAATAATCAAATGACTTGGTTGATCATTATAGTAATAATTGCAGTTATATATATTTGGACTGCTGTATCAGGGATAGACAAAGGAATTAATTTGATTTCTAACATCAATTTAGTACTTGCAGGAACTGTTCTTTTGGTATCATTTATTGTAGGACCTAAAATTTTGATGCTAAATTCATTTACAAGTGGTATTGGAGCTTATCTGAACAATTTCTTCACAGATTCACTTGCTATTAATCCATTTGGAAAAAATGATTGGCTATTAGGATGGAGAATATTCTATTGGGCATGGTGGCTTGCATGGGCTCCATTTGTTGGAACTTTTATTGCGAGAATTTCCAAAGGAAGAACTGTTCGTGAATTTATACTAGGAGTTTCAGTTGCACCAGCATTCGCATCAATAGTATGGTTTTCAGTTTTTGGACCATTGGGATTGAACTTAGCGCAAAAGATGCCATTTGATAAAGTAAAAGAGTTGGCTGCAAATTCAGAATTAGCTTTGTTTAAAGTATTTGCAGAATATCCAATGGGAACCTTCCTTTCAATTGTAACAGTAGTTTTGTTGTGCACATTCTTTATCACATCAGCAAACTCAGCAACTTTCGTATTGAGTATGCTTAGTCAAGATGGTGATTTGAATCCAGCCAGCAGCAAAAAATTAGTATGGGGAGTTTTGCAAGCAGTTATTGCATATGCACTACTACTTTCAGGTGGACTTAAAGCATTACAAACAGCGTCTGTTGCAGCAGCATTCCCATTTATATTTATAATGCTTTTGATTTGCGTTGCGATTATAAAAGCATTCAGAACAGAAAAATTATAGTTATAAATTTTTAAAATAGCTTGTCTTATTGGCAAGCTTTTTTGTTTGACACTTAATAAACAACTACATAAATGATATAATTATATTTATAAAATAACGGGAGGATACTGATGCTCGATACTAAGAAAAAATTAACGAAACACAAAATAAATATGATCAATGGATTTATGAATTGCACGAAAAAAATTATTCGTGAACAAGGAATTGATGCTGTTACCATACGAAAAGTAGCTGAGTGCAGTATGATGAATAGCGCTACAATTTATAATTATTTCGAAAATTTGGATCATCTTATTATATTTTCAATAATGGATCAATTAGAAGATTATATTAAAGCATTGCCAGATGCTATCAAAGATTGTGATAATTCATTAGATAAGTTCTACGCTATATGGGATTGCTTCGTAAAATATTCTTTTAATAGTTCCGATGCGTATATGAGATTGTTTTTTTCAAATTTGGAAAATCAAATAGAGTATTATATTGAGCAATATTACAAGATTTTTCCGATGGAATTGAATACTGAAGATTATCCAGATGATGTTGTTGATATGCTGAATTCTAGTGCGATTTTTACAAGAAATATATATATCATGAAGGATTTTGTTGCTGAAGGCATAATTGACGAGAAAGATTTGTACGATATTAATAATATTATTATTTTTACTTACGAAGGACTACTTAGAAGAGTTAATTCTGGAGTTTTGGACATAGACAAGGGTATTTCGATGTTTAATGATTATATTAGAAAGATAATAAATTTATTCAAAAAATAAGCTTGTATCAAATAAAATTTAAATTGAATCACTTGCTTAAAAATATTATTTAAGGGTATAAATAATTAAGGAAAGGAAGATTATTATGTTAAGAACAAAAGTAGGATCTAGATTATATAATGTAAACGAAGCTATTAAGCTTGGAGAAATCGCGATAGCTAGCTTGAATGAGGTACAATCTTATTTGGGTACAGCTTCAGGATGGGGGATTTTCGATATTTTCAAGGGTAAGACTATTACTACTATGATTAAAAGGTCGAATTTGAAAAAAGCGAAGAATCAAGCGAAGAAGGCTGATTTGGCGATTAGAAAGTTCAACAATATTATGATTGATTTGGACAAGAAACCAAGCGCTGGTTTCAGATATAAAAAGACATTTTTCTTGGCGGATTATTTTGATAACAAGTTTTTCGATTCTGTTATTCAAATGCAAATTTTATCTAACAAGAAAAATTGCGAAAATGCGATTAAACAATTGAAAAAAGAAGTGTATAATTTGCAAAAGGAAAAAATGTATTTGATGAATGAATAATTTTACAAGGGGGATTTATGTTAAAAGAATTTAAGAAATTCATTACTGAAGGTAATGTAATGGATTTGGCAGTTGCCGTTATCATGGGTGCTGCTGTTAAGGAAATGGTGGATGGACTTATCAATGGTCTTATCGCTCCTTTGATTGGGGCTGCAACAGCTGGTGTTAACATGAAGGAATTGGCTGTTACACTTGCAGGAGTTAAGTTACAATACGGTTTGTTCTTGGATGCGTTGGTTAAATTTATTATAATTGCATTTGTAGTTTTCATTATGGTCAAAGCCGTTAACAAGGGCCGTGATGCTTTGCATAAAGAACCGGCGCCAGAACCAACAACAAAAACTTGCCCATATTGCAAGAGCGAAATAGACATTACTGCTACTAGATGTCCACACTGTACATCTGAATTAACAGAATAATTTAATTCAAAAGAGGATAATTGCATCCTCTTTTTTTGTTGGTTTTGTGTTATACTGAAGACATAATAATTTATAATAAGGAGATAGAAATGAGATACGATTTTGAAACGATTAGTGACAGAAACGAAATGGGTTCTAGAAAATGGGAAATTAGAAGCGAACAATTTCCAAATTTGAAAAAAGATGTTGTTCCATTTAGTTCAGCTGATATGGAATTTAAAAATGCACCGGAAATTATCGATGGTTTGAAAAAACGCTTAGATAATTTGGTTTTGGGATATTGTGCTCCTACTGACAGATTTTTCAACAGTATTATCAATTGGGACAAAAAACGCCACAATGCAGATATAAAAAAAGAATGGATTGTTGAAGTACCAACTGTTGTTAATGGATTTTTCGCTGCAGTAAGTGCCTTTACGAAAAAAGGTGATTCTGTAATGATTATGAGACCAGTGTATGGCCCATTCAGATTAGCAATTGAAATGAACGACAGGGTAATGACAGATGTTGCCTTGATTTCTGATGAGCGCAACAATTACTCAATTGATTTTGAAAAGTTTGAATTAGAATGTAAAAAAGATGAAAACAAGATGGTTATTCTTTGCAATCCTCACAATCCGGGCGGAATTTTGTGGAGCAAGGATGATTTGGAAAAAGTAATCAAGATTGCAAACGAAAATGATGTGGTTGTAGTTGTTGATGAGATTTGGCAAGATATTGTTATGCCTGGAAACACTCATACATCTGTGCTTTCATTGGATAGAAAATTAGTCGAAAAAGCTGTTGTCTGCCAATCTGCTACGAAATCTTTTAACTTGGCAGGACTTTGCTGTGGTTACACAATTATCTCCGATCCTGAAATGATGGAACAATACAAGAAGACTTTGGATGTTATGAGAAGCAATGCTGTCAATGTTATGGGACTTGAAGCTACACAATTGGCTTTTGATAATGCAGAAGATTGGCTAAATGAAATGATCAAAGTCATCGACACTAACCAAAAAATCGTCTACGATTTCTTCAAAGAAAAATATCCTAAAATTATCGTAAATCATCTTCAAGCAACTTATGTTATGTGGATGGATTTCAGATGTTTGGGATTAAGTGGAGATGAGTTGATGCAAACTTTGGTAGACAAGGCTGATTTGGTGTTTACTGACGGAAGATTCTTCGGTGAATGCGACGGATTTGTGAGATTTAACGTTGCAGCTCCAACACATTTGATCAAAGATGCACTAGCTCGTTTGGACAATTTACTACAAGAAATATACAAATAAACAAAAAATTTCCCGAAACTCGTTTGAATTTCGGGATTTTTTTTGTTTTCGATTATTTTATATTCAAAAATTGTTGCATAAATTCGAAAGGACCATTATCCACTTGTACTTTTGGGTTGTTGATGGATGTGTCTTCTTTTGAATTTAATGAAATGTTCATTTTTTCAGCATCCTTTGATTTAGGAGTGGACTTCAAATGGACATCATATGATTTATCTTTGAATTCGAATGACAAATTGAACATATCTTCTTTGTTAGTTGTTTTCAAAGTGTTGATTTTGTCTTCGAATTCTTTTTGTGATTGTTCTGATTTAAGATTGTTTTCAATTTCTTGAAGTTTTTGTTGTTCTTGGTCTGTAAGCTCACTTCCCTTGGCAAGTTTGGCGTATTCTTTGAAGTTTTTCAATAAAGTTTTTCTTGAATACTCCATAACTTTTGCCCATTGTTCACCTGTCAAATTGACAGAATATTTGTGGTTACCATCATCAGTAACTTTCAATTCTTTGTTGTCAATCACGAAATCTTTTGCGATTTTGATTTGGAATTGTGTATTAGATGATAAAAGTGGCATGAAAATTGTGAAGTCTCTTACAGTTGTAGCTTGAAAGTTTTGTTGTGTTAATTTTTGCAAAATTTCTGTAACATTGAAGTACAAATTCTTTTTAATCAAAGCTTCCTTCATTTTTCCTGGAAGATTGTTAGCGAATGCATCGTAATTCAAATACGCTTTTCCATCTTGGATTGCGAAGTGAAGTTCCCCCAAATTATTGCCTTGGCCAGCTAATTGTGCGATATCACTTGTAACAGTTGCCATTGCAACTCCTGTTTTCTTGTCTTGTGTTGCAGTGACTTTGATTTCTTTTAGCTTGGAAGTTTCGTTTTTAAATTCATAAGATTGGTTCTTCCATTCAGTTGTTTTTCTAAAATCGTTTAATAGGCTCACTTTTTCTTTTGTTTGAGAGCAAGCGCTTAAAGTTATTACCATAAGTAGTGATAATAACACTAATGTAAATTTCTTTTTCATAAATTCCCCCTGACTATATTATTATAACAGATTTGGGCAAATGATTTTAAACATTTCACAATTGTAGACTTATTGTAATAAAATGTTGAATTTTGAAGTATAAAATGACAAATAAATAGTTGAAAAATAGAAATGTTGGATTATAATTAAATTGAGATAATAAATTTGAAAAATATTAGGGGTTCATATGGCTATAGGTAAATTAAAAAAAACAATCACACTTGTTATTATTATGTTGTTACTTTTATCATCTTGTCAAAAAAAGGAAATTAAAAACGACGAGCAAAAAGCAAATCAAAACGAGACAGTAAAAGTTGCTATTGATGAAAAAGATAAAGCTAATATAAATGAAACAATAAAAGTGTTTTTTACGCAAAAATACTACAAGCTGGAAAAAGATACAAATAAAATTAGATTGAGTGAAAGCCTTGAAAAATTTTTAGCTAAAAAACCTGATAATAAGTATTATGAATTATCCGAGTTGAAAATATTGGATAAGTATAAAAGTAAAGACAAAATTATAGTTTTAGTGAAGACATTGATTTCTACTAGGGATAAGAAATCTGGAGAAGGCGCAATTATAAGAATTTTATTGTACAAGGATAATAAAGGATATATTGTAGAAAAAGAAGTTTGTGAAGATATGATAGAATCAGCAAATTATCAAACTAAACTATCCCAAAAAGATATAAAAAATTACATTAAAAAATCGTTGGTAATGAATGGAGATAATTTATCGGATTCAGAGATAGATAAGAATATAAAAGATTTTGATTTGTTCAATTTTTACTCATATATTGGAATGTTTGAAGTTCAAAAAAGTAAAGAAACTAATGAAGATTTAATCCATGTTTTAGAAAATCACGAATACAAATAATTCAAAAAGGAAAGTTCATAAAAAGAACTTTCCTTAATTTTTTGTTATTTTAATTTTTCTAATAATTTTAATGTGTAATCGTACATTCTTTGAGTAGATTCAATTCCCAAATGTTCCAATGGAGTGTGAGCTCCGAAAATATCTGGACCGAAACTAATCATATCGCAATCAGGAAGAACGCCTTTCAACAAACCACATTCCAAACCTGCGTGGATTGCAGTTACATTAGCTTTCTTGCCAGTCATTTCTTCGTACAATGCTGGAGCAACCTTTGCCAATTCTCCATCAGTGTTGAATTCCCATGCTGGATATTCTTTTTCGATAACAGTAGTTCCGTGAGTCAAATAAGCTAATGATTTGATCTTGTCGAACATATTGTGAAGTTCGCTTTCTACAGAACTTCTTACACAACAAGTAACCTTGATTTGTTCGTCGTCTGCTTCAACAACACCAACGTTTGAACTTGTTTGAACCAAACCTTCGATGTCTTGTGAAGTTGAAATAACATCGTTGATTAACAAATACAAGAATTTAACGATAGATTGAGAAGTTTCTTTTGAATAAGAAAATTCTGTTTTTTCTGTTTCTTTAATATCCAAAACCAAGTTAGGATCTGTTTTTCTACCTTCGTGACGAACGTATTCTCCAATTTCGTTTAAAATATTCATTGCTTTGTCCAAATCATCAACAGTGATGATAGCGTGAGCATTCTTTGCGATGGCATTGTGTTTTGATCCACCGGAGATTTCTTGCAATCTAAAATCCATTTCCAAAGCAACTTTGTTCAAAAGTCTTGCCATAACTTTGATGGCATTTTTGTTTTGTTTTTGAATTTCAAGACCAGAGTGACCACCATTCAAACCAGAAAGAGAAATTTCAATAGCTTTTGACAAACCTTCTGATTTTTCGCTCTTGAAAGTAGTGATAGCATTTGCTCCACCAGAACAGCTTACAATGAATTCTCCTTCGGTTTCAGTGTCAATGTTTAACAAACGAGTTCCACTCAAATGTTCAGCAGTCACACCGTTTGCTCCGTCCATTCCACGTTCTTCATCAATTGTTACAAGAACTTCCAATTTTGGATGAGAAACATTATCAGAATCCAAAATAGCTAAGCAAAACGCAACAGCGATTCCGTCATCTGCTCCCAAAGTTGTGTTATCTGCATAAACATATCCGTCCTTAACGTGCATTGAGATAGGATCTTTTAAGAAATCGTGGTCTGAATCATCAGTCTTTTCGCAAACCATGTCCATGTGTCCTTGCAAAATAACTGGCTCTGAATTTTCGTAACCTTTTGTAGCTTCTTTTTTGATAATTACATTGTTAAGATGATCTTGGTATACTTCCAATCCTCTTTCCTTTGCAAAACTAACCAAAAAATCTGAAACGCCTTTTTCATTTCCTGAACCACGAGGAATATCGTTTAATTGTTTGAACCAATGAAACACATTCTTTGGTTCTAAATCTTCATATCTTTGCATGAGTAACCTCCTATTTATATTCTTCCTTTATTATAACTCTTTTACAATATTTTGTAATCTAATTGACAAGATTATTTACAACATTTACGATAATATCCATACCATTGGAGATATCATCGTAGCTCATCTTCGCAAACCCAATCAAAAACACATTAGTGTCCACGTTTTTATCCAAATAAAAATCATCGATGGCAATTACATAAACGGAATTTTCTTTCAAAGTTTTCAACAAAACATCCCTGTCAATTCTCTTATCGACCTTGATTACGACAGATGTGCCACAATCGGTTTTTTCAAAATCAATGTATTTGCAGCCGTTAATTTTTGAAAAAATAATTTCGTATTTTTTTGCGTACACCTTTTTCATTTGATTGACCTGCTTTTCAAAATCTCCGCTGTCGATAAACTTGGACAACGCAGATTGAACGAAAATCGACACAGGACATCTCTCAGATTTTAATACAGAATAAAATTTATTCATCAAATTTTTAGGCAAAACCATAAAACTCACACGCATCGCAGGAGTTACCGTACGTGAAAAATTCCCAATGTAAATCACCTTATCATTCACATCCAAAGTTTTTAATGGGGCGATAGGACGAAGCTTGTATTTGAATTCTGCATCGTAGTCATCCTCAATTATGTAGCGATTATTTTTTTCGTAAGCCCAATTCAACAAATCAATCCTTTTATTAATAGGCATAATCGCAGAAGTAGGAAACTGATGAGAAGGAGTCACGCTTACAACATTCGCATCTGTTTGTTTGAGAAAATCTATATCAATCCCATCCTCATTCACATTAATCGGCGTGCTGTCGAAATTATTGTAGAAACCAATTCCGTGATATGCATATCCAGGATTTTCGAAACCAAAAATGGGATTGTTAAGAAGATTTTTAATCAAAATCAACAACTCGTTGCTGCCGGAACTCACGACGATTTGGTTGGGATTCACGATAATTTCCCTGAAATCCTTCAGATAATTTGAAATAGAACACCTCAAAGAAAATAGTCCAAGTCCATCGACCTTTCCCAAAATAGCATCATCATCTTCGTTAATTGAATCCCTGAAAGCTTTTCTGATCTGCTTGTATTTGAAACACGATTTATCCACACCAGAAAATGAAAAATCATACTTGAAAGTATTCTTCTCTTCTACAATCATATCCTCATCATCAAAGTTTGCATCGTTTCGCAAAATGTGACCAGATTTTTCTACAAAAAATCCACTTCTCTCACTGGAACGAATGTAGCCTTCCTTTTCCAATTGATAATACGCATTGGACACAGTGTTTATTGAAATATTCAGCTCATTAGATAATTTTCTAATAGAAGGAAGCTTGTCATTGGTTTTCAATTGTTTCATGTTAATCTTTTCTTTTATAGAATCGTAAATTTGATTATACAAATAATCTTTGTCGTTTAAATTTATGAACATAAAATCCTCCGTTGGATTAAGTATAACACATCTGTACCCATAAAATTATTTTGTTTTGCTACTATAATTAGATGCAATTTGCATGTATTATAAAGGCGAGGTGATTTGAATGGATATAAATGAAAAATTAAAGGGTGGAGTAATAATGGATGTAATCAATGCTGAACAAGCGAGGATTGCAGAAGCAGCAGGAGCAGTAAGTGTAATGGCACTTGAAAGAGTTCCTGCAGATATTAGAGCTGCTGGAGGAGTTAGCAGAATGAGCGATCCTAAAATGATTGAAGAAATTATGAAAGCTGTCAAAATTCCTGTGATGGCAAAAGTTAGAATTGGTCATTTTGTTGAGGCGCAAATCTTGGAATCGTTGGGAATTGATTACATTGATGAATCAGAAGTTTTGTCTCCGGCAGATGACAAATATCATATCGACAAATCAAAATTTAACACTCCTTTTGTTTGTGGAGCGAGAAATTTATCGGAAGCTTTACGAAGAATCAAAGAAGGCGCCAAGATGATTAGAACAAAAGGTGAAGCTGGAACGGGAGATGTTGTCCAAGCTGTTACACATATGAGACAAATCATGGGCGAAATTTCATTGGTGAAGTCTTTGAAGGAAGATGAATTGTACGACAAAGCAAAAGAAATGGGAGTTTGCTTTGAATTATTGAAATACGTTCACGAAAATGGAAAATTACCTGTACTTAATTTTTCTGCAGGTGGAGTTGCAACTCCTGCTGATGCGGCATTGATGAGACAATTGGGAGCTGAAGGTGTGTTTGTTGGTAGTGGAATTTTCAAAAGTGGAAATCCAGAAAAACGCGCCAAAGCTATCGTAAAAGCTGTGGAAAATTACAATAATCCTGATGTATTGCTTGAAGTTAGCAAAGATTTGGGAGAAGCAATGGTGGGAATTAATCCAGATGAGATAAAAGTAATTATGGCTAATAGATAAAACGAAATAAACTAAACAAAGGCTACCTGAAAATTGGTAGCTATTTTTTGTGATATCATTTTCTTTAAATTTATTGTAATAGCTAGAAGTATTTACTATAATTATTAATGAAAGGGGTAGAAAATGAAAAAACTAACTACATCAAAATTTTTATTAGATAATAAATCTAAATTACAAGAAATTATAAAAAATTTGGAAACTGATTTCAAATACGTTTCTATTTTGGGTTGCGATGTTGATGGGGCAAGTTATTCTGTGACTACATCAGCAATTTCATTAAATCCATCTCCTGATTACCAAAGAGGATTCGTAATCAGAGTGTACACTGATTTGGGATTTAGTGAGTATTCATTTAACGAAGTAAATGTAGATGAAGTATGCGAAAATGTCCGCAAAATCGCACTTGAAGATCGTAAAAAAATCGTCGAAGGCTTGGACAGAGTAACTTACGACAGACTTCCAAATGACGACGAAATCGTAAAAGAAAAAATCACTGAAGTTGAAAACTTACCAGAACAAGATAATCCTGAAAAAATTATCACTACGTTACAAAAAATTCACGACGAAGTTAAATCAAAATACGAAAAAATCGTTCAACTTTCTTTGAGATTGAATATTACGCAAGTTAATAAAATTTTCTTATCCAAGAATAAAGATTTGTACCAATCTTACGCTTATTCAACAGGATTTGCAATGGCAGCAGCAACTGATGGAAAGAATACTAAATTAGATTTTATTTCTAGTTCTGGATTGTGTGGAAGTGAATTGATTTCTGAATTCGAAAAAGCAGCGGATGATGCTTGCAGAAGAACTGAAGAATTACTTACAGCAGACAGAGTTGTTCCTGGAGAATACGACATAATTTGCGATCCTGATTTTACAGGACTTATCGCTCACGAAGCTTTCGGCCACGGAGCTGAAATGGATATGTATGTAAAAGAACGTGCAAAAGGAAAAGAATACCAAGACAAGAGAGTTGCAAGCGACAAGATAATCATGCACGACGGTGCAACAGCTTTCGACGAAGTGTCAAGCTATTTATTCGATGACGAAGGAAACTTGGGAAGAGATACTGTGATTATTGACAAGGGAATTTTGCGTCATGGAATGTGCGATGAATTGTCTGCGATTTTGTTGGGACAAGAATCCACAGGAAATGGCAAGAGAGAATCTTTCAAGAGAAAAGTATACACTCGTATGACTAATACTTTCTTTGAAGCGGGCGAAGATTCTGTTGAGGATATGATTAAATCTGTTGACAAAGGATATTTGTTGGAAGGTTTCTCATCAGGAATGGAAGATCCGAAAAACTGGGGAATTCAATGCGTTGCAATGAAAGGCCGTGAAATTATAGATGGCAAATTAACAGGCAAAATCGTAAGCCCAGTTTATTTGACAGGATATGTTCCAGATTTATTGCAATCAATCACACAAGTTTCCAATGGACTTGTACTTTCTGGTGGAGGATATTGTGGAAAAGGCTGGAAAGAATGGGTTAAGACATCGACTGGTGGATCATACATTAAGGCAAAGGGGATTTTAAGTTAATGGAAAGATTAATTAATATATTAAAACAAAACGAAAAAATTACCGACTGGATAGTTGTCAACACTGTGTCCAAATCTAACGAAGTTTTTTTGATAAAAGACAAGGTGGACATGAATAGAAGTTGCGTGACTAACGAAACATCTGTGAGGGTGTTCGTTGATTTTGAAGAAAACGGAGACAAATTCAAAGGTGACAGCACAGTTGTGTTGAACTTAAATGACAGTGAAGACGAAATCAAAGAAAAAATCGACAGAACTGCTTTTGCAGCGAAGTTTGTCAAGAACAAATACTATGAACTTCCAGAAAAAGAAGAAGGATATGCTACATTAAAAGACATCAAAGTGTGCGAAGATTTGACAGATAATTTCAAAAAAGTTCACGATGTTATCTACAAAGATTACGGCTACCAATCAAAAGTAAATTCCTGCGAAATTTTCGCCTACGAAAATCACAAGCATGTCGTTACATCAAAGGGTGTGGATGTAGAATATCCATCCAACAAATTTACGTTTGAAATCGTAACTGATTGTAACATTGGTGATGAACCTGTCGAAATATTCAACGGTTATGATTTGACAAGTATTGATTATTCGAAAATCGAAGAAATTGTCGACAAACAACTTTTGGAAACTGAAAAAAGATCAAGCGCCGTTAGAAATGAAAAAATGGAAAATATGAGAGTACTTTTATCAAACGAAGCTGTCGAAGAATTCTTGTATTACTATTACGACCAAGCGAGAGATGCGATGATTTATCAACAAATCAGCTCGGCAAAATTAGGCGAGAGATTCTTCGGAGAAAACCCAAAAGTAAACTTCAACATGAAAATCAATCCGATTTTAGAAACATCAATCAACAAAAGACCTGTCGATTCAGAAGGTAAAAAACTTATAGAGTATGATTTGTACAAAAATGGAGTTGTTGAAAATTTAGTTACTAACGCAAAGTTCAGTTACTATTTGAATGTTAAAAACATGGGACAATCGCCAGTTTTCGAGGTGTGTGGTGGAGATATTTCTGTCGAAGAATTAAAATCACAAGACTACATTGAAGTGTTGGCGTTCTCATCATTTTTGATGGACAGCGCTACAGGAGATTTCGGTGGAGAATTCAGACTTGCAAGACTTGTAAAAGATGGTGTGGAATCATTCATAACAGGTGGATCAATTTCATTAAATGTAAAAGACATACAAGATTCTATGATTTTCTCAAAAGAATTGAAATCTCGAAAGAACAGCTTAGCACCAGCAGTTATTGCATTCGATAATGTAACAGTTGCAGGAAAATAAGGAGGTAAAATTGAAACAAAAAAATATATTTGGAGTGTTGGAATTATATGCGTATTGTATTGGATATGTTTTGTTGATAACAATCTACAGATTTTTCAGGACAAATGAGTTTGATGCTGTGGGATTTTTGAAAATAGCAGCTACAATTTTTGTAGTAGCATCGGCTACGTTTGCGATTTTCAATAAAGGATCATTCAAGAAAACATCTTCTGATTACAAATTACCTATGATAATGATAACGGCTGTAGTGTCTATTCTTGTTTCAGTATTTATATTCTAAAAAAACAAAGGTTTGAACATTGGAAACCCAATATTCAAACCTTTTTTAAATTCCGAGAACAAATTCGTCGTCGTTGTGAATTGTTTTAACCAAAAATCCAGATTTAACCAAGAAATAAGTCGTAGTTAATGTGGATAAAACATCAGACACTGGCATCGCTGACCACACGCCTGTTAGTCCGAAAAGTTTTGGGAAAATCAACATCAACGGCAACAAATAAATAAGTTGTCTTGTCATTGTCAATATGAAACCAATTTTTGGTTTGCCGATTGCTTGGAACAATGACGATCCAATTATGGAATATCCAAGCATGAAAATCATCGAATTGTAAATTCTAAGTCCAGGAATTGCGATGTCCTTGATGACTGCATAATCTTCAGGTCTTGAAATAAAAATTTTCACCAACAAATCTGGTCTAATCATTGTGAATGCCCAATTCAAAACCATGTACACAGTTCCTGCAACAACTGCAATTCTTAGAGTGTGCTGAACACGTCTGTATTTGTGCGCTCCAAAATTAAATCCTAAAATTGGTTGGATACCTTGGTTAATACCGAAAATCGGCATGAATGCAATTTGTGAGACACTGTAGATAACACTCATAGATGATGTCGCCAAATCTCCACCGTAAATTTTAAGGGAATTGTTGAAAATAATATTAATACCACTAGCTACAAGTTGCATCGCAAATGGTGACACTCCTAGTGCGAAAATTTGCTTGCAAAAATGAAAATCGAGTCTGAAAGTTTCCTTAGTCAAACGCAATAACGCACGATCTGAAAGGAAATATCTCACAACCCAAATACTAGATAAAACTTGACCGATAATTGTCGCCCAAGCAGCACCTTTAACTCCCATTTGCATTGGGAAGATGAATATATAATCCAAAATAATATTGGAAATCGCACCGATAAACATCGTTACCATCGCAGCTCTAGGATTGCCTTCTCCACGAATGAAATTGTTCATCGCAAAACCAACCATTTGAAAAGGCGCACCATACAAAATAATTTTTCCATAATCGTAAGCGTAAGGCATCAAAGTGTCACTTGCGCCGAAAATCTTCAAAAACCATTTTAAATTTAAAAGAAAAATCCCTGATATCAAAACCCCAAAAATAATAGATAAAACCATAGACGTGCCGAGGATTATTTCTGATTCTGTTTTCTTGCCTTCACCGAATTTAATTGAAGAAAGTGAATTGCCACCCACACCAATCAACATTCCGAATGCCATCAAAAATAAAAAAATCGGGAAAATCAAATAAACGCCACCAATGGACATTTGATTTACACCGGCACCAAGGAAAATTCTATCTACAACATTGTACAAAGCTTGAACCAACATTCCTACAGTCGCTGGAACTGAAAATTTCCAGATTAATTTTGGAATGGATTCATTGCCGAGAAGATTTGATCGTTGTTCGTTTAAATTTTCTATAATAATCGCCCCCTAATCAAAATAATACATGCTATTATACATTAAACAACAAACATAATCAATGATTTATAAAAACTTTCAATAAATAACTAAAGAAATTAAAATGCCATTATGATAATATAGATGTAGAATAATAATAAAAAGGATGATCACATGAAAATACTACACGTAATCGCACAACTACCGAAGCAAACTGGAAGTGGCGTTTATTTTACAAATGTAATTCAGTATATGCAACAAAACCACGAAAATGCTGCTGTTTTTGGAATACAAGATGATATAAAATTAAACTTGGATGAATCAATTAAAACATATCCGGTGGAATTTAAAAGCGAAAAATTGAACTTCCCAATAGTTGGAATGAGCGATGAAATGCCTTACGATTCAACAAAATACAGCGACATGACACACAATATGATTGAAGATTGGACAAATGAATTCACGAAACAATTGAAAAAAGCAAAACAAGAATTCAAGCCAGATGTCATCGTATCTCATCATTGTTGGATGTTAAGCAGTCTCGTGTTAGATATTTTCGATGAAACTCCTGTTTTATTACTAAATCACGGAACAGACATCAGACAAACCAACCTCAACCCAGAATTGTTCATGACATGTGTGAATAATCTGAACCGTGCAAAAAAAGTTCTCGCATTAAGCAAAAAAGACGTAGAACCAATTTCTGATATATTTGAAATCGACAAAGAAAAAATCGTCGTAATGGGTGGTGGTTACAACAGCAATATTTTCTACAGAAGAAAAGAAGACCCACACAACGAAAGAATTACACTATTGTTTGCAGGGAAATTATCGCACGCAAAAGGAGTGTACGAACTTTGCAAAGCATTCAAAAAGCTAGAAGAAAAATACGATAATTTGGAATTGACATTAGTCGGAGATGTCGACATAGAAACAAAAATTGAGTTGTGGGACCAAACGGCAAACTCGCTTCACTTCGATTTGCACAACACATCTTGTCAGAAAAACCTCTCCAACAAAATGAGAGCATCGGACATATATGTGCTTCCAAGCTACTACGAAGGATTGGGACTCATTGCAATCGAAGCATTGGGTTGTGGAATGAGAGTCGTTGTAACAGAAATAGAAGGACTCATCCAAACACTAGATGACGAAATAAATAACAGTACAGCCATCGAATTTGTCAAAATGCCACGACTCAAAACAATCGACAGGCCTTACGAATCAGAAATCGAACCATTCGTCGACAGATTGGCACAGGCTATTGAAACACAAATAATCAGAGTTCAAAACCAAGAACCAATACCAGAAAAAATCCACGAATTAGTATTGAATCATTCTTGGGATCATATTATGCTTGAAATCGAGAATGAGTTGATGGAGATAGTGGAGAAATAATTTAAGAAAATTTTACTGAATGCAGCTTTTAATTTATTAAGAGCTGTTTTTTTATTGGAAAATAGAAGAAATAACGAACTTTATTTTAGCTATTTCAAGATAATTTAATTAGAAAAAATGAAGCACAGGAAATTCTTGTAAGAATTAATTTGATAACAAATATCATTGAATAGAATTTGAAATTATAGTAAAATGAAAAAGTTCTTTAGATGATAAAGAATATCATTAATAATTTAATAGGAGGTTCTTATGAACAAAAAGAAGATTATTTTTTCTTTGGTTTTTGTATTTGCTTTGATTTTTGGATTAAATATTAATTCCAAAGCAGCGGATGACAAATATACAGCGGATGATTTTGTGATTGTGGGAGATACTGTATACGGTTTTTCAAAAAGCGGAGTACAAAAGCTAAAAAGAAATCGAAATGTTGTGCTACCAACAAAAAGCAAAGAAAATGTAGATTTGAAAAAAATAGCAAGTTTTGCTTTTGTGCACGATAAGAGTAGTGAGATTGACGAGTATACTCAAAGAGAAGGCGAAAATGGAGAGATTAACAACTTAGATGTTGATGGAAACGAAATTAAAAAGCTTGGAGAAGATTTCGGGCAATTAGACATAGAATCTGTAGAGATTCCTAAAGGATATACTTATATTGGACAAGATGCTTTTCGAGAAAATAAAAATATTAAAAGCGTTAATTTACCAAACAGCATAATTAAAATTAGTGATTATGCATTTGCAGATCTAAGTTTAAAGACTATAAAATTACCAGATAATTTGGAATTTTTGGGAGATCAAGTATTTTTTTATAATCAAATAGAAGGCAAACTTATTTTACCTAAAAATTTAACAAATTTAGGAGAAAGATCATTTAAATCTAATCAAATTACAGAATTAGAATTTAATTGTGAAAAATTGGAAATTATAAAAGAACAAGCTTTTGAAGATAATAAAATTAAGCAAGCGAAACTTCCAGATAGTGTGAAAAAAATTGAGATTGGTGCATTTAATGGAAACCTTGGTGATGAAAACTACGCAATGAAAGTTGTGCTTTTCTCAAATGGAAATGTGGACAACAAAGATTCTTCTTCCATTGTTAATCCGACAGAAGAAGACAAGACAACTTCAGTAGATGTGGATAGTTCAAAATGGGATGAAAAAGATTTTGTGTTTGATAAGGGCAAGGTTCTTGGATTTTCTGGTATCGGGAAATTAAAAGTTCGTAAGAATAAGGATCTTGTAATTCCTGAAAAGAATGGGAAATATCCTATTGATGAAATAGGAGATGATGCATTTAGAAATGTGGATTTTGAAGGTAGTAGTTTAAACAAATACGATTTGAAAAGCATTAAACTTCCAAAAACTGTGAAAAAAATCGGGAAATTTGCATTCCAGTCTAATTATTTGACAGACTTTGAAGCTCCAGAAGCTCTTAAAATAATTGGAGACGGAGCATTCATGAATAACAAGATAGAAACGCTTGAATTAAGCGAAAAGACTGAAATAATTGGAAGTAGTGCGTTTCATATTAATAAATTATTTGCGATTGTGATTTATCCAAATGTTAGAGAAATTGGAATTTCAGCTTTTAGAAATAACGATGCACAAAATGTAATGTTTATGGGCGATAAAGTTGAAAAAATAGGAGAAATGGCTTTTTGTAACAATAAAATAGATGAATTGGATTTGAGTTTATTAACAAAACTAAAAGAAATCCCTGTTCAAGCTTTTTACAAAAATAGCATTACAAAGGTTACAATGCCCGAAAATTTGGAAAGTGTAAAAGAAGAAGCATTCAGATACAATAATTTAAAAGAGATTGATTTTTCGAATAAAATCAAAGAAATAAAATTTAACGCATTTGACGATAACAAAGTTGGGGATAACTACAAAAAAGTTTTAGTTAAAATAAAAGGAAAAACATTAGCTGATGGAAACAATTTTGTTGTTAATCCTGAAGAAACTACGAAAAATAAAGATGATTTGAAAAAAGTTTTGGATGAATTAAACAAGTTAGATTTAACAGAACTCAGAGATGATACTCAAAAGCAATTTGAAGATATGAAGGCTGAAGGTGAAAAACTGTTAAAACAAGATAAATTATCTGAGGGTGCGAAGTTAAAGTACATCCATGATACTCAGTTTTTTATAAATCGCTATAAGTTAGACTCATTAATTAAAAAAGGAGAACTAACTATTAAAAATAATCCACAGAATACTGAGATTTTGAAAGATAAACTTGAATACGCAAAAAAATCTTATAACAATTCAGCTGTTGTGGATAATAAATTAACTCGTTTAACAAAAGAATTACAAAATCTTATTAATATTGTTGAAAACAAAGGAAATATGGCAGATTCAATAATGAAACAAGGCCATTTTGAACTTAAAACTCCACTTCCAATTCCGTCCTATCATATTGGAATGAATGTGTATTTTGACAAAAACGGCAAAATCTTATATGTGTTAGATATGTCTTATACTATTGGGAAAGGACAAAAAGACGAGTACGGAAATGAGATTTTGAATGTTGATGAAGATAATGAAGGTTATCATATGTTAGCCTTGGAGACTTTGGATGATTATGAAGGGCTAAATTACTCAGATATTTTGAAATCAAATGTAGATAGTCTTGGAAAAATCAGAAAAGTTGATGATAGAGCAAAATATCATAGGGAAGGAATTTTTGAAGCAATAAAAGATGCTTGCAAAGATTTTGAAAAGGAAAATATAACAAAACCTGGCAAGAAAAACCCAACAAAACCAGAAAAACCTGGCAAGGAAGATCCAGCAAAACCTGGCAAAGAAGATCCAACAAAACCTGGCAAGGAAAACCCAGCTAACCCAGGAACAACAACACCAAGTAACCCAGGAACAACAACACCAAGTAACCCTGGAACAGTAACACCAAGTGTACCTGGAACAACAACACCAGAAACACCAGCTCAAACAACAAAAGAAACAACAAAAGAAACAACAAGAGTTGCAGGAGCTGACAGAATCAACACAGCAGTAGAAGTATCCAAGAAATACTACAAATCTGCTGAAACAGTAATCATAGCAAACTACGAAAAATTCGCAGACAGCTTATCAGCATCAGCATTATCAAAAGCATTAAAAGCACCAATCTTGCTAGTTAAAAAAGATCAATTAGACTCAGTAGTAGCACAAGAAATCAAGAGATTAGGAGCAAAAAATGTAGTTGTAATAGGTGGAGAACAATCAGTAGATGAAGCTAAAAACAGCCTATCAAAATACAACGTACAAACAATAGCTGGATCTGACAGATACGAAACAAGCGCTAAGATTGCACAAGAAATAATCAAACGCACAGGAACAACACAAGCGGTCATCGCAAGCGGAGAAACATTCGCAGACGCATTGACAGTAGCACCACTAGCAAACAAAAACAACATGCCAATACTACTTGTACAACCAAACAACATACCAAAAGCAACACAAGAAGTATTGAAACAAATCAATAAAGCAATAATTGTAGGAGGAGAAAAGACAATCTCCAAAGAAGTAGCAAACAAACTACCAAACGCTACAAGAATTGCCGGAGCAAACCGTTACGAAACAGCAAAGAAAATTTACGAATACGGCTTCAAAGATAGATCAGAAGTTAACATCGCAAACGGAACAAACTTTGCAGACAGCTTAGTAATAGGCTCCATTGATTGCCCAATATTATTAGCAGAATCAAACGAAGTACCAGAAAGCACAAAACAAGCTATCAAAGACTCAAAATTTGAAAAAGTTAATGTATTTGGTGGAGAAAACTCAATAGATGAATCAGTCGTAAAAGAATTGATTAAATAAAATAAAAACGCAGCACATAAAAATATTGTGCTGCGTTTTTACAAAAAACATAATCTCTACTAATTTGAACATAATTAGTACACATTCATAGTTTATTATATAGGTATAAACAAAGTAAGTTTAATCTCAAGAAACAATCTCCTCCCTTAATATTGTTTTAACCTTAGATTAAACTGGAGACCATTTAGATGGTCTCTTTTTTATATTAAAATTTTAACCTAAAAAAAAGCTAACTCGTTTGAGTTAGCTTTTCTACTATAATTTATTGTTCAAATGGTTTCGATAAGAATTTGAATCTTTTTTCTATTACTTTGATGTTTGATGGTGTTTTTTGGTACAATTCTCCGTCAGTATCTGCTACTAATCCTTCAGGTGAGATGAACTTTATTTCTTTTGCTTTGAATGTCTGAACGCCTTCGTTTTGTTCGTTAAAATCAAGGCTGTTTGATTGTCCAAACATTGCTTTGAAGGAAGCTAGGTTGGATTCTTCAACTACAAATACGTTCAATATTCCATCGCTTGGGCTGATGTCAGATATTGGAATTTCAACTCCACCGGAATACAAACCATTAACGACAAATACCATAACGGCATTTCCTTTTAAAGTTTTGCCATCTATTTCCATTTCGTAATCAAATGAATTATCTTGTGTTAATGTTTCAAAAATTTTTGGAATATATGTCAAAACACCAAAAGTTGATTTGTCGGCATCTTGCATTTTTTGTGCGTTTTCTGATGCCATTCCCACTGTCCAGAAATTCAGAGCGATTTTGTCGTCATTTAATATGCAGTCGTATTCTTTGACTTCTGCATCCAATAAATTTTCACTTGCTTCTATTGGATTTGCTCCAATATTCACAGTTCGTGAGAAATCGTTGAATGATCCGCCTGGAATAATTCCTATGACAGGGTTCATGTCGTAATCATATAATCCATTGATGACTTCGTTTATTGTTCCATCGCCTCCGACTACTATTACCAAATCAAAATCTTTTAATTCTTCACATTTTTTGTAAAAATCACCTTGTTCTTCGCTTTGGAAAAACACTGTTTCATTTGATAATTTTAATATATTAGAGCTACATTGAGACAATAATTCAAATATGTCTTGTTGTCCTGAATTATTGTGATACATTACGATTGATTTTTTGAATTTATTCATTGAGTCCTCCTAAAAATTTTACGATTTGTACAATTATCATTATGATAGGTTGGTGAATTAAATAAATCATCAAACTTTTTTTGCCCATTTTTGATAATACATTTTCTCTTACATTTAATTTTATATCTAAAAAATCGTGTGCGCAATAACCAACTAGATACATGAAATACCAAGGTAGTAATGGGAAATAATCGCCGCTGTAGAATTTGTCGTTGTAAAATCCAACGAAACTAAACAGATTGCTACTTATATTCACAGGATGAGCACTTATTTTGTAAGTTAAAATAAACAACACAAAAGATAGGTCACATAATATTTTTTTGTTAAGGGTTAATTTGTCGACAAAAGTCGTTAAGAAAGATGCTGCACACAATAGATGAATTATCCCAAAAACTATGAAAAACTCATTAGCGAAAAAATACGTCGTAACACTCAAAATCATTGAGACGATAAAAAGCGTCAATGTGTGTTTCTTGTGATTGTGGGACAAATTGAAGCAATAGCCCGATATTAAAATAAAGCTAATGCAGATGAATCTCTCCCAAATCATTCCAGGCGTATTTACAAACCATTCGATTTTGAAATTTTCCATGTAAACAAGATCGAACAGCAAATGATAAATCACCATGTTTACAATCGCAAATCCCCTTAACGTATCGATTAGATTATTTCGTTTCATCATATCATTGGTGAGAATACTTTTAGTATTACGGATATAATTTTTCTAAACACGCTTTGGCTTTCCAATTGTCTGGAGAAAATTTCTCGTGATTGGGATTGCATTTCCAAGAAATCTTCCTTTAAATCGGAAATAATGTGTGAATCGTAGTACATTGCTCCGTTTTCAAAGTGTAGATACAATGATCTAAAATCGAGATTGATAGAGCCAATGACACAGTATTTGTCATCACTAATACAACTTTTTGCGTGCAAAAATCCTGGTGAGTATTCGAAAATTCTAACACCCGCTTCCAAAAGCGACTTGTAGTATGTTCTTGTAACCATATACACCAATTTTTTGTCGGGAATTCCAGGAGTCATGATTCTGACATCGACACCGCTTAACGCCGCATCTCTTAGGGAATCTATCATGTCATCTGATGGAATCAAATACGGAGTTGTAATGTAGAAATATTTTCTGGAACGAGACACCAATTGCATGTACGCACCCTTTCCAACAGGAACATCGTCTAATGGAGAATCCGTATAAGGTTGGCAATAACCTTCGTTTTCGGAAACATCTGGGACAGTTTTTTCGAAATAATATTTGTAGTCAAGCTCATTGTCATCGTACAATTCCCAAATTGACAAGAACATTATCGTAAATGACCACACACCATCACCTGTAACTCTGATTCCTGTGTCCTTCCAATATCCAAATTTTTGGATTTTGTTCATGTATTCATCCGCCAAATTAAATCCGCCAGTGTAAGCGACTTTTCCATCTATAACGATGATTTTTCTGTGATCTCTGTTGTTGTGACGAGGCATTGGTAGAACTCGAATCGGATTGAAAACTTGAACTTTTATACCTTTTTTTTCTAGCTTGTTGTAATATCTACGCGAAAGTTTCGTCATGCAACCGAAATCGTCGTACAAAATCCTGACGTCGACTCCTTCTTTTACTTTTTGTTCCAAAACTTCCAAAATATTATTGAACATGTAGCCTTCTTCGATTATAAAAAACTCCAAGAAAATATAATCCTTTGCGTTTTTTAAATCTTCCATCAAATACTCGAAGAAAACTTCGCCGTTTTTCAAATATTTCGAACTCGTTTTCGAAAAAACTGGAGCGTGAGCTGTTGTGTTTATGTAAGTTGCGATTGACTTGGAGTCTCCTTCAAGCTCGTCAATTACATTACCATTTGACAAGATATGGTTGTTAAATGTTGAACTTATCGTGTCCATTCGTCTTTGTTGTGCACGAACGAATCTGTTTCTTCTGAAAAACAAATAGAACACCGCTCCAAACAACGGAAATATCCATATAGGAATAAGCCATCCTAGTTTGAAACTCGGGTTTACATCGGTGTTGACCACCATTATCGTAAAAGCGAAGGATATTATAATGTTTAATGTGTACACGTACACAAAATTTCTTTGAAAACTTAAAATCAAATAAACTAATAGAGAAATTTGAATGATAAATACAATTGCCAGAAGCATTATTCTACTAGTTAAAAATTTGAATAATTTTTTCATTTGCACCTCCACAAATATTTTTAAATTTACTTAATTATAACACAAAACCTCAGCAGACTTTGAAAATCAATTCAAAATCGCCGAGGTTTTCTTCTTTTATATTATTATATTATACTAATTTTACTCTGTGATATACTTTCTTACCTTTTTTGATAATAAGTTCATCGTCGTTAAAATCGTGAATTGTGATAACTCTTTTAGGATCAGCTTCCTTGTTGTCATTAACAGAAATACCGTTTTGAGTTACAAGTCTACGTGCTTCGCTGTTTGATTGAGTAAGGCCTGTCATTGTCAACAAATTCAACAAACCAATTCCATTTTCAAAATCCAAAGCTTTCATTTCAGTTGTTGGCATATTTTCATCAACAACATTTGAATTGAACAACGCATTTGCTGTTTGGCGAGCTTCTTCTGCTTTTTCTTCGCCGTGAACTAATTTGCACACCTCAAAAGCCAAAACTTCCTTAGCTTTGTTGATTTCGCTTCCTTCTAAGCTACCAAGTCTCTTGCATTCATCAGTTGGCAAGAATGTCAACATCAACAAGAATTTTTCCACATCTCTGTCGTCAACATTTCTCATGTATTGGAATAAATCGTAAGGAGTTGTCTTGTTTTCGTCCAACCACACAGCACCTTTTTGTGATTTACCCATTTTCACTCCGTCAGCAGTTGTTAAAAGCTTGAAAGTCATCGCATAAACTTTGTCGTTTTCCAATTTTCTAACCAAATCGTATCCGCCCAAAATATTTGACCATTGATCAGAGCCGCCCATTTGTAATTTACAACCGTATTTTCTGTACAATACCAAATAATCGTATGATTGCATCAACATGTAACTAAATTCGAAAAATGTTAGACCTTGTTTCATTCTGTTCTTGTAACTTTCCAAAGTCAACATTTGATTTACAGAAAAATGAACGCCGATTTCTCTCATGAAATCCAAGAAATTCAAATTCAACAACCAATCCTTGTTGTTTTCAATGTAAGCCTTGTCATCACCAAAATCGATGAATCTTGTCATTTGGGAATAAAATCTTCTGGCATTTTCGTCGATAACTTCCTTAGTCATGATACTTCTCATATCGTTACGACCGGAAGGATCACCAATCATAGTTGTTCCACCACCCAAAAGACAAATCGGAATGTGACCGTGAGCTTGCATTCTCATCATAACCATAAGTTGAATAAAATGGCCAATAGTCAAACTATCTGCAGTCGCATCGAATCCGATATAAAATGGAACTCTTTCTTTTCCAAGTAAATCTCTCAATTCATCCTCATAAGTAGCTTGTTCAAAATATCCACGCGCTACTAATTCGTCGAACACATTTTCGTGTTCAAATTTGTAATTAATCATAAACTCCTCCTATAAAATAAAAAAACTCTTGACACGAAAGGGCGAATCTACGCGGTACCACCTTTCTCATCAAAAGCTCATGTTCCATGCAAAGTATGAAACTACCTTGAAAACTCATGTGTTGTAATTCCCGAATAATCGGTACTGGTCACAATCATAATTTTCTATTAAGTTATTAAAATTTTATACTAGAATCCAATTCTAGTCAATAGCAAAATGTTTTTTTTATAATTTCGTAGCCAAATGATTGATAAGCACCTCAATCGCAACCTTATTCTTGCCGCCTTTTGGCACAATCAAATCAGCAAATTTCTTACTAGGTTCGACGAAAAGTTCATGCATTGGCTTTACAGTTTCCATATATTGAGTCAAAATCGATTCAATAGTTCTGTCACGTTCCACAACATCTCTTGTAATTCTTCTTTTGAGTCTGACATCTCCGTCACAGTCAACGAAAACTTTCATATCCATCAAATTTCGAAGTTCTTCGTTTTCCAAGACCAAAATTCCTTCGACAATCACAATTGGTTTAGGAACTTTTTTCAAAGTATCAGAGCTTCTAGTGTGAATTGTAAAATCGTAAGTTGGAATGTTGATTTCTTCATTATTAATAATTTTTTTAACGTGTTCAATCAACAAATCCGTTTCAAAAGATTGCGGATGATCGTAATTCAAACTCGCACGTTCTTCCATTGTCAAATCATCATGAGCGAAATAATAATTGTCGTGTTCAATAATTTCTATTTTATCTTCAAAATGTTTTTTCAAAGTCTTCACGATTTCAGTCTTACCCGAAGCACTTCCACCTGCGACTCCCACAATATACGGTTTCATAATAGCCTCCTAGTTATTAGTTAATTTTAATATAAATTTTACAATTTTTCAAGAAAAAGCAAGACAACATTTCAAAAGGACTTTTCAAAAATGAAAAAAATATGGTAAAATAATAGTAAACTATCACAAATTGTGATTGGTAAAATTATTTGGAAAATGTTTTTACAAAAGGAGATTTGAAATGTCAAAAAACACCAAACTTATTATTTACTCGTTGATTTACATATTGTTCATGATAATCATCAGATACACATTGTCTCATGCGCATGGATTTTTGATTGACCATTGCTTGATGATATTCTTGGCAATCGCAGCGTTACTTGGATATTTTCATGGATTTATTTTCAAATTCAATTTTACGATTGTATTCGTAGCGATATTTATGATGCTTTTCATCGGACAAATGACACCTCCATCAAGAGGATTCATCGAATACTCATTTATCGACTTTTATTACGTGTCGGCGGCTACGATTTTCATGTTAGTAGCTGACATTGCAGGATCCATCAGAAAAACTCACATGATTCAAAAAGAGATTTTCTTGGAACAATTAGAAAAAGAAAAAAACGCCAAGTTATTTAAAAAATAATCAACCAAACCATCAAGTGTACGCTTGGTGGTTTTTAAAATTTTACCTCAAAATGCTTTAATCTGGAAAAATAAATAAAATAATGTTAAAATATAGATTATAGTTTATTAAAAGAGAAGGAAGAGAATGGATATACTACAAAAATTATCAGAAGAATTAGACATAAAATATGATAACGTTGTTAAGACGGTTGAATTGTTAGATGAGGGAAACACAATTCCATTTATCGCCAGATATAGAAAAGAAATCACTGGAAATTTGACTGACGAAACGTTGAGACAATTAAACGATAGGCTTACATATTTGAGAAACTTGCAAGAAAGAAAAGACGATATCACACGTCTTATCGATGAGCAAGGAAAACTAACAGAAGATTTGAAAAAACAAATCGACGAAGCGGCTATTTTGACAGAATTAGAAGATATTTATCTTCCATTTAAGCCTAAGAAAAGAACTCGTGGATCGATCGCTGTAGAATTGGGACTTCAACCAGTAGCAGATATGATAATGGAAAAGACTCATTCACTAGCAGAAATCGAGAAAAAAGCTTCGGAATTTGTCAACGGAGAAGAAATCAAAACAGTTGATGATGCCGTAGCGAAAAGTTTGGATATAATAGCAGAATTCGTATCGGAACAAAAAGTATTCAGAGATATCGTTCGTAATTCTTTCGTTACAGAGGCTATTTTGAAAACTGAAGAGAAAAACGAAGACGAATCCGGCACATACAAGATGTACTACGATTTTTCCGAGAAAGTAAAAGATATAAAAGCCCACAGAATTCTTGCAATCTTCAGAGGAGAAAAGGAAGGATTCTTGAAAGTTTCATTCGTATTAAATGACGATTACAATATTTTCAAAATTATGAGAAAAATCGCTAGGAAAAATGATTTTGAAACTTACGATTTGATTGAAAAGGCAGTCAAAGACAGCTACAAGAGATTGATTGTTCCATCAATCGAAACAGAAGTGCGTCAAAGCATGAAAGAAATGGCAGATGACGAATCAATCGGCGTATTCAAAAGCAATTTGAAACCTTATTTGATGCAGCCACCTATCAAAGAAACTGCAATCATTGGACTTGACCCTGGATTTAGAACTGGTTGCAAAGTTGCTGTAATTTCTGAATACGGAGATTTCTTGGACAGTGCAGTAATATATGTCACTGATGCCAGAAAACAAATCCAAAGAGCAGACGAAACTTTGAAGGAATTTATTAAAAAATACAACGTGAAGTTAATCGCAATCGGTAACGGAACAGCTTCTCGTGAAACAGAAAAATACGTATCTGATTTGTTGGCGCAAATTGACGAGGAAATCTTCTATGCAATTGTCAACGAAGCGGGAGCTAGTATTTACTCTGCATCCAAGCTTGCAATCGAAGAATTCCCTGATTTGGATGTAACAATCAGAGGAGCAATCTCAATCGCACGTCGTATACAAGACCCACTTGCAGAATTGGTTAAAATCTCTCCACAATCAATCGGAGTTGGACAATATCAACACGACGTCAACCAAAAAAAATTAAAATCATCACTCGAAGAAGTAGTGGAAGATTGCGTAAACACAGTTGGTGTCAACATCAACACAGCAAGCTCTGCACTTTTGAATTACGTATCTGGAATTACGAAAACAACTGCGAAAAACATCGTGGATTACAAAATAGAAAACGGACCATTCACTAATCGTCAAGAAATATTGAAAGTAAAAGGAATTGGACCAAAAGCATTCGTACAATGTGCAGGATTTTTGAGAATTCCTGAAAGCGAAGAAATATTGGACAATACAGAAGTTCACCCAGAAAGCTACGAAATCGCAAAACAAATTATGAAATACGATTTGAATGATATCGATGTTAAAAAACTTTCAGAGGAATTGGAAGTAGGAGAGCCTACTTTGCGTGATATAATTGAAGAACTCAAAAAACCAGGCAGAGATCCACGTGACGAAATGCCAAAACCAGTTCTTCGACAAGATGTATTGTCAATTGACGATTTGGAAGAAGGAATGATAGTCACAGGAACTGTAAGAAATGTCGTGGACTTCGGCGCATTCATAGACATTGGAATAAAAGAAGATGGACTTTGCCACATATCCAAAATGAGCAACTCCTACATCAAAAACCCAAGAGAAGTGTGCGAAGTAAGTGACACCGTAAAAGTAAAAATAATTGGAATTGATAAAGAAAGAGGATTGGTTTCTCTGTCAATGAAGTTATAAAATGGGCGCTGTAATAGCGCTTATTTTTGTGAGGTGAGTTATGAATACAAAATACGTTATAAAAAATGCAGCGGTTAGTCCAGATAATTACAACGATTTGCGTGAAAAATCTGGTATTGGAAATAGAAAATCGAAAAAGAATGCGAAGGTTGCAATCGAAAATTCTCTTTTCATTACAGCAATTTATGATGATGACAGGTTAATTGCGATGGCAAGAGTTGTCGGAGATGGAGCGATTAGTCTTGTGGTTACTGATGTGATGGTAGATTCAAGCTATCAGAAAAATGGTTTGGGAAGAGTTTTGATGAATGAGGTTAGCAAATACTTGGACGAAAATTACGATGAAGATAGCTACATTATTTTGTTGGCAAACACTCCTTATGACAAATTTTACGAAAAATTTAACTTCAAAGAATTTCCAAATAAAAAGGGCATGCTAAGAGTTTAAAAAATTTATAGTAAACAATTTAGTGATACAAAATTTTTGTTAATGTTTTTAACGATAAATGATTTATTAATTAATCAATTTATGATAGAATTTACTCAGCGGGAAATATTTTCCGCAAAATTTATAGGAGGAATTTATGAAATCTAAATCTAAGACTAGCTATAATTTGTCGGTAATTTTACTTATTCCACTTGGTATAGCTATCAATTTTGTTGGTGCAAATTTAACTGCAGCATTAAAATTGCCCGTTTATTTGGATGTTATTGGAACTGTATTCACAGGTGTGTTGTGCGGACCATGGATTGGTTTTCTTACAGGTGTTGTCACAAATATCGTGACATCTGTTACAAATCCAACACAACTTCCATACATGATTGTAAGTGGTGCGATTGGCTTGGTGGCAGGTTTTTGCGGTAAGAGAGGAATGTTCAAAACTCCACAGAAAACATTTGTAGTAGCCATTATTATTTGGCTTGTGGCGATGATTACATCTGCGCCAATCACTGTGTTGGTTTTCGGTGGTGTTACTGGTGCAAGTGGATCAAGTGCAATAACGACGTTTTTGGTTGCAACAGGAAAAGGATTATGGCAATCAGTGCTTGGTTCAACAGTTCTTACAGAAACTTTGGACAAATTCTTGACTTCTTTTGCAGTGTATTTTCTAATCAAATCCATTCCGAACAGAAACTTGTTGAGATATCCTAACGGACTAGAATACATAAAAGAAAAGAAGAACAAATACGTGAGAGGTGCAAAATGATATCTAAAATTTTCCCAACAACAAAACTTTTTATAGTGATAGTTACAGTTATTATTTCGTTGGTTTTGCCATGGCAATTTGCGTATCTTTTCGTACTTCCATTAAGTTTGATATTGGCTTTACTGGACAATAAATTCAAACCATATTTCAAAAAATTGTGGATAGTTTTATTATTCGTATTACTAATAATGTTTTTATTCCAATTGTTATTGGACAAATCTACAGAACACGTTTATTTGAATTTAGGATTTATGAGAGTGACACTTAACGGGATATTAAATGGTTTGGAACAAACTAAATTCATTCTTACACTTATAACATTGTTTTTATTATTCTTCGAAACTACAGATATCGAAGACTTGATGATATCACTTCAAGAAAAAAATGTAAGCCACGTTACAAGTTATGTTATCATGGCAACAATGACAATGATTCCTGAAATGATTAAGAAAAGTTCCAAAATCATCAAAGCCCAAGAAGCGCGTGGAATTGAAACTACAGGCTCTTTGAAAAACAGAGCGAAGGCGTTCTTCCCTTCACTTGGACCTTTGATTATATCTTCACTTTCAGAAATCGACGAAAAGACGATTACACTAGAAGCACGTGGATTTGCATCCGAAAACGAGAAAACATGCCTCAAAGAAATCAAGAAAACAACTACAGACAGAATAATTTTCTACGTATTCATTGCCTTGGTTGTGTTGGCATTGGTGTGGAGGTTTAAATAATGATAGAACTTAAAAATGTTTCGTTCAAATATGAACTTCAACAAGAAAAAACGATAAAAAATTTGGATTTGTACGTTCAACAAGGAGAATTCATAGGAATTATCGGCAAAAATGGTTCCGGCAAGACGACTTTGTGCAACATTATTAGAGGAATAATTCCGGATTTCGTTCAAGGAGAAATCTCAGGCGACATAATAATTGACAACAAAAACATCGACGATATCGAACGTGGAGAAATGGCGGAATTAGTTGGATTTGTATTCCAAAACCCATTCAGTCAAATTTCTGGAATCAAGAAAACTGTATTCGAAGAAATAGCCTACGGACTCGAAAACTTGGGAGTTCCAAGAGAAGAAATCAAACAAAGAGTAACTGATGTAATTAAATTACTTAAAATAGAAGATTTACAAGATAAAAATCCGAATGAATTATCAGGTGGACAATCGCAAAGAGTTGCGATAGCTTCAATCATCGTCATGAATCCGAAAGTGCTAATATTTGACGAGCCTACAAGTCAGCTAGACCCACTGGGAACGGAAGAAATATTCGACATTTTAAAACTTTTGAAATCACAAAACAAAACTATAATCTTGGTTGAACACAAAATTGATTTGATAGCAGAATATGCAGATCGAGTTGTCGTGATGGACGATGGAGAAATTATCTTCAACGGTGAAACTCACGAAGTTTTATCAAATGACAAAATCGAAGAAAGTAATGTATCTATGCCAATAGTTTCAAAACTTGCCTACAAGATGAACACTGTAAAACCGGGATTTTTCAAAAAAGTTCCTATTACTTTGGATGAATGCAAGAAAGAATTGGAGGAAGATTAATGAGCGAATTAGAATTTAACAATGTAAGCTTTACTTATCCTAACGGATTCAAAGCGATTAACGATTTGAATTTTGTTGTGTATCCTTCAGAAAAAGTTGCAATCGTAGGACAAAACGGAGCCGGCAAATCAACTTGCGCCAAATTAATGAATGGATTATTGAGACCAAGTTCTGGAGAAATCTTGTTAGAGGGCAAAAACACAAAAGACATGACAACAGCACAAATCTCCAGAAAAGTTGGCTACGTATTCCAAAATCCTAACGATCAAATCTTCAACTCAACAGTTTACGATGAAGTCGCATTTTCGTTGAGAGCATTGAAAGTCGACGAAGATGAAATGGATAGACGTGTCAGACAAGCGTGCGAAATTTGCGAACTTTCAGAATATTTGGACGATCATCCATACGATTTGCCATTTAGTACTAGAAAATTCATCACGATTGCAATTACAATCGCAAACGACTGCGATATTTTCATATTTGATGAACCAACTGCAGGACAAGACGCATATTCGATGAGTTGCTTGAAAAGAGTCATCGATCATTTGCACGATTTGAACAAAACAATCATAACAATAACGCACGATATGGAATTTGTCGTTGAAAACTTCAACAGAGTTGTCGTAATGTCCAACAAGGAAATCATCAAAGACGCAGATAAGAAGGAAGTTTTTGACGAAGACGAAATACTACAAAAAGCATACATCCAACCGCCTGTTATCAAAAGACTTTGCAATTCGATTAATTTGAACGAAAAATTGTTGTCGGTTGATGATTTTGTAGATTACATCAAAGATTTTGGAGGACACAATGATTAATTGTATATTGGATTTTGATCCAGGAGTAGATGATGCAGCGGCATTATTTGCAATTAAAAAAGCAAAAAATTTAAATTTGTTGGCGCTTTCATCGGTGAGTGGTAACGTGTCAATTGAGCACACAACAAGAAACATGCAATGCTTGGCAAAATTATTGGATATAAATGTACCGATGGGAAAAGGCCAAGAAGTGCCACTTGTAAGAGAGCCTTTCTTTGCGACAGTTCACGGAGATGATGGAATTGCAGGATTCAGAGATATGATTGAATCAGACGATGTAGGAGAACTTTCAAGCGAAAATTCAGTTACAATGATGCACGAAATCATTCAAAAATCGACTGGAAAAATCACAATCATCGCAGTAGGACCACTTACAAACATCGCGCTATTGCTTCGAACTTTTCCAGAAGACAAGGAAAAAATCGAACAAATTAGCATCATGGGTGGCTCAATTACAAGAGGAAATGTAACAAGTCTCAGCGAATTTAATTTCTTCGTAGATCCAGAAGCTGCAAAAATCGTGTTTGAAAGTGGCGTGAAACTCATCATGGCAGGACTTAATATTACACAAAAAGCCAGCATAACTGATGAGCAAATCCAATTCTTGGACACAATTGATACGAAAAGAACCAAATTTGCACACAGAATTTTGAAATACTACGCATCAAACGATGCAGGAATTCACGATCCTTGTTCAGTAATCGTTCTTGATAATCCAGAAGTTTTCGAAACGGAAGACATGTACATCAAAATCGATGTGCAAAACGACGAAACAAGAGGAATGAGCTACAGAGATTTAATAAAAGAAGAAAATGGCGAATTCAATTGCAAAGTAATCACTAAAATCAATATCGATAAATTTAGAGAAATATTGATGCAAGCTCTTACAGATTAAATTTGACTCCGAGAATATCTCGGAGTTTTTTTTATTTGTGGTGTAAAAATATAGAAAAAGGGGTATAATGATATTGGATATTAGAAAAGGATATCACATTTAGGAGGTAGAAAATTATGGCATGTACTACACTATTAGTAGGTAAAGAAGCGAGCTTTGACGGCTCAACAATTATTTCAAGAAGTGAAGATTCTCCTTCTGGAATTTTTACAGCAAAAAGATTTATCGTTGTAAAACCAGAAGATCAACCAAGAAAATACGAATCAGTTTTATCAGGATGCAAGGTAGATTTACCGGATAATCCTATGAGATATACAGCACTTCCAAACTCTGACACATTCGAAGGAGATTGGGCAGCATCAGGCGTTAACGAAAAAAATATTTCAATGAGCGCAACTGAAACTATCACTACAAACGCAAGAGTTCAAGGAGCAGATCCTTTGATTCAATATCCAACAAAAGAAGAAAAATGTGGCGGTATTGGCGAAGAAGATTTCGTAACTCTTGTTCTTCCATACATCAACTCTGCAAGAGAAGGCGTTGAAAGATTAGGAAAATTATTAGAAGAACACGGAACTTACGAATCAAACGGAATCGCATTCCAAGATGTTGACGAAATTTGGTGGTTGGAAACAATCGGCGGACATCACTGGATGGCAAGAAGAGTTCCTGATGATGCATACGTTGTAATGCCAAACCAATTGGGAATTGATTATTTTGATTTCGACGATGCTTATGGTGAACAAAAAGAATTCATGTGCTCAAAAGATTTGAAAGAATGGTCAGAAAAACATCACTTATTCTTAGATCAAGAAGATTATGTAAATCCAAGATTAGCATACGGATCTCATGATCATTCAGATCACACATACAATACACCAAGAGCATGGATTATGCTTAGATATTTCAATCCTAACACTTTGATTTGGGATGGAGAAGATGCTGATTTTACACCAGAATCTGATGATTTGCCATGGGCAATGGTACCAGAAAGAAAAATCACAGTTGAAGATATGAAGACAATATTGTCTAGCCACTACGAAGGAACACCTTACGATTGCTATGCAAAACACGGAGATCCAAACTACCGTGGAATGTATCGTCCATTGGGAATTAGCCGTGACAACGTAACACATTTCACACAAATAAGACCATACGCTCCAGAAGAAATCAGAGCAATTCAATGGTTGTCATTCGGTAGCAACGCATTCAACGCAGCAGTTGCATTCTACGCAAACGTAGAAACAACACCAAGCTATGTAGCAGATCAAGTAGTAAAAGCAACATCAGAAAACTTCTACTGGGCTAACAGAATCATAGCAGCACTTTGCGATGCACACTTCAATAAAACAGCAATCTTCATCGAAAGATACCAAGGAGCAGTTCAATCCAAATCCAACGAAATCATCAACAAATACGACGAAGAATTTGCTAAAAACTCAGGTAACGTTCATGAATTACTTGAAAAAGCAAACCAAGAAATGGCAGATTTCTTAAAAGAAAAAACAGACAAATTACTTCACGACGTTTTATTCACAGCAAGCTGCGAAATGAAAAACGGATTCGCAAGAAGTGACAACTAATATTAAACTAAAATCGGGTTTGGCAATCAAACCCGGTTTTTCTACATAAGAAATTTTAAAAGAGGAAACATAAATGAAAGCACTAAGTATACAACCATTCTACGCAACAATGATAGCTATGGGATGCAAATGGATCGAACTTCGCAGTTGGAAGACAGATTATCGAGGATGGATATTGATTTGTGCATCCACTGCCAGAAATAAATTCGAAAGAACATCACTCATGAATGGACACGCAATAGCAATAGCAGAATTGGCCGACATTCGAAAATACAACGACGAAACTGACAGAGCAGATGCATTTTTATATGATGACGAAACATTTGAGGGATATTCGTGGATATTCAACCGCGTAATTCCAATCGTGCCATTTCCGGTAAAAGGCAAACTCCACTTGTTCGAAGTGGAACGTGAACTAGATGACCTCGAAGCAATCGACATAGATTACGACACAAAACAATACGATGTAGATGTCGCAACGTGGTGGAAAGAAAATGGGTTCATAGAAAACTTGGATATATTTGGAGAAGAATAATTTAATTCTAAAAAAATTTAAAAAACAGAGCGAAAGAAATAACTTTCGCTCTGTTTTTTGCGTAGAGAAAAGCTACAATGCTGAATTAACAAACTCATTTTGATATAATAATATTTAAGAATAATTAATAAAAAGCAATAAAAATATAGCAGGTGATTACATGGACAACATAACAGGATCTAACCTTGGATTTGAAATTGTAAAGAGTACACCAGCATAAGGAGAGTGTAAATTGTCTAAAATGAAGAAAGAGCAAATTTCTGCTAAGGGATTTTCAATTCAAGTATATACCGAAGATTTTAAAAATGATTATATAAGCTTAACGGATATAGCAAAATATAAAAATACAGAAGAACCAAATGTAGTTGTAGCTAACTGGATGAGAAATTACAATACTATAGAATATTTAGGAATTTGGGAGCAATTAAATAATCCAGAATTTAACCCCCTCGAATTCGAGGGGTATTTAAAAGAAGCAGGCAGTAATGCTTTTACATTATCTCCTCAAAAATGGCAGAAGACAAACAAATGCTATAGGATTATTTGTAAAACTTGGAAGAGGAGGAGGAACTTTCGCACATAAAGATATCGCCTTCAAATTTGCGTCCTGGATATCGGCAGAGTTTGAATTATATATTATAAAAGATTATCAAAGATTGAAGGAAGATGAAACCTCAAAGCTATCATTGACTTGGAATCTTCATAGAGAAATTTCCAAGATTAATTATAAAATTCATACAGATGCAATAAAAGAATATCTCTTAAAAGACCTAACTAATGAACAATTATCTTATAAATACGCAAGTGAAGCAGATATGCTGAATGTTGCCTTATTTAATAAGAGAGCAAAACAGTGGCGTGAAGAAAATCCAGATTTAAAAGGCAATATGAGAGACTATGCAGGTTTGAATGAATTACTTGTGCTTGCAAATATGGAAAGCTATAATGCAATCCTTATTGGAAAAGGTGTGAATCAAAAAGAGAGAATGATTGAACTTAGAAAACTTGCAAGAACACAATTGATGTCACTTGAAAAACTTGGAGATAGTGGTATTAAAAAATTAGAGGAGAAGAAATAATTTTTTAAGCAATTAATTGCCAAATTTGTAAAAAATCATCTATTTTATCGTGGAACAAGCAGAGTACATCGACGAGGTTGTAGGATAAATTTATCATCAAAAGGAGATTATTATGGAAAGAACTATTCGCGTAAAGGGTAAGGGAAAGATTTCGGTGAAGCCTGACACTATCAAGGTTACGATAAAAGCTGAGGGTTTGCGCTGGAATTATGACGAAACTATTGAACAATCGACATATGACACGAAAATGTTGCGAGATGCTTTGGAAAAGGCAGGGCTTGATCCGAAGAATTTGAAGACAACTCATTTTTCGATTGATTCGAAATACGAGAGATATCATGACAAAAATGACGACTATAAGGACAGATTCGTAGGATACAAATACGAGCATCGCACATACATTGAGTTTGAAAATGACAATAAGATACTTGGAAAAGTTTTGTACGAATTGGCGAATTGCAATGTAAAAGTGAAGTTTGAAATTAATCACACTGTGAAGGACAAGGAAAAGGTCAAGAATGATTTGCTAGAAAAAGCTGTAGAAGATTCCACAACTAAGGCAAAGGTGTTGGCGAAGGCTTCTGGTGTGAAGTTGAAGGAAATACTTAACATAGATTATTCGTGGGGAGAAATTGAGATATATTCAGAACCTATGGATGATTTGATGGTTTGTGAAGCGGCATCGAGCTATGACATAGACATCGAGGCTGATGACATTGATGTGCAAGACACTGTTACAATTACGTGGACAATAGAATAAATATGAATCATACAAAAGAAGTAGCAAAAAAAATATATATGTTATCTGGTTTGGGATGTGACAAATCAAACGTAAATAATCTTGAAATCGAATTAAATAAGTACAGTTATACTATTGAATATATCAATTTACCAGGACAATTTTCAAATATAGATGTGAACGTAGAAAACGAAGAAGATTTTGAAAAATGGATAGAAACTCAGATACCAAAAAATTCAATAGTTATTGGATATTCACTAGGTGCAGATTTATTGGTTAGAAATATTGAAAGGATAAAACCAGATAAATTAATTATTTTAGATGGCGCAATTATTACGAATGATTTCACGAAAACAACAGTGGAAAAAGAAGTTGAATTTAGTAGAAGGTATATAAAAGAAAATAGTCTTGAGATGAATGCTGACACAATTTCTAATTTGCTTTATATAAAGTTCAAAGAAGATGTGGATATTTTTGATATGGATATAAAAGTAAAAACGCTGTTATTATTAGCCGATACACCAGATGATTTATATGAATATAAGAAAAACAAGGTAGAGAAAAATAATAATCAAGAAAATATAAAATCACTATTTGTCCCAAATACATCACATGATTTTCACACTGAAAAGCCAGTTGAAATAGCTGAATGTATTGGTGAATTTTTAATAGAATAAATCAAAAAAACCAGAGAATGTTTCTCTGGTTTTTGTTTACATAAATATCAAATGTGCGATTGGGACTACTATCAAAAGTGAGATTATTGTTCGTTCTATAAATATGACGAATAATTCGAACAAATTAACAGGGATTGACGATGCGAGGATAAGTCCTCCGACTTCTGATAGATAGATTAATTGTGTTACGGAGATTGTCGCCACGATGAATTTGGTCATTTGCGATTGAATTGTGCTTGCGGCTATAATGGATGGTGTGAACATGTCACTGAATCCGACGATCATTGTCTTGGATGCTTCCAAGCTTTCTGGAACTTTCAAGAAGTTCAACAGTGGCAAGAATGGCTTTCCAAGGATTTCAAATACTTGCGTGTTATTGGCAAGTACAAGCGATGCCGTTCCGATGATCATAACTATAGGCATTACTGAAAACCACATTCCAAATGCGTTTTCGATTCCATTTTTCAAAAATTCTCCGATTCCTTTGTGAGATTCTGCTCGTTTGATTGCCAAATCTAATCCGTATTGTACGGATGAAGAATAATTTTTCGATATATCTTCATTTGCTTGATTAGATTCTACAAAATATTCATCTTTTTTAAGTGACAATGGTGGAATTCTTGGTACGATAATTGCGCACACGATTCCAACTAAGCATACCAATAAGTAGTACACTCCAAAGTAGTCGACCATGTCAACTTGGGACAAGACAATCAGACTGAATGTGATGGAAACTGCAGAGAAATTCGTAGAAATAATTGCGGCTTCTTTTGCAGAATAATATCCAGATTCGTATTGGTTTGAAGTCAGCATGACTCCTAATGTTCCATCTCCAATCCAACTTGTGATGCAATCTACTGCTGCACGTCCAGGAATCAAAAATACTGGTCGCATTATTTTGGTAAAAATCGCACCGATAAATTCCAAAAGTCCAAAATCCAACAAAAGTGGTAGTAGCATGCTGGCGATTACGAAAATAATTACAAGTGATGTCAATAAATCGTTGAGGATAAATGTGGCAGATTCATCTGCGACTATCATGTCGTAAAATTTTCCAAAGTGTAGCTTGTCTTTCAACACGACCATCCACACGACGATAAATCCTAGAATTCTTAGAACTAGCCACACGCCTGTTACGGAAAATGTCTGATCCAAAAGTTTGTTTTCTTTGATGAATTTGACATTGAAACTTGCCAAGACGCTCATGACAAATGATATCGTGATTATTATTGTGCAAAGTGCTGGTAGATAATCGCCGATGGTTTTGGCGATAAAATCAGCGAAAATTTTGACTATTATTGTCCAATTGCCATCGAATTTTACGGGAATCATGAAGATAGTTATCCCAATAATCGATGGAATCAGAAATTTAAGTAATGATTTCTTGTTGGTTTTCATATTATCTCCTCGCTTTAAAATATTTCAACTAGTATATCATTAATAAAAAGATGATGCAAGAAAATAACAAATAAAATTACTGAGAAGAAGTGAGAGATCCTTTGGTGTAATAAATTTAAAAATCTTCTGGTATTAAAATTAGAAAAATCCTCTAGCACGAATATCTAGACTACACAAATTGAAGATTTCTAAATCTCAAAATCCTAAAATCGTAAGCACGCTAACGCTTACGCGGTACGATTTTTGACGGATTTTTTCGATTTGAAATCAAACAATTTGTTTCGTATGATATTCTTAGCCAGAGGATTTTCTAATCTACAAAATCTCAAACAAAAAGGCTGCTAGTAGTGCAGCCAATTAATTATTCTTCAGTATTTTCTTCATCATTATCGTCTGATTGATTTTCTTCTGCCATTGTTTCCATTTCTTCTTTCAAAACTTTGTTGTCCAAGTTTGAATCTTCAATCATGGATTTTACTTTGCTGGCATCTTTTTTGCTGTAATGTTGATCGTCGTCGTACTTCTTTTCCAACAAATCCAAGATTTTGAATCTTCTTTTGGATTCTTTCTTGATTTTCTTAAAATCTCTGATGTATGCGTAAATCAAGAATAGTATCAATATAATTCCAGCGTAACCTATGATTGGGTAGGTGATGCTGATAAGTTTCTTGAATCCTAAAAAGCTTAGGAAAAATCCCACAGTTACGAATCCTATTAAATACATTTTGTACTTTCCAGGACTATTTTTTGAAAATCTTTTTGCCAATGAATAATACAAGCCGATTGCTGTGTTAAAAATCATTCCGAAAATTACCAAACTCATTATCAAACCAAGAACAGGGTTGATTTCTTCGATTAAAACTTGTGTTGGAAGATCTGAATCTTTTAAAATGTCGACTCTCATGAATAAAACAACAGCCAAAAGTGATGTTACCGTTCCTGTGATAAATCCTCCCAAAAGTCCACTGACTTTGGCTTCTTCTGATAATACATGGTTACCACCGATAGCAAAGGCCGTACTCAAACCCACCATCATACACAATGAAAAGTAATTGACTACAGAAAGCCAAGGATTGCCGAAATTTTTCGAAATAGTTCTTGCGATTGGATCTAATTGGTCAAAACTTCCATCAAATTTCACGATTGTATAGATTGATGCAATTAAAATCAACGCCACGATAATTGGAGTGAAGGCTCCGATAATTCTCGTAACTTTTTCAAAATCCATCATTCCTACGAAAATTACAAGTAGTGCGCAAATCAAAGACCCTATCCATGGAGCTAGTCCAAATTGTTGGTTGAGGTTGGATCCTGCACCTGATAGCATTACAAACCCGATTATAAATCCTGTTAAGATAAGTAAAATGTCGAATACTTTCGTGAATTTCTTGGATGCAATTTCATCCAAGACATCGCTGTGCTCATCTGCAAAATAATACGAGCCCAATTCCAAAATAATCGCTCCGATAAATGTATGCAACAACAAAACAAATAGCGCGGTCCACAAACCAGACTTGCCATAAGCTGTGAAATATTGCAAGATTTCTTGTCCGCTTGCAAGGCCCGCACCAGTGAGCACTGCGACGTATGCAAGGGATGTGTTTAATATTTTTTTCGTCATAATATCTCCTTCTTTTGTAAAATTATATAATAAATTTTTCGGATTGCCAAATTTTTATTATATAACAAATACAATAAAATTCAAATTTAAAAATTGAACAATATGATATAATATTCATGAAAAGAGGTGCTATATGTTTAAAGTTAAAAATTTTGAAGATAATGATGATGTAATAATCAAAGAACAAAATGGAGCGTTTAAAGTTGTAGAATACAAGAGGGATTTGTCGGTTGATTACGAACAAGCACAAAGCTCTTACTTCGCATCTGAAATGAATGTCAGAAGAAGACAATTGGTTTGCGATGTTTCCCAATCAAATATAACTGTGCAAGCGGGAGCTATGCAATGGATGGTTGGAAATGTCAATTCAACTACTGGAATAAAAGGAGCTGGAGATTTCTTCAAAAAAGCTTTGCGTGGTTCGGTCACTGGAGAAAGTGCAATCAAACCAGAATACACAGGTGATGGGCTTTTGGTATTGGAACCTACATACAAGCACATTATTTTGTTGGATGCAGATGATTGGAACAACGAAATCATCATTGAAGATGGATTGTTCTTGGCTTGCGATTCTGAATTGGAACACAAAGCTATCATGCAATCAAGTATTTCATCGGCTGTTGCAGGTGGCGAAGGATTGTTTAACCTTGGACTTCACGGAACAGGAATTGTCGCATTGGAATCTTATGTTCCAAGAGAAGAATTGATCGAAATAACTCTTGACAATGACGTGTTGAAAATAGATGGAAGCATGGCGATTGCTTGGAGTGGAACGTTGAGCTTTACAGTTGAAAGAGCTGGCAAATCATTGATAGGTTCCGCTACAAGTGGTGAAGGACTTGTGAATGTGTACAGAGGAACTGGAAAAGTATTGATGGCACCAGTTTTGGAGTAAATTAGAAAAATTAAATATTGAGTAATTAATGACAAACCATTAATGCTAAAAATACTGGATAACAAACCTTAATGCACGAATATCTTGACAATTTGTTGCACATGATATTTTTGTCATCAAGGTTTGTTATTTTTAATTTGTCATAATAAAAATCAAGCGTGAAAGTTTGCAAAAATTTTCGCGTTTTTTTAATGGGTTTAATTGAATATGGTATAATAAGATAAAGAATATTCAAAGTAATGTAAAGAACATCTTGGGGGGGGCACTACTATGAATAAATTGAGAAATAAATTATACAAATACGAATTTATAACTATGATTTTAGGTGTAATTCTGTTTATCGTGGAATTGAAGTTTGCAACGAATTATCCTAGACTTGTAAGCGCGTTGATATCGCCATTATCGAATATTTTCATCTACGCAGCCATTGTTATTGTGTTGATTTTGATTGTTTTGGAGATGATCAATGCGATTAAACACAGAAATTTCGATATTTTGTTTTTCATTTTAATCATTTTAGTGGGACTTTATTTGATGTATCGTATTATTTAAAATTTGGAGGATATTATGAGTATATTTGATAAATTAAAAAGCGTTTTTTCTTCAGAAGAAAAAGAAACTAACAGCCAAGCACACAAGAATGATTGGTATGTTTTTGAATGGAGCGTAAAGGATACTGGAGAAATCTTCTATGTTGGTTACGGTTATGGTGAAGATTCCAAGTCTTTCGGATTTGAAACTTATCATGGAGAAAGAATCAAGGAAAAATTAGACGTAGAATGTAAAATCATCAAGGACAATTTGGAAGAAGATGAAGCACGTGATTTGCAACAAGAAGAGTTGAAGAGAGTGTTGAAAGAAACTGACAATGTGATTATCAATCGTGTGACTCCTAATATGATTACTAGAAAATCGGGATTATTAAAGTCAGTTACTACACCAAACTACAGATTTGAACAAGCACCAGTGTTGTATGTTTCTGAATATGAACAACATTATTTGGATATGGATTATGATGATTTCGAAAAGGTTGACTTGGATAATTTGAAATCAGTGTTCTTGGTTGAAAAGGGTGTTGACGATGAAATTATCGCGAATATTTACAAGGATGATTTGGACAAATATTTGAACCAAACAAAATCTTTGTTGGAACACGAAAATATTAAAATGGTTGATGACCAATTTGCAAATGATGTAACTGCTTGGATCTACATTGGAGATGATTCCATTGCTAAGGTTAATGAATACGAAGACAAGGCACAACAAAAACTTTCCAAGAAAATTCCTGTATATCACATGATGGATGTATTGAAGAAATTAAAGGAAAAGAACAAGGACAGCTTGGATGAGATTTTCAACAAAATCAAGACTACAAAAGAAGTTGTAATTCACCCACACAACAGTAGAGTTGCTGTATTTGATATCAAAAACTTGGACGATCCTGCAAAGGGCGCGAAGGAAGGTTTGAGATATTGGAACGAAGGAGAAAAATTCAGAAAGGATTCTCATTTCCAATCTGCAATCAAAAACTACGACACTGCTCGTGAAAACGGATTGTGTACTCCTGCACTTTACAGTTCTTATGCTAGTGTGTATAGAAGCATGAAGGATTACGATAACGAAATTGATATTTTGCAAGAAGGTATTAAGAGATTGTCCAATCAAGATAATGTGTCTGAATCTCACATCAATTCTATGAAAGAAAGATTAGAAAAAGCAAAGGAACTTTTATTAAAAGAATAATTTGAACGAATTTCCCAATTTGAGAAATCAAGTTGGGGAATTTTTTATCGCTAAGCGTTATATGATATAATATATAAAGGTGGTAAAATGAAAGATGCTCTCGGAAGAAAAATAGATTATTTGAGAATTTCGGTGACTGACAAGTGCAATTTGAGATGCAAATACTGTATGCCAGAAGAAGGAATCACGCACTTGAATCACGACGAAATTCTGACTATAGATGAAACTTTGAAAATCGTTGAAGTTTTCAAAGATTTAGGAATAAAAAAAGTGCGTTTAACTGGAGGAGAACCTCTTGTTAGAAACGGAATATTGGATTTGGTAAAAGGCATCAAAGACATGGGAATTGAAGAAATCTGCATGACTACCAACGCCATCAAATTGTACGACATGGCTGATGATTTGAGAAAAAATGGCGTGGATAGATTCAACATTTCATTGGATACTTTGCATGCGTATAAATTTTTCGACATAACTCGTGGTGGAGATTTGAAAAAGGTTTTGAAATCCATCGATAAATTAAAACAAATGGATATGAAACCTATCAAAATCAACACCGTTGTTATGAGACATTTCAACTACGGTGAGATTGAAGATTTTGTGAAATTCGCAGAGGATGGTGTGATTGTGAGATTTATCGAGCTGATGCCTATTGGCGAAGCGATTGGAAAATCTGATGATTACGTGTCGAACGAAGAAATTATCAAAAAAATTGGCAATCTTCAAAAAATTGACAGCGATTCACAAAAATCGAAGGTCGCAGAATATTACACCAATCCGAATGGTGCGATTGTAGGATTTATCAATCCGATTTCTCACAAATTCTGTTCAGAATGTAACAGAGTTAGGTTGGATTGCAAGGGCAATTTGTTGATGTGTTTGCATTCTAATAAGTCGATTAATTTGAAAGATTGTATTCGAAATGGCGAGGATATCCGTCAAATTATCACGCAAGAAATATACAATAAACCAGAAAGACATTATCTCGAAGAAGGTAATTTCAACAAAAGAGATATGAATACTATAGGAGGTTAATGTGGATTTAACTCATTTTAACGAAGATGGTTTGCCAAGAATGGTGGATGTATCTGAAAAGGAAACTACTAAAAGAGTAGCTGTGGCTCATAGTAGGATTTATATGAAAAAAGAAACTATGCAAAAAATCACCGAAAAATCCATCAAAAAAGGCGACGTTTTGAGTGTCGCACAAACGGCGGCGATTATGGCTGCAAAGAAAACATCAGAAATTATTCCAATGTGTCACAATATTTTCATCACAGGTGTTGATGTTAAATTTGAATTGGCAGATGATTTTATAGATATTTTCGTTCAATCAAACACAGAATCAAAAACGGGAATTGAGATGGAAAGTTTGACTGCTGCAAGTGTAGCGGCTCTTACGATTTATGATATGTGCAAGGCAATTGACCGTTCGATGAGAATTACAAATGTGGAATTACTTCACAAAGAAGGCGGCAAAAGCGGCGTTTACAACAGAAGTGTGGACAGCGATGAAGCTATTGTAATCGATGTAAATATCAGCGAGAAAAAAGGAACTGTGAAAACTCCTGTAGAATTTGCAGAACTAAAAGTGGATCACGGATTGGTTGGAGATGCACATGCTGGAAACTGGCACAGACAAGTGTCGCTTTTGGCAGAAGAATCCATCAACAAAATGCGCGAAATGGGTCTTGATTTGAAAGACGGAGATTTCGCAGAAAACATCACGACGAGAAACATCGAACTATTTACGCTTCCTGTCGGTCAAGTGTTGACGATTGGAGAATGCGTGCTTGAGGTGACACAAATAGGCAAAGAATGTCACAAAGGTTGTGCGATTAAACAGAAAGTTGGTAATTGTATTATGCCAACGGAAGGAATTTTCTGTAAAGTTTTAAAGGGTGGAATTATTAAGAAAAACGACAAAATCAAGCTTGTAGAATTAAATTAAAAGTTTGTGTTATAATATATTCGGAGTCTGGGGGTGCTTTACGCTGAGATCTTTTTAGAAACCCTTAAACCTGCTCATGATAATGCATGCGAAGGGAAGAACTTAGAATGTTTTTTGCGGATACATGGATTGTGTATCCGTTATTTTTTTCCAGTCTCCAAATTAATTTAGGAGGTATTTATGGAATATACAACTCAATTAGACGCTGCGAAGAAGAAAATCATTACAAAAGAAATGAAAAGAGTAGCGCAAAAAGAAAATATAGACGTAGAAATTCTTAGAGAAAAAATTGAAAAAGGATACGTGGTTATTCCTGCAAACAAAAACCACAAATCACTAGATGCACACGGTGTCGGCGAAGGTTTGAAAACAAAAATTAACGTGAATTTGGGTATTTCAAAAGACTGCTACAACATCGAAAAAGAAATGGAAAAAGTTAGAGTGGCAATCGACATGGATGCAGAAGCGATAATGGATTTGTCAAATTACGGTAAGACAAGAAAATTTAGAGAAGAACTTATCGGTTACTCTCCAGCAATGATTGGTAGCGTTCCAATGTACGATTGTGTGGGAATGTTGGATAAAGAATTGAAGGATATTACTGAAGAAGAATTCTTGGAAGTTGTGGAACAACACGCAAAAGACGGGGTGGATTTCATCACAATTCACGTTGGACTTACAAGAGATATCGCACAACATTTGAAAACAACAGATAGAATCACAAAAATTGTGTCACGTGGTGGATCATTATTATTCGCGTGGATGATTGTGAACAACAAAGAAAACCCACTTGTAACAAGATACGACGATATACTTGAAATCTGCGAAAAATACGACGTGACACTAAGCTTGGGAGATGCATTGAGACCAGGTTGCATCAACGATGCGACAGATGATTTGCAAATTCAAGAGCTAATCAATCTATCCAGAATGGCAAAAAGAGCCTACGAAAAAAATGTCCAAGTAATGATTGAAGGACCAGGCCATGTTCCAATCGATCAAATCGAAGCAAACATGAAAATCGAAAAAACAATCTGTAACAACGCTCCATTTTATGTGTTGGGACCTTTGGTTACTGACATTGCTCCAGGATACGATCACATAACATCAGCAATCGGTGGTGCCATTGCAGCAAGTACGGGAGCAGATTTCTTGTGTTACGTAACTCCTGCAGAACATTTGAGACTACCTAACTTGGAAGATATGAAAGAAGGAATCATTGCTACGAAAATTGCAGCTCATGCTGGAGATATAGCGAAGAAAATCCCTGGAGCAAAAGAAAGAGACGACGAAATGAGTAGAGCTCGCTTCAACTTAGATTGGGAAAAAATGTTCGAACTTGCAATTGACAGCGAGAAACCAAAAAAATACAGAAAAGAATCTCAACCAATCGAAGAAGATAGCTGCACAATGTGCGGAAAAATGTGTTCAATGAGAACAGTGAAGAAAGTATTGAACGGCGAAGATGTCAATTTAATTTAGAAAATTTGATTAAAAAATTTATTTTAAAATGCGAATTCAACCATCAAGAATATCTTGGTGGTTGTTTTTTATTTGAACGAAATCGAAAAATATTCGAGAAAATCATTGACAATGGTTATTAGTAGTCGTATAATTCTAATAGTATTAGGTAAAAAGGTGATATTATGAATGAAAAATTAGCAAAAGAAGTTATAAGATGCGTTCACAGCATTGGAAAACACCATCCTCACAAACAAATTAACGATTCTGTTAGAGGAGAAAACATGGCTTTGGGATTTATAAAATCAGAAGGCGGTTCGACTTATCCCAAAGAAATTGAACTTGCGATGGGAATTTCCAGTGCAAGAGTTGCAGCTATTATCAAAAAATTGGAACAACGAAATCTTGTAATCAGAACTGATGACAAAATTGACAGGAGAAAAACTTTGGTTACTTTGACCAAACAAGGAGAAGAAGTAGCCCTTGAAACTGAAAAGAAAATAATGTATGCGCTTGGTCAAATGTTTGATTATTTAGGAGAAGAAGATTCTGAAAATTTCGTCAGAATAATCGACAAGCTTATCAAAAATTTGCCAAAGATTAGCAAAGACTGCGAAGAAAAATTTAAAGAAATGGATGATAATTTTGATAAAAATATTTAGATATTTGAACAAAAAACAATGGATTCAAATTCTTTTGAGTTTGGTGTTTATCGTAACTCAAGTGTTTTTGGATTTGAAAATTCCAGATTATATGTCGAAAATTACGATGTATGTGGAAAGTCCGGGTCACACTGTAAGTGATATTGTTGGAGAGGGCAAATGGATGCTGTTGTGTGCATTTGGTTCTCTTTTATCAGCGATAATTGTAGGATATTTGGCATCGAAAATTTCGGCGTCATTTTCCAAAAATTTGAGGTCTAGAATATTTTCCAAGGTGGAAAGTTTCTCGATGAAAGAAATCAACGAGTTTTCGACAGCAAGCTTGATAACTAGATCTACAAATGATATTACTCAAATTCAAATGGTAATAGTTATAGGTTTACAAATTTTGATAAAAGCGCCGATAATGGCAGTCTGGGCAATCACTAAAATCTACAACAAAGGATTTGAATGGACAATGGCAACTGCTGTGACTGTTTTGGTTTTAATTGTATTCGTTGCAATACTAATGGTTATGGTTATGCCGAAATTCAGAATGATGCAAACTTTAACCGACAACATCAACAGGATTTTGCGTGAAAATTTGACAGGACTTGCGGTTATCAGAGCGTACAACTCCGAAGATTATAGGGAAGGAAAGTTCGATGAAGCAAACATCGATTTGACAAGAACACAATTGTTCACAAGTCGTGCGATGTCGATGCTTTTTCCTATGATTAATTTCAGCATGTCGATGTTGACACTCGTGATTTATTTTATCGGTGCGGGACTCATCAATGCTGCGCAAATGATGGACAAATACGTCTTGTTCTCGAACATGGTTGTTTTCAGTTCGTATGCAATGCAAGTTATCATGTCATTTATGATGATGAGCATGATTTTCATCATGGTTCCAAGAGCAGAAATTTCTGCCAAACGTATCAACGAAGTTTTGGATACAGAACTTTCTATAAAAGATGGAAATCTTGATAGCTCAAATGAAGATTACGAATATGAAATTGAATTTGACGATGTGTCTTTCAAATATACAGATTCTGAACAATATATCTTGCAAAATATTGATTTTAAAGTCAAAAAAGGAGAGAAAGTTGCCATCATCGGATCAACTGGATCTGGGAAAAGTACTATCTTGAATTTGCTTTTGAGATTTTACGATGCGACTGAAGGTGTCGTCAAAATCCAAGGAGTAGATATCAAACAGTACAAGCTCAAATTCTTGTACGAAAAAATCGCAGCAGTGTTGCAAAAATCATTTCTTTTCAAAGGGGATATTAAATCGAACATTTCTTTTGGAGATGAAGATACCGACACGAAAATGGTAGAAGAAGCAGCGGATACTTCACAATCTATAGAATTTATAGATAAATTTGACGACAAATACGACCATGAAATTGCACAATTAGGAAAGAATGTTTCTGGTGGACAAAAACAAAGACTATCCATTGCAAGAGCAATCTACAGAAAGCCTGATATATTCTTGTTTGACGATAGTTTCTCGGCACTTGATTTCAAGACAGACAGTGAGCTTAGACATCAACTCAAAGAAAACAACCCTGATTCCACAACGATAGTTGTCGCTCAAAGAGTGGGATCTATAATGGATTCTGATCAAATAATCGTACTTGAAAATGGCCAAATCGTTGGGATAGGTAAGCACAAAGATTTATTAAAAAATTGTGAAGTTTACAAAGAAATAGCCTACTCGCAATTAACAGAGGAGGAATTAAATGCCTAGACAAGCTGTAAATGAAAAACCGAAAAAATTCAAAAAAACATTAAAAGAAATGGCAAGGTATTTGAAACCTTACTTCCCATTGATATTAATAGCAATTGTAGCAAGCGTAATCGCAACGATATTGCAAATAATTGGACCAGATAAATTGAAACTAATAACAGACGAAATCACCAAAGGACTTCCTAAAATGGTAAAAGGAAAGCCTGTGATGGCTGCAATTGACATGGATAATGTAAAATCAATCACGATGATGCTTGTTATATTTTACGGATCATCTTTGTTGTTGAATTTGCTTCAAAGATTTATCATGGCAGATGTTACACAAAAAATCTCCAAATCATTCCGAGAAAAAATCGCAAATAAAGTCAATAAATTACCATTTAGTTATTTCGACAACACAACTTTTGGAGACATTCTAAGTAGGGTAACAAACGACGTCGACACAATCAGCCAAAGTTTGAACCAATCTGTTGGAAGTTTGCTGACAAGTGTTGTGATGTTAGTAGGAACCGTAGTAATGATGATTTACAACTCGGGAATTTTGACTGTAACGACGATTTTGTCATCGCTTGTGGGATTTGTGGTTATAATAATAATTATGAAAAAATCACAAAAACATTTCAAAGCCCAACAAGAAAACTTGGGAGACATTAACGGCCAAATCGAAGAAGTCTACACTGGTCACAACGTCATAAAGGCCTACAATGCTGGTGAAATGATGATTGATGAATTCGAAGAAACTAACAAGAAACTTTACACAAGTGCTTGGAAATCGCAATTTCTGTCCGGACTTATGATGCCTGTAATGCAATTTGCAGGAAACTTTTCATACGTAATGGTCTGCATAGTCGGAGGAGCATTGGCGATTAATGGCAAAATATCATTCGGAGTAATTGTGGCGTTTATGATATACGTGAGACTATTTACCAATCCATTATCAGACATTGCACAAAGCTTCAACACTTTGCAAAGAGCTGCAGCGGCAGGGGAGAGAGTGTTCGAATTTTTGAACGAAAAAGAATTAGAAGAAGAAAACGTAACTGAAAAACTCGACAGAGCAAAAGGCGAAGTCGAATTTAAAGACGTTAGATTTGGATATAACCCAGACAAAATCATCATCAAAGATTTCAGCGTCAAAGTAAATCCAGGAGAGAAAATCGCCATCGTTGGCCCAACTGGAGCAGGCAAGACGACAATTGTAAATCTATTAATGAGATTTTACGAAATAAACGACGGACAAATATTGGTAGACGGAATTGATACGAAAAAATTATCCAGAGACAATTTGAGAGACCAATTCTGCATGGTGCTTCAAGATTCGTGGGTTTTCGAAGCGAGTGTCAGAGAAAACATAACATTTGGAGAAGAAAATATAACTGACGAAGAATTGATTGATGTGTGCAAACGAGTAAACTTAGATCATTTTATCAGAACACTTCCACAAGGATACGACACGATTTTAAACGACAAGCAATCATTGTCGCAAGGACAACTTCAACTACTCACAATAGCACGTGCGATGGTAAGTCACGCGCCAATGTTGATACTAGATGAAGCCACAAGTTCCGTGGATACGAGAACTGAAATAATCGTTCAAGATGCAATGGACGAACTCGCAAAAGGAAGAACATCATTTGTAATCGCACACAGATTATCCACAATCAAAAACGCGGATTTGATACTTGTAATGAAAGACGGAGACATCGTAGAAAAAGGAAAACATGACGAATTATTGAAACGTGACGGATTCTACGCACAATTATACAACGCGCAATTTGAAAGAAAATAGCGAAAATATTGTAAATTGAGATTGGGATTAATTGGTCCCAATCTTTTTTTCATCCAAATTTGATATAATAAAAAGATAAAGAGGTGATTAAATGAAATTAGAAATAATAGATATGATAGATGACGGAAGATGTGTCGCAAAATACGAAGGAAAAACAGTGTTCGTAGATGGAGGAAGTATCGGAGAAATAATCGAAGCAAAGAAAATAAAAGAAAAAAAGAATTTGATATTTGCCACAAAAACAAAAACAATACAACAATCACCTCATAAACAAGAACCGCTTTGCCCACATTTCTACGAATGTGACGGATGCAGCATGCAAGACATTACATACGAAAAAGAATTGGAAATCAAAAAAAATTCCGTACTCAACAAATTGCAACGAATCGCAAAACTAGATATAAAAGATGTCGACATACTCACAAATGCCGAATATTATTATAGAAACAAAGTCGATTTGAAAGTGGAAAATGGAAAAATTGGATATTACAATAGAAAAACACATAACCTAACACAAATATCCACTTGCAAAATCGCATCCACAGCAATAAATGAAATGATAAATTGGTTGGTAAATCACGATTTGAACGGCGTGTCGGAAATCAAAATAAGATCCAATTACAACGACGAAATCCAAATATCACTGGATTATATATCAGATCAATTACTAGAAAACTTAAAAACAGTAGACAGCATCGTAGAAATTTATGAGAAAAACAAAAACTTTGATTTGATTTATAAGAAGAAACAATTTGTCGATAAAATCGGAGATTTATCATTCATAATAAGCCCCAAATCATTCTTCCAAGTAAACAAATACAACACAAGTTTGCTCTACGACACAGCAAAACAAATGATGAATGCAGAGGCAAATGACAGAATATTGGACCTTTACTGCGGAATCGGAACCACAACAATGTACATTGGAAATGGCAACACAATCGGAGTCGAAGTCGTAAAAGATGCAGTAAAAGATGCCAACGAAAACAAAAAACTAAACAATCTGGAAAGCATTCAGTTTATTGAAGAAAAATCAGAAAACGTCGTAGGAAAACTCACACAAGAACACTTCGATGTAATCCTTGTCGACCCACCACGAAAAGGAATGGACGAGAAAGTCGTCGACGCAATAATAAAATCCACCGCAAAAAAACTCGTCTACATCTCATGCGATCCCGCAACCCTTGCAAGAGATTTGAAAGCACTAACAGAAAACGGATTTGGGGTTGAGGATGTCAAATTGGTGGATATGTTCGCGAAAACAATGCATGTGGAGACGGTAGCGTTGATACAAAAGATATAAATTTAGAAATCCTGCATTTTAAGCAGTTTTATAAGCATTTTGTCTTTGATAAAGATGAAGAAGGATACGTCAAAAAGACTCAAAAAAACTACATGGATGTAAGAGTAGTTTTAAAACTAGTATGAGGAAACACAAAGAAAAAATTAATAAGATAAACTCATTTTGTACTTTCTATAAGAGTAGCTTAAAAGGCTGCTCTTTTTTATTGAAGGGAGTAAGGATTCGTTACATCCTTCTCAAAATATAAATTACTCATAGCCCAGCTTTACATATTCGCTTTTATAACATATAATAAAAGCGTAAACGAAAGGAGGCGGACTATGGATACACTTAAAAATTATATAAAAGAAAATTTAGTAATCACCAACAAAGAAGCAGAAGAACTTGGATATACTAGGCATAATTTATCAGAATTAACAAAAATCGGACAATTAGAAAGATTAAGACCAGGACTGTATCAATTAAAAGGAAAGGTAATAGACGATTTTGTTTTAATATCATCCAATAGCAATCGAATTATATTTTCCCATCAAACAGCCCTATATCTACATGACTTATCAGATAGGACCCCAAATGTATTTCATATATCTGTACCCCAAGGCTACAATGCCAGCCATATCAAAAAAAGATATGAGGATCTACAAGTTCACTATGTAAAAAAAGATTTATACGAACTAGGAAAGGCAGAAATAAAATCACCACAAGGCAACCTTATCCCAGTTTATGATATTGATCGAACAATTTGCGATATTATAATTGACAGAGAAAAAATAGATAAACAGATTTTTACAGAAGCCATAAAAAGATACTTTAAATCAACAAATAAAAATCTAAGACGACTCATAAAATACAGTAGATTATTTAAAATAGAAAATGAAATTAGAAAATACATGGAGGTATTATCGTGATTAATATCGAGAGTATAAAGGGCAAGATAAGAAGCATGGCGGATAAGAAAAATCTAAAGTCGCAAGAAGTTCTGCAAATATATTTTTTCGAAAGATTTTTAGAAAGGCTATCCAAATCAAATTACAAAAATAATTTTGTAATAAAAGGAGGATTCCTAATATCATCTTTAATCGGGATTGAAAATAGAACAACTATGGACATGGACACAACCATTAAAGGCATAGCTTTAAAAGAAGAAAAAATAAAAGAAATAGTTCAAGAAATTATAAATATCAATGTAGATGATGGAATAAGATTTGAAATAAAGGACATTAGCTATATTAGAGAAGAGGATGAGTACGAGAACTTTAGAATTTCATTAATAGCAAATGTTGGGAAAACTAAAAATCCAATGAAACTTGACCTAACAACAGGTGATGCAATAACACCAAAAGAAATAGAATACACCTATCCATGTATCTTTAGCAAAGAAAATATAAAAATAATGGCATATCCATTAGAAACAATTGTAGCTGAAAAATATGAAACCATAATCAGAAGAAATATAACAACAACACGAATGAGAGACTTTTACGACCTATACACCCTCTACAAACTAAAAAAAGATGAGATAGATTATAAAATTTTAAAAGAAGCAATAGAGAGAACCTCAAACAAAAGAGAAAGTTAGGAGATGATTAAAGATTATGAGGAAATAATCGAGGACATAAAAGAAGATTCATACCTAAGATCCTTGTGGGAAGTATATCTCAGTGAAAATAAATACATTGGAGATTTGACCTTTGATAAGGTTGTTGACGTAGTGAGAATTATTTCAAATAGAATTAATGAGATGTAATTTAACAGACACTGTCTGGCATATCATAGATAAAAAATATTAAGTATTAGAGAAGTGAAATGATTTTATTTTTTTAAGCATAAATTTTATATCAAGGAGAACGTTTTATTTTTGACGTATATTTAATGGTATAATAGAATAAATAAAAGATTTAAGTAGGATGTAGTGATATCATTTAATTATAAAATGTTATTACAAAAATAAAAGAATTAGGTATTATAAATAGTGAATTTATGGAAAAGCAAAATTAGGAAAATTACATTTTATAAATTAAGACAGACAAAATTTAATTACAGATGTTCTGTTTTTGATATTTTTGAATTAGAAGGCATACAGAAGATTATAGAGTGATTTTTGAAAAAACTAATTAAATATTATAAAGGTTACATTATAAATGAATGACGACATAAAAGTGAGGTGATTATATTGGAATATTCGAACTATTATATGAATTTACCATTAGATTTAGCAGGTAGTAGAACGAAAAATAGATTTAGAGTTGAATTGTTGTGGGGAGTTGGTAAATTAATTGATGCATATAAGCTGTACGATGACTATACAATTGTGTTTGATTTCAAATGTGATATTGAATTGCATCGTGATAATGGTCTTGATTTTTACCAGGTGAAAACAATAAATAGAGGTAATCATAGTTCTAAAACACTAACTAAGAGAAAAGGAAATAGTAGATCTATTTTGGGAACATTGTATGCTCTTTACAACCCAAATCATAATATAAAGCTGGCTGTAGTTTGTAATAAGCATTTGAAAATTGATAGTAAAGAAGATTTAAGGAAAGAAGTTTGTTTAGGTGAGTTGGACAAAACAGTAATAGATTTTATTGAAGATAAATTGCAAGAAGAACTAAAGTTATCAGAAGTCATTCTTGATAATGTTTTTTATGTATGTGAAAGTATGGACTTAACAAATCCTCATTATGCTTTGCTTGGAAAGTTAATTGAAGCTTTCCAAGAAATAAAAAATGAAGAACCTAATAATCCTAATGCTTTATTTCGATTAGTATCTGATACAGCTCAGAAAAAAGCTTCTTATGAGATGGCAATCACTAATTATAATGATGTACTAGAATTAAAAGGAATTTCTAAAAATGAGTTTAATAAAATGCTTGAATCTCATAGGAAAAAATCTATAACAGGCATTGAGCAGGTTAAAGATTATATTAAAACTTTATTCCCATCAGAAAGAAGATTATATAATCAAGCTTTAACTAATTTACTGGAAATTGATCAAAGCCATGAGTTGAATGTATTAAAGATATCAATTTTTGAGTATATTGAAGGGAATATAGATAAGATAAAAAACGAAAATGACCTTTTTAATATTTTAAATAATGTATTTGATAGTGAATTCCCTATAGAATACACAAAATACATGAAAAAAGTATTTTATTTAATGGTATTTTATTTATACACAGAGGGAGGTGATATTTAATGGATGTTATTTTCAATAAAATATATATTTTTGATATTTTAACTAAAGAGGCTTTTGTTACATGTTTTGAAAAAGGTTTAAATATTGTTACTTCTAGTAACATTGATGGAACAGATAGAGGGAAGTCAGTCTTGTTACGTAGTTTATATCATACTTTGGGTGCTGATGCCCACTTCGATAAAAAATGGAAAAATGAAGATAAAGTATATATTTTAGAGTTTTCGGTTAACGATAATATATATTTTATATATCGCCATAAAAAGTTATTCAAAGTATTTAATGATGTTTTTAAGATATTATTTCAAACATCAACTATAATTGAGTTATCATATTTTTTAAGCAATATTTGGGATTTTGAAATATTTTTACCGAATAGAAGGACTGAGAAGCTGGAGATTGCTCCACCAGCATATACATATGTAATGAATTTTATTGACCAAGATTATTATGATGGAACATACTTTAGTTCCTTTAAGAGATTAGGACAATATCAAAATTTTAAACCTGATGTAATATATGCACAATTTGGAATATATGATAAAAATTATTTTGAACATGTTGAAAGTAAACAAAATTTATTGGAACGTATAAATGATTCAGAAGACGCATACAGAGAAACTAGTAGAATGAAAGAAAAAGTATCTAAACTATTAGGTAATATTGTTGTGCCTGAAAATTTAAAAGAGCTTGAAAGGGAGCTTTCTATTAGAACAAAGGAATATGATTATATTCTGAATTCTATTAATAAATTTAGGTATGAGCTTACAAATTTACGAAATGAAAAATATGAGCTTGAAATTGCATTGAACCAAATTGAAAGGTTTAAGAATAAAAAGGAAAAAGAAATAAAGTATATTTTAAATACAGATATATGTCCTGAATGCCATTCAGTTTTGAAAGATACAACTGATCTTAGAAGTAAAAGATACAATTCAATTGAGGATTCGTTATATATAAAGGACAGCATATATGAGGATATAGAAAAGATTTCAAAATCAATTTTACAAATAGAGGGTAGTTATAAAGAGTTTTTAGATAAGTTGGAATCATACAAGAAAAACATTGGTATAGCTAAGACAGAAATAAAAAATTATAGCAGCTATATGGGGCTAAATGAACTATATAATAGTTTAAATTTAGAGTTATTTAATGAGTTTAATTTGCAAGGAGAACTTAAAGAGAAACTAGAAAATATTGAGGAAGACTTGAAGGAAGTATCTAAAATTAAATCGGATATCAATAAAAAATATTATGATATGATTGATAGGGAAGTCTTAAAGTTTGGATTAAATGAGTTAGAGGAAGCACAATATAAAGCAATTAATCGAGTTTTTTGTGCAAGTGGAAGTAATAAACCAATTTCAACAGTTATATGGTATTTTATACTTAATGATATTAAAAAAATTTTTAATAATAAATGCTTGAATTTACCTATGGTATTAGATAGCCCTAAGAATGCGGAGATGGATTATGATAAGGCACAATCCTTAATTGAATATATATTAGATAATTCATCAAATTATACCCAATTGATTTTTTCATCAATTGGGTTTGAAAGAAGGAATTTTGAATTTGAAAGCGAAATAAATATTATAGAGCTAAAGAATGACAAATATCAGTTGCTTGATTCTGAAACTTTCTCAAAATATAAATATGTTTTAGAAAATGCTTTAAGTGCCCAATTGATTAAATAGTAAGATAAAATCACCTATATATCTACATCCTAGTCTACATTAATAAATAATTTTTTTCTTATTTTATAAAGTTTAACGATATTGTATTTTTATTAAGAATACTCTTGCAAAAGGGTATTCTTTTTTTATTGCTTACTTTAGTGAATTGAGCGAACGAAAGAATTCATGTGGAGGAAATTAGCTTTAGCTTCAAGCACCAAGAAAACATCCTTAAAGTATAATTTTGATAATAGCATGGAAGCTGGATATGCAAAGATTATATAGTATTTGCACAAAAAAATAAGCTGAAATTAATTTCAGCTTAAGCTTGACTTTTGTTAGCAGGTTTTTGTTTCAAAAAATGCTATAGAATATGATCTTTCGTGTTTTCATAAATTGTATATGAGCAGTAGCTGGATGACATTTGAATGAAGATACCAAGACTTTTTCATCAGTTTTTTCACTATTAGTAATGTAGTCTATTGCCAAATTTAGAGTTGATTTTATAGGATGTATTTTTGTAATTGCCATATTAATCACCAGAACTTTCTTTTGATTTATTAAGAAGTAGGGAATGGATCTGCCAAATTTCTCTTGATAATTTTTCTACCTGTTTATTCATTGATTCGATTTCATTCTTGTAAATAACACCAGTTGTATTAGTAGCCTTGGCGATCTGGTTTATGTTATTTGTTGCATTTGAAAGTAGCCATTGCAGGTTTCTAAATGGTTCTAAGTCCACAACATAAATTTCTTTTTCTAAGACACACTTTCTAAGAAAGTGAGACATAGTTTTACAATTTGCAAGTTTCATTTTCTTTTCAAAAATTTCCTTTTCTTCATCTGTTAAATATATTTTTAGTTGATTATTTCTTTTTCTATTATCCATAGTATATCTCCTTATCATAAATTATTGGGGTCTTAGGGTTCTCCCTAACAAGGTAAAATTGATAAAAAAAGAAGCAGTCCATAAAGGTTCTGCTTCATCAATTTTTCGTAAGTGGGTACTCACTTACTGTGCTTGCTATTAAAGTTATAAGCGTTAAGCGTTTATTAATTTCTGTTAATTATACCGCATTTAAAGAAATTAATAAAGAAGTATAAGCGAAGCTATTGACAATGATTATCAGAGTTGATACAATAATACCGACAAGTATGTCGGTTTGGAGGTTATTTATGAAATGAAAATGGAAGCTGATGAAAGAAAAAAGCAGATTAGACAAGCAGCTATTAAAGTTTTTTTGGATAAGGGATTTAGAAATACCGTTATGAATGACATTATGGAAGCTACTGGGCTTTCTAGAGGTGGCTTGTATCATCATTATGGTTCTACGCATGAAATCTTATACGACATTATGTTAGAAGGAAATAAATACAGAGAGAAGATAATCTATGATGAGATGAATAAAACAAGTCAGGATTTTAGCGAAGTTTTATCTGAGATTATTTTAGAAAAAATGCTATATCAGAGTGACTATGTTTCAATTTATGCAATGTTTTTGCAGGAATTAAATCATGACGATAAGTTAAAAGACTTATATAAGAAACTAAAAAAATCATCATCTGATAGTATTTTAATGTTATTTGATGAAGATGTAAGAGGTGAATTAAGTGAAGCTATTGAATTAATAACTGATTTTATTAACACATTTATTCTAGGTTGTGAAGTTCTAAATGCAAGAGAAAATTTTGTGAAGAACAAACTTGCATTAAAAAAAATGATAGGAATTATCTTAGATAATAATGCTAAGTAAATCTTAGGGTTTACTCAGAAAGAAAAAACATATCTTAAATTGGAGGTTTATATGAAATTAAAAGATATCGTACAAGTTACAATTTTTACAGTAGTGGCGTTTATATTAAACATGGCTGTGTCAACGGCCACAGGAATGTTAGGAACTTTATCCTTATATATAGCGGCAGGATTTTCTTCCTTTGTAGTAGCTCCGCCATTTATAATTATGGCTAAAAAATTACAAAAAAGAGGAATAGCTTTTATATTTTTCATGTTGCTGGGTGTATTTTATGCATTAAGTGGATATTGGCCAATGCTTATAGTAAATGCCATCGCAGCTATTGTAGCAGAATTAATTATAGGTAACTATAAAAATGATAATAGAGTTGCCTTAGCATTATCTGCTGGAATGTTTGTTATTTCAATGCACGCAATGACATTTGTAAGACTACTTGGACCAGAAAAAATTGTTGAAGTTTTTAGCGTATTTACAAAAGAACAGGCTGCCTTTATGGATGCCTTTTTTACACCAAAGGCAATGCTAATCTCAATAGGCATTAATATCGTCTTGGTATTAATAGCAGGAAGATTTGGATTATATATAAATAATAAGTTTTTTAAAAAGAGTAAAAAATCAGGAATATTGTAATGGAAAACATAAGGAGAGATGACAACTGTCTTGTAAATCCTATAATCTTATTTGTTTTAATTTTAGCGTTTTCGATTATATTATTTATAACAGATGATATTGGTTACTATATTATGATAGGAATATCAATGTTTCTAACCTTAACTTTTTCCTTAAAACAATTTATTAAACAACTAGCAACAGTTCTTATCTTGTTAATTGTTGGCAAAACATTAACTATTATAGACTTAGGAATAGGTGGAAATGCAATTTTAGGTCTAGTAGAAATCGTATTAAAACTCTTTCCGATATTTATTATTGGCGGTATTCTTGTGAATACATCACCACTTAAAATGATGAGTTCACTTAAGTTTTTACACATTCCAAATGTGTTTGCTCTAAGCATAGTGATAGGAATGAAGTTTATATCAGAGATGGGGTTAAGGATTAAAGAAATAAAGAATGGCATGAAGGTAAGGGGGCTAAGATTAAGTCCCCTCCATCCTGTTAGGTCTTTTGAACTTTACTTCATCCCTCTTATCTATAAATGTTTGCAAGTGAGTGAAACTTTGACTTCATCTATTATATCTAAAGGAGCAGAATATAGAGGGGAAAGGACTAATTATCATAAAATAACTTTTAAATTTTTTGATATCGTATTCTTACTTTTAGCTATTTTCTTATTGTGGAGGTCAATATGAATGTAATAGAAGCAGATATTAAAAAATTCTCTTATGACGGAAATGATAAGGTAATTTTAAAAGATATAGAGCTAAATATTAAAGAAGGGGAACTTGTTGTTATAAGTGGTTTATCTGGTTGTGGAAAAACCACGCTAACAAGAATATTAAATGGTTTAATTCCGAATCATTATCAAGGACAATTATATGGACAAGTATCTATTTTAGGAAAAAATATTTCGCAATATAACAATGGAGAATTGGCAAAGTATATAGGAAATGTTTTTCAAAATCCAACAGATCAGTTTTTCGCAAATATTGTTGAGGATGAGCTTGCCTTTGTTGGAGAAAATTTAGGAATGGAGCTTTCAGAATTAAAGAAAAGAGTTGATGACTCTTTGAGTGTGATGGGAATTGAAAATTTAAAATATAGAAATATCAATTCTTTATCAGGTGGACAAAAGCAAAAAGTTGCTATCTCATCTACTCTTGTTTATGATACTAAAATAATTTTCTTTGATGAACCATCATCAAATTTAGACTATAGGGGAATAGTCGAACTTAAGAATATTCTTGAAAAATTAAAATCATTAGGAAAAACGATAATAATATCTGAGCATAGATTGTTCTATTTAAATGATTTATATGATCGTTTTTTGTATATGAAAGATGGTAAAATCGAAAAAGTTTTTAAAAAAGGTGAATTAACAAAAAAGGATTGTAAAAATTACTCTTTAAGAACAATTAACTATAATTTTTTGCTATCTGAAAATATTGATAATTGCAAAAATGTAGTTGAGGATATAAGAGGAGCTGGTATTTCTATTGGTAAAAAAGAATTAATAAAAAATTTAAATATAAGCTTATATGAAAATGAGATAATGGCGATTATAGGTAAAAATGGAGTAGGTAAAACGACTCTTGCAAGATCTTTAGCTGGTTTATTAAACTTTAAAGGCAAGACAAGCTTTGGGAGAAATAAAAAAGAAAGATTAAGAAACGCTTATTATATGATGCAAGATGTAGAATACCAAATATTTTTTGATACAGTGGAAAATGAGCTTTTACAAAAAGATAGAATTAATGACGTTGAATATTTAAATAGACTTAGAAACGAATTAAAACATATTGACCTTTGGGAAAATAGGTATGACCATCCACAAAATCTATCTGGTGGACAAAAACAAAGACTTGCACTATTAACTGCTTGTTTAAGTGGTAGAAAACTAATAATTCTTGATGAACCTACGTCAGGTTTAGATTACAAGAGGATGAATGATATTTCTGAAATAATAAAAAGATATTCAAAAATATATCCTTTTGCCATAATAACTCATGATATAGAACTTATTTTTAAAGTTTGTAATTCTGTGTTAATGCTTGAAGAAGATGGATATAAGAAAGTATATGTTCAAGGACATGAAAAAGATATTTTGAAATTTATTAAAGATGGACTGATTGTGTAAGGAGTTGATTTTTTGAAACAAGATATGAAAGAACAATTATTAAGCAAAAGACCTATAGACCTACTTTTTCAATTATCTATCCCTGCTGTAATAGGAATGATAGTAATAGGTCTTTATCCACTTATGGATGGAATTTTTGCAGGAAATATTATAGGGCAAACTGCAATGACAGCTTGTGGTGTCGCTATGCCACTTACTTTTTTCAATAGCGGAGTATCTACCCTAATTGGTGTAGGGTCAGCATCGGTTTTATCAAGAGCTATAGGAAAGAGCGACCAAAAAACAGTTGATAAAATTATGGGGAATTTAATCTTTTGGGTTATTCTATTCTCATCAATTATTACAATAGGCGGAATTTTACTTGCACCACATTTTTTAGATATGGTTGGAGCAAGTGGAGAAATTAAAGAATATGGTATCAGATATTTACGAGTAATTTTCATTGGTTCTTTATTTGTAAACTTTACTCAATCAGCAAACATGGTTATGCGTGGAGAAGGATTAATGAAAAAAGCAATGCTCATTATGGGGCTAGGAGCTTTTTTAAACATAATTCTTGATCCCATTCTAATGAAATTAATGGGAAAATATGCAATTGAAGGGGCTGCACTTGCAACTATTACAGCACAATTTGTTCAAGCGATTATAACACTCCATTACTTCAAATATAAAAGTAAAGCAGTAAAAATAAATAAAATCAAACCTGATCAGGAAATAAAAAAAGAAATGTTTGGCGTAGGGTCATCTGCTATGATGATGCAAATTTTATTTATGATTCAACAAACAATGCTATATAAAATGTCATTTAAATATGGCGGAGATACAAATGCTATCTTGATGGCAGCAACACTTAGAATATATGCCTTTTCATTCATTCCACTTTGGGGAATGAGTCAAGGTTTACAACCTGTAGTTGGTACAAATTTTGGAGCGAAAAAATACGACAGAGTAAAAGAAGCTATGAAAGTATTTTCTATCGGAGGATTAGTTCTTGCATCAATATTTTGGATACCAGCATTAGCATTTTCAAAGAATATACTTTCCTTATTTGGAGTAGAAGAAAGTATTATAACTCAGGGAATAGGGAACTTTAGACTATTTTATTCTATCTTTATCCTATATGGAGTAATGGTAATGACTATAACATTCTTCCAATCAATAGGAAACGCTAAAAAAGCTGGCATAATCGTCATGCTAAGACAATTATTTTTATTCGTTCCTGCCATGATTATTCTACCAATGACATTTGGAGTTAAGGCAGTATGGTTTGCTGAACCTCTTGTAGATTTAATTATGATTTTAGCTGGAATAGCAATGATGATTGGAGAGCTTAATAGAATGCCCTCTGAAATAAAAAAAATATAATAAACTATTTAAAAATATTACTAAAGGAGGTTTTAAAGTGAATTTAGTAAAAGAATATGTAAATAAAAGAAAAGGATCATATTTTGCATCCGTCCTACTTGCGATAGTGGGAGTAGTTGCTGGGCTTTTTTCATATATATACATGGCAAAAATCATTGTAAATTTGATTAATGGTGTAAGCGACATGAATTTATACACTCCACTTTGTATAAGTATTTTAATAACATTTGTTATTAAAGAAGTGGCAGCAGGAATATCAACAAGTATTTCTCATACGGCAACCTTTAATTCATTAGGAGAAATTAGAAATGATATTTCCAAAAAATTATTTAAGATGCCATTGGGAGATGTACTATCAAGATCATCTGGAGAATTAAAAAATATTATAGTTGAGCAAGTTGATTCTATGGAAACATCCCTTGCACACTTAGTGCCAGAATTTACTGCAAATTTAGTAGGACCTATTCTATTATTTATTTACATGTTTACATTAGATTGGCGTTTAACTTTATTATCACTAATTCCATTTGTGGTAGGAATGTCTATTATGATGTCTGTTATGAACGCTCATTATAAAGAAATGTTTGGAAAGTCAGTTGCTATTGGTCAACATATGAATAATTCCATTGTTGAGTATATAAATGGTATAGAAGTAATAAAGACCTTTAATCAAAGCGAATCATCTTATAAAAAATATGCTGATGCAGTTTATGACAATGCAAGCTTTTATTTTAACTGGATGGGTGAATCTATGAATAGGGTTGCCATAGGTAGATTACTTTCTCCTATGGGAATTATTACCATCATACCCTTTGGGATTTTATTTTATATAAATGGAAGTATTGATTTAGGAAATTTAATTACCTTAATCGTCTTATCCTTTGCTACGGTTTCTAGCATTTTAAAAATCATGAACTATATGGATGATATGTCAAGAATATCAACTATAACTTCTGAAATAGGAAAAATTTTAAATTCAAGAGAGTTAGAAAATGTTGACAAGGGAGAAAAAATAGAATCCTATAATATAGAACTTCAAGACGTAGACTTTTCTTACGATGGGAAAAAGAAAGTTATTGATAATCTTTCTATGGAAATAAAAGAATCTAATGTTTCAGCCCTCGTTGGTCCTTCTGGGTCAGGCAAGTCCACAATAGCAAAACTTATTGCTGGATTTTGGAATGTAGATAAGGGATCTATTAAAATTGGCAGAGTAGAAACAAAAGATGTGTCGCTCGAAAACTTGTCTTCACTTATTTCTTTTGTATCCCAAGACAATTTCCTCTTTGATATGACTATAAAGGAAAATATTAGGCTTGGAAATAAGGATGCCTCTGACGAAGAAATTATAGATGTATGTAAAAAATCTGCCTGCCATGATTTTATTATGAATCTATCTAATGGTTATGATACAAGAGTTGGCGAAGGTGGAGGTCATCTATCTGGAGGAGAAAGACAAAGAATATCTATTGCTCGTGCCATGCTAAAAAATGCACCAATCGTAATTTTAGATGAAGCAACTTCTTATATAGATCCCGAAAATGAAGCTCTCATACAAAATGCCTTGGCAAATCTAGTTAAGGGTAAAACTTTAATCATAATCGCGCATAGGCTAAAGACAATTGTTGATGCAGATAGGATATTTGTTATTAAAGATGGCAAATTAAATTCTTATGGTACTCATGAAGAACTATTAAAGTCATCAGAACTTTATAAGGAAATGTATGCTGCAAATTTAAGGGGTGATGAAAATGCTTAATGTGTTTAAAAAGATATGGAATTTTTCAAAAGAAGAACAGGTAAATATTAAGAAATCCATTCTCGCTGGATTTTTGCACGCTGTATTTAATGCCCTTGAGTTTGGAGCAATCTACTATATGCTAGTAAATATATTCTCTAAAACTTTAGACTATAAGGCAATCTTTATTTGTCTCGGCATATTAGTAATATCTCTTGTTGGCAAAATTATGACACTAAAAATTTCACAGATGGCACAGACTCATGCAGGATATTTTATGGCAGCCCATAAGAGAATAGAAATAGGAGAAAAAATTAAAAGAGTTCCTATGGGTTTCTTTTCAAGCTTTTCACTTGGAAGATTAACTACAATTGCTACATCTTCACTTTCCCAAGCAGAAATGTGGGTGCCTATGCTTTTGGTTCTTGTACTTGGTGGAGTTTTAAATACTTTAGTCTTTGTCCTTGGAACTTTAATATTTAATGTAAAGGTAGGGCTTGTTGCAGTGGTGGGTGTAATAGTATTCTTTATAGTAACATCAATGATGGAGAAAAAATCATCAGCTAATGCAGACAAGATGACAGAAACACAAACAAGACTTACAAAAGAAGTATTAGCAACTTTACAAGGTATGCAGGTTATAAAATCCTATAATCTTGGAGGAGAAAATAACAGGGCCTTGAGAAAGTCTATAAAAGATACATCAAAAATACTCTTAGACCTGGAGAAATCTGTAGCACCCTACACAGTTATTCAAAGAATTGTAATGGGAATAACAACAGTATTTATGGTCTATGTATCATTAAAATTAAATTTATCTGGTGAACTTCCACTTGCTGAAACAATTCTTATGATTATGGCATCCTTTATTATCTTTGAAGGCTTAATCGGGGCAGGATCAAACATGGCAATCCTAAGAGCTTGCGAAAATGCCATAGATTCTGTAGGTTTTATCGACTCTATGCCTGATATGAAAGAAGGAAGTATTACAGAGCCAATAAAAAATCACAACATAGTCTTTAAAAATGTATCATTTTCCTATGATGATAGACCAATTTTAAAAAATGTTTCAGCAGAGATAAAAGAAAATACCATGACTGCTATTGTAGGACCATCTGGATCTGGTAAGACAACATTTTGTAATCTCATAGCAAGATTTTGGGATGTAAATTCTGGTGAAATTTTAATCGGAGGAAAGAATATTAAGGACTATAAGATAGAAAACTTAATGAATTCTATTTCAATGGTCTTTCAGGATGTATACCTATTTGAAGATACAATTGAAAACAATATAAAATTTGGAAAACAAAATGCAAGCCATGAAGAAGTTGTAGAAGCTGCAAAGAAGGCAAGGTGCCATGAATTTATAGAAGCTTTACCAGAAGGATATGACACTATCATTGGGGAAGGTGGAGCAAGCCTATCTGGTGGAGAAAAACAAAGAATCTCCATAGCCAGAGCCATGCTAAAAGATGCAGATATAATTATCTTTGATGAAGCCACTGCAAATATAGACCCAGAAAATGAAGATAAATTAAAAGAAGCAATAGAATCATTAACAAAGAATAAGACAGTAATAATGATTGCTCATAGGTTAAAGACAATTAGAAATGCTGACCAGATTTTAGTCTTAAAAGATGGAGAGATAGTAGAACGTGGAAATCACGAAGAACTGATTAAGAATGATGGACTTTATTCTGACCTTATAAATGCAAAAGCTAAGGCGGAATCCTGGAAATTAAATAATTGATAGGAAGAAATATTAAAGTCTTTGAAAAAGAAAATATAGATACTTTTACAATGAATGGAGAGTTACTATTAACAATATTAAGTTCAGTAACTCAACAAGAAGTAGAAAATAACTCAGCCCATGTAAAAAAAGGATTAAAAATGAAAATGGAAAAAGGGGAGCTTATTGGTTTTCAAGGTTGTCTTGGCTATGATTATGACCCTACAAAAAAGTATCTCTATTAAAGAAGAAGAAATAAATGATAATACTTTAGTCAAAGATTTAAAAAAGTTAGAAAATCAATTAAATAGAAACATTAGTCAAGAAAGAAAGTTAGTTGATCTGCATTGAGAAGATAGTATTGACGAAGAAGTTTGTGCTAAAAAGTATAAAAAACTTACAAAACAAAAAGTAGAATTACTTGATGAAAAGAAAACACTGGAACTAACAATAAAAGATGAAAGTTTTATTAAAGAAAGACTAAAGAAATTTAAAAAGATCTTAGAAAATAAAGAAATTATAGAGGAATTTAACAGAACAGTAATTGAAAGCATAGTTGATAAAGTTGTGGTGGGCAGAATCGACAAAGACGGAACAGTCCATCCATATGACTTAACATTCTACTTCAAAACAGGAATTAAAGATAGTCAAGATTCTAATAAATTCAAAGATAAAAGAAAAAATGCCAAAAACAATGACATTGATAAATTGTACTCCTACAAGAATGACGAGGATAAAAAATTATGTTCCCAAGCAAAAGACAACGCACGTTGAAGCCCTAGCCCTACTTGTCAAGAAGCGAAGCTACACTGAAAAGTAGAGGCAGGTCTCATGCAAAGATTTCCCAAGAGAAGCGACCGAATAGGAAGTTTTGATTGGCAGAAATCGACTGCTGAAGCTGTATGGTTGATACAAAAGATGTAAATTTAGAAATCCTGCATTTTAATAAGTTTATAAGCATTTTGTATTTGAAAAAGATGAAGAAGGATATGTAAAAAAGACTCAAAAAAACTACATGGACGTAAGAATAGTTTTGCAACTAGTATGAGGAGACACAATAAATATAATTAACTCATTTTGTACTTTCTACAAGAGTAGCTTAAAAAGCTGCTCTTTTTTTATTAAAGGGCGTAAGGTTTCGTTACATCCTTTTTCAAAAATTAGTGAATTTTATAGAGTAGATTCTAGAATAAGACTTTCTTATTAAATTACAAAAACAATAGAGTTGTTATTATTTTTAAATTTAGATGAAAGTTCAGATACATTTAAGTTAACGTTTTTTTCAGAACCAGTATATAAAGCAACTGTAGAATCATATAATACGATTCCAAATAATCATTTTGAAAGATATTCTATTTCTGATTTATCAAAAAATATGCTATTTCAGAATCATGTACCGACCTCAAAAAGTTATACCAAAATCTAACGATTGGGAGGTCGGTACATGATTTTCTTGCTGGCTCGTTTTTTAATTGTGATTTATGATTAAAATAAAATTTAATTAACCAGGTCAAAGATAAAGGAAACGTCAAGGCCTTGGTCCTTATTCTCTATAGAAAATTTCCCATCATGCAATTCGGCTATTTGTTTAGAAATAAAAATCCCCAAACCGTGCCTTGTAATATTGGTCAAATCTTCGTCATTAATTCTCTTTATTATATCTTCATCTACCCCACAGCCTTGGTCTAAGACCCTTATAATTAGCTGGTTATCTGGGTTTGAAATTATAAGGTAGATTTTTCCCTCGGTATAGGCAAGGGAATTTTTTATGATATTTTCGACCATCCTATAAAACAAGGTTGGATCCATTTTAAGTTTTATATCTGGATCTCTTAGCCTATTTTCAAAAATAATTTCTCTTTTTGGGTTTTCATTTAACTTATCGACTATGACTTTTCGGATTACTTTTAAGGGACTTTTTGACTCAAAATTCTCCTTGTCGATGTTGGCAAGGGACATAGTTAGATTGAGACCTTCTAAAATATTTGAAATTTTTAAAACTTGGTCTTGGATATTTTTTGTATCGAGGTCATTTTTATTTTCTTTATTAAGTTCCCAGGAAATTTTTGCAAGAGGGGTCCTAACATCGTGGCTAACTCCCCTTATCCACTTACTTTGTGATTTTTTTAAGTTATTATATTTTTCGTTTGCCTTGTTAATTGAAAGGGCGAGGTCTCTTAATTCTCCACTTTCATCTAATTTTTCATAGTCATCTTCAAAAAGCCCGTCAATGGCCTTTTGAAAAGGAGCAATATTTTTAAGTATATCCCTTATATCCATCCTGTAAAAAACATAGACAAAGAGCAAAAATAAAACTATAAATATGACTACTAGCCACATATTAAATACAAGGTTCTGGTAGTTATAATAATTAAAGGGCAATTTATCTAGTGAATTTTTTGGATAGGCAAAAAGGATTATGCCGTCTCCTACAATATAGGTAAAAACGGGATAATCAGCCAAGTAATACCTGTTAAAGCTAACTACATCTGTGATCTCGAATTTATTTTTAACCTCTCTTGGCTTGTTGAAAGATTCGATGACTTTGCCATTTTTATCGAGCCTTAGGGCCCGAATATCATTTTCTTTTAAAAAGTTCTTATTATTTTCGTTGAGATAGGTATCTGTTTTGTTATTAGTTATATAAGTATAAACATCATTAGGATTTGGATATTTATCTCCCAACCTGTAGTTGAGGTAGAGAAAGACCATTAGCAAAAATGTCAGAAAAAATAAAAGGGCAAGGATTCTTATTACGATTTTTTTAAATCTTTTTATAATGTAATTAAACATCTTAATCTTCCTTCACCAGTTTATAGCCCAAACCCTTGATGGTAATTAGGATTTTTGGATCTCTAGGATTGTCTTCGAGTTTTTCACGAATCCTGTAAATGTGAGTTATCAATGTATTTTCATAACCATAGGAATCTTCCCAAATATTTTCCAAAATGCGGTCAATAGAGACAATCATATTCATGTTGTCGGCTAGGTAGGACAGGATTTTAAATTGCGTGGCAGTTAGGGGGATTTCCTCTCCATTTTTTATGAGGATGCCCTTGGACTTATCGAAAATTACCTTTCCTAAATTAATTTTCTCTTCGTTTTTTATATTTTTACTGCGTCTTAAAACCGCATCAATCCTCCAAAGGAGTTCATCAGGGAAAAATGGCTTGACTAGGTAGTCGTCGGCCTTGTTTTCAAAACCTTCCTTCCTATCATCTATCCCATCAAGGGCGGAGAGGATTATGACTGCCATATCGGAAGTTTTTCTTATTTCCTTTAAAAGATCAAAACCGCTCCCGTCGGGTAGCATTAGGTCAAGGACCACTAGGTCAATTTTGAAATTTGTAAGCTTAAACCTAGATTCTTTGAGGTTTTTGGCGGTATAAATCTTATTAAAACCCTTTTCTTTCAAAAAATTATATAAATTTTCCAATAAATTTGTTTCGTCATCTACTATTAGTATAGAAAAATTATTTCTAAAATCCATTAAGCTCCTCCTTGCTATCCTAATTATACACCAGACTTTTGATATTTTGGTTTTTGTGATGTAAAAGTGACCTTGCTTAAAGCTTATTTTTATCTTAGCCTGGTATCCTTTTGTTAGGAGGAATGATTATGGAAAAAATATTAGAAATAAAAAATCTACAAAAATCATATAACAAGAAGAAAGTCCTAGATATTGACTATCTGGAAATAGAACAAGGTTCAATTTATGGTCTAATAGGCAAAAATGGAGCGGGAAAGTCAACACTTATGAAGCTTATACTTGGTCTTGTGAGAAAAGATGGAGGGGAAATTAAGGTTTTTGGCCAAGAAGTAAGTCCTAGAAACCAAAAAGACCTTAACAAAAATCTCGGTGCCCTAATTGAAAATCCTTCCTTTTATGACCACTTAACAGGCTATGAAAATCTTGAAATAATTTGCGAGCTTAAGGGGATAGATAAGGCAGAAATTTCAAAAACTCTTGACCTTGTTGGCCTTAATAATGTGGGCAAGAAAAAAGCAAGGGATTATTCGCTGGGTATGAAGCAAAGACTTGGAATTGCAATTGCCCTAATAGGTAGTCCAAAGTTATTGATCTTAGATGAACCTATAAATGGCCTTGATCCTCAGGGAATTGAGGAAATGAGAAACTTATTTAAAAACATAGTGAAAAACACTTCTACAAGCATTCTGATTTCTTCTCATATTCTTGATGAGATGGAAAAAATTTCTACACATATTGGTATCCTCAAGGCAGGGAAACTAACCTACAATGGAAGCTTGGAAGACTATAGAAAACTCCACCCACCATTTATTTCCATCCAAACATCTGACAATCAAAAAGCTGCTAATCTTTTAGACTTAGATCAGGTAAGGATAGATGGTAAAAAGATTATTTTGGGCAAAGTTTCTAACCAAAAAATATCTGAAATAGTAAATTTCTTGCACGGAAAGGTTGATATATACAGGATTGAAGAAGAAAAAGAAAGCCTAGAAAAACTTTTTATCGAAGAAAGCAGGTCTTAATATGGCAAACTTAGAAAGAAAAAAATACAAAAGACTTGGGATAAATTTTTTAATACTAATAGTATTTTTCGCTCAAATGCTAATGGTGGCAGGGGTCAGCCATTCAAAATCATTTGCGCAAGGAAATTATCCCCTAGCCTATATCTTAGACACATATCTATTTATTTCCTTATTGATAAATCCGATTTTAATCTCTTCTTTGGTGAAAAAAGTGATTGAAATCGAGGAAAAAAACCAGATGTGGCAGTTGCAAGTAAGTCTTGGAGAAAAAGTAAACTCTATACTCATAAATAAATTTAAAAACCTATCCCTAAAACTAGTTTTATTGCAAATAGTAGAAGCTATTGTCTTTCTCCTACTAGCAAAAAAGTCGGGTAATTTTAATATGGACACTGACATGATATTAAGATTTGCCTTGGTAAACATCTCCGTCATAATAATAAATTTATTTTTTATGGCCCTATTTATGATAATAGAAATGAAATCAAAAAGAGTCTATACCCTATCATTTATAGGAATAATAGGCGGTCTTACTGGAGTAATAACCATGCTTACATCAGAGACTCTTGCCTTTGTAAATCCCTTTGCGTGGATGGCAAGTTTATTAAATATTTCTTATGTAAAAGAAGGCCAAAAATTTATCCAGGTTCTAAATCCAATAAATTTTTATACACCAATAATTGCCCTGATCCTTTTAATAGCCTGCCTTGGCTACTTAAAGGCAATGAAAACTTATAATCTATACAAGGACTAGGAGGACTTATGTTAAAATTAGAATTTAAAAAAATAAAATTTACAAATATCTTGTTGGTAAGTCTGATAATTCCCCTACTAGCTAACGCCTTTGGCCTTATAAACTTTATGGGTAATAAGGAAACATTGACCAATGAATGGCAATCTTTGTGGACCCAGGTAAGCTTGTTTTACTTTTCGTTTTTCTACATTCCCTTAATTGCAATCGTAATAGCAAGCCTTTGGGCGACAGAACACAGAGCAGGCCTGAAATTTATTAGACTTAGCCCAAAGAAAAATATGGCCTTTGTGGGAGCAAAATTGATTTTGGCTTTTCTTATAATTTGCCTTTGCCAAATATATTTTCTGGCCCTTTTCTACCTGGGAGGAAAATATATAGGAGGATTTTCGACCATTGATTTTTCTATATATTTTTATTATATAGGCCTTAGCATCTTGCTTGCCCTTCCAATAATTGGGATTTTTGGAGCTCTTTCCATAAGGATAAGGTCTTTTGGGATCATAGTGCTCTTATCTACAATCTTTACCATGTTTGGTTTTGCGAGCGCTTTTAGGTCTTTAAAAATTGTAGGTCTAAGCTTTTTGGCAATAGAGGCTAATAATTTAAGGTTCATAAACCCACATGATTTGGTCTTGCTGAGTGCTTTTGCCCTAGGGGAATTATTCACATTTTTGTATCTTTCTAATAAATTTTTAAAATTTGAAAATAAATAGCTATGAAAAGATATTAAGAAAAAGCTAATAAATTATAATACAAAGATAGCCCCAAATTTAAGTTTAATTCTTAATTTTGGGGCATTTATTTCTATATTTTTATTAAAATTCTCCTATAGGAATGTCATAGAGGTCTTCGTAGAGGTAGGACTTGTCGATTCCTTTCATGAAAACTTCTCTATCGTCTATTTTATCTATAAGAGCAGATTGTAAAAATGGTTGATTTCAGGTGTTTACAACCGATATCTTCATAGCGGACAAAGCGTATTTATCGATTGTTTCCCAATCTACACATTTTTTAGGTTTTTTTAAGAATAAATTAAGCCAAATCCTATTCGTCCTGCTATTTCCATCTTTAAAAGGATGGATTATTTTCATTTTAACGTATTTGTATACAATAACATCGAACATGGTTATGCGTGGAAATGGATTTATGAAAAAGCCATGCCTATTATGGGCCAGGAGCTCTCTTAAACATAATTCTTGATCTTATTCTAATGAAATTAATGGAGAAATATGCAATTGAAGGTGCAGCACTTGCAACTATTACAGCACAATTGGTTCAAACAATAATAACACTCCATTACTTTAATCACAATAATCGCATTTTAAATTGAGATGTTTGCAAGCTAAATTACGGACTTCACTTGGAAGTTTTCCCTTGTATCTTTTGTAATAGATGGAAAATTTGCTAGCAGATGAATACCCAACAGATTCTGCAATTTCTTTTATAGGCAGTTCGGTATTTAAGAGAAGAGTTTCAGCTACATTCATTCTTTTTCTTTGAGTGTATTCTGTAATGCTTTGACCATATTTTTCTCTGAACAAATTTTTTAATTTTGTTCCGCTCATTTTAGATATTTTTTCAAGGGTTTCTTGATTTACATTCATTGCGAAATGATCATCTAAGAATCTTGCTACATCTTCAAGTGCTTTATTATCATCAGACTCAATTTTATATTTTTTTCTATTTAAGTATGTGTCAATCACAATACTTACCCATTCATTTGCTTTGGCTTTAAAGAAAAAATCAGCGGCAGGGGCGTCCATCTTACAATTTAATATTTCCATTGCCACTTTTTCTAGGGATTTTGTAAGTATAATTTGATTCGGTTGAAGTAAAGATGAATAAAATGATTCCGGATTAATGTTAATAGATGCTAAATGTTTTTCTATTAGCTCTTTTTTAAAACCTATGGAAACAGCAAGATAATAGCAGTTTTCATGTAATAAAAATCGGAAGTCATCTTTTATATTATCAAAATCAAGAGTACATAAAGAGTTTGCGGTAAGCGTTTGATACGGACTGAATTTCTCCCCGTTTGCGCTGACTATGTAGCTTGTGTATATTGAAACATAATCTGCCATGCTATAAGTATTATTTTGAACTACTTCTTCACTTATATAAAAGTCATGGACATCAATAATAAATCCATCTCCTTCATAAAACCAATACAGGCCTTCTGCATAAGTTAAATCTTCTTTATTCCAACAAAAAGTGTGTCCTGCACTTGAATACTTCTTATTGTTTTTGCATTCATCCACTTTCATATAATCTTTTACAAAATCATAATAAGTCATAATCCACCTATCCCTTTGAGACAATATTCCAATTAGCCTTATTAATTTAAAACTATTGTATTAGTAATTATAACCGATGTATAATAAAAATACAATGATAGGCATTATCAAATAAGTAAATTTATATCTAAAAGGGATATCAAAGAAAGGAGAGATGATTATGAAGATTTACAAAAAACTATTTGCTTATGTACAGGATAAAAAATATTTCGGCTTTTTAGCTATAGTTTTTTCTGCTATATCTGCTGTACTTACGGTATATGGATTTTATTTAATCTACAAATTTCTGGATAATTTAATAATTAATTCAGATTTATCTGGTGCAGAGAGCATAGCATTAAAATCTGTTATCACACTAACAAGTGGAGCAATATTTTATTCTGTTTCAGGAACATGTTCTCACATACTAGGTTTTAGGCTCGAAACAAATTTAAGAAAAAGGGGGATAGACGGCTTAGAGAAAGCAAGTTTTAGGTTCTTTGACTTAAATCCATCTGGTCAAATAAGAAAGATTATAGATGACAACGCCGCGCAAACTCATCAGGTTGTAGCACACATGATACCCGATAGCTCTCAGGCAATAGTTTCACCCGTGCTTGTACTTGCACTTGGCTTTATAGTAAGTATAAGAGTTGGCATAACTTTGCTTGCTCTTACAATAATCGGAGGATTAATTTTGGGGGCAATGATGGGCGAACAAAAATTTATGCAAATATACCAAGAAGCCCTATCTAAACTAAGTGCTGAAACTGTTGAATACGTTAGAGGAATGCAGGTTGTAAAAATATTTAGAGCAAATGTCGAATCATTTAAAAGCTTTTATAAGGCGATAAAAGATTACTCAAAGTATGCTTATGATTATTCATTATCTTGTAAAAAACCTTATGTTTTGTATCAATGGCTATTTTTTGGATTGATTGCGATTTTAATTATTCCTATAGTTTATTTTATTGCTAGCTTGGGTAGCAGCAAGGTAATTTTACTTGAGCTTATTATGATTTTATTTTTATCGGGAGTTCTTTTTGTTTCATTTATGAGAATGATGTGGTACTCTATGTACATTTCTCAAGGAAATTATGCAGTAGATACCTTAGAGGCACTTTACGAAGATATGCAAAAAGACAAATTGGTCCATGGCAATGTCAATAATTTTAAAAACTACGATATTGAGTTTGACAAGGTTAGCTTTGCTTATAACGATAAAGCTGTCATTGAAAATTTATCCTTTAAATTAGAAGAAGGAAAGTCCTATGCACTAGTCGGTTCATCTGGATCAGGCAAATCAACAGTAGCAAAACTTATATCAGGTTTTTACAATGTTAACGAAGGAAGCATAAAGATAGGTGGGATTCCAATAAGTGAATATTCTGACGAAGCCTTAATTAAAGCTGTTTCCTTTGTTTTTCAAGATTCGAAATTATTCAAGAAAAGTATTTATGATAACGTCGCTTTGGCTAATAAAGAAGCGACGAGAGATGAGGTTATGAGAGCCTTAAAATTAGCAGGATGCGACTTGATATTAGACAAATTCCCAGAAAGAGAAAACACAATCATAGGCTCAAAAGGAGTTTATTTATCAGGTGGAGAAAAACAAAGAATTGCAATTGCTAGAGCAATTTTAAAGGATTCCAAAATTATTATTATGGATGAAGCATCAGCATCTATTGACCCAGATAACGAGTTTGAATTGCAAAAAGCTTTCAAAAATCTTATGAAGGATAAAACAGTTATCATGATTGCACATAGACTATCTACAATTAAAGACCTCGATGAAATACTTGTGATGGATGGCGGAAAAATTATAGAAAGAGGTTCTGACAAGGAATTAATGTCAAGTGATACAAAGTATAAGAGACTGCAAGAACTCTTTAACAGTGCGAATGAATGGAGGGTTTCAAATGAAGGAGTTTTATAAAAAAAGATTTGCTCTTACAGATAAAGGAGCGAGAAATTTATCTAAAGCGACAATGGCCTCATTTTTCGTCTACTGTATAAACATGCTTCCTGCCATGTTACTAATGATTTTTGCTCAGGAAGTTTTGGAAAATATTGGTAAAAGCAAGGGATTTTATATAGGATTCTCAGTTTTGACTTTGATAGCAATGTATATTTTGCTTTCTATCGAATACGATAAATTATATAGCACAACATATCAAGAAAGTGCAGACTTAAGAATTAGAACAGCGGAAAATTTATCAAAACTACCTCTATCTTACTTTTCTAAACATGATATTTCCGACCTATCACAAACAATCATGTCCGATATTGAGGGTATAGAGCATGCAATGAGCCATGCAATACCAAAAGTGGGTGGCATGGCACTCTTCTTCCCACTAATATCCATTATGATGCTAGTGAGCAATGTCAAGATGGGTTTAGCTGTAATTATTCCAACGATATTAAGCTTTATATTTATACCACTATCTAAAAAACATCAGGTTAAGGGACAAAAAAGATATTATGACGTCTTAAGAGAAAACTCAGAAAGCTTTCAAGAAAATATCGAGATGCAAATGGAGATCAAAGCCTATGGTTTATCAGAGGAAATGGAAGATAAGCTATATGAAAAAATGGATAATAGTGAAAAAGTCCACTTAAAGACAGAGATAGGACTTATTTTAATTATGTCACTTTCATCAATTTTTAGCTTTATTTCCCTTGCTGTTGTGATATTTGTTGGTGTAAATTTAATTATTAATAAAGAGATAAGCCCTCTCTACCTTGTAGGTTATTTACTAGCGGCTATGAAGATAAAAGACGCTCTTGATGCATCTAAAGAAGGTATGATGGAGATATTTTATTTATCGCCAAAAATTGAAAGACTAAAAGAAATTCAAAATCAAAATTTACAAGAAGGCGAAGACTATAATCTACAAAAATTTGATATTGATCTAAAAAATGTTGAATTTGCCTATAATAAAGATGCAAAAGTTTTAAATGGTGTAAGTTTTATAGCTAAGCAGGGAGAGGTAACTGCTTTGGTAGGCGCAAGTGGCTGCGGCAAAACAACTATCTTGAAACTTATATCAAGACTATATGATTATGATGAGGGACAAATCCTAATCGACGGCAAAGACATAAAAGAAATATCAACAGAATCCCTTTTTGACAAGGTCTCAATAGTTTTCCAAGATGTAGTTCTCTTTAATCAAAGCGTTATGGAAAATATTAGACTTGGTAAGCAAGATGCAAGTGATGAAGAAGTTAAAATAGCAGCAAAACTTGCAAACTGCACAGATTTTATAGAAAAAATGGATAATGGTTTCGATACAGTTATTGGTGAGAACGGTGCTGAGCTATCAGGCGGAGAAAGACAAAGGTTATCAATAGCCAGAGCCTTCTTAAAAGATGCACCGATATTGATTTTAGATGAGATAGCAGCAAGCCTTGATGTTGACAACGAGAAAAAGATTCAAGAGTCTTTAAATAATTTAGTTAAAGATAAAACTGTTGTCATCATTTCACATAGAATGAAATCCATAGAAAATGCAGACAAGATAGTAGTTCTTGAAAACGGAAGAGTAGAAAGCGAAGGCAAACATGAAGAGCTTTTACAAAAATCAAAAGTTTACAAGAACTTAATAGAAAAAACAAAAATGGCAGAAGAATTTATATATTGAAAGAACTAAAAATGAAACAAAACATGAAAGAACAGTTGTTGACCAAGAAGCCATTGTCTTTAATGTTTCAATTATCTATACCAGCAGTAATTGGCATGGTGGTTATAGGTCTATATCCACTTATGGATGGAATATTTGCTGGACAAATAATTGGTGAGAATGCTATGGCGGCTTGCTCAATAGCTATGCCACTTACATTTTTTAATAATGGGATTGCAACGCTTATAGGGATAGGTTCGGCATCAATTTTATCAAGAGCCATGGGAAAGAGTGATAAAGATACTATAGACAAGCTTATGGGAAATCTTATCTATTGGATTGTATTTTTTTCAACGATCATAACAATAGGAGGAATACTTCTAGGACCATATTTTTTAGATTTAATTGGAGCAACAGGAGAAATAAAGGCATTAGGCATAAGGTATTTAAGAATAATATTTCTAGGCTCAAATTTTGTAAACTTTACCCAGTCAGCCAATATGGTTATGCGTGGTGAAGGACTTATGAAAAGAGCAATGAGTATCATGGGACTTGGTGCCTTTATCAATATAGCTCTTGATCCAATACTAATGAAATTAATGGGTGATTATGCCATTGAGGGAGCAGCTATAGCAACTGTAACAGCACAAATAATTCAAGCGGTTATTACTCTTTATTATTTTAAGAGTAAAAGTGAAAATGTAAAAATAAAGAAAATAAAAAAAGAAAAAGATATATCAAAGGAAATGTTTGGAGTAGGAGTATCAGCTATGATCATGCAAGTATTTTTCATGGTTCAACAAACATTGCTTTATAGACAAGCTTTTAGATATGGAGGAGATCCAAATGCAATATTAATGTCTGCAACTTTGAGATTTTATGGATTTTCATTTATACCAATTTGGGGAATGAGTCAGGCATTACAGCCGATTATTGGTACAAACTTTGGAGCAAAACAATACGATAGAGTAAAGGAAACTATGAAGATATTTTCTATAGGAGGAACAGTACTTGCGGCAATTTTTTGGTTACCAGCACAAGTATTTTCAAAACAGTTACTTGGTTTATTTAAAGTAAGTCAGGATATAATTTCAAGTGGAGTTAATAATTTCAGAATGTTCTATTCAGTATTTATTCTTTATGGAATTATGATTATGACAATAACTTTTTTCCAAGCGATAGGGGATGGAAAAAAAGCTGGAATGATTGTAATGTTAAGACAGCTAATACTACTTGTTCCAGCCTTACTTATATTACCAAGAGTATTTGGAGCAGGGGCTGTTTGGTGGACAGAACCAGTTGTAGATTTTACTATGATAATGGTAGGTTTAGCAATGCAAGCAAAGGCTCTTTCAAATATGAATGTAAATGATTAAAAATAAAATAAAAAGAAAAATAAAAATGACAGAAGAATTTATTTATTAGGAGGATTAAAATGGATACTAAAAAATTAAAAGTAAAAGATTTAGTGAGTATCGGTGTTTTTGCCGTAATTTATTTCGTCTTGATGTTTGGTGTTGGCATGATGGGTATGATTCCAATATTGTTTTTAGTATACCCAACAGTTTTAGCCATAGTTGCAGGAACGGTAGTTATGTTATTTATGGCTAAGGTTCAAAAACCATGGGCATTATTTATATTCGGTATGATATCACCACTTGTTATGTTTGCATGTGGTCATACCTACGTCCTTGTAGTTTTATCGCTTATAGTAATGATAATAGCAGAATTAATTAGAAAGATTGGTAATTATAATTCCTTTAAATACAATATGCTTTCTTATGCAATCTTCAGCACATGGATATGTAGCTCTTTAATGCAAATGCTTTTAGCAAAAGAAAAATATTTGGAAATGTCTATTGAAATGATGGGAAAAGATTATGTTGATGCAATGGAAAAACTAATAACATATCCTCACATGGCCTTAGTAGCCTTAGGTGCTTTTCTAGGAGGAATAATTGGAGCATATATAGGCAAGGCTCTATTGAAAAAACACTTTGAAAAAGCAGGCATTGTATAATGCCTACCTTTTCTTCAAATGCTCCCTTTAATCCCAATCCAATAAGTAAGATATTAGTAGTATTTCTTACAGGATTAACTATTGCGCATAGCATAAACATCCGTTTTGAACTAGCGATTGTTTGTCTTATTGGTATTTTGTTTTATTTGAATGGGTACAAAAAAACACTTTTTAAATGGATAATTTTATGTATAGCATTATATTCTTTACCTAATTTTATGGTGCTATCTAATATAAATCCAATAATTAAGATGTTTTTAAGCTTATTTATTATCTTCAGAATGTTTTTATTGCCATTTATGGCAGCTAGCTTCATGATAAAGACCTCTGATGTAGGTGCAATAATTTCATCAATGGATAAGCTTAAAATTCCAAAAAATCTTTCCATACCTATTGCGGTTATGTTTAGGTTCTTCCCATCTTTTAAAGAGGAGAAGAAAAACATCAAAATGGCTATGAGAGTAAGGGGGATAAATTTTAAAAATCCAATCAAATATCTTGAATACGTTTCAGTGCCACTACTTATTATATCTTCAAACATTGCAGATGACATTGCAAAAGCGGCAGAAACAAAGGCAATAGAAAATCCAATCGCCAAGACTAGATATATCAGTGTAAAGATACAGCTAATTGATTTTGTTTATGTTTTCGCAGTTGCTGGACTTATTGTGGGAGGCTTAATATGGTTGAAATAAAAAATTTAAGTCTTGATTATGGCGAAGTGCATATATTGGATGACATATCACTATCAATATCCGAGGGAGAGTGTGTGCTATTTACAGGAAAAAGCGGAAGCGGTAAGTCATCTTTAATAAATTCTATCAACGGACTAGCTGTAAGGTATGATAACGCAAAGACAAAGGGCGAAATAATTATTGATGGCAAGAATATAAAAGAGTTGGAGCTTTATCAAATCTCAATGCTTGTCTCAACTGTTTTTCAAAATCCTAAGACATATTTTTTCAATATAAATACGACATTAGAATTATTGTTCTATTTAGAAAATATTGGTCTTGCAAGAGAAGAGATGGACAGGCGTTTGAATGAGATGCTAGAAATTTTCCCGATAAAAAATCTTTTGAACAGAAATATATTTAATTTATCAGGTGGAGAAAAACAAATTCTTTGCATTGCAGCTTCTTATATAGCTGGCACAAAGATTATAGTAATGGATGAGCCTTCATCAAATTTGGATATTAAAAGCATAAGTGTTTTGGCAAAGATGCTAAAGATATTAAAAGAGAAAGGCATAAGCATAATTGTTGCAGAGCATAGAATTTATTATTTGATGGATATAGTTGATCGTGTATTTTTGATAGATAAAGGTAAACTTAAAAAAACTTATACAAGAAGTGAATTTTTAAAGCTAGACAAAAATGATTTGAACGCTTTAAGCTTAAGAGATAAAGAATTAAGCAAATTAGAAGTTCCTTATTTAAAAGGAGAGGGAGAGTATCAGATAAAAGATCTTAACTATAAATTTACTGATGATGAGTGCTTAAGTGTAAAAGAGATCTCATTTAAGCTTGGGAAAATTTATGGCATAATAGGATCAAATGGACGTGGGAAGTCAACGCTTTTGAGAGGCTTAATAGGTCTTGAGAAAAAATCAAAAGAAGAAATTTATTTTAAGGGAGAGAAATTATCTAAAAAAGAAAGACTCAAAAATTCTTCACTTGTTATGCAAGACGTAAATCATCAATTATTTACAGATGAAGTATTCAAAGAACTCAGTCTAGGTGTAAAGAATTTTGATGAAGAAAAGGCAAAAAATATTTTAAAAGATTTAGGCTTATACGAGTTTATTGAAAGGCATCCGATGAGTTTGTCAGGAGGACAAAAGCAAAGACTTGCAATAGCATCTCTTATGTGTAAAGATTCTACATTTGTCTATTACGATGAACCAACTAGCGGCATGGATTATTCCAACATGATAAAAATATCTAAGCTAATTAAAAAATATAGAAATAAAGATAAAATAATTTTTATTGTTTCCCATGATATTGAGTTTTTAAATGAAGTGGCAGATGAGATTTTTGAATTGTAAAATAGAGCATGAGAGCAATCTATAGAACTGGATGGTGGTTTGAAAACATTGACAAATCAAGGTAATTACTATATTATATAGGCAACAGTACCCGACACGCCTCTTAACAATGCGCACCAAGTCGGGTCTTTTGATTATAAGGAGTAATAACGTGAAGAAATCGCCATTTATACAAAACTTCAAAGAAAACTATTCAAGGAGAATAAATGAGAATAGATAGAATCAATACATATGATGACAATCGCTTCAGTCAAGAAGCACTATATCAGCACGGTTGCTACATTGTAGATGGCGATGCGCCTGTAGAAATTAAAATCATATCACAGACCGAGGCACTTATAAAAGGAGAAGAAGCATATTTTGACGAGGTCATTGAAGAGTTTCGATTTAATGCAGAGCACATCACAAATTTTTATGATGAAAGTGGTAAGCTTATTAAGAAATTCAAAGACGTGGAGGTTTTTAAGCTTGATCTGGATAAAATCCAGCCAATACAGTTCTTTATAGATAGTGATAAATTAGAGGCAGTTAAGAGCTTTGTCAATAGAGAAGAAGACGTGATTATCCCAGTTACAATACGCGAAGACACAAACGCGTCCCTAGATGGACACACACGCCTCTACCTTGCATATAGCCTTGGATTCAAGTACGTATACGCCTATCTTAGTGAAACCTTCTGTGGATTTGACTATTTCTTTGATGAAGCAAGAAAAAGAAATATATTTACAGCAAAAGACTTGACCTTGCTCACACATGATGACTATACAGTTAAGTGGGATAAGTTTTGCGATGAGTATTATATGAGTATAGAGTGTGAATAGACGAGTGTATTGTTCGGGTAAAATAGTAAATAATATTAAGATAAACTAGTAAAATTCTGAACTGATTTTAGAAATCAAGGACTTGATGGGCTTAAACCAAAAATAGAGGAAGACCTTCAAGTATAAATATAAGGTTTCAAATCTTTATATATACAAATTCCGCTGGAAAAATAAAAACTGACAAGGAAAAATCTACAGAAAAGATAGACGGATTTATTGCTATGGTGAGCAATAAGGTGTGAAATGGACAAGTCGATCTGTTTATGATGACAGGGGATTGATTGTTTTTATGGGTATAAATTATTAAATAGTATTAGGAGGTACAGACAAATGAACAATAGATATAGTCTTACAAATAACTAAGAGAGGAAAAAATCCTCTCAAAAAAAAACATAGGAGGATTTATGATATATATACAAAACTTAATAAAAACTTTACCAGATAGAAAGCTATTTGAAATTGATAGTTTATCAATAAATGAAAATGATAAGATAGCCTTAATAGGTGACAATGGAACGGGCAAAACTACTCTTTTAAGAATAATATTAGGAATAGATAAAGACTATACTGGTCAAGTAAGAGTAGATAGAGATTTAGGATATTTATTAAATTATGATATTCAAGCTAAGAATTTTTCTGATGAAATCTATTCCAAATCTCAGTTAAAGATTGATGACGATTATAGTCCGGGTGAGGAACAAAGATTAAAATTAACAGATATTTTATCAGATAGTTTTAAGTTTCTTTTAATAGATGAGCCTACATCCCATTTAGACTTAAAGCAAAAAGAAGAACTTATAGAAAAGCTAAATTCAAGAAAAACAGGATACCTTATAATTTCGCATGATCGTGATTTCATAAATAGAACTTGTAAAAAAATTATAGAATTAAAGGATGAAAAAATTGAAGAATATAATGGAGACTACAATTTCTATCTTGAAGAAAGAGAAAAAAGACAAAAGTTTCAAGATAAAGAGTATTCGAATTTTATAAAAGAAAAAAGACGATTAGAAAATCTAGCTATCAATATAAAGGAACAATCATCTAAAGTAAGAACCACACCTAAAAGGATGGGGAATTCAGAAGCAAGGCTCCATAAGATGGGTGGTCAAGAAAACAAGAAAAAATTAGACAAACAAGTAAAAGCTGTAGAATCTAGGATAAATCAACTTGATATAAAAGAAAAACCTAAAGAAGAAAAAGAGATACAACTATCCATTCCAGATAATAAACGAATTCATTCTAAAATATTGATAAGAGCGGAAAACATAAATAAAAAATTTGGAAATAAGGTTTTGTTTGAAAAATCCAACTTCCAAATAAACAACAATTCTAAAATAGCGATAATTGGAGAAAACGGAAGTGGGAAAACTACTCTATTAAAGATGATTCTTAATAAAGAAAATATATGGGTGCATCCAAATCTTAAGATAGGTTATTTTAGTCAAATGAGTGATATTTTAGAAGAAAATTCCAGCATCTTAAAAAATGTATCAAATACATCTATTTATGATGAAACAATGACAAGAATTGTTCTTGCAAGACTAGGGTTTAAGACTAACGATGTATATAAGATTATAAATGTATTAAGCGATGGAGAAAAAGCTAAGGTAAAATTGGCTAAAATTTTAACATCTGATTTTAATTATCTTATATTTGATGAACCGACAAACTTTTTGGATATAAGAGCAATAGAAAGTTTAGAAAATCTACTGAAATCTTATGATAGACCATTTATTTTTGTAAGTCATGATGAGGAGTTTATAAATAAAATAGCCGATACACTTATGATTATAGAAAATAAAAGAATCAAAAATTTTAAAGGTAATTTATCACAATACAAAAATAGAAATAAGAAGACAACAATTAACAAGGATAGAGATATTTTATTACTTGATTTTAGAATATCCTCTATAAGTTCTAGACTAGCAATGGAGATACCCAAAGAGGAAAGAGAAAAACTAGAAGAAGAGTATAATAATCTTATTGAAGAAAAAAATAAATAAATTTTAGCATCTTTTATCAATCGGGCAATTAATTTATTTTGCTGAAAATCTCAACGATATAAAACAAATCTTGAAATTAGTGTAAATCTCGTCAATAGAATTATAAAATCTGAATTTGGAGGAAATAATATGATAATAGATAGTTTTGATAATGAAACAGAGCCAGTTTTAAGTCTAAAAGACTTTTACGGAGAAAAGAAAAATATTGCAGAAAAATGTTTGATAATATATTCAAAAAGCATAATAGAATATTTGCTTGATAATTTTGAATGCGAAGAAATTGGAAATATAGGATCTGTAAATGGGTCAAGGCCAGTATATAAAAGTAGATTTGAAGGTCAAGAATTTGTATTTTATCTTACTATGATGGGTTCGGCTCTTGCTTCAGGAGATTGTGTAGAAGTTAATTGGATTACAGGTGCAAATAAATTTATTATGTTTGGATCTTGTGGAAGTCTTGATAAGGAAAAAACTTTTGGAAAGTACATTATACCAACAGAGGCTTATAGAGGTGAGGGAGCATCTTATTACTATGCGGCTCCTTCTGATTATCTTGATATTAAAAACCATGATAAGCTTGAAGAATTTTTTATTAAGGAAAAAGCTCCCTACACTAAGGGAAAAGTCTGGACTACAGATGTTATGCTTCGTGAGACACGCGGACTCGTTTCAAAGAGAAAGGCAGAAGGATGTATAGCAGTAGAAATGGAGCTTGCAGGCGTTCAAGCAGCTTGTGATTTTTATGGATTTGAACTTTATAACTTTCTTGAAGCGGGAGATGTATTAGATGAGAGCTGTTATGAGGTCGAAGGACTCCATGATGCCAACCATGATCTTGGAAAATTGTATTTGGCATTAAAATTTTTAAAAGAAATATAAGATAAACAAATCAAGAAATTATAATAGATTTGAAATCTATATAGAGAAATATTAAAGACTTTTATTTAACGTTAAAAATTATTTGACAATACTGATTTTAACTGTTATACTCTATTTAATCTATAAATGGGGGCGAGGAATTGAAAGAAGTTCACATATTAAACACTTTAGAAGAAATAAATATAGTAAGCGATCCTATAAGGCTTAAAATAATTATGACATTAGGAGCTACACCAAAAACAGCTCAGGACTTGTCAGATGCTTTGGGAGTTAGTAGGTCAAAAATCCACTACCATCTTAAAATTTTGGAACAAAATGGAATTATAGAGGTCGTAGACACAGAGCTAATAAATGGGATTACCCAAAAATATTTCTTGCCAGTAGCCAAGGCTTTTATACCAAATAGTGAAATATTTAATAAAAATTTGGAAGAAAAGCAATTCACTTTCAAAATTCCGAAAAAAAATTACGAGTCTTTTGAAAAAGAATTAGAGGATCTCATAAAAAAATATGAGAAGGAAGAAGATTGCGAAAACTTCCAAGTACAAATTTATAAATTATCTTAAAACCAGTAAGTAATAGCTTACTGGTTAAAAAAGAGATAACTGTCAAGAAAAACTAAACGTTAAATTTAAGGAGTATGTTAAAAATGATTAAAAACAAAGATTTCTATGTCCTGCTTTTAGGGCGACTAATTACAAATTTTGGTGATAGCCTTTATGCTATAGCCTCAACCCTCTTGGTTTACCAGATGAGTGGGTCTACTGTATATTCAGGAATAACTCTATTTCTAACCTCATCAACAGCCATTGTCCAGTTACTTCTAAGCCCAATTTTGGATAAAATTAATATGAAGAAGTTTTTAATTCAATCCCAACTTATCCAGGCCATCTTAATATTAATCATCCCAGCCTTGTATTATTTGGAAAAATTAAATGTATACCATATTATGATAATTATGCCGATAATTTCTTTGATTAACCAACTGGTTTATCCTGGACAGATTTCTCTTTTACCTAAAATCCTATCCGAAAAAGAACTTGTTAAAGGAAATTCTTTGATGACTATGGCTTATCAAGGATCAAATGCAATATTTGATACTCTCGCAGGTTTTATCATATCTATATTTGGATTTATGACGGCTTTTTATGCTGATAGTGTAAGTTTCATGTTAACTGGACTTTTATTTTGTCTCTTATCAAAAAAACTTAACCACTACAATGAAAGAAAAAATAAAACAGATGGTTCTGTAATTAAAAATCACTTCGAAGACCTTAAAGATGGACTTGATTTATTTAAAGATTCTAGGATTTTTGCCCTTGTTATTGGAGTTGTTTTTATAAATTTCTCTGCAACATCAATAAGTGCGGTCTTGCCTGCATTTGCCAAAGATGAAATTTTTTATAGTCTAATGCTTGCAGGCATGGGTGCAGGAGTCTTGCTCGGATCTTTATTTGCAGGTTTTCCAAAACTAAAAAATATTTCTTTGGGAAAGATTTATGTTTATGGAATGATTATCGTAGCCTTAGCTTGGATTTCTGTTTCTTACTTTGGTACAAATATAAAAATTGCGGTTGTCTTGTACGCTCTTGGCTGGTTTGTAGCAGGAATTGTTAATGTTTATGCCCAAACTATGGTGCAGATGATTGTGCCAAGTGAAAAGATAGGTTCTGCTATGGGAGCTATGGTTGGTATATCAACTTTTATGGCGCCACTCGGAGCCTTACTCGGTGGATACCTCGGAGAGTATTTATCAAGTCCAAAAGCAATTCTTATAGCAAGTGTAATTATCCTTGTTGTATCCATCTACTGGGCTTTAAATAAAAATATTAGAAAACTTCCTGCTATAAATAATTTTCACGAGGTGTTTGACGACAAATAATAAAAAAAGATAAATACTTGAATAAAAAAGCTGAAAACTCTATTATAAAATATTTCCTATATGAATTTTTTTAAATATAGATGCGTATATATGGAAATGAACCGTGATTATTTGGATAAATTAATAAGAAAAAAGTATAATAGATTTATCAAAATCATCACAGGAATTTGAAGGAGAAAATTTTAATGAATATTACAGTTTATCTTGGTGCAAACGAAGGAAATGATCCATGTTTACGTAAAGAAGTTGAAAAATTGGGGGATTGGATTGGAAATAGCGGAAACACACTAGTCTATGGTGGCTCCAAATCTGGTCTGATGGGTGCGATTGCTGACAGTGTTTTGAAGGCTGGTGGTAAAGTTATAGGTGTTGAGACGAAATTTTTTGTCGAAAACGAATTTCAACATGACGGATTAACTAAGTTAATCGTGACCGAGGATATGACAGAACGCAAAAACAAAATGATTGAGCTGGGTGAAGCCTTTATTGCTTTTCCGGGTGGTACGGGAACATTAGAAGAAATCTCAGAAGTAATGTCGAAAGTGTCATTGAAACAGATGAATTCACCTTGCATTATTTACAACCTGAACGATTACTACAATGATTTGAAAGCATTTCTGAATCATATGATTGAAAAAGGACTTTCTTCCAACGAGAGACAAGAGGGAATTTATTTTGCTGAAAATATCAACGATATAAAACAAATCTTGAAATTAGTGTAAATCTCGTCAATAGAATTATAAAATCTGAAGTTAAAGGAAACAATATGCTAATAGACGTTAATAAAATAAAGAAGGATATATGAGTAAATATTGTAAAAGTTGTGGTTGCTTTATTTGCACCAGAAGCTACATAAGGGGGTATTTATTATAATAGATTATTTCTTAAAATTAGAATATAATGCTAAAAACATTTTAGTATTAACATTAGAAAAAGACTCTCAAGATCTTGCAATAATAGTTTATGAAGATTTAAATAGAGCAGAGAATATTGACATTGATTTTCCGTATTATAAAGAACAAATTGAAAGTGTTCCTGAATACATTGATAAAAGAAATCTTGTTTCTATAATGATATTTCCAATTTTTAATTTAGCTAAAGCTAAAAAGCTAGAAGAAGAAATAGAATCTATAGCTGATTATTATATCGAACATAGAGGGAAAATTAATACAAAGATAAATTGGTTTAATGAAAAAAAAGTTACAGATTTATACAAGAATATAGATACTAATAAAATAAGTTTATTAAAATATTTATTTGAATTTTGTGAGAATAAAACCTTAAAGGACGATATAAAAAGTAGTGATTTTTCTCACTTGAATCAGTGAAAAGGCATCTACAAAAGTAGGTGTCATTTTTATACCGAAATATAAACATTTTTTATTTAATGCATAAGTCGAGCACTAAACCCAAAGTTATTAACACTCCTAGAAAAAAGGAGTGTTTTTCATTTGAAAATCTATTCATCTCATACTTTCGGATGATGAAAAAATTTTCTAAGATAAAAATAGAAAGAAAGTTTTTCATATTGTCGCATTTAGTTGTACAATCCATCACCTAAAAAATTAAAAGGATTTAATGCTTTGATCCGATACGAAAAAAGTGATGTGCAGAATAGGTTTATCTATTTTGCAACATCACTTTTTTTACAATTTACTACTTGTCTTCTATTACAAATCCTGTGATTCTAGCTTGGATTGCAAGTTGGGTGCGGCTTGTAAATTCGGTTTTATCAAGCATGTGCTTAATGTGGGTTTTTACAGTGTTTAGCGAAATCCCAAGCTCTTCTGCTATTTGGTCATTGCCTGCACCTGTGGTTAGTAGGCGGAGAACTTCTATTTCTCTAGGTGTAAGTTCAGTTGATTTGGCCATGCCAAGTTTTACCTCAGGTGTTTCTAAAGGATAGATGGATTCACCAGCCAAAGTTCTTTGGATTATTTCTAAAATTTCTTCTTTTGATATTTCTTTGTACCAAAAACTATCTATTCCAATTTCTTTTGCCCTATTCATCCAAGATACTTCTGGCATGCTTGTAACTGCAATAATCTTTATTTCAGGTTTTAATTTTTTTATTTTTTCTGCAGCGTCGAGGCCATTTGATCCGTCCTTCATAAGTATATCCATTATTACAAGGTCGATTTTTTTATTTAGTACGTAAGTGTCGGCAAACATGGCGGTATCTACAGAGTAGACAACTTCATAATCAGGACATTGGTTGATATTTAGTCTAAACATTTCACGAGATACGAATTGATCATCTACAATCATTATTTTATAGGTCATAGTTTACTCCTTTTGGCCAGGACAGGATTAAAGTGAAATTTGAATCCAAATTAATTTCCATTTTGCCACCACAATTTTCGATACTTTGGCGGATATTTTTCAAACCGCCTTTTTCTATTATTGGTTTTTTGACGAATATGCCATCGTTTGTAATCTTACAATGTATATTTATTTTATCTTCGTTAAGCTCAATCCATATATTTTTAGATTTACCATGGCGAATAGCATTATTGAGCGCTTCATGGACTATTTTAACTAAGAGTTGTAAATCGCCTTCTTCGGTTGGGATTTTGCCTTTGACATCGACTGAAACTCCTATATCTTTGGCTGTTGAAATGAGTTTATCAAACTTCGCCTCATTATTAGAAGAATCTACATCATCATTTACATTGTCACTTTTACCCTCAAACATCAATAGGCTTTCCTTCCACAAATTAATTAGCTTATCTCTATCTTCTTTAGTTTTATCTTTCATATCTAAGTAGCGTCTAAAATATATTAGACACTGACCAATTTTATCGTGAATTTTGATTTTTGCTTGCAAAATTTCTTTGTTTCTAGTATATTCTGCAACATTTTTTTGATATTCTTTTAGACTTGCGTTTATTTTTTCAATTTGCCTATTTTTTTCTTCAATTTCTTGATATAAAGCCCACTCAAGAGTGATTTTATAGGCTAAGGTTTCTCTGACTTTTTTATGATCAACGATTTTTATCTGCCAAATATCTCCCATGGTCTTTATAATAAGAGGGTTTCTTTCCAAAATTTCCGCATCTTTTTTTATATTGTTATTTCGTATATCTTCAGCACAGGCAATGTCATTTGCAAGCATATTGCCAAAAACAGCGTAACTTATATCCTGCATCATTCTATTTACTAAAAGGGGAGTACCATCATATTTTGAAAAACAAATACCATCGGGAAGGTTGTCCATACTATCCTTAATAGAATTATTTCCGATTATTGTTTTGCTTCTTTCCATGAATTTCTTTGCGAATATTATTTCTATACTTAGAATAATTAGATAGTAGATCAATAATACGTATACTGGAATATTTACAAGAAATTTTGCCATATAAATTCTTCCCGTACCAAGCTCTGCTAAAATCTGTAATGGAATCAAGCTTAATAAAAATAGTATCAGACTATAAATAAAATATTTGCTAGAAATCTTAGTATTTGTGGATTCTACTACCATATTGATATTAATAGTTAAGAGGATTGCATTAAAAACAAATAATAAGGCAAGCTTATAGATGTTTAGATTTCCTAATATCATAGTTTGCTCCTTTCAAGAGAAATTACAAGCTTAATTTCATCTTTCGCAATATCTTCACTAATTAAAATCCCATTTTGTTGATAGTTATCATCCAAATCGTACAAGAAAGATTTTTCTTTCGCACCAGTAATTTTAATAATAAGCTGAGGCTTTTTGTTTTTCATAAAAAAGCTTATACTAATTGAACTTATACCTGGCATATAAAATTCTAAGGCATTTTGAAATATCTCATAGAGACTAATACAAAAGTCTTTATCATAGCTAGTATATTCTTCCCAATCTATTTTTGTCTTCACACCAGTTAGACTTAAATAATCAAGAGATTCGCAAAATGCAAGTTTTAACTCGGATAAATTTAGTGTGCTTTTATTTTTTGTTAGTAAAAATAAATTGGAATATCTTTTGATATAGACATCGAGAAAACAAGCGTGTTTGAGCTTTGTCTCAAACAAATCTTCATCTTCAGGTAGATTCATAAAAATATCGTTAAGTATGTCAAATTGCGGTTGAAGCTTGGTATGAATATGTTCTCTGATTTGATTTTGTTCTTCAACTTTTATCATATTTTTCTTCAAGGAGTTCTTTGCTTTGAGAAGCTCATTTTCATTTAACATATCTTCGCTCATATTCATCAGTTTTCTCTTTAATTGGTTAAAATCAGTCAGATCAACAAAATAAAATGAGATTCCACCATTGATTTTTGCACTTTCTAATAGTGTGTTCTCATCAATGAGGATAGGATTATAAAGTGCCCTACACACTAAAGAAGAATCAATGTTTTCATAAATCTTTGGTCGATAAATCATTTGACCATTTGAATCCATAATACCGATATTGAGAGAAGATAGGGACAGAAATAATTCGTATCCTCTGTTTGAAGGCAGAAGTCTTTTAAATACCAAAGATTCAATAAATAGCATTACCATCAATATGTTAAATTCAGCGCTCTTGAAAAATATTTTAAAATACTCAAATTTGTCCCATCCAGTCATATATAAGAAAGTATAAATCCCCCAGATGATAATAATTGATATAGGAAGTTTTACTGAAGAAAGATATCTGTTTTTATATGAATAAATCATTGTAAAAGCAATATTCATTATAGTTAAAAGACCAATGTAAAAAACGACAAAGTAGAATACAGGTCCATACATTTGTAGGCTTTTGGCATTCGGATCAAGAGAAAAAAGTAGACCGTGTAAATTGTTTGTTATGATTAATAAACTCGCTATCAAAGTTGGTATCCAAAGAAGACTCCAATACTTGTTTATATTTTCTCTCTCAGATTTCCCAACATGTAAAGAGGTAAGAAATATCAGCTGAGTGAGAACTAATGGAAAAACTAAATAGAGATACCTTATAAATCTGACGGCATCTTCATTTTCTATTAAGATTAGATATTTTAAAGTTCTCACAAGCAAATAAGAAATTAGAAGAAATCCAATAAGTTTAAATCTAGCTACAATTGCACTTCTTAGAACCCTATTTTTCATATTATTCATCCATAGAACAATTACAAAACTATAAAGTGCGAAAATAATAGCATGAACAGGGAAATAAAGTTTCTTAAAATAATCCAAGGCGTGCAAAAGACAGGCTAAAAAAACCAAAAATATACAGATAATATAACTAATAATTTCTTTGCGATACACAACTACTCCTCCAATAAAATATCTTGAAACCATAGAAAACGATACCACTTAAATATATTTTAAAACTAGTCGGAAAAGATGTCAAATAGAATTTAGATAAAACAATAAATTGGTCTTTTATAATGAATGATTTGGGTTTAATCAATGTGATAGGAGAAATTTTATATTGTCTATTCGAAACAGAAATTAAATTTTAAATGAATTAAATTATTATGTTTTACAAAATATCATACTTTTGGGTGATGTGGGGATTGTTGAAGATATATATAATAAAATTAGAAAGTAACAGATGTGCTTTCTCACAAAATCAATGTCAAAGAAATTTTATTAAAAGGGAAATGATGTATGGTTTTTGTGTAGTTAATTGAAATTGAAAGCAAAGATTTGTTTTTATAGTCATCTAAGTTTCTAAAAAATTTAGAACACAGTACTTGTAAAAACATTTTCACAAAATACTAATTTAAAGGAGGATATTATGGGATTTATTAAAGCATTTACAGGAAGTTTAGGCGGAACTTTTGCAGATCAATGGTTAGATTTTTACGGACCAGGTTCACTTGAATCAGGAACTCTAGGAATATTTCCAGCAAAAGCACAGGGACAAAACAACGGTCGTGGTGAAAATACTAAGGGAAACAACAACATAATCACAAACGGTAGTAAGATAATCGTTCCTGAGGCAACAGCTCTAATCACTATACAAGATGGTTTGATTACAGGAATCATCAATGAACCTGGTGGATTTATATTTTCATCAGATGATATAAACTCACAAAGTATTTTCGCTGGTGATGGTCCAACTGCATCACTAATCAAGTCAACTTGGGAAAAGTTTAAATTTGGTGGCCAAGCTGGATCTGAACAATTGGCATTTTATGTTAACCTTAAGGAAATACCAAAAAATAGATTTGGCACGCAAAGTGAAATATATTGGGACGATGCTTTCTTTGGTACACAAGTTGGGGCAGTCACAAGAGGAACATATACTTTAAAGATTGTAGATCCTTTACTATTTGTAAAAAACTTTGTTCCACAAAAATATTTGGTTGCAAATTCCCCAGCGTTTGACTTTGCAGATATGGATAACGAGGCAGCAGAAGAACTATTTAACGAAGTGGTTTCATCACTTTCAGCAGCCTTTTCAAACTACACGAATGATCCAAGCAAGGGCAATCGTATGAATAAGATACAAGGAGATCAAATAGGTTTTGCTAAATCACTATCTAGTGCTGTAGAAGATGGATACCAATGGAGATCTACAAGAGGACTTGAAATTGCAAAAACTGCAATACTTGCAATAGAATACGACGAAGATACTAAAGTTCTTATGTCAGATGTCAAAAAGGCAGATGCACTTTCTGGATCTCGTGGAAATTCATTCTTCCAACAAGCAGCAGCAAGAGGAATGCAGTCAGCTGGCGAAAATGGCGGTGGTGCAAACATGGCATTTATGGGAATGGGAATGAATGCAGCTGGTAATATGATGGGAGCAACTCAGCAAGCTAATGGACAAAATTCTTATCAACCAAATTTTGCAAATAATAATTCTAATCAAAATCAAGCTCCTAATCAAGATTCAAACCAAGTTCCGAATCAAAATCAAACTCCAAACTCTAACCAAGTAGACCCAACTGAAAAGCTTATTAACATGAAAAAACTATTAGATGCTGGAGTTATCACTCAAGAAGAATTTGACAAGGCGAAAAAAGATTTACTAGGCATATAGAGGTGATCTTATGACTACAGAAGATATTAAAGTAAGAGAAATAAATACTGGACTAAAAGATGGTCAGATAAAGTGTCCAAAATGTGGGTCAACTGACATAGAGACTAATACCAAGACTGGTAAGTTAAGGTGTAATTTCTGTAGGCACGAATTTGAACTAGAGCTTGCACCAGAAGATGAAGATATATCAAGCCTAGAAGGAACAACCATGGGAAGAGGAGCTTTAGATATAGACGAAGCAGCAGAAGATATAATTACTGTTAAGTGTGAAAGCTGCGGTGCCGAAGTAGTTATCGATACCAAAACCAATACTCAGGCAAGGTGTCACTGGTGTAGAAATACCCTATCACTTAATAATATTATTCCAAATGGAGCCGTTCCTGATGTTATCCTACCTTTTAAGGTAAGGAAAAATGAGGCCCAAGAGCAAATAGAAGACTTTGTTCAAAAAAGAAAGTTTTTTGCTCATCCTACATTTACAAGAGAATTTAGTACCGAAAATATATGTGGGGTTTATTTGCCATATATGTTGGTCGATGTCAATTCTCATATGAGATTAATAGGTGAAGGGGAAATTAAAACTGCTAGTTACGAAGTTAAGAATGGCAAGGATAGTCACATGGAATACGATGCAGATTCATATCATGTTGAAAGGGATTTTGACATTTTCATAGATGACTTATCTATTGAAGCTAGTAGCGATAAACTCGATTATACAGCAAAGGATAAGACAACTAACATTATCAATGCCATCATGCCGTTTGATACAGAAAATTGCGTAAAATTTAATGCCAACTATCTGAAGGGATTCACTTCAGAAAAGAGAGATAGCAACATTGATGTTTTAAGAGATGCTGTTGAAGCACAAAGTTCTGATGTTGCAAGGCATGCGGCCTTGGATACTATTGAAGAGTATGACAGGGGTGTAAGATGGGAAGAGGAAGAATACAATATTAAAGGCGACTCTTGGAAGGCTGCATACTTACCTGTTTGGCTATACAGTTATATGCAAAAGAAAAATGGCAAAAACCTACTCCACTATGTCGCTGTAAATGCAAGAACCCTTGAAACAATGGGTAGCGTACCAATAAATTACACAAAACTATTTATAGCTTCTGTATTGGTTGAAATCTTAGGTGGATTAGCTGCATTTGTACTAAATATAGTTGCCGCCATGGATGTATTTGATGATACAAAATTCCAAGATATGAGAAATTTATATTGGTTACTTTTACTTTCTGGATTTATATTCTTCTACACAATTTACGCTAGGTATAGAAATATAGATGAAAGACATCACTACGAAGATGAAACCAAGCATGAGATAAGCAATTTGCAAAGCATAGATGATTTCTTGATGAAACGTACTGGCCTTGTAAATGTTGTAATTGAAGGGGAAAACTCCAAAGAGCTTAAAGGCAATAGGCTTGATTTGAAAAAAGACAAGGGGTTTAAGAAGGTAATCGACAAGGGTCTTTACGATGAAGTGGAAGAGAATAAAAAGAGACTTAATGAGACTATTGACAAGCAGTCAAAAAATAAGGAACATGATAAAAATACAAAATAGATCTAAAAACCAGTTTCATAATTGCTCAAACAAATAAAAAAGATAAATAGATGTCGTAAGATATCTATATGATAGAGGTAGATTTATGAAAAGAAATACAAAAATTTTAATTGCGTTTATTTTGGCTTTGACTTTTCTTTCTGCTTGTAAAAAAGCAAATGATTCAGCTGAGACTGGCAAAAAGATAGTAAATCAAGTAAATGAAGTAAGTAAAGAAAAAGAAGTAAGTAAAGAAAATAATTTAAAACAAGTTGATGGAGCGATAATAGGTTCTCTTTCTTCATATGTTGAAGATAGAAAAGTTTGGAATGAATTTATCGATAAAGAATTTTTGAATTCTGCGAAAAATCATGAAAAAGGTATACACCTACCTAGGATTCTTCTTGATTCTGCTGATGCAAAAAAAGCTAACAGTGAAATTGATGCGATAGTTAAAAAAATGAAAGAAGTATATAAAGCTAAGAAGTCTAATATGGAAAACGGTGATACAGGTATTGTTGCTTCATTTTCTGTATATCAAAACCAGAAAATCCTAAGCATTATGATTGAAGAATACGATATTTACAACGGTGACTATACTAATCATCATGTATTTAATTTCTCGTTACCTGATGGTAAGTTCATTGATGATGCTGAGCTTATTAAAGATTTTGGTGTTGAAAAAGACGGGATTTTGACTTTGGTAGAAAATGGGTTGATAAAAGAAGCAGAATTAGCTAACAAAGTCTATTGCAAGGATCTCACTGATTTATCTTATATTTACAATCTAAATAACTTAGTAGGTCTTACGCTTAATGACTTGTGGGATAATTACAATAAAAAAAGCCATAAATTATTTTTAGATGAAGTAGGTAGACCAAAATTTGTTTTTGATAATTATGAAAGTGCACATATGGAACAAGTTCCTTTAATTTTCGAGCTTGAATCAAATAGGTTTGAGAGAAGTATATATTCTGATCAGTACATTAAAATGGCAAGAGGACTTGGACTTAATCCTTATGATAAAAACAACAAAGCCTTTGTAATTTACCTAGGTGGTGCAAATAATGAAAAAGATTTGAAAGCTTCTCTTTCGAAATTACAAATCTGGTCAAATATTTTTGCAAATTATGAAGATCCTAATATGATTGTTGCAGTAAAACAATCAGAAGGCGGTAATATACCTTACTTAATTGGAGAAGAATGCTATCTAGTCATACCTAAGTACAAGAATGCATCTGTTTCTCTAAAAGAGTTAGAATTAACAAAAGATGGGAAATTAAAAGAAGTGAAAAATCCTTACCTAGATAGTAATGCTTGTAGCGGAACAACATTGATTTGCCAAAATATTAGCGATACAAGTCCAAATGGGAAAATTATAATTAGGTACAGGGATGATGTCGTCGAATTTTCTCCTCAACTTAGTCTTAAAGACGGAAGCTTGATGGTTCCTAAGGGAATCATTGATGGGGGCAAAATTATCGATTGGAACAAAGAAGTCCAAGATGATTTCTATTCATATATAATATTTGAAAGAATCAAGTATTTAATTGGCGTTGGTTAATAATAAAATGATCAGAAAATGAAAGGAGTCAGTCATGAAATTATTCGGTAAAAAAGAAAAAAAATTATGTCCAATATGCGGCAAAGAATTGAAGTTGTTTAGCAGTGTAGCTGTAGATGATGGAGAAATCTGTAGTGATTGTGAGAAAATGCTGCGTGGTAAATTCAATATCACTGAATATTGGAAACAAAGATGGGGCACTGATGGCTACGATCGAGCAGATTATGTTTTAAAAACCAAAGATCCTTTGAAAGTTATGACAGTAGCTGAAATTACAGAAATGGTTAAGTCAATGAAAGAAGAGCAAGCACAGATTATCGAGGATGTAGGTTCCAATTATGCTAATGTAGCCAAAGCCGATAATTGCTTTTCAATTGCACCGAAGGCGACAAAAGTGGGATTAAAACGCGCGAAAGCTTATAAGAACAGATTCGTGGCTACTTGTCAAATCATAACTGGTGAATTTGCCAAAGATGATACGGTTACAGTTACTACAAACGGGGAAAATATCACAACGAGTATTCTAGATGTTATTGAATGCAGTAATAGCTCAACATTTGAGACAATGCTCGAAGCCAATATGGGCAAGCATAAGGCTGGAGCGAAAACAAGTGCATGGATTCTCTTGGATCTAACGGAAGGTGTACGTGAAGGCAGTCTGATTCAAAAGTAACCAAGAACTCAACAGGGATAGAAAATTCTATCTCTGTTTTTTTGTTCTACTAATCTGAATGATGTATTTACGGTAAAAATATAAATTTTTAAAAACGCTATTTTGTCGTAAAAACATGAAATTAAGAAGAAAAAACGTGGTATAATATAGATGAGAATAAGTATCAAGAGGAGGGGAAAATGTTTAAGCGTTTTTTTGAAAATTTTAGAAAACCGAAAGACAATTTTGGCGGCAGATTTATGTTAAAAAGCATGAATAGAGGACATGAAAAATTGGCAAGTTGGGGAAGGTCTTACATAAACATTGAAAACGATTATATTGTCCTAGATTTGGGCTGCGGCGGGGGTCGTAACATAGAACATTTTTTAACTAAAGCAAAAAAAGTTTACGGAATTGACCACTCAGAAACAAGTGTAAAGATGGCTAGTGAGATAAATAAAGAAGCGATTGAGTCTGGAAGATGCGGAATTTTTCTGGGAGACGTAAAAAGCCTTCCTTTTGAAGATGAATCCATAGATATCGTCACAGCGTTTGAAACTATTTATTTTTGGAATGACATAGAAGAATGTTTTAAAGAAATTTATCGTGTGCTTAAAAAGGGCGGACAATTTTTAATATGCAATGAAGTTTCATCTATGAAAAGAAGAGATGTAAAAAAATTAGCGCACATGATAGAAATGGAAGTATACACACCCGACGACTTAACAAGAATGCTTGGAAAATTGGGATTTAATTTTGAATATCATTTAGATAGAAAACAACAACTCGTATTTATCGCAAGAAAATAGGAAAGACAAAGAAAGGCAAGGATAAAAATGAAATATCACAGTTTTTATTTCTATCAGTTTCGACATCCTATGAAAAAAGTTTTGGTGGAAAGATATGGAAGTAAGTATGCTAGGGATATCCTCAAAAAAAGCAAAAAAATTTATCGAAAACTAGTAGAAGAAGCAGATGATATCGGAGATGATAATCCAATGGCATACAATGAGATGTTCGCTCTTGTATTTGTTGCGCCATATTTAGCAAGTGAAAAAGAAATTCCTCCAGAGACCATCCAGGAAATGATGCGTCGCTCTTTGTATTTTGTCAAATGGTTTTTTTCATTAACTAATCTAAATACTAAGAGAGGAAAAGAGGCTAATAAGAAAAATATAGTTAAGTATTATAAATGGTATACAGAAGAAAAAGAAAAGCTCTATCCCACATCATTTAAGGTCGATTTTCAGGGAGAGCCATATGAGGGCGCTTGTTATTACAGAATTACTCGTTGTCCTATTTGTACATATACTAAAAAGCTTGGGGTACATGAATTAATGCCGCTATTCTGTGAATTGGATGAGGTTATGATAAGTCTTCAACATGGAGTTTTACATAGAAAAGGCACGATAGCAAATGGAGCAGATTGTTGTGATTATTTTATCACAGGTGATAGAGAATGAACCAATTTTATATTAATAAGAAATTGGTAAAGTTTGTGATTAATTTATTATTATTGGAGTAGAATAAAATGAGCTTAACTTATAAAATTGCATCGACAATAGTAAGACTTATCGGAGTCAAAAAAATGTTTTTAAAGAACAAAGAAGAGATGCTTGAGTATGCAAAAAGTGAAAATGCAAAAATAGTATTTGATTTAGAAAAGGCAAAGGCAAGGGCTACGAGAAAGAATTATTATCTTTTTGATAGGGATGTTATGGGATACAGACTGATTTCATATCAAAAAAATCAAACGCCCGACGACGGTGCAGTTCTTTATCTATTTGGCGGAGGAATGATAACACAACCGAATAAACTGGATTTTAAATTATCGGAAAGAATAATGGAACAAACCGGAAAAGATGTTTGGTTTTTATTTTATCCACTATGTTCAGAAAATGTAAAGATAGATAAGACATATGAAGTATCATTTGAAGCGTATAGGCTTATGACCGAAAGTTACAAGGCAGAAAACATCAGCGTCCTTGGATTTTCATCAGGGGCTTGTCTATCACTAGGGATTTTTTTGCATAACAATGCCGTAGGAAGACCACTTCCGATGCCAGGCAAGATTATTTCGGTATCTCCAGGAGGAATTCCAGATGTAACTGTCGATGAAAACAAAGAAATTTGGGAAAGAGTAAATGCACTTAACTACAAGGATGTAATGATTGATCCGACGTACATTAAAACAGCAAGAGAAATCGCAAAAGGAGATGAAGACATACCTGAATATATGTTAGATGGAACTGTAGGAGATTTTACCGATTTTCCGAAAACATATTTTTATTTCGGAGAAAATGAATGCCTCTATGCCTTTGCGCAAACCTTTAAAAAAGCAATGGAAAAATATCACGTTCCATACGAAATTATTGTTGGAAAAGGAATGTGCCACTGCTATCCGTTGGCGAGATTTTTTAAAGAAGGAAGAGAAGCACAGGATGAAATTATTGAATTGTTAGGACAATAATTGAGGACAGACAATGAAATCACAAGAATTTAAAATGCCGATATTCGGTGTCGGGCCAATATATGTAATAACATGTCTAATCCTTACAATCGCTGGGATATGGCTTCATCTCAATGGATACATTTATCAAGGAAACATGATTAAAGGCAAAATATTTTTTATCATAGTTGGAATATTCATGATCCTTTTAGGAATATATTTATGGGTACAAGCGGTAATAGTTCAGAAAATAAATAAAAAAGTTACAGAAAAAAAGTTGATAACAACAGGAGTATACAGCATAGTAAGAAATCCTGTTTATTCAGCATTTACAATTATATTCACAGGTATACTTTTATTTACAGCAAACTATATTTTATTAATACTTCCATTTGCATTTTGGGCTTTTTTAACAATATTAATGAAAAACACAGAAGAAAAATGGTTAAAAAATGAATTTGGAGAAGAATATAAAATATATTTAAAACAAGTAAATCGAGTAATACCACGGATCAGAAGAAAATAAAATTAATCTTATGCAAGCATCTACAGTTGTAGGTGCTTTTTTATGGATAATTTTAGGAAGAGATAATATTATCATTTACAAGGACTATCTTATTCAAGTAGATATGCTATATAATATAAGCATACAATTAACATAATTGTACAAATCAAGGATTTATGGGTGGTGACAAAATGGGTAAAATATTGAACAAGAAACAAATGATTGAAGAAGATATTAAACTTCATTATATTACACCGTCTATAATGAGAAGATGTGAAAATGTTATAACTGATGTTTTGCTTCGTATATGTGAAGCATTAAACTGCAATTTACAATATATTGTAGAGCACGTGCTCATTAATAATGAAAATAAAAAGACTGAAAGAATAACTGATCGGAGGAGAAAAAATGGCAGAAAAAACAAATGCCAACATTGGCTTTGAAAAACAAATCTGGGATGCAGCGTGCGTTCTTTGGGGACATATTCCGGCAGCAGAATATAGAAAGGTAATCATTGGTCTTATCTTTCTAAGATACATTTCTACTGCTTTTGAACAAAGATATAAAGAACTTGTAGAAGAAGGCGATGGATTTGAAGATGATCGCGATGCTTATACAATGGAGAATATATTTTTTGTTCCAAAAGAAGCAAGATGGAGCACAATTGCAGCTGCGGCTCATAGCCCTGAGATTGGAACAGTTATCGATAGTGCTATGAGAGCAATCGAAACTGAAAACAAGAATCTTAAAAATGTTCTTCCTAAGAATTATGGAAGTCCTGATCTTGATAAGAAAGTATTAGGAGATGTTGTTGATATCTTTACCAATAACATTGATATGTCAGATACAGAAGCAAGCGAAGATTTACTCGGCCGTACATATGAATATTGCATTGCACAGTTTGCAGAAAAAGAAGGTGTAGGTGGTGGAGAATTTTATACGCCATCAAGCGTTGTAAAAACACTTGTATCTATCTTAAAACCTTTTGAAAATTGTCGAGTATATGATTGCTGTTGTGGGTCAGGGGGAATGTTTGTACAAAGTGAGAAGTTCCTTGAAGCACATGGAGCAAAGAGAGGAGCTATCTCTGTATATGGTCAGGAAGCAAATCCGGATACTTGGAAGATGGCTAAGATGAACATGGCTATTCGTGGTATTGATGCAGACTTTGGTCCTTATAATGCGGATACATTTTCAAATGATTTACATCCAACCTTAAAGGCGGATTTTATCCTTGCAAATCCACCATTCAATTATCATCCTTGGGGACAACAAGCTTTACAGGATGATAAACGTTGGAAGTATGGCTTGCCACCTGCAGGTAATGCAAACTATGCATGGATTCAACATATGATTCATCACCTTGCACCAAATGGAAAGATTGGTCTCGTACTAGCAAATGGTGCTTTATCAACTCAGACAAGTGGTGAAGGTACAATTAGAAAGAAAATTATAGAGGATGACTTAATTGAAGGTATCGTAGCGATGCCTACCCAACTGTTCTATAGCGTAACAATTCCAGTTACTCTGTGGTTCATTTCAAAGAATAAGAAGCAAAAAGGAAAGACCCTCTTCATAGATGCTCGCAAGATGGGACACATGGTTGACCGTAAGCATAGAGATTTTGATGAAGAAGATATCCAAAAGTTAGCTGATACTTTCACGGCTTTCCAAAATGGAACACTTGAAGATGTTAAAGGCTTCTGTGCAGTGGCTTCACTTGAAGATATTGCAAAACAGGATTATATCCTTACCCCTGGACGCTATGTTGGAATTGAAGAGCAAGAAGATGATGGAGAACCATTTGAAGAAAAGATGGCAAGACTTACTTCTGAACTTTCAGATATGTTCGAAAAATCTCATGAACTCGAAGATGAAATCAGAAGAAAGCTGGGGGCGATTGGTTATGAGATATAAAGATACAGAAGTCGGTATTATTCCGGAATCATGGGAAGTGAAACAGATTAAAGAAGTTACAGAAATTGTTACAGATTATGTTGCGAATGGAAGCTTTGCTTCATTAGCTGAAAATGTTAAGTATAAAGATGAGCCGGATGAAGCAGTACTAATTCGCTTAGTTGACTACAATAATGACTTCAACGGGAAATTTGTATTTATCGATTCGCATGCATATGAATTTTTAGGAAAGAGTAAGCTGTTTGGCGGTGAAATTATCATATCAAACGTAGGTGCGAAAGTAGGAACGGTTTTTCGCTGTCCAACTTTGAAATATAAAATGAGTTTGGCTCCTAACTCAGTTATGGTTAAATTCAAAGAAAATGATGACTTTTATTTTCATTGGCTAAGAGGGTATAATGGCCAAAGCATGCTCAAGTCAATTGTTACTGGAAGTGCTCAGCCTAAATTCAATAAAACCAACTTTCGAGAAATGCTAGTTCCAGTACCACCCGTAGAAGAACAAACTAAAATAGCCAATATATTAAATTCGATAGATGAGAAAATTGATTTGAATAATGGAATAAATAAGAATTTAGAGCAACAAGCCTTTGCTATATTTAACGAGATGTTTGTTGACTCGATTTATGGTGAAAATTTTGTAGGAGATATTCTCACACCTAATCGAGGCAAAGGACTATTGTCCAAAGATGCAGTTCCTGGCAATGTTCCAGTCGTAGCAGGTGGATTAGAACCAGCTACATATCATAATCAATCAAATACGGTTGCTCCCGTACTAACAATTTCTGCTTCAGGAGCTAATGCTGGATACGTTAATTTATGGAATATTCCAGTCTGGTCATCTGATTCTTCTTTTATTGACACCAATATGACAGAGAATGTTTATTTTTGGTATGCAATGCTTAAATCACGCCAGTCTGAAATATTTGATGCACAGACAGGCTCTGCTCAACCACATATTTATCCAAAGCATATTGCCAGATTACCGATGGGCAATATTAGACCTGATGAAATTAATCAATACACTGTATTAGTATCACCTTTGTTTGAAGCAATTGGTGCTAATAAGGAAGAAAATTTAAGTCTTGCTTCAATGAGAGATGCTTTGCTTCCAAAACTCATGTCTGGCGAAATTGATGTAACTAACATCGACCTTTAAGACGCTAAATTCTTATTTATACTAATAACTTCTGAGAGTGGCAGAAGCTAATATGGGGACTGCCACTCCGTAGTCATTCTCTAGTAACAAAGGAGAATAGACTATGAAACAAAAATTAATCAATGAAGTTGTACAAGGAATGCTTGGATACATCAACAATGCACAGCTTCAAAAACTAGAACAAATATTAGAACATGCACTTTTAGATAAAGAAATTGTTGAAAGTTATAGTGTGCAGGAAGACACAAGTGAAGATTTACTCGAAAACTTTTTATCTGCAAAAAGGATTGAAGGTTGTTCTGAAAAGTCACTTGTGTATTATAGAAACACAATTCAAGCAATGCGTGATAAAGTTGAAAAACCTGTCAGAGAAATCGAAACTAATGATTTGAGAGAGTATCTCACAGGATATCAGAAAGAAAAGAATTCAAGCAAGGTTACAATTGACAATATCCGACGTATTTTTTCCAGTTTCTTCTCGTGGTTGGAAGATGAGGATTATATAATTAAAAGCCCGGTTAGAAGAATACATCGAGTAAAGTCGGCTACGACTATAAAGGAGACGTACTCAGATGAAAATTTGGAAACAATGAGAGATAGCTGCTCTGAATTACGAGATCTTGCTTTGATTGATATTCTGGCTTCGACCGGAATGCGAATTGGAGAATTGGTGCATTTAAACCGAAAGGATATTAACTTCGAAGAAAGAGAATGCGTGGTATTTGGTAAGGGTAGCAAAGAAAGAATGGTATACTTTGATGCAAGAACCAAGATTCATTTGCAAGAGTATCTGAATAGCAGAAAGGACGACAATCCTGCACTGTTCGTGTCTTTAAAGGCTCCATATGATAGAATGAAAATAGGTGGAATTGAAGCAAGGCTTAGAGGAATAGGTAGAAACCTTGGAATAGAAAAGGTTCATCCGCATAAGTTCAGACGAACACTTGCTACAATGGCTATTGATAAGGGAATGCCAATAGAGCAGTTGCAACAGCTTCTGGGGCATAAACGAATAGATACGACATTGCAATATGCAATGGTAAAACAGAGTAATGTTAAAATTGCTCATAGGAAATATATAGGTTAGGAGGCTGAACAAATGCTAGAATGGAAGAAGGTCACTATTGGTGATTTATGCGATACAATTTCAGATACCTATAGAGGAAATGCTGATGAGGTGATATTAGTGAATACCTCAGATGTACTTGAAGGTAAAGTTTTAAATCATGAGAAAGTTCCAAATAAAAATTTAAAAGGACAGTTTAAAAAGACGTTCAAAAAGAATGATATTTTATATTCAGAGATTCGCCCAGCGAATAAAAGATTTGCCTATATCGATTTTGAAGATACCAGTAATTACATTGCCTCCACAAAGCTGATGGTGCTTCGTCCGAGGGTCGATGTTGTATTACCTGGGTTTTTATTTGCATTACTGAAATCAGAAAGAATGCTAGAAGAATTACAGCATTTAGCAGTAACAAGATCGGGTACTTTCCCTCAGATTACTTTTAAATCTGAATTGTCTACAATGCCTGTAGCGCTTCCGGATTTTGATTCGCAAAAAAGAATAGTAAGTATTCTTGAAGCGATTGAAGGGAAAATGAACCAGAACGTTCAGATAAATAAGAATTTAGCGGCTTAAATGTCAATATCGGAGACATCAAGTTCACCGGACATTAATTGTGGCAGTAAAGAATCACGTAAGCTGGAAAGTTTCTCGTTTTCCAACCCATTATAGAAAATCTTATCAAAATATTTGTGACAGATATCTTCAAACTCACAAGCATCATCAAACGACGGAATTCTAATTTTCTCAGTTGATAAGAACCCTTTTAAATCTAGATTTTTTATGCCAGTTGTTCCGTTCTCATAAAGAAAAAAGACATTGAGATCATATAAATACTGCCAATAGAAATACAAAAACATGCTGTATCCGTTCTTTGGCTTCATTGCTCTACAGAAATTAGTGCATACCATTTCTTGATCATAACGATCTAGAAGTGATTGTGAAACGGCAGCTACTCTTCCAGTGGATTGCGTAGGACTACCTCCTGAAATTTCTACAACAACATCACCTGGAGTTAATATCTTCTTTGCATAATTCTTGGGAAGAATATATCTTGTTGGCATTTTACCTTTATTCCCTACCTTGATCTCTGGAATATCCGCACCACGCATACAGTAAACTTGCTCTGTATAGTTACCTGTGGGGGCTTCCTTTCCCCAATCACCACCTAATGTGGCATCAACTATCTCAGAAAAGGTCCCATTTTTCCATGTTGATGACAAAGGAACATCTATGAAGCGAGCTTTGAATATAGTTTGCAGCTGTTGCTCTAAATTCTTATTTATCACTCGAATGATAAGATACAAACATAAAAACAAACAAAGGAGTTGAAACATATGTCAGGATTTTATACCGAAGCAGACTATGAAAAATCAATAATAGAGCTGTTTCAAGAAATGGGATATCGCTATGTATATGCGCCGGGTTTAGAGCGTGATTTACACAGCCCATTATATGAAAAAGAATTAGAGGATGCATTATATCGTCTGAACCCGGATATGTCGGATGATGCGATAAGAGATGCTCTCTATAAATTGCATAATTTCGAGAATGGTGAATTAGTACAGAAGAATGCTGTCTTTATGGACTATATTCAGCATGGTATTGAAGTTCGCTATTTTGTAAAGGGTGAGGAACGTTCTGGTATCGTATATTTGGTTGACTACAGTAATCCTGACAATAACTCCTATGTAGTCGCTAATCAGTGGACTTTCGTTGAAAATAGTAATAAGCGTTTGGATGTGCTTTTGTTCTTGAACGGACTTCCTGTCGTTCTTGTTGAGTTAAAATCTCCATCAAGAGAAGAAACGGCTGCTTCTGAAGCATATTTACAGATTAGAAATTATATGCATGAGATTCCGTCCATGTTTATCTATAACTGTATCTGCGTTATGAGTGATCATTTGACATCAAAAGCAGGAACTATCACATCAGGAGAAGACCGCTTTATGGAGTGGAAAACTAAAGATGGAAATTATGAAAATACGCAGTATGCTCAATTTGATACTTTCTTTGAAGGAATGTTTGAGAGAGCACGCTTGCTTGATATTATAAAAAACTTCATTTGTTTCTCAAATGAAGGATTAAAACGTTTCAAAATTTTAGCAGGATACCATCAGTATTTTGCGGTAAACAAAGCTATTGAATCTTCAAAGCATGCTTGCGAAACTGACGGTAAAGGCGGTGTGTTCTGGCATACACAGGGAAGCGGTAAATCCTTATCTATGGTATTTTATGCGCATTTATTACAGACTGCATTGAATAGCCCAACTATCGTTGTCATTACAGATCGTAACGACCTTGATGATCAGCTTTATGGTCAGTTTATGAAGTGTAAAGATTTCCTTAGGCAAGAACCAGTGCATGCTTCAAGTAGGGCAAACCTGAAAGAACTTCTTGAAGGTAGACAGGTCAATGGAATCATCTTTACGACTATGCAGAAGTTTGAGGAATCCTTCGAATGTCTGTCTGAACGTAGAAATATTATTGTTATGGCAGATGAGGCGCACAGAGGTCAGTATGGATTAAAAGAGCGAGTAGATGAAAAGACTGGTGAAATTAAAATCGGTTCTGCTCGTATTATTCGTAATGCTTTACCGAATGCAACCTATATTGGATTTACCGGTACTCCGGTATCTATGAAAGACAGAAATACGAGAGAAGTATTCGGAGATTATATTGATATCTATGACATGACTCAGGCAGTAGAGGATGGTGCTACAAGACCTGTTTATTACGAGAGTCGTGTTATGAAGTTGAAGCTTGATGAGCAGACATTGCATCTTATTGATCAGGAATATGATGTTATGGCTGAAAATGCTGATGTTTATGTCATTGAAAAGAGTAAAAAAGAACTTGGACAGATGGAAGCTATCCTTGGCAATGACAAGACGATAGATTCTCTTGTTGATGATATCCTTGATCACTATGAGAATTACAGAGAAAACTTGCTTACTGGTAAAGCGATGATAGTTGCATATTCGCGTCCAATTGCTATGAAGATTTACAAGAAAATTCTTGAACTTCGTCCAGGTTGGACTGATAAGGTTGCGGTGGTAATGACTAACAGCAATAAAGATCCGGAAGACTGGAGTCATATAATCGGAAATAAGCGCCACAAAGACGAGCTAGCAATGTCTTTTAAAGATGATGAAAGTCCATTAAAAATCGCCATTGTCGTAGATATGTGGCTTACAGGATTTGATGTTCCTTCTCTTGCAACAATGTATGTCTATAAGCCAATGCATGGATATAACTTGATGCAGGCTATTGCTAGAGTAAATCGTGTGTTTGGAGATAAAGAAGGTGGTTTAGTTGTAGATTATGTAGGTATTGCATCTGCATTGAAACAGGCCATGAATGATTATACTGCGCGTGATAAGAAGAACTACGGAGATACTGATGTTGCTAAGGTGGCATATCCTAAGTTCCTAGAAAAGCTTTCAATCTGTCGAGATTTGTTCCATGGATACGATTATTCTAAGTTCATGGAAGGAACTGATCTTGAAAGATCAAGAGCTATTAGCGGTGCGGTTAACTTTATTGTTGCACCAATTAGAAAAAAAGAACGCGAGGACTACTTAAAAGAAGCGCTTCTTTTGAAGCAGGCTTTATCATTGTGTTCATCGCTTGCAGAAAGAGAACTCCGTATTGAAGCTGCATTTTTTGAGTCAGTTAGAGTTCTAGTTACAAGAATTATGAATCAGGGAGAAGGAAAGAAAATATCTCTTCATGAAATAAATGCACGCATCAATGAGCTGCTTAAAGCGAGTGTAAAGAGTGAAGGCGTTATTAACCTTTTTTCTGATGTGTCTGGCGGGTTTAATTTGTTTGATCCTAAGTTCTTAGATGAAATTTCTAAGATGAAAGAAAAAAACCTCGCAGTGGAATTACTTAAGAAGTTGATCTCTGAACAGGTAAAGATATACAAGCATACGAACGTTGTAAAGTCTAAAAAATTCAGTGAAATCATCCAACAGGCAATGAATGCATACCTTAATGGAATGCTTACAAATGAGCAGGTAATTGAAGAACTTCTTAACCTTGCCAAACAGATTGCAGAGGCTCACAAAGAAGGCGAACAGCTTGGCCTTACTGCAGATGAGCTTGCATTCTATGATGCACTTACAAAGCCACAGGCCATCAAGGACTTTTATGAAAATGAAGAATTAATTGCTATTACTAAGGAACTAGCAGATACACTTAGAAAGAATCGTACTATTGATTGGCAGAAGCGTGATTCTGCAAGAGCTAGAATGCGTATGATGATCAAGAAACTTCTTAGAAGCCATAGATATCCACCTGATGGAATGGATGATGCTGTAGAAACTGTAATGACTCAGTGTGAGCTTTGGACAGATAATTCTGATATGGAAGGGAATATGGAATCAAATAATAAGATAAACTATTCACTTAATCTAGATACACACTTGATGGTTGCAGACGAATCTAGCAATTACGGGAATAGGAGATAGGAGAAAAAATGGACGCAACCAAAGGAAATATTTATGCTATTTTAAATGGTAATAAACAATTTTTGATACCTGTATATCAACGCTATTATAGTTGGGATCTATCACAGTGTCAAAGACTGTGGACAGATATTGTTGATATGCAAAAGAAAAACAAACCTGGACATTTTGTTGGCTCCATTGTAAATATTGCAGAGCAGGCAATGCCAACAGGTGTTCAAAAATATATGATTATTGATGGTCAACAGAGAATTACAACCCTAACTTTGCTGTTAATTGCGTTGCGCGACTATGCAGAAAAACATCCTGAAGGACAGATGATCAATGCAAGGCGAATAGATAATACACTGCTTAAAAATGAGTACGAGGATGGGGATGACAGATATAAGCTTTTGTTGACGGAAACAGATCGTGATATATTGGTCTGTTTGATCGAAAAGAAACCAATCAAGATGGATACAAAATCTCGTTTGCTTACTAATTTGAAATTCTTCGCTGATCAAATTGAAAAGCTGGAAATTAAGCCGGAAGAAGTATATGAATCAATCGGAAAGCTCCAAATTGTCAATATTACACTTGATAGAGCTTTGGATGATGCACAGGCTATATTTGAAAGCTTGAATTCTACAGGTAAAGAATTAACAGAATCAGATTTGATTAGAAATTATGTTTTGATGGGACTTGAGCCTTTAGAACAGAGATACGTATATGAACATCTGTGGAGACCGATGGAATTATTATTTGATTATGAAAAGCAGGAATCCACTATGGACAAATTCTTCAGAGACTATCTTACAATGAAACTTACTAGAATTCCAAAGCAGGATCATGTATATGAAGAATTTAAGCATTATCATTTGAATTGTGAATTTGGAAGTATCAGAGAGCTTTGCCAAGATCTATTAGATTATGCTGACTATTATACAAGAATGATTTTTGCAAGAAGTTCAGATCCTGTTTTGAAGAATTTATATGAAGATATCATAGAACTTAGAATGGAAGTAGCATATCCATTTTTGCTTAAGGTACATAGCGATAAAAACATTGGATTAATTGATGATGCAAGTTTGAAAGAAATTTTGAACATGTGCATCAGCTATGTGCTAAGACGAAATATTTGCAAAATTCCAACTAACTCTTTAAACAAGACATTCGCAACATTCAAAAATTATGTTCGAAACGATGATTATATGAATTCAGTGAGAGCATATTTTGTGCTTCTCCAAACATATAAAGAATTTCCGGATGATGAAAAATTTGTAGCTGCATTTGTTACTCGTGATGTATACAATATGCGTCAGAGAAATTTTATTCTTCGACACTTAGAAGAGCATGAAAATAAAGTATCCATCAATATTGAGAATTTTACAATTGAACACATAATGCCTCAGAATCCCGGGTTGAGTGTGGAATGGCAAGCTGAGCTTGGATCGGAGTGGAAGGATATACAGAAGAAATATCTTCATACAATTGGAAATCTCACATTGACTGCGTATAACTCAGAGATGAGTGATCATTCCTTCATAGAAAAGGTGAATATGAGTGGTGGCTTCAAACAAAGTGCTCTTAGATTGAACAAATATGTTGTCATGCAAACATCGTGGGCCGAAAAACAGATTCTAGAGAGAGCAAAACAGCTTGCTACAAAGGCTGCTGAGATTTGGAAGTATCCTACAATCTCAAAAGCAAGTTTAGCACCATACCAAGTTAAGATAAAACCAGCAACGTCATATTCAGTTGATACCTATGATTTTAATCTTCATACTAAGACATTGTATGAACTACTTGATAAGAGAATAATGAACTTGGGTACTGATGTTCGCAGAGAATTTAAGAAGCTTTATATCGCATATAAACTTGATACAAACTTTGTCGATATCGTGGTTCAGAAGAATCAACTGTGCATTTCTATCAACATGAATTATGCGGATGTATACGACCCAGATGGAATATGCCGAGATGTTACAGGCCTAGGAAGATGGGGAAATGGAGACGTTGAAATATACTTTAAACATACCTCAGATATAGAACAGGTAATGAAAATTATCAAACAGTCATTTGATGCACAAATTGATGAATAATGTGATGAGCTAATACGAGACTTTTACTAAGAAATTTAAAAACGGTTACACTATTAAAAATTCTGGAGAACGACACAAATACAAAGCAATTTTGCAGAGTGATGGTGGCAAAATGCTTACACAAGAAATGAACATTACTTTTAAAGAGGGAAATTTAATAGGGCGAACTCTTCCAAATGGTATAACAGACCAATTTGAAATCACACAAGTAAATTATTCAAGTGATTTTATGAATATGGCTATTAAAAATGTAATTAATAATAGTAGTTTGGTTTCAGCTTGTTAATTAGTTCAAATATTTTTTGTGTAAATTCTTTTTATCCTTAGTTTCCATAAATGACTTATCCACAAAAATTATTGGGTATAAATATATAAGGAGGAATTTATGGATGTTTTTTTGGTAGCAACTAGATTAATATTAGCAGCGATACTGGGAGCCGTAATTGGAATAGAGAGAGAAATCAAGAATAGGGCTGCGGGTTTTCGAACACACATTATTGTCAGTGTTGGGGCGTGTTTGATTATGCTTATTGGAATTGATGGTATTGGTAAGTTTTCATCTGACACTGCGAGGGACACTGCGAGGATTGCGGGACAAGTTATAAGCGGTATTGGTTTTTTGGGTGCTGGTACTATTCTTCAAAAAAAGAATGCGGTAACAGGATTAACTACGGCTGCGACTTTGTGGCTATCTGCGGCGATTGGGCTTGCGGTTGGAATTGGATATTACGAAGGGGCAATCATTGCGACTGTGATTTGTCTTGTAACTTTGATTTCACTCAATAAAATCAGTGATTTGATCAACAAGAAAACTATAAAATCATATTCAATGATTTTCGATACTTATAATTTTAATCAAGATAGTTTTTATGAATTTACTTCAAAAGAAGGTGTTGAAATTAGAAAACTAGATATTATTGACGAGGAAATGGATGATAAATCTATGATTGAGGTGACTTTTTCTTTTAATAAAAATTATGATATTAACGGATTTTTCAAAAAATTAAAGTCAGAATATAATTTGCAATCTGTAAAATCGGTTGATGATGAGGGGTAGATTTATGAATAGAATTAAAAAACTTTTGCCATATTTAATGGTTAATATAATCTGTTTTTATTTGTTGACAATGCTTGTGAAAGATACGGGCAGTGGAATGTTTATTTTGTTATTTGCAATTCCTATTATAACTTTTGTGAATGCAATAATGTGTGGAAAGAAGAATTCTTTTGATATTCTGTATCCTCTTTTAGTTATGGTGATTTTCGTGCCTTACGTGATTATTTATATGAATGAAAGTGCCACGATTTATATATTTATTTACGGGGCGATTTCATTGATGGGATGTTTCGTAGGTAGCAGATTGAAATAATCCTCGGAGAAAATGATGAACTGGATTAATAGTTTCGAGCTTGTATGCTATTTTATTGTATTTATCTTGGTTGTCGATATTTTGAAAAGCAAAAACTACAGGGAGCTTGGTCTTTTGATTTCGGGGGCATTAGCTGGGTTTTGCTTGGAACTTTTGGCAGTGAGATTTACAGATATTTATCATTATAGCAATGATTTTTTCATAAGTATTGGTTTTTATCCGTATCAGTTTCCTTTTTTCGGAGGTTTGATGTGGGGAGGAATCAGCGTGTGTGCGCTTAGAATCGCAAACAAGTTTTCAATCAGCAATGTAATGAAGGCTTTGTTGAGTGGTTGGTTAATTGTGAGCATGGATTTGCTTTTGGATGTAGTGGCCATAAGGTTAAACGGAGGCTTCTGGGTGTGGGATGGACGCCCAATCACTCTTGATATCAATCATCATATGTTCATGAGCGTAATTTGGGTTAATTTTTTGGGATATATGTTTGAAGTGCCAGCAATTATTTTTATGACTTTGAAACAATGGGACAAATCTTCTGACAAATCAGATTTTAATATCGGCAAATCATTGCTGATAGGAATTTGTGGAGTATTGTTCGTGGCAATCGCAAGTGCAATTTCTCTCGTTTTAGATAAAATAACTGATGAATGGTTTTCGTGCATTGCATTTTTGTTGATTTGGATTTTTGTTTTTATAAAATTGATATCAATTTTAATTAATAATCACAAATCAATTACGTTCAAAAACAAAAAGGATTGGTCACTATTTGTTTTCTGGTTTAGTATATATGTTTATTGTATTGCTGCGCTTTTTAATCTTAATATTATGAGTGCCAATTTTTTATACGCGTTTTTTACATTTTTCATTATGATAATGACGTTGGTTTTGAGTTTGATAGATATTGAAAATAATCATTAGGCATCTACTTAGTAGGTGCTTTTATTATGTCCAAATTTACCATTTCAATCACAAATTGGGTATAAATAATACAACGAAAGTATACAGGAGTTTATTATGAGAAAATCTATAATATCTAGAACAATCAAGACTGCTTTGGCTTCACTTTTGGCGATAATTGTGTCGCAGGAACTTTCTCTTGAGTTTGCAGCTGCGGCGGGAATTATTGCGATATTAAATGTGTTTGATACGAGAAAAGCTACGATAGAAGGTGGCTTGAAGAGAACTTTGTCCGCAATAATTGCTCTTTTAATTGGAGGATTTTTATTTGAAAAAATAGGATACAAAACTTGGGTTTTCGGATTGTATTTGCTTTTATTTGTGCCTGTGTCTTTTTTATTGAAGATAGAACTGGGACTTGGTCCTTCAAGTGTAATCGTGACTCATTTATTAGCTTTTGGGAAAATTGATGTATCGATTATTTTGAATGAAATGGCTCTTGTGTTTATAGGGACGGGATTTGCGATGTTGACCAATTTCTACGCTCCTACTAGACAGGACAAATTAAACACGTTGATCGAAAGCATCGATGACGATATGAAGTTTATATTGAATTTGTTCGGAGAATCTCTTGTTCAAAACTTGGATGTGAAGTTGTATGAGGACAAGATTTCAGAGCTTGAAGCAGACATCGACAAGGCTATTGATATTGCGATTATTGAGAATGACAATTTGTTTGAAAACAGCAGGGATTTGCTTTTCGATTTGCGTTTGAGAGAAAGGGAGATGGATTTGTTGCAAGAAATGTATGATGATTTGAGGACGATTCCGCCGGAATATTCAGACGGCAAATATATTTCTGATATTTTAATTCAAGCATCCCAAAATTTAACTAAACGTGAGGATATGATTAAATTGAAAGAGAGAATTGATTTTCTGAAAAATCACTACCACATGATGAAGCTTCCAGATACCCACGAGGAATTTGCGATTCGTTCGGCGATTTTTCAAGTGTTTCGAAGTCTGGATCAATTTATAGACGTTAGCAATCAAATTACGAAAAGACCAAATAATAAAATTAGGATAAAAACAAGAGGGTGATTATATGTGTGAAGAAAAAAATGAAGAACTGATTTTCAAAGAAAAACTCGACGAAACTGTGGAAAGTTTCGGCAAGGGTAGCCAAGAAGGAGCGAAGGTGTCTATTAGAAATTGCCAGGATTTTTTTGGGTGTGTGTCGATTAGTCACCAAAAACAAATCGCACAAGCTTTTGATATTGATGAGAAATACATCAAGACGATTATAAAATTCATTCCATCTATCAAAGAATCCAAGGTTGAATACGAGATAGTGTGTTGTTCGGGACCGAGATGCGCGAAGAACGGATCGATGGAAGTGTTGAAGACGGTGAAAAAAGAGCTTGCCATGGATTTTAACGAAACATCTGCTGATGGGAAAATCCGACTTAGAACGCAAAACTGTTTCAAAAAATGCAAAGATGGACCAAATATTATGATTAATGGCAAATTCTATCACCACATGGATGCTGAAAAAACAAAAGAAGTTTTGGAGAAAATAAAATAACGATAAAATCTGCTTATAAATACTAAAAGGAGTATAATCAAATTAGGTGATTTTATGAAAATTTTGAAGGTTTTGTCAGTAATTATATTAGTTTTTATTGTTACATTTTCGATTAATAAATTTATGCTGTCAATAGAAAGAAACAAGATAGTTGGTTACGGAGAAAAAATCGAGATAAAAGGTAAAAATATTAATATTGTTGAGAAGGGCTTGGAGAATAATCAGGTTGTCATCATAGATCCAGGTTATGGAACTACTGCGCCCGGACTTGATTTTATGCCGCTTATGGATGAGCTTTCCAAAACTTATCATGTCATTGCGATTGAGCCTTTTGGATATGGCGATTCGGACACAATTGGAAGCCCAAGAACAGTAGAAAATATAACAGACGAGCTTCATCAAGTCATTCAAAAACTGGGATACCCGAAATATATTTTGTGTTCGCATTCGATTTCTGGAGTTTATTCGTTATATTATTTGGACAAATACCAAGACGAGGTTACAGGATTTATTGGAATGGACACATCGGTTCCGAATCAATTGGAGTACACTGGCAATACTTTTCTTCCAATTTTGAGAAAATGGTCAAACAAACTTGGGCTGATTAGAATTGCATCGAGAATTCATCCCGAATGGTTCATGGCGAATAATCAATACTATACAGATGAAACAAAATCGCAAATCAGATACAGATTGTTCAGGGATTTTGCAAATGTCGATAATTTGGATGAAGGAAGACATTTCGCTGACAATTGGAACAAAATTAAAGATTTGCATTATCCAAGAGATATCAAAAAGATTTTCTTTCTAACGAAAAAAGAAGACAAGGACAAGGACTGGAGATACATCGAAACACAAAATGCTTTTGAAAAAAATAACGGCAAAATATATTTGATGGACGGAAGTCATTATATTTTCAGGGATAATTTCAAAAAAATGTCACAAATTATAAGAGAAAATTTCTAACAAAACTGATTAAATATTATGATTAAATAGATTTATGTGTGTTTACATCACATAGGTCTATTTTTTAACAAAATATATTTGACAAGACATATTATCGAAATTATAATTAACGTATCAAATATTGATTATTCAACAAACGGAGGTAAAAATGAAATTATCAGATGAATTGAAATCAAAAAACATAAATTTTAAAAACAGAATTGTGATGCCACCAATGGCAACTGCAAAGGCTGATAAAAACGGACATGTTACAGAAGAAATCCTGAACTATTATGAAGAAAAGACCGAAAACAAATTATTTTCAACTGTAATTATCGAACATTGTTTTGTGGATGCTTTGGGAAAAGCTAGCAAAAACCAAACATCCATAGCAGATGATTCTACAATTGATGGGATGAAAAAACTTGCAAAGCTTGTAAAATCTAATGACTCAAATGTAGTGTTGCAAATTTCTCACGCTGGTAGTTCTGCTAGTGAAGAAGTTATCGAAAACAAACCTGTAGCACCATCAGCTATCAAAAATCCATCCAAATCTACAACAGAGATTCCGAGAGAACTTACTCTTGAAGAAATAGAACAAATTATTGAAAAATTTGTCGACGCAGCAGTTAGAGCAAAAAAAGCAGGATTTGATGGAGTGGAAATACATTCTGCTCATGGATATTTATTGAACCAATTCTTATCGCCAATTACTAATAAAAGAACCGACGAATACGGTGGAGATATCGATGGAAGAATCAAAATCCATTTGGAAATTATTAGAAAAATCAGGGAAAAAGTAGGAGAAAATTATCCAATTTTCATAAGAATGGGAGCTGGAGATTACCTCGAAGGTGGATTATCAACAGAAGACAGCATACACGCAGCCCAAGAATTCGTAAAAGCTGGTGTAGATGTGCTGGATATTTCCGGTGGAATGTGCATGTTCTCAATTGATGATCAAAGAGCGGGCTTCTTCGATTTTCTATCCAAACCAATTTATGAAAACGTAGATGTTCCCGTGATTTTGACTGGTGGAGTGAAGACAGGAGAAGATGTAGAAGATATATTGAATCGCGGAGTGTGTGATTTGGTTGGAATTGGAAGATCTGTATTCAAAGATTCTAACTGGATTGAAAATGAAATCAAACCTCTTATATAAGCAAATATGAAATTACACAATTTAGAATCTATTGAAAAAAGTTGCAGTAAATATCGAGCTGGTTTTGATTTATAAATTAAAAAATTCTATAAAAAATAGAAAAATTGTTGACACTAAAAATAAAAATTAAGCGGAATGTAAAGCTCACATTCCGCTTAAAATTTTTTAAATTATTAAGTGATATTATTATGTCACAAGCACAAATTATTTTGTTTCATCACCCAAATGTTTTAATTTGTCCACTTGATCTTCTCTACCAAGGACAATCAACACATCTCCAATTTGGAAAGTGTGGTTTACTGGTGGGTTGAAAATCATTTTATTATCTTCAATTGTTTTAATTGCAAGTACAATCAGACCTGTTTTATTTGGAATTTGAGCTTCAATTAAATTTTTGTTTTCGAGATATGATCCGCTTTTAACAACAACCTCTTCCAAATCCAATTCCACATCGCCAATTCTTGTAACCACATCTAAAAACGAAATAATATTTGGTTTGGTCATCAAAGAAGCCATTCTTTTGCCGCTGATTTCTACGGCGGACAAAGTTTTGTTGGCGCCTACTTTCATTAACTTTTCGCTTCCCGATTTAGTAATAGCATTGGCTATTATGTAGATGTTTTTGTTGAGATTTCTTGCAGTTAACACAGTAACGATATTGTCTACTTCAGAATCCAATGTCGATACAAGACCCTTCGCTCTGTCTATTCCTGCATGTTCCAAAACTTCTTCTTCAGTTGACATGCCTTCCACAACTAAAATATCGTGGTGACTGTAATCATCAAGATCTTCACGTTTATCTGTAATGACAACAAAATTCAAATTTTGATCGATAAATTTATTTATAATTACTTCTGCCAATTCACCAGAACCGCAAATAATGTAATGATCGTTGAGTGAGGCAATTTTCTTTTCCATTTTACTTCCCTTCCAAAAATCTTTAACTTTTCCTTCTACAAACATAGCAACAACCGTAGTGAATGCGTATCCGACGATGCCAACACCTAAAAATATCATAATTATCGAGAAAAGCTCGGACCAACTACTTGTAGTACCAATCTCTCCGAAGCCAACAGTTGAGATGGTTATAACCGTCATGTATAATGCATCTATAAAATCGACTTTTAACAAAAACATGTAGCCAACAACACCTACGATTAATAAAAGTGCAAATGCATATAAAATAAATTTAAGCTTCCTTTTTTCTTCCATAAGTCACACCTCGTTTCTTCAATTATAATATAATTTACAACAAAAAACTATTAATTTTAGATTAATTGAAACAACCTAAAAATACTAGAATTTTAAGAAAAGTGTTGTGAAAGCAAAATAAATTTTCTGGTAATTTTGTTAGACAATGATGTAGCAATGTAGTGTATGAAATTGTTTGTTATTTTTTTATGTTTTGATGGTGCAAATTATGGGCAGCTGTGATATAATATATTGTAAATTATTTTAGTGGGGGCAAAATAATGAGCGTTATTGATATTTCAATAAATTTCATAAAAAAGCTTTTTGATTTGAGATTTACAAATCACGATCTAAGCCTTATCAATAAATTGAGAGGCAAATTGAGAGCTATTTTTGCGTCCAATAAAAAAGTGTATATTTGTCAAAAAATTTAGGAGAATTCTATCTAGAATTCTCTATTTTTTTATTTTAGGAGGCTATTATGGAAAAATTGTACGAAGGTAAAGCAAAAGAAGTTTATTCAACAGAAAAGGCTGATGAATATATCATCAGATACAAAGATGATGCAACAGCTGGTAATGGTGAAAAGAAAGCTACAATTGCAGGTAAAGGTGAACTTAATTTGGCAATCACTACAATGATTTTTGAAATGCTTGAAAAAAACGGCATCAAAACTCACTACATCGAAACAATCAACAACACTGATATGAGAGTTAAAAAAGTTACTATTATGCCACTTGAAGTTATCGTTAGAAACATCACTGCAGGTTCTTTTGCAAAAAGATACGGAGTTGAAGAAGGAAGAGTTTTGAATCAACCAACTTTCGAATTATCTTACAAAGATGATGATTTGGGAGATCCATTGATGTGTGAAGATCACGCAATTGCTCTTGGTGTTATCACAAAAGAAGAATACGACTATTTGAGAAAAGAAACTTTGAAAATCAACGAATTATTAAAAGAATTTTTCTTAAAAATCAACTTAAAATTAGTTGACTTCAAAATCGAATTTGGTAAGACTGACGACGGACAAATTTTATTAGCTGACGAAATCAGCCCTGACACTTGTAGATTGTGGGACAAAGATACTAACAAAAAATTAGACAAAGATATTTTCAGAAGAGATTTGGGAGATTTGACAGAAGGCTACAAAGAAGTTCTAAACAGAATGAGAGGCTAGGATGTGTGGAGTTATAGGGATATATTCTAAGTCCGAAGTTAATAAGAAATTATTTTTCGGACTTAACTCCTTACAACACAGAGGACAAGAATCCTGTGGTATCACCGTTAGTAACGGTGAAAACCTACATAGAGAAAAAGGCATGGGACTTGTTATCGATGTGTTTAAGGAAGAAAATTTGAATAATTTAGTTGGTAATATTGGGATAGGACATGTGAGATATTCTACTGCTGGTGGTTCTCACGATTACAACACTCAACCATTGATGGCTTTTGCCAAGGGAATCGAAATGAGTTTGGCTCACAATGGAAATCTTATCAACCATCAAATTTTAAGAACTAGACTTGAAGAAGATGGTGTGATGTTCCAAACAGCGATTGACAGTGAAGTTATTTTGTTTTTGATTGCTAGATATTACAAGGGCGATATCGTCGAAGCTATCAAAAAAACAATGAAACTTATCAAAGGAGCTTATGCTATTGTGTTGTGCTTGAAGGATAAACTTATAGCATTTCGTGATCCTTTGGGAATTAGACCTCTTGTTATGGGAAAAAATGATGAAGATGTTGTGTTTGCATCAGAAAATGCAGCCGTAGAAATCGTCGGAGCAACTGAAATTCGTGATGTAAAACCAGGAGAAATAATTGTCGTAGACAAGGAAGGAATTAATTCTTCGATGTATACAACAGAAGGATCTCCACGTCATTGTTTCTTCGAATATGTGTATTTTGCAAGAGAAGACGCTACGTTGGATGGAACAAATGCGTACAATTTTAGAAGAAGATGCGGAGAATATTTGTCACAAGAATCTCCATGTGATGTTGATTTGGTAGTTCCAGTTCCAGATTCAGGTATTCCATCAGCGATTGGCTACGCGCAAAAAGCAGGAATTCCTTACGCACAAGGTTTGGTAAAAAATAGATATATGGGAAGAACTTTCATCAAACCAACTCAAGCTGAAAGAGAAATGGCAGTTAAATTGAAATTAAATCCTTTGAGACATGTATTAAAAGGAAAGAGAATTGTACTTATAGATGATTCCATTGTAAGAGGAACTACAAGCGCTAATTTGATTCAAAGAATTAGAGAAGCTGGTGCGACAGAAGTTCACATGAGAATTACATCGCCACCTGTCAAATTCCCTTGCTATTACGGAATTGACACTCCTTCAAGAAAGCATTTGATTGCGGCTAACATGGATATCGAAGCTATTCGAGAAAAAATAGGTGCAGATAGCTTGGCGTTTATTTCGATGGAAGGAATGATAAAATCGAGCAGCGACAAACACGACAAATTCTGTAAGGCTTGTTTCGATGGCGATTATCCAGTGGATCCAATAGTTATATAGGTGATTAAATGAATATTGCAGTTTTTATTTCAGGTACTGGTACCAATTTGAAAGCTCTACTAGATGCGAAAAAAGAAAATTATTTCAAAAGCGACATTGTCATTGTGGTTAGTAACAAAAATGCAGCTGGTCTTGATTTTGCGAGAGAGTTCAACGTGGATACTTTAGTTTCAAAAGATGATGAAGAAATCATCAAATGTTTAAAATCAAAAAACGTAGATTTAATTGTGTTGGCAGGTTTCTTGCCTAAAATTTCAAAGAGAATTATAAATGAGTTTACAATTGTAAATATCCATCCATCATTGCTTCCAAAATACGGTGGCAAGGGATGTTATGGAATTCACGTTCACGAAAAAGTTTTTGCTAATAAGGAAAAAACTAGCGGTGCGACTGTGCATTTCGTGAATGAAAAATTAGATGATGGAGATATTTTGCTCCAAAGATCTGTGGATATTTCTAATTGTAAATCGGAAGAAGAGATAGCAAAGAAAGTTTTGAAAATAGAACATGGCATTTTGAAAGATGCTATTAAAAAATTGGAGGAGAGTTCATGCGCGCGTTAATTTCACTTACGGATAAGACTGATGTAGCTAAATTAGCAAAAAGTTTACAAGAATTGGGATATGAAATCATATCTACTGGTGGTACTTACAAGGAAATCGAAAAATCTGGAGTAAATGTAATAGACATTTCCAAGGTTACAAATTTCCCTGAAATTTTGCAAGGCAGAGTGAAGACTTTGTCCCCATACGTTCACGGTGGAATTTTGTACAAAAGAGATAACGAAGAACACAAGAAAACTGTAGAAGAATTGAACATTCAACCAATCGACATTGTTGTTGTTAATTTGTACGATTTTCAAAACGCATTGAAAACTGGAGACCACGACAACATCGTTGAAAACATCGATATCGGTGGTCCAACTTTGATTAGAAGCGCTGCGAAAAATTACAAGGATGTTTTGGTTGTAACTGATCCTTCTGACTACGACGAACTTATCGACAGATTGAAAAACGACAACGTGGACATCACTTACAGAGAAAAATTAGCGATGAAAGCTTTTAGCTTGACAGCTTACTACGATTCTGTTATTTCAAGATATTTCCAAGAACAAGTTGGAGAACGTAGCAAATACAGAACTTTTGGTTTCAAAAAAGAAGACGAACTTAGATACGGAGAAAACTCACATCAAAGTGCAAATCTTTACATAGATCCATTTGTAAATGGCAAATTGACTGATTGCGAGGTCATTCACGGTAAAGCAATGAGCTTCAACAATTACAACGATTTGAATGTAGCAGTGGAATTGGCTGACGAATTGGGAGCAAATTCTTGTGTTGCATTGAAGCACCAATCTCCATGTGGAGTTGCCATTGCAGACAGCGTTTCTGAAGCGTACCACAAGGCATACTTGGCAGATTCAACTTCGATTTTCGGTGGAATTATCGCCATCAATGGAGTTGTGGATGAAAAATGTGCTGAAGAAATGAGCCAAATTTTCTTGGAAATTATCGCTGCGAAAGATTTCGACGAAAAAGCGCTTGAAATTTTGACTAAAAAGAAAAACATCAGACTTGTTAAGATAAAATTTGACAACGATTCAGTAAAAGAAGACATTAAGTATTTGAATGGAAAAGTTTTAATCCAAGACAAGGACTTCGGTGTTGACGAATACAACGTAGTTACTGACGAAAAACCAAGTGATGAAGACAAGAAAGATTTGGAATTTGCCATGAAAGTGGTTAAATTCACAAAATCAAATGCAATTGTACTTGCAAAAGATTCTCACACTTTGGGAATTGGTGGAGGACAAACATCTAGAATTTGGGCGTTGGAAAACATCGCTAATAACCATCCAGACGTTGATTTTACTGGATGCGTATTGGCATCAGATGCATTCTTCCCATTTTCTGACTGCGTAGAATTTGCACACAAATTGGGAGTAAAAGCTATTATTCAACCAGGTGGAAGCATCAAAGACCAAGACTCCATCGACAAATGCAATGAGTACGGAATTAGCATGGTGTTCACAAAAAACAGACATTTCAAACATTAAAATTAGGAGGTTTTATGAAAATTTTAGTTGTAGGTTCAGGTGGAAGAGAGTTTGCACTTGGACGTAAAATAAAATCTTTTGATGAAAGTAGGAAAATTTTCTTCGCTCCAGGAAATGCTGGAACAGAAAGTATCGGTGAAAACGTAGATATTCAAGCAGACGATTTAAATGGCCTTCTTGAATTTGCAAAGATTAATAATATTGACTATACAGTTGTAGGCCCTGAAAATCCATTATGTGATGGGATTTCAGATTTATTCGAACAAAATGGTCTCAAAATATTTGGACCTGTAAAAGAAGCTGCTGAATTTGAAAATTCAAAATCATTTACGAAAAAATTCTTGGGAAAATACGACATCAAAACAGCGAAGTATTTGGAAAGCAAAGATTTTGATGAATCTTATGATTTTGCAAATAAATTGTTGGAAGAAAATGGCAAAGTTGTCGTTAAAAGAGACGGACTTGCAGCTGGAAAAGGTGTCTACATTGTAGATAATTCTGATGATTTGGAGAAAATCTTAAAAGATGTACTAGAAAAAGACAACATGGTTGTCATCGAACAATTCCTCGACGGATTTGAGATGAGTTTGTTGTGCTTTACAGATTCGAAGACGATTCTTCCACTTCCAACTGCGAAGGATCACAAGAAAATTTTCGAAAGAGAAACGGGTGCAAACACTGGTGGCATGGGAACTTATGCTCCAAATGTCGAAGCAGAAGTGTTCGTAGATAAAATCAAAAATAGCGTATTGGATAAAATTCTCACAGGATTAAAAGAAGAAAACATTGATTTTAGAGGATTGTTATTCATTGGATTTATGATTACAGACGATGGAATTTACGTTTTGGAATTTAACGCGAGATTTGGAGATCCTGAAACTCAAGTTGTGCTTGAACTTATAGACAACGATTTGTTAGATATAATGATGAAAACAAGTGAAGGAAAATTATCCGATGTCGATTTGAAAATAAATGACAACAAGGCGCTTTGCATTGTACTAAGTGCTGGTGGATATCCAGAAAGTTACGACAAGAATGATGAGATTACAATTTCTGATATGGATAGTTATGTTTTTCATGCAGGAACGAAAAAAGTCGACGGAAAAATCGTCACAAATGGCGGTCGTGTGTTAAATATTGTAAATTCAAAAAAGAATTTCGATGGTGTTATTAAGGCTTGTTATGAAGATATAGAAAAGGTGGATTTTAAAAACATGTATCACAGAACTGATATTGGTCCTAGAGTAAAAAGAGTTTATGTCAGAAAAAAAGACGAATACGATTATGAATCTAAGGAAAAGAAAAAGCAAATTGAAAACTTACTTGGAATTGATTTGGATAAATTCGTAATTTACAAGAGATACGATTTGGAAATTAGTGACGATAATTTGAAAAAAATTGTCGACACAGTTCTTAGCGAAAAATCTGTGGATGATGTGTTCTACGGAGAAGATGCGTTGAAATTACAAGCTGATATGAAAAACGCAATCGCTGTAGAATATTTACCAGGACAATTTGACCAAAGAAAACAAGGCGTTCTTGACACAATAAGCTTGATTTTGGATGAAGATGTCGACTGCAAGACTTCGACAGTTTACGAAATCGAAGGCGCTAGCAAACAAGATTTGGCAAAAATCGAAAAATATTTGGTAAACCCTGTTGACAGTCACAAGGTTAATTTGCTTGGTATTCCAACAACTTTGAAGCAAGAAAATCCAAAGAATTTGGAAAACGAAACATACACGAATTTCAGAAATATGAAGGATGACGAGCTTCAAAAATTTGTCGACGATCATTCGTTGGCGATGAATGACGAAGATTTGAAATGCATCAGAGATTATTTCAAATCAGAAGACAGGGATCCAAACGAAACAGAAATCAAGATTTTGGATACTTACTGGTCAGATCACTGTAGACACACAACTTTTAACACTTTCTTGGATATTGAATTTAATGCAAAGACCAAACTCGATGAAGCAATTCACAATAGTTTTGAAGAATATTTGAAAGTTAGAGAAGAATTAAAAATAGAAAAACCAATCAATCTTATGAGTTTCGGAACGATTTTATCCAAATACATGAGAAGCAAAAACGAGTTTGATGATTTGGAAATTTCATCAGAAATCAATGCTTGTTCTGTAAAAATCAAAGTTCGTGTAGAGGTAAATGGCGTTGACGAAACTAGAGATTACTTGTTGATGTTCAAAAACGAAACACACAATCATCCAACAGAAATCGAACCATTCGGTGGTGCAAGCACTTGCTTGGGTGGAGCAATAAGAGACCCACTAAGCGGAAGAGCATTTGTCTACCAAGCCATGAGAATCACAGGAGCTGGAAATCCTCTTACTTCATTGGAAGACACGATGGACGGCAAGCTTCCTCAAATTAAAATTACACAAGAAGCTGCGAAGGGATATTCTTCTTACGGAAACCAAATTGGTTTGGCAACTGGATTTGTAGATGAAATTTACCACGACGGATACGTTGCTAAGAGATTGGAATGCGGAGCTGTCATGGCTGCAGCGCCAATTGAAAATGTAAAAAGAATTGAACCTGAAAAAGGAGACATCGTAATCTTACTTGGCGGAAGAACTGGACGTGACGGAATTGGTGGAGCGACAGGTTCATCAAAAAGCCACAAAGTTACAAGTATCAAAACAGAATCTGCACAAGTTCAAAAAGGTAACGCACCTGAAGAAAGAAAAATCCAAAGACTTTTCAGAATTCCTGAGCTTGCAAGTTTGATCAAAAAATGTAACGACTTCGGAGCCGGTGGAGTGAGCGTTGCGATTGGTGAGCTTCACGATGGTGTAGATATTTATTTGGATAGAGTTCCATTGAAATACAAAGGTCTTAAACCATTTGAAATTGCCATCAGTGAATCACAAGAAAGAATGGCGTGTGTAATCGCAAAGAAAGATTTGGAAGAATTTGTAAAATACGCAGATGCAGAAAACATCGAAACGACAGTTGTTGCAGACATCACAGACACTAATAGAATGAGAATGTTCTACGACGAAGATTTGATTGCAGACATCAGCTACGATTTTATCAACACAAATGGTTCGGATAGAAACGCTGAAGTAGAAGTTGTATCAGAAGATGTCCCAGAAATTTTGACTGAAAAATGTTCCGATGCGAATAAATTCTACGAAAAAGTAAAACAACTCAACATCACATCCAAGAGAGATTTGATAGAAATGTTCGACTCCACAATCGGAAGAAACACAGTTATTAATCCAATGGGTGGTAAATTGCAATTGAATCCATCACAAGCGATGGTTGCAAAAATTCCTACAATGGATGGAATTATGAAAACTGTATCCATGATGAGCTACGGATTTGACGCTGATTTGTCCGTACAATCTCAATACTTGGGAGGATACTACGCAGTTGTAGAATCAATCAGTAAATTAATCGCATTGGGTTCAGATAAAAACTTAATCAGATTGACATTCCAAGAATATTACGAAAAAATGTTGGATAAAAAAATCTGGTCCAAACCATTGAAGGCACTACTTGGAGCGTTCACTGTTTCTAAGTATTTCAAAGCAATGCCAATAGGTGGAAAAGACAGTATGAGTGGAAACTTCGAAGACATCACAGTTCCACCAACAATGATTTCATTTGCAGTGACTCACGAAGATGTGGACAACATCATTACGAATGATTTGAAAGGCAAGGGCAAAATCGGTCTTGTGAGAACACCTTACGAAGAAGACGGAACATTGAACCTTGAAAAATTGGAAGAAAATTTCGATTTTATCACAGAACAAATCAGAAACAAAAACATAATTTCTGCGATTGCATTGGACAAAAAAGGTCTGTTGGCAAATATATTTGAACAATCTGTAGGAAATACTGGATTTAATATCAAATTTGATAATTTGTACAATCCAATGTACGGAAGTTTCGTAGTTGAATACATCGATGACGACGAAAATATAGAACACATCGGTGAATTTAGTGATGAAATCATCGTAAATGATGTCAAATTAGATTCAGAAAAATTACTAGAAGGCTACACTCAAGTTTTAAATAAAGTATTCACACCAAAAGAAAAAATCGAATACAAACCAATTGAAAACAAAAAAATCGAACAACGTAGAATGAAATCCAAGAAACCAACTGATACACCTCACGTTGTAATCTTGGCAGCTCCTGGAACAAACTGTGAATGGGATACATTGAACGCATTCAAAGAAAATGGAGCTGATGGAGAAATTGTTCTATTCAAAAACAGAAACCAAGAAGATATATTAAATTCTATCGATGTTTTGGCAGAAAAAATCAGAAAAGCGCAAATATTTGCCATTCCTGGAGGATTTTCACTAGGAGATGAGCCAGACGGATCAGCAAAGTTCTTGGCAAATATCTTAAGAAATGAGAAAATAAGTAGTGCGATAGATTATTTGTTGAACGAAAACGACGGATTGGTAATTGGAATTTGTAACGGATTCCAAGCCTTGGTGAAGACTGGACTTCTTCCTTATGGAAAAGTTACATCACCACAAGAAGACGATCCAAACTTGACATTTAACACAAACAGAAGACACATTGCAACTTTTGTAGATACATTATGCTTGACTAATAACAGTCCATGGACAAATGGAATTGACTTGAACAAAACTTACAGAATGCCGATTTCACACGGTGAAGGTAGATTTGTAATCAAAGAAGACAAACTCCAAGAACTTTTGGATAATGAACAAGTTTTCTCAGCTTACAAAATCTCTCCAAACGGATCGGACTACAATATCGAAGGAATTTTGTCCAGAGATGGTAAGATTTTGGGAAGAATGTGTCACACTGAAAGAATCGCAGACGATTTGTATAAAAATATTTACGACATCGACAAACAAAATATTTTTAGAAATGCAGTAGAATACTTCAAGGAGAAATAATGAACAACGATATTTACCAAAGTCCATTAAATACGAGATATGCAAGCCACGAAATGAGCCACAATTTCAGTTCACAAGTAAAATTTGAAACTTTCAGAAGATTGTGGTTGGCATTGGCGAAATCCGAAAAAGAATTGGGACTTAATATTACAGACGAACAAATAAAAGAATTGCAATCACACATTTCAGACATTGATTTCGACAAGGCAGCTGAATACGAAAAAATTCTTCGCCACGATGTAATGGCTCACGTAAAAACATACGGCGAAGTGTGTCCAAATGCAGCTGGAATTATCCATTTGGGAGCGACAAGCTGCTATGTAACAGATAACACTGACATTATCGTGATGAGAAACGCACTTGAAATCGTAGAGAAAAAACTTGCGATTTTGATTAAACACTTGTCTGATTTTGCAATTAAATACAAAGATTTGCCAACACTTGGCTACACTCACTACCAACCAGCACAATTAGTAACGGTTGGAAAGCGTGCTACTTTGTGGATTCAAGATTTTCTAATAGATTTGGAAGAAGTCATCTACAGAAAAGAAAATTTGAAATTGAGAGGAGTAAAGGGAACGACTGGAACTCAAGCGTCATTTTTGAAACTTTTCGACAATGACCACGCCAAAGTAAAAGAATTGGAAAAGAAAATCGTAAAAGAAATGGGATTTGAAAGTGCAGTTAGCGTGAGTGGACAAACATACACTAGAAAAATCGACTACCACGTGCTTCAAGTTCTATCCTCAATTGCACAATCAGCTCACAAAATGACAAATGACATCAGACTTTTGCAAAACAGAAAAGAATTGGAAGAACCATTTGAAAAAACACAAATAGGTTCATCAGCGATGGCTTACAAGAGAAATCCAATGAGATGCGAAAGAATTTCATCACTTGCAAAATATGTGATGAGTTTAGTTCAAAATCCACAATTTGTGGCTAGCACTCAATGGCTTGAAAGAACATTGGACGATTCCGCAAATAAGAGAATGAGCGTTCCAGAAAGCTTCATGGCAGTGGATAGTATCTTGGAAATTGCAATCAACGTTACCGATGGACTTGTTGTTTACGAAAACCAAATCAAATCTCACGTTAATGAAGAATTGCCATTTATGGCGACTGAAAATATATTGATGGAAGCTGTAAAACGTGGGGGCGACAGACAGGAACTTCACGAAAAAATCAGAGAATATTCTATGGTTGCAGGTAGACGAGTAAAAGAAGAAGGACTAGACAACAATTTATTAGAATTATTGGAAAAAGACGAAGCCTTTAATTTAAACAAAGACGATTTGAATTCACTTTTAGATGGCAAACTTTATATTGGAAGATGCCCAGAGCAAGTGGTAGAATTCATCGAAGAAGACGTCAAACCAATTATTTCAAAATACGATACAGAATACTCTGTTGATTTGAAAGTTTAGAAACATTAGAAATGCACATGGCAAAAGCTGTGTGCATTTTTTTGGTTGAAGATATTAAACTTATACGATACAATTAATTCAAATAATAGGTAGGTGACAAATGGAAAAATTTAAAAAAATATTTATGATAGTCCTTTTAGTTTTGTTAACTGTGGGACTAATGGTATTCGTTCCGTACGATTCGATTAGAAATTTGGTACAAAAATCTGGCCCATGGGGAGCAGTTGTGTATATTTTATTGTTCACGATTCTTCCGATAGGATTCTTTCCAGTTCCAGCGTTGGCATTAATCGGTGGAGTAAGCTTTGGGCTTGTAAAAGGAAGCATTTATACAGTTGTTGGAGCTTCGATGAACTGCTTGTTGATGTTCGAACTTTCACGAAAAATCGGACATGATTATGTAGTCAAGATGATTAATGAAAAATTCTCCGAAAAAAACAGAGACAGAATACTGAACGCTCCTGATTCAAAATTATTCACGCTGTTGTTTATTTGTAGATTGATTCCGATTATTCCATATAATCTTATAAATTACGGATTCGGTTTGACAAATATAAGCCTATCCAAATACATGTTTGCATCAGTTCTTGGAATAATTCCCGGAACACTTGTATATTTGAATTTGGGGGATAAAGTGTTAAATGTAGGATCCAAGGAATTCTACCAAGCGATTATTTTGGTAGTGGGACTTACTGTTGTGAGCCTGATATTTGCAAAAATAATCGACAAAAAAGACAAGGAAAAACAAAAAGATTTGAAGTAATAAAGAATGACAGGTAATATATCAAAGTATAACTCACTTCGTCTCGCTTACAAAAATTTGAAAATTCTAATCTCGAAATTCTAAAATTCAAAACTCGCTTACGCTCAAACAATTGAATTTTTAACGAATTTCTCGATTGAATTTTATAAAATTTTTTCCAGAGGACTCGTTCGCTATACTTTGATATAATTTAATTAGTCTAAATTAACCAAACAAACACACAAAAACCGCAATTGCTAATATAGCTATTGCGGTTATTTTTATGAACTAAAAATTTTCTTCTAAGTATTTTTTTGCAAACTTTACAAAATCTATTACAGGTTCTGACAATAATGTGTTGGAACGATACACAAGATAAAAGTGACGTACCGATTCAAAATCGTCGATCTTGAAAGAAATCAATTGATTATTTGCGACTTCCTCTTCTACAGAAAGCTTACTCATAATTGATATTCCCATTCCACTTCTTATGCATTGCTTCAAAGTTTCGGTGCTATTTGCAGTTCCTATTAAATTCAGAGAATTCTTGCTAATACCCAAAGCATCAATCATTTTCATAGATTCTTTTAATGTACCAGAACCTTGTTCACGAAAAATTATCGGCTCTTTTAAAATAGAACTAATCTTCACGTTGTTTTTCTTCAATGCATTGTAATAATCGTTATAAGGCGTGACAATTACAAGCTTATCACTGAGAACTTTTTCGAAAGTAAGCTCCTTATCCATAGTAGTCATGCCGACAATTCCAATATTTATAGAACCATTTATAACGCCATCAATCGTAGTTAAACTATCTGATTGAATTATATTCACCAAAGTTTTAATGTGAGATTTGTGATATTTTGATAAAAGAGAGGGTAGAATATAGGTTGCAGGAACAGAACTTGCTCCGATATTAAAAGTAGTAAGGCTTTTTTTTGAAAAAGAATCCTGCATACTTTCCATAATTCTAGAAATCGACTTAGCATAATTATAAAATTCTCTGCCTTCTGGTGTAAGCTCCAACTTTTTCGTTGTTCTTTTCAACAATTCTGTATTCAATTCGTTTTCAATTTGTTTTATATGAGTACTAATCGTAGGTTGTGTAAGATATAGCCTTTTAGCTGCCTCAGAAAAACTATCCCATTCCACAACCGTGATGAATGTTTCTAATTGTTTTAAATCCATTTTATTATCTCTTTCGTGGTATTTAATATATATATTTTATCATATACCTTTTATTTTACAAAATACACAAATACTTTATAGTAATATACCCAATTGTAAAGAAATTTAACAAACGAATTTTTACTTATAGAAAAAATCAATAAATGAAATAAAATCAACAAGTGTTATTAATTCAATGTTTGAACGGTGTTTTTGTAAAAATTGATGAAAAAAATTTGCAAATAAACACAAATAACACGTTATTTATAAAAAAATTCAATCAATGAATTAACAAAAACTATGGTAGAATGATTTGTGAATAATGAGAAATTAATACTAAAAATCATTAAATATTTAAGGAGAAAAATATGAAAAAAATTTTAAAAATTTTACAATTGGTAGCTGCAATTATTTTAGCATTAATACCAAAAGTCATCGCAAAACCATGCATGGTTATGCCAGGTAAGATGCCTATGAAATGCTTCCACATGTCAAATGCAGTTACAGTTGTTGCTGTAAGTATCGTTATTTTATTAGCCATAGCATACATTATTAAAGACGAAAAAATCGAATGGGGAATTAATATTGCAGTTCCTGTATTAGCTATCGATTCATTTCTATTAGCAAAATTTGTAATAGGTGGTTGTAAACACGCAGGTGCCGCTTGTCAAATGAAGACAATTCCAGCAGTTTCATTCTGCTCTATTATACTTGCTATAATTTCTATAGCATACCTTGTTGTATTGAAGAAGAGTATCGATGAAAAATAAACTTTACCTTAAAAACTGGATGTCATCAAATTCTGTCAGAACTTTCGTAATAGTTTTGATAATGGCAATTGTATCCGCACTTTTGTTTGTCAGCATGTATTTTTCGATTGGACTTAACAATTCAATCGACAATATGAAACAAAGACTTGGTGCAGACATGATGATTGTTCCAGAAAAAAGCGGCAAAGAACAAGAAACATTATTCGTATCAGGTAAACCTTCTGAATTCTATATGAAAAATGATGTACTTGATAAAGTGCAAAAAGTCGAAGGCGTCAAACAAGCAGCACCACAATTGTACATTGCAACTCTTCAAGAATCTTGTTGTTCATTTCCTGTCCAAGCAATAGGAATTGATTTTGAAAAAGACTTCACGATCAAACCCTGGATGAAACAAGATGTAAAAGAATTGAAAGACAATGAGATTTTAATTGGTAATAATGTAAGCGTTGTTGATGCAAATACATTGACTTTTTTCGGCAAAAAATACACTGTCAAATCCAAACTAATGCAAACTGGTCTTGGATTTGATAATGCAATCTTCATGAATTTTGATACGGCGAAGAAAATGTTACATGATGCCGCCAAAGTTCATCCGGAAAAATACATTCCAAATTCTGAAATATCTTCCATCATGATCAAAAAGGAAGATAATGCGGACAGCGAGCAAGTAACAGTAAACCTTATGAAATCACTTAGAGGAACGTCTACAATGGTTGTTATGAACAAAAATTTCGTCGACAACCTATCCAAAGAAATGTTCTCTTTGATGAAATATTTGAAAATATTATTAACTTTTACGTTGATAATGGCAATAATCGTGTTGATTTCGATATTCACAGTTGATTTCAAAGACAAAGAAAAGCAAATGGCGACATTAAGAATACTTGGAATAACAAAGAGCAAACTAAAATCTATAATTCTACAATACTCTGTAGTATTATCTATAATAGGAGCAGTAATCGGAATTGGATTATCCATACTAACAGTCAAGTTGTTCTCCGGACAAATCGAAAAATCTTTGGACTTGGCATTTATGAGCGTAAATGCAAAACAAATTCTAATAATTTCAGCAATAACATTATTAGTTGTTGTAGTGATTGCACTAATCACACAAATATTCAACGTAATCAAAATATCCAAAGACGAATTGGCGCTTAAATTGAGAGGTAATTAAATGGAAATATTAAAAATACAAAACTTATCAAAAAGCTACCTTATCAATAAAGACAGAAAAAACGAAGTTCTAAAAGATGTGAACTTAACTGTAAATGAAAATGACTACATCGCAATAGTCGGAGCAAGTGGCGCAGGAAAAAGTACACTTCTAAATGTTATCTTGGGATTTTTGAATTACGATGAGGGAAGCGTAAAAGTTTTCTCCAACGAAGTAAAAGAGTTTACAGATGAAGAAATATCTGATCTTCGCTCCAAAAAAATATCATTTGTGCCACAAGATTTGATTGTGTTTCCAGCATTAACTGTCGAGGAAAACTTGGAAATGAAAGCAGAAATCTCAGGTGTGGATGATTTTGATTATGAGAAATTCATCAAAAAATACGACATGGAAGAATTACTCGAACTTAACAGTGCGAAGAATTTGTCCGGTGGAGAAATCAAAAAACTTATGATTCTAAGAGCGTTGATAAATGAGCCAGAACTTTTAATCTTAGATGAGCCAACGGCAAACTTAGATGAAGAATACGTCGACAAATTCTTGGATTTGCTTGACGAATTGAATAAAAAAATGACCATAATTTGTGTAACGCATGATTCACGACTCAAAAACAGAGCGAAAAAAGTGTACAAGTTATCTGGAAAGAATTTATCCTAATAAAAAACTGATCTTCAACAGTCACACGACTGTGAGGGTCAGTTTTTTTGTGCAAAAATAATGAATATATTGTTAGGAAATATTCAATTTCAATAAAAAATAAGCCGTTAATTGTGAGGAACAAGGGATTCGTTCAAAATATATTTCATTTTTGTAATAATTTGTAGAATATTCACAAATAGATAACAACGCTAGCAATTACGGATTAAAAAGATATTTAAAAATAATTAAAGATTATGAAATGAATGTGAAATATAGTTCATTATACGAATAAAAATACAAAAAAATATCAGATTAGAGCAAAAATCACCCGTAACTTTAGCTAGATAAATTCAATGAATAAAAATAAATTAAGTGAAATTTGTGAAAAATAATAGAATCATTCAGAAAAAAGAATAAAAAATTTCTCGTAAACTACGTCAAGCATATTAAAATACGAAAATAAAATAAAAAATTATGAAATAAAAATGAAATGAATAACAACAAAACAAATAAAATTTCTATTAAAAAATGATGAGAATTATCCACGAAATAAACAAAAAATACAAATAAAAACATAAAAATACTATAAAAATTTAGATTGTGAAAACGGATTATCATTTAAAAATGTCTAAAAATTCAAATTTTTAAAGCTAAAAAGATTGACATTAAGGCGTTAGATGGAAAACACCGAACGTTTAGAAAAAAATATTTTAATTTTTATTATCACATGGTAAAATATGCATTGTAAAAAATACAAATAGTATTTTACTAAATTAGCTTATTCAAAAATTAAGAAAAGCTAAAATAAAAATTGTGAGGAAAAGAGATGAATAAGAAAAACAAACTTAACAAAATTATCGAAGAAAAGAAGGCAAATAGTTTGAACAAAAAACTAAGATACGGATTAAGAAAATTATCAATAGGAGTTGTGTCATGCTTTTTAGGCTATGCGATTGCTTTAACTCCAAATTTATCATACGCAAATAAAGAATCAAACACAGTTGTATCATCTGAGCAAGCAGAAAAAACAACAAAAGATGAATCAAAAACTACACAAAAAGAAAACAAAGACTTTTTAGAAGGAAAAACTGTTCCTCCAGTAGGACAAGAGGATCATTCTCAGTTATTAACAAATCAAATAAATCATAATTCAAATATACAAAAGGGTAGCTCAGTTGATCCTATAGCAAAAGCTGAAGACATAGGAAAACCTGAAGAAAAAGTAGAAAAAATGAATACACAATACACTGCTACTTATGGAAGTGTACCTGGACTTGTAAATGTTGGCCAAAGTACAACAATGAAAGTTTCATTTAATCAAAATAATACGAAAACTGATATCCCTGAAGGTACAACATTTGAATTGGCACAAAATTCTGTAGATGGAGCTACAGTTGATAAAAATACAGGAATGATTAGCTACACTCCAGATTCTACTAAATTTAAAAATATTGAAAAAGATGAAAATGTAACAGTAAATGTGAAGATAACATATAAGGACAAAACTTCATCTACAATACAGGCGACAATCACTGTGAGAAAAGAAGAAAGTGAAAATCCTGGAATAAACCCAGTTGTAGAAGGTCAAACAAAAATCACGGGAACTGGCGTAAAAGGTGCCAAAATTGAAGTACAAATCGAAAAGACATTAAATAAACCTGAAAAAGCAGGAGAAACAACAGTAAAACCAGATGGTACATGGGAAGTTGATGTTAATGAAGATTCGATTAAAAAAGGCGACAAAGTAAGAGTAATTCAAACTGAAAGTAATAAAAAACCGACAGCAAGATATACTATTGCAACTTTGAAGAACGAACAAGATAACCAACAACCTGATGTTGGAAAACAAAAACCTCAAGACGATGGACAAGCAAAGCCACAAGCAAAATCAGAAAAACCTACAATAAATCCTGTTACAGAAGGTGAAAGAATTATATCAGGAACTGGAAAACCAGGAGCTAAAATCGATGTTACAAAGTTTAATAGTGGTCAAGGTCAAATCATGGGATCAAATATAGTAGTAAATGATAAAGGTAAATGGACTTTGAATATTCCTGAAGGAATAGAATTGAAAAAAGGCGACACTATTCTAGTTAATCAGCAAGAAGGAAAAGAGCGTCCTATCCAAGTAAGTGCTGAAGTACAAGCAAAGAAAGCCGAAAATCCTGATCAAAATAACCCTAAAAATCCACAACAAAACCCACAAGAGAAATTAGAAAAACTTACAATAAATCCTGTTACTGAAGGAGATGAAACTATATCAGGAACTGGAAAACCTGGAGCAAAAGTAAATATTGCAAAAATGGGTAATAACGTGACTGAAAATGTTCTTTTAGCTAAAGATGTAGATGTAAAAGAAGATGGAAGTTGGTCAGCTAAAATTGATCCCCAAAAGTTTAAGGCTGGCGATTCTATTTACGCCGTTCAAAAAAAAGATGACAAGGTTTTAGAAACAACAAACATAAAAGTTAAAGGAATATCGAAAAAACCGACAATAAATTCAGTAAAAGAAGGAGCCAAAGTAATTTCTGGAAAGGGAGAACCTGGGGCAAAAATAGATCTTGGAAGGAAATATAAAGACTCGGAAAACCGCGATATCTTAGCAACAGATATAACAGTTGATCAAAACGGAGATTGGAAAGTTACAATTGATGCCAAAAAGTTTAAAGCTGGCGATAAGATTTACGCTCATCAAACAGAAACAGACAAGAAAATTTCAGAATTAACAGAAGTAACTGTTGGAGAAGCAGATAAGCAACCAGAAGAAGACAATAAAAAACCTCAACCAAATTCACCATCAGATGATGACAAAGAAGCTCGTGAAAAAGAGGAACGAGAAAAAGAAGAAGCTAAATTAACAATAAAAGATGCTTATGCAGGCGAAAAAATATTAAGCGGAACAGCAGCAAAAGGCTATAAAGTTAGTATTATCATAGAGTTGAAAAACGAACAAGGTAAAGTCATCAACAAAGATGCGACTGTTGATGAACATGGTAACTGGTCTGCAAATTTAGTAGATGAATTGAAAGAAGGAGACAAAGTTACTGTATATCAAACTAAACAATTTAAAAATGGCGAGAAAACTATAATAGTTAAATCAAAACAAGAAAAACCTCAAAAACCAGCTGATGATAATAAAGGCAAACCAAATCCACCAGCAAAAGAAGATGAATCGAAAAAAGAATTGTCGAAATTCCCGGTTGCAAATGAAATTAAAGCAGGGGATGCAAAAATAACAGGACAAGGAGCGCCAGATGCTACAATTGTAGTGACAAAACAAGGTGAAAATGGCAAAGAAGTAAAAGCTACAGTTGGTAAAGATGGAAAATGGTCTGTTGATTTGAAAGAAGCAGCAAAACATGGAGACGAATTCATAATCAAACAACAAGAAAAAGGTAAGAGAGATTCCATCGGAATTTTAAAATCTGTGCCAAAGAAACCACAAGTTAAGAAACCAGAAACAAATACTCCAGATGAAAACAAACCAGGAAATAATAAAAAACCTGAAAATAATAATCAACAAAACAAATTATCGGCCTTCCCAGTAGTAAATGAAATTAAAGCAGGGGATAAAAAAGTAACTGGTAAAGGAGTTCCAGGAGCAACAATTGTAGTAACAAAGCAAGGCGAAAATGGAAAAGAAGTAAAAGCTACAGTTGGAACAGATGGAAAATGGTCTGTTGATTTGAACGAAGCTGCAAAAGAAGGAGACGAATTTATAATTCAACAACAAGAAAAAGGCAAAAAAGATTCTCCAAGAATTTCAAAAGTTGCTCAAAAATCTGACAAAAAACAAAATCCAGAAAAGAAACCTGAAGATGAAAAGAAACCTGGAGATAATAAAAACCCAGAAACAAAGAAACCTGATGTAAAAAAACCAGAAACAGAAAAAAATCCTGAAGGTGAAAAGAAACCTGGAGATAATAAAAAGCCAGAGGACAATAAAAAGCCAGAAGCAAAGAAACCTGATGTAAAAAAACCAGAAAAAAAAGCTCCTGAACAAAAACCAGAAGTGAAAAATCCTGGAAAAACAACAAATCCTTCAAATAACAAAAAGCAACCAGAAAAAACACCAGAAAAAACACCTGATGTGAAAAAACCAGAAACAAAAACACCGGAAATGAAAAGACCAGAAAAAAATGCGAAGAAACCATCAACTCAAAACAAAAAATCAATGGATGGATTATCATTGCATTACGAAATAAAAACTGTTAAAAAAGGTGCAAAAATTAAAGTAACACCAGTGTTCAAGGACAAATCTGGAAAGATTATCAAAATGCCACAAGGAGTTATGTTCTCATTAGACAAGAATTCACCAAAAGGCGTTAAGATTGATCCAAAAACTGGAGAATTATCAGTAGACACTACAGGATACAAAAATGGAGACAAAATTGTTGTGACAGTAGTAGCAACTATCAAAGGATCCACTACAAAAGTATATTCTTTATTCGCAAAAGATGGAAAAACAAATCAACCTAACGAACCAACAAAAACAACTGAACAAGATACAGTTATTAAAACAAAGGTTGAAATAAACATCGAAAAATCTGAAAAGAATAAAACTAATAAAAACAATAAGAAAGCTTCAAACAAGAAAAAACTACCAAAAGCAGGATATGAGAATGAAATTATATCATTAGCAATCGCTGGAATCACTACTTTGGGAGGAGCTTATATAACAAACAAGAAGAAAAAATAAATATATTTTTCAAAAACACCCTAATAAGAAAGCTGTTCATATTATTGAACAGCTTTTTTGCTGTCTTAAAAACAGACATTATTTTAAAAATAAAACGCGAAACAAACATTGGAAATTAAATATAAATGAGTTAAAATATAATTAAATATAAAAAACGGAGGAATATATGAAAAAAACAAGCAAGTTAATCAAAGTAATCCTTGTATTTGCATTGATTATAGGAGCGTTTTCATTTAATTCATCATTTGCTGCTGCGCAAGATGTTGAAATCAATGAAACAAATTTTCCTGATGCTAATTTCAGAAAAATGCTTAAAGCAAAAGAATATGATGCTGATGAAAATGGAAAATTGAGTGAATCAGAAATTAAAGCTATAAAAAATATTGATGTAGCGGGTAAATTGGTTGGTAACTTAAAGGGATTAGAGTATTTCACTGAACTTGAAGAATTGACATGTACTAATTCAAGCTTAACAAGCCTTGATATTACTAAAAATACAAAACTTAAAAAAGTTGAATGTGGGAAAAACCCAATTAAATCTATTGATTTAAGTAAAAACACGGAATTATTGGAATTTAGCTGCGGATTAGGTAGACTGGAAAATATTGATTTAAGTAATAATAAAAAAATACAAAAGATAGAAACATATAACTGTCCATTAAATAAAATAAATTTAAAAAATTGTACAAACCTTAAATATTTAGATTGCTCAGGCGGAGAAATAACAACATTAGACGTAAGTGATAATGTGAATTTAACTACACTAATATGTTCCTCAAATAAGTTTTTCACTCTTGATTTGAGTAAGAACACAAAACTTGTGGAGTTATATATTATAGACAACCCAATATCAGAAATAGATTTGAGCAACAAAAATAACTTAGAAACATTTGGCTGTTCCAATACTTTTATCAAAAAATTAGATGTAAGTAAAAATACAAAACTTAAAAACTTATACTGCTCAGAAGTTGGTTTAAGAAATTTAGATGTAAGCAAGAACACCGACTTAGTAAGGTTAGAATGTGATAAAAATCAACTTACAAGTCTTAATTTAACTAACAATTCAATGATACAAGAATTAGATTGCAAATATAACAGGATTTCTAACTTGGATTTAAGTAGACAAATATTCCTAAAAAATCTAGATTGTGGTAACAATATTCTTGAAAAATTAGACTTGTCTAAAAACACAGAAATTAAAAATGTTAAATGCAATGACAACCTTCTTAAAGAAATAAATCTAAAATCATGTAAAGATTTGGAAGAACTTGATTGCAGATACAATAAATTAGAAAATATAGATATAACTAATAACTCCAAAATGTTACAAATAAAATGTAACAATAATGAGTTAAAAAGTTTAAATCTTGAAAAAAGCAGTGGATTAAAATATATAGAATGCGGAAATAACAAATTAAGCAACTTAGACTTATCAACTACTAAAAATGCTAATTTGGATTTGAATAATCCAACAGTTCAAGAATTGGATGTTGAAATAAGCAAAAAAGATAATTCGCTTGATTTGACAAAACTTCCAGGTAAGTTTGATCCTAGTAAAGTAAAAAATTTAAAATCAGCTAAGTTTGATGGAAAGAAATTAATAGTAGATAAAGATGCAAAAACTGTTACTTACGATTACAATGCAGGTGGCAAAAATTATTTAAAAGTAACTATGAATGTGAAGTTCTCAGATAAAGAAGAAGATATTGAGAGACTTGCTGGATCTGACAGAATTGCCACAGCTATCGAAGTTTCCAAAAAAGAATATCCAAGCGCTAGTACAGTTATCATCGCAAGAAGTGACATCTACCCAGATTCACTTGCAGCAGCATCCATTTCTCACAAATTAAGAGCGCCAATTTTATTGACAGAAAGTAATAAACTTGATGACAGAGTAAAGACAGAAATCAAAAGATTAAAAGCTACTAACGTAATAATCGTTGGTGGGGAAAAATCTATCACAAAAGATGTTCACGATGCTTTACTAGAATACGACAAAGACAAAAATATCGAAAGAATCGCTGGTAACAACAGATACGAAACATCTGCAGCATTAGCGAAAAAACTCGTAGAAGATTTGAAAGAAGTGAAACACGCAGCAGTTATCGCAAGTGGAGAAAACTTCGCAGATGCATTAACAGCAGGAGCATATGCAGCTGGTGAATATTATCCAATCTTATTAGTACAAAAAGACGAAATTGATCCAAGCATAGCAAAAGTTATCAAATCATACGAAATTAACAAGACAATAATAGCTGGTGGAAAAATGTCGGTGTCTGAAAATGTTGAAAAAGACCTACCAAAAGATACGCAAAGAATTGCTGGAGCTGACAGATACGAAACTTCCGCAAAAATTGCTGATCAACTTTTCAAAACACAATTAACATACGTAGCAAGCGGCGAAGTATTCGCAGATGCATTGGTAACATCTCCAGTAGCTGCAAGCCACAAAACACCAATATTATTAGTTAGCAAAAACGGAGCTTCAAAAGAAGTAAAAGACTACGTTAAGAAAACAATCGACTACTTTATCATAGTTGGTGGGGAAAAATCTGTTCCAAACTCAGTAGTATTGGAATTGGAAAAAGCTAGCAAATAATATTATACAAATAATTGCACACAAAAATCAGAGCTGTATAAGGCTCTGATTTTTTGATTTCTTGTTTAAATTTCATATATTTCTTCAATTTGTCACGGATATTGTATCATATCCGTGACAAAAACTCTAAATCTTCCTATAATCGCAAACTTTAGCAAATCGAAATGCTTTTGGAACCACTTCAAAATCCAAGAAATCAGTCGTGAAGATTTCTCCGTCGACATTGACCATCAATTCTTTTTCGAATTTTATATATCCTTTCGTCAATTTTTGAAAATGAATAAGCGAATTGGACAAGTGAGCGCCTTTTTTGTATTTGAAAATCAACGGTATTAGCTTATACAATGGCATTGTTTCTGCCAAGCACAATTCCAATATGCCATCTTTTATATTCGCATAAGGTGAAGGGTTGAATCCTCCGCCGTAGAAGCCGCCGTTGCAGATTGCACCGAGAAGATAATATCCTTTCAAACTAACCTCTCCGTTTTCTCCGTTGCTTGTGCTGGATTCTAGCTTGTATTTTGGTATTTTAAATAAATTCTGCAACACTGCAACAGGATATGCATTTGCCTTTAGTTTTGGGTTTTTCTTTAATAATTTGTACACCGAGTTTAAAATCACCGTATCAAATCCGAAACTAAGCACATTCACGCAGTATCTGTCATTTACTCTTATCACATCAATATCGTCAATAATGGGTTTAATTGTGTCTTCGATTTTGAAGTTTGAATAATCGAAATTCTTGGAGAAATCATTCGCTGTTCCAGAAGGGATGAGTCCCACACTGAACTTCGCAGCGGTTTGTTTCATCGCATTTACAACTTCATTTAACGTTCCATCTCCCGAACACACATACAAGACGACGTCCGAACAATCGCTGTACTTACGAACTATTTCCGATGCGTGGTTTTTGTATTCAGTTTTTATTATTTTATATTTTAAATTATTGCTCTCGTAGCATTTGACAATAGAGTGTTCCAATTCTGAAAAAGAGCCTTCTCCAGCCTTGCTACTCAACAAAAATACGTATTTCATTTAATCACCATTCATATTATAATATAAACATAAATAGCTGTACACATAAATTTTTGCAAAGGATGATATTATGGATAAATTTTTTTACAACATAATTTACGTGCTGATAGCTTTGGCACTTCTAGCTTTATTCGAAAAAATTTTCAGAAATAGAAAAGACAATCCTACGCTCAACAAAATCTACAAAATAATCGTGGGAATTTTCTGGATAATCGCTGCAATCGTGACAGTTTTGTTGTATTGGGTAGGTTACGGATATTTTAAGCAAGGAAATTCATCTATCGCGATAAAACTTTTTGTGTTTGGAATATTGATGACATTAAGTGTTGGATACAAGATTTATACTACGTTTGGAAATAAAAATGAACGTAATTAATGAGCTTCAATCCTTGCAAGATTTGAAATACCGAGACTTTCAAGCGAAACTAATTCCGACAATCGACCGATCCACGATAATTGGAGTTAGGATGCCTGATTTGAGAAAATTAGCCAAGAAAATTGACGAAAAACAGGCACAAATTTTCATGCAAGATCTGCCACACACATACTACGAAGAAAATATGCTTCAATCTATTTTGATTTCCAATATGAAAAACTACGATGATTGCATCGATCATTTGGAGAGATTTCTTCCGTTTGTCGATAATTGGGCGGTGTGCGATTGCATTTCACCGAAAATTTTCACAAAAAACACCGACAAATTAATCGAGAAAATAAAATTGTGGGCAAAATCATCTCACGCATATACAGTGAGAGTGGCGATTTGTTTGTTGATGAAATATTTCCTCGATGAAAAGTTCAAGGTAGAGTATTTAAAAATAGCAACGCGAATCAGAAGCGAAGAATATTATGTGAATATGATTGTTGCGTGGTTTTTCGCGACGGCGCTTGCAAAACAATGGGACGATGTTATATTTGTGCTTGAAGATAATTTACTGGATGAGTGGACACACAACAAAACAATCCAAAAAGCGAGGGAAAGTTTCAGAATTACACCGGAACAAAAACAATATTTGAATTCGTTAAAGAAAAGGAGATAAAAATGCGAAGAAAAGATCGCGAGATTACAAGTTTTGAAGAACAGTTGAAGATAATTGATGCTTGTGATGTATGTAGGCTTGGGCTTGTGGATGATGAGGGTTATCCATACATTTTGCCGTTGAATTTCGGATATGAAGTGATTGAAAATGAATTGGTGCTGTATTTTCACGGAGCGTTGGAAGGATACAAATACGAACTCATCGACAAGAACAACAAAGCTTCTTTTGAGATGGATTGCAATCACGATTTGTATTCCAATAGAGAAATAGGATACTGCACGATGAATTATTCGAGCATAATGGGCAAGGGTATCGTGGAGTATGTGACAGATTCGCAAGAAAAGTTCAATGCACTAACTGTGATGACGGACAAATACCACATGGATCATTTCGAATTCAATCCGAAGGCAATCCCGAGAACTAGGGTTTTCAAATTAAAAGTAACATCTATGACTGCAAAACACAAAGAAATGAAAAAATAAACTTATAAAACAGAAAAATTATTATTCAAAAATACTTGACAGTATAACATTTGAGCTGTATACTGAAAAGGTAGTAAGTAATTAAGGGTAGTGAATCAAAGTTTTGTAAAATATTTTATTCTCTTAAATTAATTAGTTATCACAAAAAATAAAAAACAGTACAGTGGTACGGTTATTCTGCGGAATAACAAGGAGGATATTATGAGTAACGGAACAGTTAAATGGTTTAATTCTACTAAAGGATTCGGATTTATTACAGGAGAAGACAACAAGGACATTTTTGTTCACCAAAGCGCAATCCAAGAAGAAGGATTCAGAACATTGGAAGAAGGACAAAAAGTTTCTTACGATGTTGAAGCTTCTGATAAAGGCGACAGAGCAGTTAACGTAGTTAAATTATAATATATTAAATTCAGACCAGTATGCGTGAGAATGTATACTGGTTTTTTATTTGTCAAAATATTACAAATAAATACAAATGTGGTATATTATTATTAGATTCTAAAAAATTTGGGAGGAATAATATGGATTTTGAAGAAGTAATCAAAAATCGATATTCTTGCAAGAAATATAGCGACAAAAAGGTCGAAAAGGAGAAGCTGGATAAGATTTTGGAAGCTGGAAGATTAGCTCCAACAGCTAAAAATTTACAAGAATATCACATTTATGTAATACAATCAGAAAAAAACTTGAAAAAAGTCGACGAAGTGACACCTTGTAGATATGGAGCTAGCACCGTTTTGCTTGTAACTTATGACAAGACAAACGTGTTTACATATCCAGGAGGCAGCAGAGATTCTGGAATCGAAGATGCTACAATAGTCGCTACTCATATGATGCTTGCCGCTAAAAATCAAGGCGTAGAAAGTTGCTGGATCAATTTCTTGGATCCAGACATCACACACAAGAAGTTCCGCCTTCCTGCAAAAGAAGAAGTCCTTATGATGCTAGACCTTGGCTATCCTGCAGAAGATTGTGAAATCAATCCACTTCACGACAAGAGAAAAGATTTGTCAGAAACAGTAACATTTATTTAGGTTTAATGAATTTAAAATACAACGAAATATTAGTTAGAAACGCCTCTTTGCTAGATGTATCTAATTTATTAAAATGGTGGAATGATGGCAGGGTAATGGAACATGCAGGATTTCCCCTTGGATTAAACACTACCGATAACAGAGTTATACAAAATATTAAAGATCACGACATGATAAATAATGCTCTGTTGATAATTGAATATAATAAAATTCCAATTGGAGAAATGAATTACAAGAAACTTGATCATAAATCAGTGGAGATTGGAATTAAAATTTGTGAAGAAGAATATCAAAATAGAGGTCTAGGAAAAATTATTTTAAGTTTATTAATCAGTGAGCTGTTTTCAAAAGGATTTGAGAAAATAGTATTGTCAACAACTGCTGAGAATAAAAGGGCACATCATGTTTATGAAAAACTAGGCTTTGTCAATACCGAAATTAAAGAAAATTCGTGGACAGATCAATTGGGGAACATTCGCTCCTCTGTGATGTATGAGCTAATTGAAGAAAATTTTAATAACCAATTAACCAAACTAAAGGAAAACTAATGAACAAAAAGAAAAGATTTGTCAGAAACAGTAACATTTATTTAAATCGCAAAACGACTCAGTCACATTGGCTAAGTCGTTTTTAAATTGCTCACTTGATAGAAGAAATTTGCCAATTCTTCGGTGCTTTCCACGCCACCTTTTCTAATCCAATGCAAAATAATTCCCGAATTTAACGACAAAAATACCTCCGTAGAATAATCTTTTGGCAAGAATGGGTGATTGTCAATCGAATGCTTCAACTCCGGAAGCGTATCAATCAACGCCAACAAAAACTTCCTCAACATATCGTTGATGTAGTTGTAGCTGTTCATCGTCAACGCGTAAATAAAATCGAAATCATCCTTTACATAATCGATAACTTTTTTGATAATATCGTATGAATATTTGCTGCCGATTTTTTCCGACGTCAAAATCTCCTTTAATTCCTCGAAGATTTCCTCCACCAAATTATCCACCAAATCCATTTTATCATCGTAGTGCAAATAAAATGTTCCACGATTGATGTGAGCCTCTTTCGTCAATTCGCTCACAGAAATATCGTTCAAACTTTTTTCGTTCAACAAAATCGTCAACGCTTTTTTTAATTTGTCCCTGGTATCTGTTTCTCTAATCATAAAATCTCCTTAAATCAACAAACTGTTCAATTTTGTTTTGTTACAATTCTACTTTTAATATAAAATAATTTATAAGATAAATCAACACATTGTTTATTTAAGAGGTGACACATGGCATACATTGAAATGAAAAACAGCTACAAACGCTACAAATCAGGACAATCTGAAATAATTGCAAACAACGACATATCGTTTGAAATAGAAAAAGGAGAATTGGCGATCATTCTCGGCTCATCAGGAGCGGGCAAATCAACTGTCCTAAATATTCTCGGGGGAATGGATACTAATGATGAAGGAAATGTGTTAATAGATGGCAAAGACATCAGCACATTCAACGAAAGAGAACTCACGAATTACAGAAGAAATGACGTGGGATTTGTGTTTCAATTCTATAATCTTGTTCCCAACCTAACTGCCAAAGAAAACGTGGAGCTAGCATCAGAAATCGTGAAAGATGCGCTCGATGCAACAGAAGTTTTAAAATCTGTTGGCCTTGGAGAAAGAATCGACAATTTCCCAGCACAATTATCAGGTGGAGAACAACAACGTGTAGCAATCGCACGTGCAGTTGCGAAAAATCCGAAGCTATTATTGTGCGACGAACCAACAGGGGCTCTCGATTATCACACAGGAAAACAAGTTTTGAAAATCTTGCAAGATATGGTTAGAAAAGAAGGAGCAACTGTTGTTATCGTTACGCACAACCAAGCGTTGGCGCCGATTGCGGACAGAGTTATTCACATGCATGATGCGAAAATTCGCGATATCGAGTTGAATTCAAACCCACAAAACATAGAAACATTGGAATACTAAAATGAAGAAGAAAACATTAAACAAGACGATTTTCAAATCGTTTATAGAATCTAAGGGACGATTTTTGTCGATAATGTTGTTGATGATGCTAGGATCCATGACACTTGTCGCACTCAAAGTCACAGGTCCGGACATCGACAAGACGGCAAACAAATACTACGAAGATTATAATTTGTCCGATATCAACGTCATCAGCGATTACGGAATAACGAAAAATGATGCGAAGGAAATCGACCAAATCAAAAACATAGCAGATGTTGAGTACGGATATTTCTCGGATGCGACGATAGGTAACACGCCAACATCATTCAGAATATTTTCCAATACGAAAAACTTATCGAAGTTTGAGCTTGTGAGTGGAAATTTCCCACAAAAAATCGGAGATATAGCACTCACTGATCAATACCAATCCAAATACAAAATCGGAGATAAAATAAAATTCAAAGAAAAAGACGAAGACAGTAAGATTTTGAAACAAGAAGACTTCACTGTAACTGGATTTGTGAACTCTACAGAAATTATCTCCAAGACAGCTCTTGGAAATTCTTCTGCGGGATCTGGAAACTTGGAAGGATACGCAGTAGTAACAGAAGAAAACTTCGACACAGACCTCTACACAATTGCACGTGCGCGTTACAAAGATGTGCGCGGAATCAACTTCACGGATTCTGAATACACCAGAAAAGTCGACAAACATCAGAAACAACTCGATGAAATTTTGAAAGACAACGGCAAACAACGACTCGAAGAAATAAAATCAAAGGCGAATGACAAAATCGCAAAATCAAAGAAGAAAATCGAAGATGCCAAGAAAGAAATATCAGATGCAGAGAAGAAATTAGCAGACGGACAAAAGAAAATCAACGATGAAAAAGCAAAACTAGTATCAGCGAAAAAACAAATAGCTAACAAGGAATCTGAAATCAAGAATTCGAGATACCAACTCGAATCAGCAGAGGAAAGACTACAAGCAACGAAAAAACAATTGGACGATGCGAAAGTTCAGCTAGACGACGGACAAAAAAAGTTGAACACCAAAAAAGGTGAGGTCGAAGCGAATAGAAAGAAGTTATCACAAGCAAAATCAACACTTGATGCTACGAAAAAGAAGCTCGACTCATCAAAAGCACAAATCCAACAAGGAAAAGCAAAGCTTCAACAAGCAAAACAAAGCCTCGAACAAAAAAAGTCTGAACTCAAAAAACAGGGAATAAACCCAGACAATGTTCCAGAAATCCAACAAGCTGAAAGTTCAATCGCAGAGCAAACCCAAGTGATACAACAATCTGAAGCTCAGTACAACCAAGGATTGGCGAAGTACAATCAGGGATTTGAACAATACAAATCTGGAATGAAAAAAATTGATGAATTTGACACAGCACAAACTAAACTATCCGAAAAGAAAAAGCTCTATCAAAATTCCGTTGCGAAATACAACGCTGGAAGAAACGAGCTTAACGCATCCAAGACAAAATACAAGAATGGAATCGTACAACTTAACTCATCAAAAAGACAAATTCAAGAAGGATTGATTAAAATTTCCTCGTCACAAAAAGAACTAGACAACAAGAAAAAAGAATTTGAAACCGAAAAGAAAAAAGCCGACGACAAAATCCAAGACGCAGAATCCAAAATTCACGACGCACAAATAGAAATCGACGGATTATCGTTGCCGAAATATTCGACATACACGAGAAGGACAATGCCAGGTGGAGATGGAATCAAAATGGTCGAAACGACGTCATCGGGAATTACTAAAGTAAGCAACTTGTTCCCAGTAGTCTTGTATCTTGTCGCAGCGCTTGTAACAGTCACGACGATGACGAGATTTGTCCAAGAAGAACGAAACAACGCAGGAATACTGAAGGCATTGGGCTACAATGATACTGATGTCATCAAGAAATTTGTGTTGTACGGGCTAATCTCCGGGGGATTGGGTACGATTTTGGGAACGCTACTTGGAACGTACGCACTTCCGCACATCTTATGCACGTCGCTCTTGGCAAACATGACACTACCATCAGTCAAGTATTATTTTTCATTCAAAATACTCGGACTATCGGTGCTATTTTCGATAATTTGCAGCGTACTGCCAGCGGTTTACATCTCAATAAAAGAACTACGAGAAACTGCGGCACAGCTTTTGTTACCGAAACCACCGACAAAAGGCTCCAAGATTTTCATGGAACGAATTACACCATTGTGGAGTAGAATGACCTTCACGCAAAAAGTCACAGCACGTAATATCTTCAGATACAAACAAAGAATGTTCATGACGATATTCGGCGTTGCAGGATCCGTTGCGCTATTATTCGCAGGGCTTGGAATCTCATCGTCAATTAACGGCATCCAAACGAAACAATACGGACAAATCATCCAATACGATGCAGTAGTAGCGAAGAAAGATTTCGTCACAGAAAAAGAACAAGCAAAAATCGACCGACTATTAAAATCTGACGACATTCAAGGCTACATTCCAATCCACTTTGAAAATATAACCAAAAACATCAAAGGAATTGACGACGAACAAACAATTACGATGCTTGTCACACACACGGACACATTTTCTCCATATATCAATTTGGAACACAAAAACACCGAAGATGCTCTCAAAATCACAAATAATGGCATAGTCATATCACAGAAACTCGCCGATTTGATGAGAGTGAATACAGGCGACACGATAACGCTAAAAATCGCAAACAAAGACAGAAAATTCAAAATCGCACAAATCACCAAAATGTACGCCGGACATTTTATCTTCATGAGTGATGACTACTACGAAACGATAGTTGGAGAAAAAGTAGACGACAACAGCTACTTCATCGCACTCAAAGATAAATCCAAGACAAACGTCGAGAAGGTCACAGCGAAATTCATGGCGTCAAACGGAATCAAAGCAGTATCGCAAAACACCAACGTCATCATACAAGTTGAATCGATGACCAACTCCCTCACGAAAGTAATGACAGTGCTAACGATAATGTCGCTATTACTTGCGATTGTAATTCTCTACAACCTAACCAACATCAACGTAGCAGAAAGAATTAGAGAACTATCCACGATAAAAGTATTGGGATTTTTCAACAAAGAAGTAACCATGTACATCTATCGTGAAACAATCTGCTTGTCGATTATTGGAATAATCGCAGGAATATTTGGCGGAAAAATTCTCCACAAAATAATCCTCGACAAAGTTGCACCAGCGGAAATATTCTTCAACCCGAACATCGAAGTGTGGGTATATATCCTACCGATACTTTTGGTAATAGGAATACTTTACGCATTGGGAGTAATAGTCAACCACAAATTGAAAAAAGTAGATATGCTTGAAGCATTAAAATCAGTAGATTAGGGTAGAAGTAGATTACCGTGTTTACACGGTTTTCTACTTTTTTCAATAACTACAAAACAAAAAAAGTCGTGGCACATTCGTCTGGCTTACACTTCTCCAGATGACTCATTTAGCTACGATCTTTTTTATTTGTTTCATTGCTAACTTCCAAACAAACTCACCATATCTACTTCCCATCTCAAACACCCCACAACTTTTTCACTCAATACCCCAAATCCCCGATATTGTGGTAAAATAAACTAAAGAAATTATCGAGGGATAGGTCTATGATTAAAAAAATTATTAAGGTGGATCACAATGGCAAATACGATGACGAGATTGACAAGCTTAGGGTGTCTGTGTCGATGCTTTTACTTGAACGCGATAATTTATTGTTACATGAATGCAAGAACATCGAGGATCAGTACATTCTGAAATTTGGAAAGCTGGAGTACAAGGTTTACGAAGCGGAGTGTGATTATCGAAGGCTGAAACGAAAGCTTGAGCTTATCATAATCTGTCGCAATCACAACAAGCCTATTGATTTGAAAAAAATCGATGAACAATTAGAAAAAGAACTAGCTGAATTTTACAAGAAACTTAACGCTAGGTTGGATGAAATCGAAGAAGCGAATCGACGCGCAAGTTTACCGAAACTATCCAAGGAAGATGCTGCAGAACTAAAATCTATTTATAGAAAGCTAATCAAAAAACTTCACCCAGACATGAATCCCAATGTGACGGAATACGAAAAGGAACTTTTCAACAAAGTTGTGGAATGTTACGAAAATGGGGATTTGATGGGGCTTCAAATAATAGCGATAACTCTTGGCGAAGACACACCAATCACACCTGAGAACACATTTGAAGAAAAACAAAGGCTGACATTATTAGTCGACAAGCTCAACTCAGAAATTCATGAAATCAAAACGACATATCCATACATTTTGCTAGAAACATTAGCCGATAAACAAAAAACTGCCGAACGATACAAGCAACTCCACGAAATGTACGACAGATATTTATATCAAATAAAAATATACACCGACGAAATTGAACGATATCTAAACGAGGAATAAAATGAGTGACATCGTAAAAAAGAACAATGATTATTTGAAAATAAAATACTCCACCAAACATGGATTAACAGAATACAAGCCATTCCAACACGACATATTACTCTTTGAAACGCATGTTGCAGGAACAACGCACATCGAAGGAATGGACGAGTTAGAAAAGCACATCCACATAGGAGACAGGCTCGAATTTTACCGTCAACAAAACAATCCCTACGATGCTAACGCCATCGAAATCAGAAACGATACGAACGTAAAGCTTGGATACGTACCAAAAGCTGACAACATCGTATTTTCACGATTAATGGATGCCGGCAAACTACTCTACGGCAAAGTAATATCCAAGGAAATATTGGATAATTGGGTCAAAATACGAATCGAAATATATTTGCACGAAATATAAAAACATAGGAGAAACAATGAACGTCATATTGACAAGTGACATAATGTCCCCTGACAAAAGACAACTGAACAGCTTAAATGGATTTGTCGACAAGATCCATGAATATGTAGACGACATCAATTGCCTCTACATTCCATCAGACCCACACACACCATTTCTAACACACACAATAAGCTCGCACCACAAAAGAGCTTTCAAGAAAAGTGGATTCACAGTCAAACGTTGGGAAGTATTGTATCCTTTTAAAAAAAGAAAACTACAACAACTCATATCACACGCAAACCTCATCATACTTGCAGGAGGACACGTGCCAACGCAAAACAAATACTTCCATGACATTCATCTCAAACAATACATAAAAGACTACCAAGGACTCGTCATCGCAATTAGCGCAGGAAGCATGAACTCAGCCCGTGAAGTCTACGCACAGCCCGAATATTTTGGCGAAGTCAAATCCCCGCACTACCACAGATTTCTCGAAGGACTGGGAATCGTAGACATATCCGTACTACCACATTACACAGACATCAAACACGAACGCATCGACAACCAACGCATCATGGAAGATGTCACGCTACCCGACAGCCACGGAAGAAAATTCTACGCCATAGAAGATGGAGCATTCATCATACAAACAGAAAACAAAATCTACGGAAATTGCTACGTAATAAAAGACGGAAAAATAAAAAAAGTCTGCACCACTGGCTACACCGTAAATCTACGAGGAGTAAATTAATGACAGAATTTTTCAGATACACAGAAGACGCCTACACTAACATCAACATAACACTACTTAGACTATCATTAGTCGCAGTAATATTCTTGGCATACAAATCCAAAAATAAAACCAAACTACTCAAACCAGCATTAATATTAGGATTATGCGGACAAATACTGCTATTCTCATGGTATGTAGGAAATAATACACTTTTCATCAAAGAAGGATTGCCGCTATTTCATTGCAGAATATCCGCCATCATGATGCTGGTGGCATACATATTGCACAACGACAAACTCATGCGCTACTTCGCATGGATGGGACTCATCGGAGCCATCATCGCATTTTCATTCCCGGACCCATCCAAATACTTGTGGCCACACGTAACCAACCTCACATACATCATCAATCACCTACTACTAGGATATTGTGGCGTGACAATATTATCCACAAGAAAAAGCGAGCTCAAACTAAAAGATTCACTCATGATTACAAGCGTAATGAACGCAGGAATAATGACAGTCAACCTAATCATGCACACCAACTACGGCTACCTCGTACATTTTCCACCAACAGTACCCGTACGATTCACACCAGCCGTAACATTCTTGATAATGTCACTAATCATCACATTCACAATCACACTCACAGATCATACACACAACAAAATCATCAACAAAAAACAAACACAACCACAACTAACTATGCAACAATAATTGCATAGTTTTTTTAGGAGAAACAATGCAAACACACATCAAAACATTCGAACAACTCACAACAAAAGAACTTTTTCACATCTACAGACTAAGAGTCGACACATTCGTAGTAGAACAACAATGCCCCTATCATGAAATAGACGACATCGACTTGATCGCAGACCACATCTACCTGCAACAAGGAAAAGATATCCTAGCCTATTGCAGACTATACAAACAAAATGATGCATACCACATCGGACGAGTAATCGCGGCCACCAAACGCAAAGGATATGGAACACAAATAATGAAAACAGCAATAAAATTTGCGAGCAATATTCTTCACGCACAATCAATAAACATCGAAGCACAAACCTACGCCAAGAAATTTTATGAAAAATTGGGATTCGTAACAACTTCCGAACCCTTCGACGAAGATGGAATACAACACATCAAAATGAAATACGCCGTAAAATAAATTTACACCAAAAAAATTTGGTGTTTTTTTATTATAAAAACCAAAAAAATTGTAAAAAATATCGTAAAAATTACAAAAAAGTTACAAAAATAAAAATCTTTTATACTAACAGTACCGATTGCCAACAAAAAAATCAAACACTTTATCACACCACCATAAAATACGAACATTACAACAAAACAAAACACCACAATAAATCACACCACTTGTGCTAACAGTACCAACCACAAACAAAAACAAGACAAACATCAGAAAAATACGAAAATAATACAAATATTAATAAAAAAATCAACAAGAACACTAACACCAATAATACACATTAATATAAGGAAGAAAATAAACTACCAAAACCAACCACAACCACATCAAATCGCAAAAACTAACAAAACCCCTGATAAAATAGCGCAATTCCATAAAAAACACCCCTAGCAAAACATATCAACTACCATAAAAAATGAACAATGAATCATAAAATTCACCAAATTTAAAAAAATCCTCAAAAATTCATTAAAATCATGTAAAATAACAAAAAAATCCTCAAAAAAGGTTGAAATAAAAATTCATTATTGTATAATATAAGTTACATAGACATACGTTATCATTTATTCACGGTTTTCGTAATTATATTAGGTTTTTTTCAAGTTAAACTTTGTTCAAAAGCTTGATTTATTAAATTATTTGATTTAAAATATAATTACAGATAAACTATCATAAATGATATCAATTTAAGTTTATGAAGGTTAAAAATTTTAGGAGGAATAAACCAATGAAATTAAACAAAAAATTATTGACAGCAGCATTAGCTGGTGCATTAATCGTAACTGCAGTTCCAGCTGGAACATTCGCAAAAGAAGCTGAAGTTAATACTAATACAAACAAGTATTTAACAGCAGAACAAGCAGCTGCAAAAGTAAAAAAATTATCAGAAGAAATCAATGATTTATCAGCTAGAAGAAAATCAATAGTAGCACAAGCTTACAAGATTGGCGAAACAGCTGAAGGTACTATCGAAGTATTACAAAGAAAAGAAATGGCAGCAAAAGCTGAATATGAATCAGCAAAAGCAGCATTCGAAGGAGCTAAAAAAGCTTGGGAAGCAGCAAAAGATAACGAAGAAAAAGCTAGATTAGCTGAAATTGCAGCAAAAGATGCATTAGCAGCAAAAAAAGGCGACTATGGTAAATTATTACAAGCAGCTAAAGATGCTAGAAAAGCAGCAGAAGAAGCAGCTGATAGACAATACGATACAACTATTGCTGGATTACAAAGAAAATTTGAAACTGCTCAAACAGTAGCTGATGAAGCTAAGATTGAATATAATAAAGCAGTAAAAGCTTATGATACAGCTGTTGCTGAAAAACAAAACGAAGAACAATTAACTCGTTTGAGAAAAGAAAAAGAAAACAAAAAAGCTGCATTAGATAAAGCAAACAATGCATTAGAAGCAGCATCAAATGAAAGAGCAGATGTTTCAAAATCAGCTAAAGAAACAAGAGACAAAGCATACGAAGTAGCAGCAAACAACTACACTGCTGAAAAACAAAGATTAGATTACATCTACAAATTAAATGGTAACTATGGTGACAAAGTAGCAGAATTAACTAAACTTGAAAGAGCAAGAATCAACGCTACAAATGCATATGAAGATGCAAAAGCAGCTACAAAAGCAGCTCATGAAGCATATATCTCTGCAAGAGATAACTATGATGCAAAATCAAAAGCATATGCTGAAGCTAACCAAAAAACTTACAAAGTTACTGAAGAATTAAAATCTATCGAAAAACAATTAAAAGAAAAATTCGTTGCAATTAAAGAAATCTTAAATGATCAAAACAAAAACATCAACGATTTAGCTGACAAGTTAAACGCTGACATGATTAAAGAATTAGAAGATTTCTCTAAATTATCTTCAAGTGAACAATACGCAAAAATCGCTGAATTACAAAAAGAATTAGCTAAATTAAAGAAAGAATACGCTAAAACTAGCGAAGGAATCCAACAAGTTAAGAAATTAGTAACTTACCAATTCCACGTAAAAGATACTGAAGGTAAGGGAGTTCAAGGCTTAACATTAAGATTAGCTAACGTTGATGATACTTCAAAAGTATACACTGCAACTTCTGATGCAAACGGATTAATCCAATTCAAGAGCATGGTAGAAGGAAAATACACTGTAACAGTTACTAAAGTTCCTACAGGATACGATGTATACCAAGATGGTAAGAAAATCGACTCTGTAAAAGCTTTATTCAGAGCTGAATCAGAAGTAAAAGCTGAAAACAATGCTGAAGAAGCTAAAAAAGACGCTAAAAAAGAAGAAAAAGGCAACAAGAGAGTTGACATTCCTTCAGTTATAGACACAACTACTGAAAATAAAGAAGAATCTTCTGACAAAAAAGAAGACGAAAAAGTTATCGATGCTGGAACTATCGTAGTTAAAGAAAAAGACAAAAAAGACAACAAAGATAACAAAAAACCAGAAAAGAAAGAAACTAAGAAACCAGCTACACCAGCTAAACCTAACAAGAAAAAATTACCAAAAGCAGGTGCAGCAGCTGAAGCAGCTACAATAGCAGCAGCAGCTATGGCTACAATGGGTGGAGCTTATCTTTCACTTAAAAAACGTAAATAATTTACGCAAGTAGGTATACTAAAAACACAGAGAGGACATCAGTCCTCTCTTTTTTTGCGTCCATTTCTGCATAGCCAACCAAAATCCTTCATGAAAACCACGAAATAATAAGCTATAAATCCGTGACAATGAAAAACATCTATTCATAAAATAACCTATAGATTAATGACGATGAAAAACATTAATACTAAGTTGAGCAAAATCTTTTGCAAATCATTCAACAACGAAGTTCAAATACTCGATAAGCAAGACTAATGCAAATAATGCAAAATAAACCTAATCGCACACCCACTGTAATTCATGACCCGAGTGTCATCTTGTAAAAGTCTAGCTAATACAAGATTATTTGTTTCATAGACAAGGCATATCCCCAAAGCCAATAAACAGAACAACACTATATGAGAAATAACTAGAATAATCAAAAATCACAGACTAATAACATGAAGAACAATTCACGCTAAACGTAATGATGTGATACATGATCATACGGCTAGTTCATTATTGTTTATTCTGGTTAGTAAGATATTAAATGACAATCTAATACCTAACAATATAAAACCCTATCAACCCAAAACTCTCTATGAATCACAGCAACAAAATTATAATCCAAGAAATTTTTTAAATCTAATTCACGACTCTAATATGTTCAATTCATTCATTTACTTCATTAAACATTAACATAATCAATAAAACTTTCTAAGTCAACAATATATTTCTACAAATTAAAAATCTCCACCATCAAAATATTGCCAATTAAATTTCCCGATAAATTTCCGTGTAAATAAAATTTAACAAAAAAATAATAAATTAAATTTTAACGAACTTACAAAAATTTTGAATAAAACTTACTGGTGAAAAAATTCTATTTGATAAAATATACAAAATGTTCAAAAAGATTTATACAAATAATAAAATACAACGTTATTTTTGTTCTAAATAAAATCTAGAACAAGAATAGATTGACTATTATTAGATAATTAATTACATAAAAATAAACCATCTATAATAAAAATTATCAAAATATGAACAAAAATGCGTTTTATTTCAATATATCAAATAAACTAAACAAAAAAATTATTTTATTAAACTGTGATGGACAAATTTCAAAAATAATACAAAATTTAAAATAATGTATATATACATAAAAATATAAATAAACAAATATTTGTACTCTTTATAAAATATCATTATTATTCAATATTAAAAACGTAGCTATTGATATAAAACATTGAAAAACAGCCAAAACAAGCAGATTGAAAATAATTTTCAAAAATCTACTTTTAGGGTTGAATTTTTATTTTTATGTGATAGAATATACGTATAAGTAGATTGGAATAGTATCCCCTCAGTAGAAGTTTTTATAATTTATAGGAAGGCTGGACGGCTTATTATTTCGACAATCTTATAATAGATTTCAATAAATATCGAAAACCATAATTTGAACAAGGCATCATTGAAAAAATTGATACTCGAGCTTATTCTAGTTTGAGATATTCATATCAAACTCGGTATTTATTTTAACAAAAGTGAATTAAGGAGGAGGAGGCAACAACTTACATTATTAGGTTTTTTCATTTTAATAAAATCAATCAAAAACATTAGAATGAAAATAACCATTAAAGCAACACTGTGAGCTTAAATCAGGAAACTAGCACTTGCAATAAAAAATATAGATTGTATAAGTGTATTTTCATAAAAAAAGGAGGAAATATGAAAATTAGTAATTTAAAGACTCGTTTAGTCAGTTTAGCATTAGCTATGTGCATGATTTTTTCAACCGCTACATTCATACCAGCGATTTCACATGCAGAAGTAGAGCCTGCTAACTGGGTAGACGATGTAAAAACAGCAAGGTACTGGCCAATACCTCACCAAGGTAAACTTGTTAAGGTTTCAAGTGCCGACCCACTAAAAAACCCATCAGTAGAATATGTAGGAACCTATACAAGACCTGATGGTAGAGAAGTTGTAAGATTATCATTTTCAGTTTATGCAGGAGTAACATCTGGAGTTTGGGAAAAGCTAATAATAAAACCTGATGCTGAGCTGGCAAACATGGTTGACTGGAGCCTATCTGGTATGGGTAAGGGAAGACCAGCTCAAGCAACTACTTTCCACGATACCTATAGACTGAATGAAGAATTTGTAGGATTTGAGAAACTTTCTGATGCCCAATCAGGTTCAGGAAATACGTATGCCATGGACATGACAGAAAAAGGAACACAAGCAGTAAAGACAGTAGCTATTGGACCATGGGGACAAGAATCACCAATTGATCTTGTTTTAAAGGAAGGTCAATCTGTAAGAACTCTTAAAAACAACCCTCTAATCCAAGCAAGGCTTATGGACCAAAAGTATGAGAGAATCTACTCTACTACAACAGCAGAAGCAAAAGAAGTACCATACTCATCCTATACCTTATCGACTTTCATTCCAGGAAGGGTAAACCTAGGAGAAGGTACACTTATGACAGACGTGGTTCGTAACTACGAAAACATCTTTAAGTCAGCTTCAGCCACTATGCGCTACAACGAAGAAGAAGGCTATATCGATGTTTACTCAAAGAGAACCCACGGTACAATCGGAGCCTTTGCCGACGGTGGTGGATCTTTTCTTGCTATTGACGGTAGTGGCCGAGGCTACTATGGCTTTAGACAATCTTTTGACGCAAGCTTTAAGGAAATCTTAAAACCACAAGGTGAGTCCAAGGTAGTTGCACAAGTTTTTGTTGCAAATCCAGATGACACAATTACCTATCCGGATGCAACAGGTAAAACTGCAAAAGCTGATAGCAGATTAGACATTAGCCAAGATGGTATCAAGGTAAAAAATGGAATAGGCTATATCCAAGTAGCTGATAATAAATGGCCAACAAACTATAAGCTCGATACATCTGCAACAACAACTAATCCTAACAAGACATTCTTACCAAGTGGTGCTGAGCTTACAGGATATGGATACTCTACAGTTGTTAGATACTTTGTAGATAAAGACAAACTAAAAGAGAAGTTTGGAGATTCAGACATTGTCGCATACGAATTCTTCTCAACTTTACTTGCTTCTAACGAAACAGGAGTTGAAGAATTTAAGGCACCAGAAAGAGATGAAGATATCGACCTTAAACGTGGGGACAAAATTACCCTAAGATTTGACGGTAGACGTGACCTAGTCACATTAGGTACTTTCGATACACAAGGTTCTTATATCCAAATCGGTGATGACCAATTTGCCATAGATATCCGTACAACAGCCGATAAGGCTACGTATACTGGTGGCGGAATAATTTCGCGTGATAATTACATGCGTGAGATGGAAGTGACTGTACCTTTTGATATCAAGATCAAAAAAGACACACCAGTAACTGTATATTCAAGAAAGACAAAATTACAAAAAGTTTCTCCAGGCATGACAGTAACATTTAATTACTCTGCCAAAGACGATTCAGGAAACACTGTTAAAAAGGATAAGACATACAGGTTTGAAAGACCACTTGTAGATGGCTACACTAGAAATGAAAAAGGGGAAATCTTTAAAGACGGTACAAAGATAAACGAACCTCAAGATAATCTATTTATCGATAACCACAATGCACTTGTTAGACCAAAACAAGCAACACATGCCGGCGGTATCCTAACAAGAACAGCAGACGCACCGGATATCGACGAGCTATTTACAGACTCTAAAAACCTAACTGGTCGTTCAAAATACGACAGGGTATATGTATATCCTTACGATGCTGACAAGCAAAAAGTAGAAACAGCTAAGAGACTAGGAACTATCGAGGCATCTGATAAAAAGATTCCTATGAATGTAAACGGTGACGATGTCCAAGGTTACGAATGGACTTCAGGAACTAATGATGCTGACCACAAGATAGATCCAAAAAACTGGGCAAAGAAAGACATGCCTATCTACTTCACTAACCAAGATGTTCTAGCAAACTCTCTTGAAAGTGAAGTACCGGTAGTAGAACAAGTCCAAGCTAAGGTAAACTTTGACCTAAACGGTGGTACCCTACCACTAGAAGTTAAATCTTACCAAGGTATCGATGAAAAACAATTACCGGGTACTGAATTTGCCTATGTAGTTAAGAGATCTCAAGAAACAGAAAATGTAACAAGAATTGCACCAATGAACGAAAAGTTCGCAAACCAAGAAGGATATACTCCAAATGGTTTTGAAGGAAATGGTGCAACATACAAAGACCATAATGGTAAAGATCTTGCAGGAGACGCTCTAGAACTAAGAAAGTTCATAAAAGAAGAACCTACAAAGGCAGAAACACAATTCCTAGGCTGGACAACTAAGAAACTAGAAGGCAAACCAGAGGATGTTAAAAAAGCTTTTGATAAACTAGAAGAAGCAACAACAGCTGACCAAGTAAATGGTGACACAAACGTTAAGTTTACAGCAAAATCACCAATTACTAAGGCAACAACAGTTTATGCAGCTTATGGTTCTAAAGAATCAGCAGTCTACAACCCAGAACAAAAATATGACGAAAAGAATGACAAGCAATATATAGAAGCAATACCAGCAGACGAAAATAAAAAAGCTGGAGAGGGTGCGACTTATAAACTTGTTAAGAAAACTGGCGAAGACGCAGAAGGAAACCCAGTTTACGAAGAATTAAACGTACCAGTAACTACTGATGGTGGTAAAAAAATCTTTGATATAACAGGTGATGATTCACCAGTAAAACATGGTGACGAAATATACATCAAGACAGAAGAAAAAGGAAAACCAGCTTCTTACTCAAAAACACCAGTTGTAGTTGATAAAAAAGGTCCAGAGATTAAAACTGAAGAAAATTCTGTAGTGCAAGATGCTTATGGTTACCAAGCTAAAATTGCAGCTAACGCAGAAGATGCAGCAGGTATCCTAAGAATCTATGTCGATGACGATAAGGATAAAGGATATATTGGTTCAGATAAAAAAGTAACAAAAGCAAAATTAGAAGCACAACTAGTTAAACAAAGAAACAAAGAAAAAAACTATAAAATAACAGCAGTTGACAAGTTAGGTAATAAGACAATCATAGAAAAAGTTTTACAAACTAAACAAGAAGATGTTGACCTACAAGTTGATGACTCTTATGACGGAGATGATTTCCTAGAAATCCTTTCAGAAAAAGGAGCAACAATAGAAATCAAAGTTAATGGAAAAGTAGTAAAGACTGTTACAGCTACAGGAAACTATGATGAAATAATCCTAAATAATGAGCTTAAATCTGGTCAAAAAATAGAAGTGACTGCTAAATTAAATGGCAAATCAACTAAAACAATAACAATAACAGTTAGATAAGAAGTTGTTAACTTTAGAGGAGAGTGGCTCTCCTCTAAAGTTAGTAGATTTTAAAATAATCTAAAAGGAGGAAGAATGAATAAAAAAATCCAAATATTAAAGTTTATTGAGCAAAAAAGGCAAAAAGGCTCATTAAGAAAACCTAAATATGGTACGAGAAAATTAACTATTGGATTAGTTTCTTGTATGCTTGGTTTTATCGTATTAGTATCACCAGCGCAATCTCAAGCAGCAGAGGCAAACACTAAGATAGAAGCATCAGAAGATGAACTTGCGAAAAAACCTGAGAAAGAAAATAAAGAAGAATTAGACAATCAAGACAAAAAAGCTGATGAAGAAGCAAAAAAAGAAGCAAAAAAACTTGAAGCGGCTAAAGCAGACGCAAAGTCTAAAATTTCTATTGCCTATAAAAAAGCAGAAAAGCCAGAAAAAACACTTGAAGATTATATGAAGGCAATAGATGATGCTAATAGCGAAGATGCTATACAAGCGATAGTATCTGAAGTAGAAGCTCTTGAACCAAAATCTGAAAAAAAGAATGTAGATGAAAAACAAGACTCTACAGAAACTCCAATAGATAAAAATGCAAAAGAAGAAGATGAAAGCAAATCATCAGAAGTCAAAACAGAAGGAACAGAACTTGAAATAGATAAAAAAGAACCAACAGATCCAGTTGCCAATCCAGAAGGAAGTCAACCTACAGATGACCCAAACGCAGAAAAACCAGGTGATGTGGATGCAGAATTTAATAAAACTCAAATAAAGGCTACTATCAAGAAAAATGGTTTAAATGGACAAGCATTTAACTTTGAAAAAGTATTTGATAGTGAAACTGTTGAGGTTGAATTAGTTAATAAAGAAACTGGCAAGGTCGTAGGTACAAAGACTATCAACTCCAGCACTGATGAAATTGTCTTTGATGGTACTTATGATATGGACGATGTCAAGAATAATAAGTATCAGATCAGACTCAAAGGTAAAGATACAGGTCTTTATCATGGTAACTCTGAATCTATAGTTCAAGGTACAGGTGAAAATGGTTGGAGTGCTGGTAATTTTGAAATATTCCAATCAAGAAATAAGAATGTAGTTGTAGAAACAACAGACGATGATACCAAAAATCCTACAAACAATCCAAGCACTGAAAAAACTGAAGGTAAGCTTAAGCTTCAGCCAAAAGAAGGTGAACTAAGAGGTAACAAGCCAATAGACATCCCTGAGACTAGTGATCCAACAGAAATAGGTCCAAGAGAAAGAAGAAGTAATAAAGATGTCTATGATAAAGGCTTCGATATAGAAGTAGAAGGCACACAAGAAGGATACCTTGTAGACAAGAAAAACAACGAAGTCTATAAGCCTAAAGTAACAGTAGATGAAAACGGAATTGACCCAAGCAAGGTAGAATTCACCAAAAAACCTCTAGTAAGTAGTGATGATAAACACGCAAATGACGAAGATCGTGTAAAGGTAGAATTTGATGCTGGTAAATACGGAAAAATAGAAGCAGGCAAGACCTACTACATTATCAAAAATGTAGAAGGAGATGCTAGCCACGTAGTTCCACCAACAGTTACTCCAAACAAAGGCTGGACACACGAAGGCTGGGATGGTCCAATCCAAAATAAATACACCGAAAACACTAAACACACGGCAACATATAAAGCTATCCCAGCAGAAGGTAAAGATATAACAACAAATATCAACGAAATGCCTTCAGCAGAAAGTGGAATAAAAAATAAAGATGACTTGCCAGAAGGTACAGAGTATGAATGGAAACAAAAACCAGATGTAAGCAAAAAAGGACAATCATCTGGAATAATAACTGTAAAATATCCAGACGGAACTAGTATGGATGTGACAGTGAATGTTACAGTCAATGACAACATACCTCCAACAATCACAGCAGAAGATTTTACTGCAGTAGAAGGTAAAGAAATCACACCAGTACCAGTAACAACTGATGATGAAAATGCAAAAGTAAAAGTAGAAAATCTACCAGAAGGCTTAACATACAATCCAGAAACAAAACAAATTGAAGGAACAGTACCAAAAGCAGAAGACTGGGGAGACAAAGAAGAAAAAACTGTAAAAGCAACAGTAAAAGCAGTTGATGAATCAGGCAACGAATCAACAAAAGACATCACAGTTACAGTTCAAAGAGACACAGACGGTGACGGCATCCCAGACGTTGACGATGACGACGATGATAATGACGGCATCAAAGACGAAGATGATAAAAATCCAAAAGTAGCCGACAAACTAACATTAGAAGCAACACCAAAAACTCAAACTGTGATAGAAGGCCAAGACATCAAAGATATTACAGCAAAAGTTAACAAAGACGGCGCAGTAATCACAAACGATCAAGGTCTAACTGTAGAAGGCAATACCCTAAAAGGTAAAGCACCAACAGTCGAATGGAAAGACGATAAACACGAAACTGAAGATGTAACAGTAACAATCACAGCAACCAAAGGTGAAGGTGAAAAAGCTGAAACAATTACAGAGACAGTAACAATTACAGTTCAAAGAGACACAGACGGTGACGGCATCCCAGACGTTGACGATGACGACGATGATAATGACGGCATCAAAGACGAAGATGATAAAAATCCAAAAGTAGCCGACAAACTAACATTAGAAGCAACACCAAAAACTCAAACTGTGATAGAAGGCCAAGACATCAAAGATATTACAGCAAAAGTTAACAAAGACGGCGCAGTAATCACAAACGATCAAGGTCTAACTGTAGAAGGCAATACCCTAAAAGGTAAAGCACCAACAGTCGAATGGAAAGACGATAAACACGAAACTGAAGATGTAACAGTAACAATCACAGCAACCAAAGGTGAAGGTGAAAAAGCTGAAACAATTACAGAGACAGTAACAATTACAGTTCAAAGAGACACAGACGGTGACGGCATCCCAGACGTTGACGATGACGACGATGATAATGACGGCATCAAAGACGAAGATGATAAAAATCCAAAAGTAGCCGACAAACTAACATTAGAAGCAACACCAAAAACTCAAACTGTGATAGAAGGCCAAGACATCAAAGATATTACAGCAAAAGTTAACAAAGACGGTGCAGTAATCACAAATGACCAAGGTCTAACTGTAGAAGGCAATACCCTAAAAGGTAAAGCACCAACAGTCGAATGGAAAGACGATAAACACGAAACTGAAGATGTAACAGTAACAATCACAGCAACCAAAGGTGAAGGTGAAAAAGCTGAAACAATTACAGAGACAGTAACAATTACAGTTCAAAGAGACACAGACGGTGACGGCATCCCAGACGTTGACGATGACGACGATGATAATGACGGCATCAAAGACGAAGATGATAAAAATCCAAAAGTAGCCGACAAACTAACATTAGAAGCAACACCAAAAACTCAAACTGTGATAGAAGGCCAAGACATCAAAGATATTACAGCAAAAGTTAACAAAGACGGCGCAGTAATCACAAACGATCAAGGTCTAACTGTAGAAGGCAATACCCTAAAAGGTAAAGCACCAACAGTCGAATGGAAAGACGATAAACACGAAACTGAAGATGTAACAGTAACAATCACAGCAACCAAAGGTGAAGGTGAAAAAGCTGAAACAATTACAGAGACAGTAACAATTACAGTTCAAAGAGACACAGACGGTGACGGCATCCCAGACGTTGACGATGACGACGATGATAATGACGGCATCAAAGACGAAGATGATAAAAATCCAAAAGTAGCCGACAAACTAACATTAGAAGCAACACCAAAAACTCAAACTGTGATAGAAGGCCAAGACATCAAAGATATTACAGCAAAAGTTAACAAAGACGGTGCAGTAATCACAAATGACCAAGGTCTAACTGTAGAAGGCAATACCCTAAAAGGTAAAGCACCAACAGTCGAATGGAAAGACGATAAACACGAAACTGAAGATGTAACAGTAACAATCACAGCAACCAAAGGTGAAGGTGAAAAAGCTGAAACAATTACAGAGACAGTAACAATTACAGTTCAAAGAGACACAGACGGTGACGGCATCCCAGACGTTGACGATGACGACGATGATAATGACGGCATCAAAGACGAAGATGATAAAAATCCAAAAGTAGCCGACAAACTAACATTAGAAGCAACACCAAAAACTCAAACTGTGATAGAAGGCCAAGACATCAAAGATATTACAGCAAAAGTTAACAAAGACGGCGCAGTAATCACAAACGATCAAGGTCTAACTGTAGAAGGCAATACCCTAAAAGGTAAAGCACCAACAGTCGAATGGAAAGACGATAAACACGAAACTGAAGATGTAACAGTAACAATCACAGCAACCAAAGGTGAAGGTGAAAAAGCTGAAACAATTACAGAGACAGTAACAATTACAGTTCAAAGAGACACAGACGGTGACGGCATCCCAGACGTTGACGATGACGACGATGATAATGACGGCATCAAAGACGAAGATGATAAAAATCCAAAAGTAGCCGACAAACTAACATTAGAAGCAACACCAAAAACTCAAACTGTGATAGAAGGCCAAGACATCAAAGATATTACAGCAAAAGTTAACAAAGACGGCGCAGTAATCACAAACGATCAAGGTCTAACTGTAGAAGGCAATACCCTAAAAGGTAAAGCACCAACAGTCGAATGGAAAGACGATAAACACGAAACTGAAGATGTAACAGTAACAATCACAGCAACCAAAGGTGAAGGTGAAAAAGCTGAAACAATTACAGAGACAGTAACAATTACAGTTCAAAGAGACACAGACGGTGACGGCATCCCAGACGTTGACGATGACGACGATGATAATGACGGCATCAAAGACGAAGATGATAAAAATCCAAAAGTAGCCGACAAACTAACATTAGAAGCAACACCAAAAACTCAAACTGTGATAGAAGGCCAAGACATCAAAGATATTACAGCAAAAGTTAACAAAGACGGTGCAGTAATCACAAATGACCAAGGTCTAACTGTAGAAGGCAATACCCTAAAAGGTAAAGCACCAACAGTCGAATGGAAAGACGATAAACACGAAACTGAAGATGTAACAGTAACAATCACAGCAACCAAAGGTGAAGGTGAAAAAGCTGAAACAATTACAGAGACAGTAACAATTACAGTTCAAAGAGACACAGACGGTGACGGCATCCCAGACGTTGACGATGACGACGATGATAATGACGGCATCAAAGACGAAGATGATAAAAATCCAAAAGTAGCCGACAAACTAACATTAGAAGCAACACCAAAAACTCAAACTGTGATAGAAGGCCAAGACATCAAAGATATTACAGCAAAAGTTAACAAAGACGGTGCAGTAATCACAAACGATCAAGGTCTAACTGTAGAAGGCAATACCCTAAAAGGTAAAGCACCAACAGTCGAATGGAAAGACGATAAACACGAAACTGAAGATGTAACAGTAACAATCACAGCAACCAAAGGTGAAGGTGAAAAAGCTGAAACAATTACAGAGACAGTAACAATTACAGTTCAAAGAGACACAGACGGTGACGGCATCCCAGACGTTGACGATGACGACGATGATAATGACGGCATCAAAGACGAAGATGATAAAAATCCAAAAGTAGCCGACAAACTAACATTAGAAGCAACACCAAAAACTCAAACTGTGATAGAAGGCCAAGACATCAAAGATATTACAGCAAAAGTTAACAAAGACGGTGCAGTAATCACAAACGATCAAGGTCTAACTGTAGAAGGCAATACCCTAAAAGGTAAAGCACCAACAGTCGAATGGAAAGACGATAAACACGAAACTGAAGATGTAACAGTAACAATCACAGCAACCAAAGGTGAAGGTGAAAAAGCTGAAACAATTACAGAGACAGTAACAATTACAGTTCAAAGAGACACAGACGGTGACGGCATCCCAGACGTTGACGATGACGACGATGATAATGACGGCATCAAAGACGAAGATGATAAAAATCCAAAAGTAGCTGATTCTAAAACACCAGAAGTAGATCAACCAACTGAAGGTGACGACAAGATAACAGGTAAAGGTGAGCCAGGATCTAAGATAGTAGTTACAGATGATAAAGGTAACAAGATAGGTGAAACCGAAGTCAATGAAAAAGGCGAATGGGAAGTAGAAGTACCATCAGATAAGCCATTAAAAGAAAATGACAAAATAACTGTTGAACAAACTGAAAAAGATAAAAAACCAAGTACAACAGATACAACAGTAAAAGGCAAAGATCAATCAGAAGCACCAAAAGTCAACCAACCAACTGAAGGTGATGATAAGATTACCGGAACTGGAAAACCAGGCGCTAAGATAGTAGTTAAAGATAAAGATGGAAATATTATCGGCGAAACTACTGTAGGCGAAGATGGAAAATGGGAAGTAAAAGTACCAAAAGACAAGCCATTAAATGAAGGTGACAAGATAACTGTTGAACAAACTGAAAAAGGTAAAAAACCAAATACTGCAGAAACAACAGTGAAAGGCAAAGATCAATCAGAAGCACCAAAAGTTAACCAACCAACAGAAGGTGACGATAAGATTACCGGAACTGGAAAACCAGGATCTAAGATAGTAGTTACAGATGATAAAGGTAACAAGATAGGAGAAACCGAAGTCAATGAAAAAGGCGAATGGGAAGTAAAAGTACCAAAAGACAAGCCATTAAATGAAGGTGACAAGATAACTGTTGAACAAACTGAAAAAGGTAAAAAACCAAATACTGCAGAAACAACAGTGAAAGGCAAAGATCAATCAGAAGCACCAAAAGTTAACCAACCAACAGAAGGTGACGATAAGATTACCGGAACTGGAAAACCAGGATCTAAGATAGTAGTTACAGATGATAAAGGTAACAAGATAGGAGAAACCGAAGTCAATGAAAAAGGCGAATGGGAAGTAGAAGTACCATCAGATAAGCCATTAAATGAAGGTGACAAAATAACTGTTGAACAAACAGAAAAAGGCAAAAAACCAAGTACAACAGATACAACAGTAAAAGGTAAAGATCAATCAGAAGCACCAAAAGTCAACCAACCAACTGAAGGTGATGATAAGATTACCGGAACTGGAAAACCAGGATCTAAGATAGTAGTTACAGATGATAAAGGTAACAAGATAGGTGAAACCGAAGTCAATGAAAAAGGCGAATGGGAAGTAGAAGTACCATCAGATAAGCCATTAAAAGAAAATGACAAAATAACTGTTGAACAAACTGAAAAAGGTAAAAAACCAAATACTGCAGAAACAACAGTAAAAGGTAAAGATGACAACGGTTCTGAAACAACTCCAGGGGGAACAACAGATCCAACAAATCCAACAACACCTGGTGATGACAATAAACCTGAAGACGATCAAAAACCTGGTGATGATAATAAACCTGGCGATGATCAAAAACCTGGTGATGACAATAAACCATCAGACAAGACTATCGCTGATAAGGTAGACCCAACTATACCAGAAAAAACTGGAGTAAAAGATCCTAAGAACTTAACTGACAAAGAAAAAGAAGAAGTTAAGAAGAAGATTGAAGATGCTAACAAGGATAAATTCCCAGAAGGAACTAAGGTTGAAATTGGAAAAGATGGTACAGCTACTATCACTTATCCAGATGGATCAAAGGATACTATCAAAGGTAGTGATTTAGTTGAAAAGATTTCTGATGCACCAACTAGACCTTCTAGACAAGACAAACCATCTAAAAAGTTACCAAAAGCAGGTATTGAATCAGAAGCTATGATGATGGCTGCTGCAGCTCTATCTACTTTGGGTGGATTGTATGTTTCAAAGAAGAAGAAAGAAGATGAAGAATAAATTATAGATTTTAATTCTGTAGTTTATTGAACTGAAAATACCCGATCATATGATCGGGTATTTTTGTGTGCAAAAATATTTGATTCTCAGAAAAAACCAAACAAAAAAAGAGCCTATTACAGGCTCACGTTGCTTCGTTGAAGGTATTTTTTAAATTTTGTGAGTTCTTCTTGGTTGTTGATTTGAATCCATTTGTGTGAGTAGTGTTTTTTCATATTTGCGTAGTTTTCTCGTTTCTTTTTGCTACGGCTATCTATTAGTATCCACTTGATGAATTCAAAGTCTAATTTTTCGGGACAATTTTCTGCCATGCTTTCTCTGGTTTTGCCATGGTATTTGATGTAGCGTTTGATGGCTCTTGCAAGGCAATTGAATCTGTTGAAGTTGAGGAACACTATGATGTCAGATAGAGCGAGTCTTTCTGTTTTCTTGAGTTTGTCGTAGTTTCCATCTATTACCCAATCGTCTTGTTTCATAAAATTTTCTACTATGTTAATTGCTTCGTCAAGGTCACGCTCTTGCCAGTTTTCTGTTATGTTTACTTGGTCAAGGTGAAGCAATGGCAAATCGTATGTTTGTGATATGTCTTGTGCTAGTGTGGATTTTCCTGATGCAGAATATCCTATTATTGAAATTTTCAAAGTTTTCTCCTTATATTAATATGTTCATCTTCTATTATTATATATAATAATGAAGGTGTTGTCACGTTTGTTTGTTGACGAGAAAATCTGCAGGATGTATAATACACATATACACACTGTGAGTATTGAATGAAAGGAGTGTCTATGAATACTGTAAGAAAAAATATTACTCTGCCTGAAAATCAAAACGCAGTTATAGAAAGATTTGTCAGAAACAAGGGGATTTCTTTTTCTGAATTTTTGAGAATTGCTGCTATTGAAAAAATCGAAAGGGAAGAAAAAAAGGAATTGTTGGAATTTTTGCAAGAAAATTGCGAGTATGTAGCTGAGGATGAGCAAAAATATTTCGACAATTTGGGGATAGATTTTTCAGATACTTCTGATATGAAAGAGCTGGACGTTGACGATGTTATACAAGGTTAAGTACAGCAAGAGTGCAGAAAAGTTTATCAAAAAGAACAAGGAGTACGGTCTGAAATTTTACAAGGCTTTTAGGGATTTGTCTGAAGACAAGGAAAATTTCTTTCGATACGATATTAAGATTTTCCGTTGTAGCGAGAGGAATATTTTTAGGCTAAGAATTGGAAAGTACAGGGCGATTTTCAAGGTTGTGGAAGATGAGATTGTGATTTTTGTTTTTGATATTGATAGCAGAGGGGATATTTATAAATAGGCATTTGATGGTATAATGTATGTAGTGATTTTTTGCGGATTTTTATGTGCATAAAAGTCTTATTATATGTTAAAATAATAATTGTTAATTAGGAGATGATAGTATGAAGAGATTGATACCTATTGCGATTTTGGTTTTGGTATTGACGACGGGTTGCTTGAGAAAGCCGGAGCACTACGAATCGATGAGAAATATGGAAAGTACAGAATCTGTGGAAAATGAATCTACAGAACAAGCTAAGCCAGAAGATTCAAAACCAGAACAACCAGCAGAGAAGCCTTCTGAAGAAAACACTGATTCTAATAAACCAGAAGAATCTACTGAAAAGAAGACTATGAAGGTTACTGCGGATATTTTGAATTTGAGAAGTGAAGCTAGCACTAATTCTTCTATTGTTACTAAGTTAAAGAAGGATGATGAGCTTAAGGTTATCGAAGAAACTAAGGATGACAATGGTACTACTTGGGTTAAGGTTGATTTTAATGGTCAAGTAGGTTTTGTTTCTAAGGAATTTTTGGGTGAGTAAATGATTGATATTAATAGCAAGATAATGGCGGACATGAAGAATGGTTCGAGCAATATGGATCAGGCTGTTGCGACTGCAATTGAATATGCAAGACTTGGTTACAAGAAGGTTGTGAGTGCATCGGAGATTTCTACGAATGGTAGGGTTTTGACATCTGATGAAAAACAACTTCTTATCGACAGGATTAATGATGAGCTTGATTACCAAAAGATTGATTTTCAAGTGTTGTCTGGTAATTTGATGAGCTGTGATCCTAAGATGATGGAATATTTTCACAATGATTTGATTAGTTCGATTAATTATTCCAGATATATTTTGCTGGAGCTTCCAAGTACAACTGAATACAAGGATTTGAACAAGTTTATTTACGATATCCAAATCAAAGGATATGTTCCGATTATCGTTCATCCAGAAAGGTGCAAATACGTCCAAGAAAATCCAGATTATTTGATTTCGTTGAAGGAAAGAGATTGTTTGGTGCAATTGGATATGAGTTCTGTGGTTAAGCCCAAGTCTAGCAGGTTATACAAGACTGCTAAGGAGTTATTGGAAAGACAAATGGTGGATGTTGTGGCTACGGAAGTGGAAAATGCATACGAGTCAGAATATGTTAGAGATGGGATTAAGATTCTTCATAAGATTATAGATTCGGATTATTTTGATTTGATTATGAGACTTAATCCACAACTTATCATTGAAGATGAAAGAATAGACAGGATTCCTGTTTTGAACAAGAAGAGTGGCGGAGTTTTGTCGAGGATTTTTGGTAAGAGGAGATAAGATGAGAGATAACTTATTTGTAAGAACTTTGAGAAATAGATTTGTACCTATTGTTATGGTGGCGCTTTTGTTTGGTATCGCTATGATTTGCTACGATGTTATGTGGGTGAGACCTGTGTACAGCGTGGATTCAAAGGTTGTAGTGAGTGCGAAAAGCGGCAACACTTCTACTACTCAAATAGAAACTGTGAAGTCTTTGGTTAAATCAAGAACGGTATTGACTGAAGTGAAGCAAAATTTGAAGTTGAGATCAAATGTTGAAGATTTGGGAAAGAAAATCAGCGTTTCAGATGAAAATTCAAAGATTGTTGGTATAAATGTTGAAGATACTGTTATTCAACGTGCAAGAGATATTGCGGATGAATTGGCAGATATTACTGTGAAGAGTGATGCGGACGAATACACTGTTAAGGTGTTGGAATACTCTTCTGCACCACTTCAAGCTGTGTCTCCAAATCTGGTTATGAACACTTTGTTGGCGTATGCCGTAGGATTTTTTATTTCATTGATATCTTTTATGGTGAGGGAATCTCACGATGATGTTATGAGAGTGGACACAAATGTAGAGGATTTGGGAGTAAGTATTATTGGAGATATTCCTTATGTTGATGAAAGGGGTGCGATGATAGATGAAGGATAAGACTTTGTTTAATGAACAATACAAATACCTACGAACTAATGTGAAGTTCGCTGGAGATGGCATTAAATCTATCGTGGTTACTTCAGGATATTTCGGAGAAGGCAAGACTTCTGTGGCAGCAAACTTGGCGAAGAGCTTTGCTTTGTCCAATCACAAGGTTGTTATTGTGGATATGGATTTGAGAAGACCAAGTTTGAGGAATTTCTACGATATTGACACTGAAATTGGCGTTACCAATGTCGTTGTGAACAAGATGGATTTCAATCTTGCGATAAGCCATGACGAATCTATATGGGATTTGGATATTATTCACGCTGGAGCTATTCCTCCAAATGCGAACGAGCTTGTTTCGAGCGATTCTATGAAGAATTTCATTCGTATTTTGGAAGCTAATTACGATTATGTGATTATCGACACTCCACCAATCGAAGCTTATTCCGATGCGGTTGTGTTGTCAGCGATTTGCGATGCGACTTTGTTGGTGTACAAGGTTGGAGAAACAAAAAAGAGCGATATCGAAAAATCAATCGATTCAATTAGAAATGTCAACGGCAATTTGATAGGACTTGTACGTATTAATGAAAAGTAATTATAGGCTGACTGATTTTACGTGAATCAGTTGGCTTATTTTTTATAGAAAGGGAAATTATGATTGAAAAGTTACGAGAAAAATCCCAAACTGTGTTGTTAAAACCATCGATTAGGGTACTGTATCTGAGAAAACTACGAGATTCTGTAAAACATCACAGGGAAGAAATAATCTCTGCGTTGAAGGAAGATATCGGAAAAAGCGATTATGAGGGTTTCATGACAGAGTATGCAACTGTTATGCAGGAGTTGAATTTCTTCATTAACAATACTTTAAAACTTGCGAGAACAAAGAATGCTTCTTTTGATTTGCTGACTTTTCCAAACAAAACGGAAATCAGAAACAGAGCGTTCGGCGTGTGTTTGATTATTAGTCCGTGGAATTATCCTTTTAATTTGAGTATGATTCCTGTGATTGATGCGATTGCCGCTGGAAATAGCGTGTATTTGATGATGAGCAGAAAAAATCCAAGGATAAGGGAACTTATGAAAGAGGTTTTGAAGCCGGTGGAGGATATCGTTCATCTTGAAAATGACAGAAGCTATGATGAGGTGTTGGAAGAAAAGTTTGATTTTTACTTTTTCACTGGTAGCAAAAACAGAGGACAGGCTGTGTATAAGAAAGCGGCTGAGAATTTGAAGCCATGTGTCTTGGAATTGGGAGGAAAAAGTCCTTGTATCGTTGACAAGGATGTGGATTTGGAAGATGTTGCGAAGAAAATCTGTTGGGCGAAGTTCACAAACTCCGGACAAACTTGTGTGGCGGTAGACTATTTGGTGGTTGAAGAAAGCATCAAGGATAGGTTACTGCATTATATTTTGAAGGAAATTGACGAGAATTATTCCGATATTTCAGAGATGTCTAGGATAAAAACTAGGGCGAAATACGACGAGTTCAGAAAAATTATGATGGATAGAACGGATAGAATCGGTGGAAAATACCACGATGATGAGATGATTATTGAGCCATGTGTGTTCACTGATGTGACTTTTAATGATGAGATAATGAAAGACGAGATATTTGGGCCGTTGTTGCCGGTAATTTCATACACTGATATTGATGCTATGTTGATGCATATTAGAAGAATGGACAATCCGTTGGCTTTTTATGTGTTCACTAAGGATAAGAAATTGTGCGATTATATCACGAATTCTGTGGGATTTGGCGGAGGATGCATCAACGATTGTATGATGCACATTTCCAACAACAAGGCGCCATTCGGTGGATTTGGCAACAGCGGACTTGGTCATTATCACGGTAAATGGGGATTTGACACTTTTTCGCACAAACAATCAGTCTATGTTTCCAGAAAAATCGACAATCCATTTAGATTCAAACCATTTACGGACAAGAAGCTTAATTTAATGAAAAAATTCCTCGGCTGATTAGAACGTAAGCTGTTATATAGATGAGAGAGATTATAGGAATAGTGATTGTGAATTTCTTCTTGTATAGTTTGTGCTTGAAGATTACCATTGAGTTTAACGCTCCGATGAATCCGCCAATTATGCACAAGAATATCAGAACATTTTCAGCGATTCTGTATTTGTTGTGAACGGCTTTTCTTTTATCTATAAGAAAGGCTAGGAAAGTTATTAAATTTATTATTAAAAAATATATACTAAACATTACATCACCCAAAATTATTGTACCATAAGGAGAGATATGAGATTAGATAGAATGCTTAGCGAGATGAAAATCGCGACGAGAAAAGAGATAAAACAAATGGTGAAGAAGGGGATTATCACGGTTAATGATGTGACAGTGAAGAAGTCCTCTGAGCATATAGATGAAAACAACGATGTGGTGAAAATCTACGATGAGGTCATTGAGTACAGGAAGTTTTTGTATTTTGTTATGAACAAGAGAAAGGGTGTTACGAGTCATTCGAAAGATCCTATGCACAAGACAGTGATTGACGATATGGGGGAATTGTGCGTGTTTGACTTGAACCCAGTGGGAAGATTGGATTTGGATACGACAGGTCTTTTGATTATAACAAACGACGGAAAATTTGCGCACAATTTGATTTCTCCGAAAAAAGACGTATCCAAGAAGTACAAGGTCACTTTGAGAGATAAGGTCGATGAGAAATACAACGACACTTTCGAAAAAGGAATCAAGTTGATGCCGGAAGATATCGTAACGAAACCTGCGAAGATGGAAATTATCGACGATTACAATTGCTACCTTACTATAAAAGAAGGCAAATATCACCAAGTAAAAAGAATGTTCGAAAAAGTTGGCAATGAAGTTGTTGAACTACAAAGAGTTCAGATAGGTGATTTCAAATTACCGGAGGATTTGGAAGAGGGAGACTTCAGAGAACTTACTGATGAAGAACTAAGAATCCTTGGATTAGAAGAAGAATAAACAAAAAATCTCAATTTAACGTAAAAGTTGAATTGAGATTTTATTTTGTGCGCCTCTTTTTGAGGACGTATTTGTATAATGTGTCGAAAAACAAAAACAACGAATAAGCACCAGGGTCGATAACACCAACAGAATAAATTGCATTGTGACGTGCTTTTCCTTTATTTGCAGCCATATTAGCTGTATTATCGCAGGCCAACTTGCAGTCTACACTTATTTTCTTCATTAATCTGATAGTATTTTCGTTTTTATTTTCTTCAAAGCTTTTTTCTGCAGCGTAAATGCAGTCTAGTATTGTCTTATCGTTTAATTTACAATTTCCAACAAGTTTCACAGATTCTGTCGTTATTTTCAAAATCTGTCCAAACATATCACGCTCGATAACATCTACATCTGTAAGATATTCTGAAACCTTATCACATACATAAGAGTAGATAGGGGATGTTGCGCCTTTTACTTTGTATGTAAATAGAAATGATAGATTACTGAATTGAGTTGATAGGTTTTCTGATTTGAAATCGGGAAAAGTAGTAAAAAGTTCCCTAAATCCATTATTAAGGTTAGAACCGTGGTCTCTGTTGCTCAAATTCACATCGAGCTTATTCAAAAGTGAACAATTTACCATTAAACATTCCTGATACATCGTGAAAACTCTGTAAATATCATGATTTGTAAATCCCATAATAGCTCCTTTCTTACTTAATATTATACATTATTACAGAAAATTTTAAAAAAATTTCAAAAAACACTTGACAAGTATGATTTAGGAGCGTATACTGTAATAGTTGTCTGAAAGAGACGTAACAAAAACTTGATTAAGTTTACAAGAATTTAAAAAAGTTTTAAAAAAGTCTTGACAAGCTAAAAAAAGTATAGTATACTTTAATAGTTGTCACTTGAGGCAACGAAATAATTTAACAAAGAACCTTAATAAATTAAATAAAGTAAATACTTTGAGAGAAGTACAAACCAAACAATAATTCGGTGAGAATAAAAAAGCAAAAGTCAGCTGAAAAGCTAGCTTCAAACAAACATTAAATTGAGAGTTTGATCCTGGCTCAGGACGAACGCTGGCGGCGTGCTTAACACATGCAAGTCGAACGGGATTTAGTAGACAGAAACCTCGGTGGAAGATTACTAATGAGAGTGGCGAACGGGTGAGTAACGCGTGAGCAACCTGCCTATGACAGTGGGATAGCCTCGGGAAACCGGGATTAATACCGCATAAAATCGTAGAAACACATGTTTCAACGGTCAAAGATTTATCGGTCATAGATGGGCTCGCGTCTGATTAGCTAGTTGGTGAGATAACAGCCCACCAAGGCGACGATCAGTAGCCGGTCTGAGAGGATGAACGGCCACATTGGAACTGAGACACGGTCCAAACTCCTACGGGAGGCAGCAGTGGGGAATATTGCACAATGGGGGAAACCCTGATGCAGCGACGCCGCGTGAACGAAGAAGGTATTCGTATCGTAAAGTTCTGTCCTATGGGAAGATAATGACAGTACCATAGAAGAAAGCTCCGGCTAAATACGTGCCAGCAGCCGCGGTAATACGTATGGAGCGAGCGTTGTCCGGAATTATTGGGCGTAAAGGGTACGCAGGCGGTTTAATAAGTCGAATGTTAAAGATCGGGGCTCAACCCCGTAAAGCATTGGAAACTGATAAACTTGAGTAGTGGAGAGGAAAGTGGAATTCCTAGTGTAGTGGTGAAATACGTAGATATTAGGAGGAATACCAGTAGCGAAGGCGACTTTCTGGACACAAACTGACGCTGAGGTACGAAAGCGTGGGGAGCAAACAGGATTAGATACCCTGGTAGTCCACGCCGTAAACGATGAATGCTAGGTGTTGGGGGTCAAACCTCGGTGCCGAAGTTAACACATTAAGCATTCCGCCTGGGGAGTACGCACGCAAGTGTGAAACTCAAAGGAATTGACGGGGACCCGCACAAGCAGCGGAGCATGTGGTTTAATTCGATGCAACGCGAAGAACCTTACCAGGGCTTGACATGTGGGTGAAAGGTATAGAGATATACCCCTCTCTTTATGAGACATCCATACAGGTGGTGCATGGTTGTCGTCAGCTCGTGTCGTGAGATGTTGGGTTAAGTCCCGCAACGAGCGCAACCCCTATACTTAGTTACCAGCGAGTAATGTCGGGGACTCTAAGTAGACTGCCGATGACAAATCGGAGGAAGGTGGGGATGACGTCAAATCATCATGCCCTTTATGTCCTGGGCTACACACGTGCTACAATGGTTGGTACAGAGGGCAGCTATATAGTGATATAATGCAAAACTCGAAAGCCAATCCCAGTTCGGATTGTAGGCTGCAACTCGCCTACATGAAGTCGGAGTTGCTAGTAATCGCGGATCAGAATGTCGCGGTGAATGCGTTCCCGGGTCTTGTACACACCGCCCGTCACACCATGGGAGTTGATAATACCCGAAGCCTGTGACCTAATTGAGGAGCAGTCGAAGGTAGGATTGATGACTGGGGTGAAGTCGTAACAAGGTAGCCGTATCGGAAGGTGCGGCTGGATCACCTCCTTTCTAAGGAGTGCTAACTCAACAAGTATTTACTTTAAGGTTCATTAAATTATGAACTTTTAGTTTTTATTAACTGAAGTTTGCACAGAACATTGAAAATCGAATAACAGTATATATTTCCGGTCAAGAAACTAAGGGCGCAAGGCGGATGCCTTGGCACCAGGAGGCGACGAAGGACGTGACAAGCAACGAAAACCTCGAGTAGGAGCAAATATCCAGTGACTCGGGGGAATCCGAATGGGGAAACCTACTAGACACACTCTAGTATCCATACGTAAATACATAGCGTATGGAAGCGAATGTTCTGAACTGAAACATCTAAGTAGGAACAAGAAAAGAAAGAAAACTCGATTCTCCAAGTAGCGGCGAGCGAACAGAGAACAGCCCATTAAAGTAAGACTAAACTGATAGACAAATCTTATGGAAAGAAGAACCAAAGAAAGTAACAGTCTTGTAGTCGAAATCAGAATAGAGACACTTTAAGAAGAGTACCACGGAGCACGTGAAATTCTGTGGGAAGATAGGGGGACCACCCCCTAAGGCTAAATACTACCTGGTGACCGATAGCGAATAGTACCGTGAGGGAAAGGTGAAAAGAACCCCGGGAGGGGAGTGAAATAGAACCTGAAACCTTGCGCCTACAAGCAGACAGAGGAAGAAGACTTCTAATGTCGTACTTTTTGTAGAACGGGCCAGCGAGTTACGATACGTAGCAAGATTAAACATTTAAGATGTGAAGTCGTAGGGAAACCGAGTCTTAATAGGGCAAAAGTTGCGTGTTGTAGACCCGAAACCGGGTGATCTATCCATGGGCAGAGTGAAGGTAAAGTAAAATTTACTGGAGGCTCGAACCGGGTAGCGTTTAAAAGCTATCGGATGACCTGTGGATAGGGGTGAAAAGCCAATCGAACTCGGATATAGCTGGTTCTCCTCGAAATAGCTTTAGGGCTAGCCTTGTTTTAGATTACAGGAGGTAGAGCACTGAATAGTCTAGGGGAAGTAATTCTACCGAAACTTATCAAACTCCGAATGCCTGAAAATCGATGAACAGGAGTCAGACCATGAGGGATAAGCTTCATAGTCAAAAGGGAAACAGCCCAGACCACCAGTTAAGGTCCCAAAATACAGATTAAGTGGGAAAGGATGTAATACTACTCAGACAACCAGGATGTTGGCTCAGAAGCAGCCATACATTTAAAGAGTGCGTAATAGCTCACTGGTCAAGTGGTAATGCGCCGAAGATGAACGGGGCTAAATCTGATACCGAAACTGTGGGATAGAAAAGCAATTATGCGAGAAGTATGGTTAAGATCAGGAAATATATCAACTAGTAAAGTAAGAGAGAAAGACATAAAACAAAATTTGTGAAAACACAAAGCGTAAAACTATTAAACGATACAATTTCTAAAACACTTAACAACATACAACTGGCATAATAGCTTTTCTATCGGTAGAGGAGCGTTGTATATGAGAAGAAGCAAAAAGCGTAAGCAATTGTGGATTATATACAAGTGAGAATGCTGGCATGAGTAGCGAAAAGGGATGTGAGAATCATCCCCGTCGAAAGCCCAAGGATTCCTGAGCAAGGCTCGTCCTCTCAGGGTAAGTCGGGACCTAAGGCGAGGCCGAAAGGCGTAGTCGATGGACAACAGGTAGAAATTCCTGTACTACAAGATTGTGATTGAGAGAAGTACTGACGCAGAAGGAAAAGTCGAGCGTGCGAATGGTTGTGCACGTCCAAATAACAAGCCAGAATATACAGGCAAATCCGTATATTCGTCAACGTAAGTTATGATGGGGAGCAGAAAGATGCGAAGCGACAGATTCAAACTGCCAAGAAAAGGTGCTATCGAATAATCTTGTACCCGTACCGCAAACCGACACAGGTAGGCAAGAAGAGAATTCTAAGACGCGCGGAAGAACCTTTGTTAAGGAACTCGGCAAAATAATCCCGTAAGTTAGCGAGAAGGGATGCCTAAGAAATTAGGTCGCAGAGAATAGGCCCAAGCGACTGTTTACCAAAAACACAAGTATCTGCTAAATCGAAAGATGAAGTATAGGTGCTGACACCTGCCCGGTGCTGGAAGGTCAAGGGGACTTGTTAGAGCAATCGAAGCAACGAACTTAAGCCCCAGTAAACGGCGGCCGTAACTATAACGGTCCTAAGGTAGCGAAATTCCTTGTCGGGTAAGTTCCGACCCGCACGAAAGGTGTAACGATTTGGGCGCTGTCTCAACAAAGGATCCGGTGAAATTGTAGTAGTCGTGAAGATGCGACTTACCCACGGTAGGACGGAAAGACCCCGTGGAGCTTTACTGCAGGTTGACATTGAATTTTGGGATTAAATGTACAGGATAGGTGGGAGACGAAGAAGCAAGCTCGCCAGAGTTTGCAGAGTCACTGTTGGGATACCACCCTTTTAATTCTAAAGTTCTAACTAGTTACCATGAAGCTGGTAATAGGACACTGTCAGTCGGGCAGTTTGACTGGGGCGGTCGCCTCCAAAAAAGTAACGGAGGCGTTCAAAGGTTCGCTCAGAATGGTTGGAAATCATTCAAAGAGTACAAAGGCAAAAGCGAGCTTAACTGCGAGACATACAGGTCGAGCAGAGACGAAAGTCGGACTTAGTGATCCGGTGGTACCGAGTGGAAGGGCCATCGCTCAACGGATAAAAGCTACCCCGGGGATAACAGGCTTATCTCCCCCAAGAGTCCACATCGACGGGGAGGTTTGGCACCTCGATGTCGGCTCGTCTCATCCTGGAGCTGGAGTAGGTTCCAAGGGTTGGGCTGTTCGCCCATTAAAGAGGCACGCGAGCTGGGTTCAGAACGTCGTGAGACAGTTCGGTCCCTATCCACCGTGGGCGTGAGAAATTTGAGAGGATCTGTCCTTAGTACGAGAGGACCGGGATGGACAGACCGCTGGTGTACGAGTTGTACTGCCAAGTGCACAGCTCGGTAGCTACGTCTGGGAAGGATAAGTGCTGAAGGCATCTAAGCACGAAACCAACCTCGAGATAAGATTTCTATGAGATTACTTGAAGAAAACAAGATAGATAGGTCAGAGGTGTAAAGATAGTAATATCAAAGCTAACTGATACTAATAAATCGAAAACTTGACTGGAAATATATACTGTTATTGATTGGAAATGAAAAATGAATAAGTATGGTGATAAAAGCAAGAGGGATACACCTGTACCCATGCCGAACACAGAAGTTAAGCCTCTTAACGCCGATGGTACTACGATGGAAACGTCGTGGGAGAGTAGGTAGTCGCCAAACAATTAAGGTCTAACGTGATTTATCCGTTAGATCTTTTTTATTTTAACCAGAAGACCTACGAGCCCACTTGTGGGAGATCTAGACCTAACAGAAATCTATGATTTCGTAGTAGGTCTGATGCAACCAGTTGCCACGAATCTATGATTCGTAGGAACTGTCTGCTGTAGGTAGTCGCCAAACAATTAAGGTCTAACGTGATTTATCCGTTAGATCTTTTTTATTTTAACCAGAAGACCTACGAGCCCACTTGTGGGAGATCTAGACCTAACAGAAATCTATGATTTCGTAGTAGGTCTGATGCAACCAGTTGCCACGAATCTATGATTCGTAGGAACTGTCTGCTGTAGGTAGTCGCCAAACAATTAAGATCTAGTGATGACAATGTCCGCTAGGTCTTTTTTTGTGTTCTTTTAGCTATACTAATATAGAAAATGGTGTAAAGATTTCGCTAGACAATAGTCGCAAGAAGCACAAGGGTCAGAACCGTAGCAAACATCTCGCACGAATATCTAGACTACGAAAATAAATAAATTCTAAGCTTGTGAACCTAAAATCGCAAACTCGCTAACGCTCAAACAGTGCGATTTTTTAACGGTTCCCTTCGCTTGAATTTATGATTATTTTCTCCGTATGATATTCTTAGCTTCGATTGTTTGCTTGAAGGTTTCGCAAGATTTACAGTTGCAAGACACACAAAGCTCAAAAATCAGAGCAAACATCTTGCACGAATATCTAGACTACGAAAATAAATAAATTCTAAGCTTGTGAACCTAAAATCGCAAACTCGCTAACGCTCAAACAGTGCGATTTTTTAACGGTTCCCTTCGCTTGAATTTATGATTATTTTCTCCGTATGATATTCTTAGCTTCGATTGTTTGCTTGAAGGTTTCGAGGTGTTTAAAATTGCAGGACAAGGTTAGAAAATTGTTCTTAATAATTACTAGAATGGGATAAAGGACGTAGGAAAATAGATAGAAAATATTAAGTAAAATCACTAGACTTGGGGGAAAACAGAGAAATAAAAGGACAAAATGATAGCCACTAGATATCTAGTGGCTATGTGTTGATTATTTTGCTTTGATTACAAGTTGTTGGTTTGGTCTTTGTAATTTTGCGTTTATGTCTTGTGGTAAGTCGATTTTTGCTTCTTTACCTGCAGATTCAAGGTTTACTACATATTTGATTGCGTCGTGTTCTTCTTGTTCTTCAACTTGTGCTGCTTTTCCATTTACATTGATTTTTGGTGCTTGTAAATTCAAGATTGTTTTTGCTTTTTCTGATGATTTCAAATCTTCTGGGATTTGTACGATGAAGTTTAATGTTTTAGGCATTTGTGCTACTTCAAGTGCAGTTTCTTTTTCTAATTCTTGATCATCAGCTGTTAATTTGTATGCAATTGTGTTTGCTAATACTTTTTGTAATTGTTCGTTGCTCATTTGTGCTGTTAGGTCATTTACTAATACTTTTGAGCTGTAACCTTGTTCTTGTTCTTGAATTTTGGCGTTCAATTCTTTAATTTTGTTGTTAGCATCGTTTAGGTTTTCGAGTGCAAATTTCTTATCTGTTTCTACTTCTTTTAATTTGCTTTCTAATTCTGATCCTTTTTGGTTAGAGCATGATGCTAATACAACCATTGATAGTACCAATAATACTGTTAAAAATTTCTTTTTCATATTTTCCTCCAATTAATTTATTCCAACTCTTTTATTATACTCTTATTTTAAGAAAATTCCAATATTTTATAACGATTTTTTACAAAAATTGTTGTCATTAGTGACAGTTTATAATAATTATTATCATTGGAAAAATTGACTTAATTATGGTATAATAATCAACGTATATAATATATATAAAAAGGAGGGTATATTTATGAGTAACAATAATGACTTTAAGCCTTTTATTTCGGCCGATAAGGTTTTGCCAGAGCTTACACCGTTTTCTATTATTTTTGGTATTATTATGGCAATTGTATTTGGTGGAGCTAATGCATATTTAGGTCTTAGAGTTGGCTTGACAGTATCTGCATCAATTCCTGCTGCGGTTATTTCAATGGGAGTTATCAGATTGATTTTCAAGAGGGATTCTATTTTGGAGAATAACATCGTTCAAACTATAGGATCTGCAGGGGAATCAGTTGCTGCTGGTGCTATCTTTACAATGCCTGCATTATTTATTTGGATGAAGGAATGGAAACAACCAGCTCCATCACTAATCGAAATAGGAGTTATTACTCTTATTGGTGGTTTACTTGGGGTTTTATTCATGGTTCCATTGAGAAATGCTTTAATAGTTAAGGAACATGGGGTTATTCCATATCCAGAAGGAACTGCTTGTGCAGAAGTTTTATTAGCAGGTGAAGAAGGTGGATCCAAGGCTAAGCTTGTATTTAAGGGTTTAGGTTTGGCTGCTTTATATAAATTCTTTGCTGATGGTTTGAAATTATTCCCATCTTCATTGTCAAAAGAAATTACAGTTAAATCTTTCTCAGGTGCTGGTATCGGTATCGACCCACTTCCATCTTTGGTAGGTGTTGGTTATATTTGTGGTCCTAAGATTTCTGGATATATGCTAAGTGGTGCAACTTTAGGTTGGCTAGTTATTATGCCACTTATGAAATTATTCGGTGGGGACAACATCATCGGTTCTGCTGACAAGGCTATTTCTTTAATGACTGTAAAAGAAATTTGGGGTACTTATTTGAGATATATAGGAGCTGGTGCTGTAGCTACTGGTGGTATTATATCTTTAATCAAATCATTGCCACTTATTATCAGAACATTCAGAGATGCAATGAAAGACTACAAGGCTCAAGGTTTGGGTACAGATTCAGTTCTTCGTACTGAAAAAGATTTGAGCATGAAATTCATAGGAATAGCTATTCTAGCTATCGCAGTTGTAATGGCTGTTTTACCAATTATTCCAGTTGGACCTATTGGCTCAATAATTATCGTTATATTTGGTTTCTTCTTTGCAACAGTATCATCACGTTTGGTTGGTCTTATTGGATCTTCTAACAACCCAGTCTCTGGTATGACTATCGCTGCTTTATTGATAACTTCAATATTAATCAAAGCTATGGGAAATACTGGTCACGATGGTATGATGATGGCAATTTCAATCGGTACTGTAATTTGTGTTATCGCTGCTATTTCAGGGGATACTTCACAAGACTTAAAGACTGGTTTCTTGGTTGGAGCTACTCCATATAAACAACAAATTGGTGAATTAATCGGTGTTGGAGTATCTGCACTTGTAATCGGTGCTATCTTATGGTTATTAGATTCATCTTGGGGATATGGTTCAGAAGAACTTCCTGCACCACAAGGAATGTTGATGAAACTTATAATCGAAGGTGTAATGGGTGGATCGCTTCCTTGGGGATTAGTTTTCGCAGGAGCATTCATCGCTGTTGTTGTTGAAATTTTAGGAATTCCAGTATTGCCATTCGCAGTTGGTTTGTATTTACCAATTAACACTTCTTCTGCAATAATGACTGGTGGTTTGATTAGATTATTTATTGACAAGAGAAAAGTTAAAAATGAAGAACTTAGAAAAGAACAAGCAGAAAATGGTGTATTGTTTACATCTGGATTTATCGCAGGTGAAGGTGTTGTAGGTATTTTACTTGCTGCATTTGCTATAATTAAAATTGGCGACAAGACATTAGCAGATGTTCTTGATTTATCTTCAAAATTCAACATTGGTACAATTGGATCAATCATAGTATTCATATTGTTATTAGCAGTTTTAGTTAAAACTTGTATTAAGAATGTAAGTACTAATGAAAAGAAATAAAAATTTCCTAGAATTTATTCCTGAGGTCAATGACAAGATAGAGTTTTATGAGAAAAATGATCTTGTGTATTTGAAAAAGAAGCACAATCATATTTTTGATAAGATTGCTCAAAAGATGTTCTTCACTCCAAAAGAATCCAACATCAAGCTTGAAGGTTATGGCAGTGATGTTTTCAGGATGATTGACGGAAAAGCCAACATTATAGAGATTGGGAATAAATTAAAAGAAAAATACGGAGATGAGGTAGAACCTCTATACGAGAGACTATCCCAATTCATACAAATTTTATACAACAATGATATTGTTAAACTCAAAAAGAAGTCTGAATAAGGCTTCTTTTTTTATGCACAGAAAAGGTAAATGAACAAGACTTAATACAAGTTGATGTTGGATCATTTTGGTAGGATGTGCAGTTGTCGGTTGTATTGAACTTTTTGGTCTAGGAGTATATAATGGATATTAAGATACTAAGGATCAAAAAATAAACCGTTATAGATTGGAGGCGACTTTTTTATGAAATTTTTAAGAAAATTAATGGATTCTTATCCTACATATTATAAAATAGTAGGTATTCTTATACTTATGTTTCTTTTATATAAGTTTGGGTATTTAGTTGGCAAGTTTGTTGCAAATATCAATTTATAAACTGTGTACTGATTATTTTAGCTATTTAATTTATAAAAATAAGATTATAGTTAGAACATACCATCCAGATAGCAGAATAAGTAAAAAAGATTTATTTAAGAATATAGCCTTACCAATAAGAGATTTACTGAATAATAAATAGTAGAGATTTTAGTATGTGTTTTAAAGGCGAATACAAAAAATTAAATTTAATATTTAAGTCAAGAACAACCTAAAGACGGGGAGTATATCTTCATCGTCTTTTTTTATTACAAGAAATGAGTTTTATATGAAAAAATTAGAACAACTAAGACAAGAGTCAAAAGAAATAAAAGATAAAATAGAAGATACTGAAGAAAGATTAAGGCAACTAAAAAATCAAGAAAAGAAGATATTAAAACAATACATAATAAAAAGAAGAAAAGAAATAACTCATAGGCTAATAACAAGAGGAGCAATCTTAGAAAGCCTTATAGAAAATGATAAAAAGAAAATCGCTGTGAGATTCAAGGGAGGAACCTTATCAGGTGTAACCGACAAAACAGTCATTCAACATTAATTTAGAGACAAATAAAAATAATTATGGTAAACTTAAATTAACCAAAGGAAGAATGCAAAATAATGAGAAATAGAATCGAGGAATATAGAAAACATTTAGGTTAATCTTAGCATAGACTAGGTAAAAAGGTTGGAATATCAAGGACGAGTATAATCAAAATAGAAACCAGGAAAACAATTCCGAGTATTAAAACTGCTAACTATATAGAAAATGCTTTAGGAGTTTGTATGTATCAGGTTTTCGACTTGGACGGAGGAGAAACATATAAGTGTCATGACCATAATAGGTGTTAACAATTATATGATTACATTGTGTAAATGTGGGGTGAAATTTATGAACTATAATAATCCTCAGAGGTATAAAAACGGAGACTAATTACTTTTCAATAGACAGGTTTAGTAATTTATATGAATAAATCGAAAGGAAGGTAAGTAAAATGTTAAAGAAGATAAACATTGTTTATATTTGTAAATGCTGTTTGGGAGTAAGTTTTGCATTAATCACCATGTATATAATAAAAGAATGCGTATTTGGTAATTATAATCCTATAGTATTAGCTGCTAAGGCGTTGCCTCTATCAATAACATTAGTAGCTATATCAATTCTATTTTTCTCTATAGGATATGAAAATAGAAAATAGATAGTCTTCGTTGGAGATTGTACAAAATATGAGTTAGGGTGAATATAAAACACTGACTCTTTTTTTAGTATAACAGGCATGCCGACAGTCTGTTGTGAAAGTCCACTTAGGGAGTAGTTTACGACGAACATCATAGCAACTTGCAAGGCTATCACCGTGAGGTGATGAGAAAAATGGACACAAAAAAATAAGAGTCATTTTCCTTCTTCTGAAACAACTCTTATTTTCCAAGCACACTGTACTTAAACTGAGATTTTGGTTCGATCATTTCCTTATCCACTCCTTTATATTAATCTATCAGATAAACTTGCTTTTCAAGATATAACGAATCAATCTTTAAATCTTTAATTAACTAAAGTTTTCGATATTTAGGATAAAATTTTAATGTTTAAGTTTAAGTGTTAAAAATGTTCTGGTTTTATTTGTCTTCAAATAAAACTGGTAGTATTCCTGCGATTTTTGTTTATATATCCTTTTCATCGGAATCAATAAACTAAAGTAACAGTTGTGCTTTACAATTTAGATATCTTTTATTGTAGTATATATATACCCACTGAAAACATTTTTAAACACTTTTTTGAAGTTTTTTTGAAAAAAATTAAAAAATTTTTGGAAAAAATTGATTTTGTTTGAAATTTCTCAAAATGAGGTATAATAAAAAAAACACATGATTTAATCATGCGCATATAAGAAAGGAGTAAGGGGAGCCAACTCTGGAAAATTTTGAAGGCATGAGAGTTTTCCCCTCTAACTTGTTAACTAATTTAGATGTGAAGTAATTGTTTGATTATGAACCAAAATACTGGAATAAATAGTGCTGGAATGTAATCCATGATTTTGAATTTTTTGATTTCTAGCATATCTATACCAAGGAGAACTATCAATAGTGATCCAACTACTGAGATGTTTTCAATTACTTCTGGTACTAAGACTTTGCTTAGCGATGTTGATAATAAAAATATTAGGCTGTTCATCACAAGTCCGACAACTCCGGAAAGTGCAACTGCAAATCCGTATGTTGCTGAGAACAAAAATGTTGTGATTACATCTAATATTATTTTGAATTGCATTATGTCGGCTGATCCACTTAGTCCCAAATTTAATGGAGCAAGTATTGCCAATGATCCAATGTTTTGTAGCATTATTAATGCAATGGCGCCTCTCATAGACGAGCCAGACGATGCTGGAACTTTGTTTTGTAGGTATTCTACAAGGTGAGCTAATTTCTTGTCCAAATCAAGACCGTTACCTATTATAGCACCGATAACAAGTGAAATCAACATAAAAATAAAATTATTTGTCTTGACGCTTCCTTGTATTCCCATGATTAATATACAAACAGCTACAACGTCCATTATGCTTTTTATTAATTTTTTAGGCAGGAAAGATTTTAATAATCTTCCTAATAAAGCTGCAAGGGCAACTGCTCCAACATTTATTAATATGTATAACATCATATTCCTCCACGAATATAATAATATATTTTATTCAATTTGTAAAGGAATATTTTTATTAATTAACAATGTAATAGTTCAAAGTGATAAAAATATGTAAACGAAATATCACAATAAAATAATTTGCATAAAAGCTACATATTAAATAAGTAAAAATATATCAAAAGTTTTTAAAATTTTAGGAGTTCGATATGAACGAAAATGTAGAATTAATCAAAACTAAAGAGATAAATTTCCTCAAAGAATTGGATAATTCTGTCATTAGATTTAGGCACAGCCTTCCTCATCACAATGACAATCTTCTGAATAAGGTTCTTGTGGAAAAGTTCATCGCTCAATCCAAGATTGATTTTTATGATGAATACAAAAGTTTATCTTCTCAATACAATTACATATACACTAAGAATAAGCTTGTTGAAGAAAGATGCGATGAAATTATTCGAATTTTTCAAGACATGGAAAATGATATGAAGTTTTTGGATGATTCTATTAAAAATTCTGGAGATATTGAAAGAGGTTTTAATTTTAGATTTTATTTGAAAAAAATCGCAGAGAGTTACAAGTTCTCCATGGATAATTCGAGAGATATCGACAAAAAAAGTAAAAGAGCTCATCTTAAATCAAAAAATAAGAGAGAGTTTATTATTAGTGAGTATTCCAAAGATCGAGTGTATTTGAATAGTGTTAAAAGAAGTTTGAAGCAAGTATACAAGAAGAAAATCAACACTGAGGTGAAGAAACTCAGTCGTGATTTGTACGATTTGAGAAAAAACATGAAGGTCAATCCCAAAGATTACGATACGAGATTTAAATTGATGTATCTCATTCCAGGTGTTGGGCAGCTTCAATTCAACCAACTTTACAAGTTTCTGATTATGATTGGAATTTTCTTGGTTGGTGTTTTCGTTCTTATCGGAGACTTTAAGATTGATAAGGTGGATGAATTTGTAATTGCGGTGCTTGTGGTTTTGGAGATTATCAATATAATAAATTACAAGAAAATCGTGAGGAATATTAATAAAGGAATAAGACCTAATAATTTCAGGGAGTCGATTATTAATATTAAGTTAAAAATCAGAGGATTTTTTGTTGATAATACGAAGCTTATTTACTGGATATTGTGCGGTATTATTGGTGCTTTCAATATTTTCGTAGTTATCTCAACTATTATAGGAGAGGATTTGACTTTTGTTCTGAAAAATTACGACAGATTTTACACGCACTTTGATGTGAAGATAGTCATTGCATGTGCTTTACTTAGTGTGATGGTGTTTTCAATTGCGGAGATTTTTTCTTTAATTGTGTGGAGAATTTTTTCCAGAGTAGACAAGGAATTGAATCTTTTGATGTGTGTATTGTCAATCTTATCATTATTTGTGTTGTTGATATTTCCAAATGATTTCTTATTTACGAAGATATTTGGAGTGTTTGACCAATACGTACTTCACGATCAAAGTTTGATGCTTATTTTCTGGTTGACTTTTTGGCTACTTATCGGGGCAATTACAGCTTTCAATGTGTATTCGATGCAAAAGATTGGATTTTTCTCTAATAATATCAACTATTTGATGCACAATGACGATATGAATAAATTTGAATATTACAGGTGGGTAGTGTTTCCGATTTATTCTAATAAGATTAATTTGATTACGATTTTGTTGAATTTCATTGCGTTTTATGTGATGTTTTGTTTTACGGGTGTGTATTTTGATCACATGATTGATATTTATAATGAGAATGCCATGGATGTTTTGGTATTTTATATTAGAAGATTGGACAGCAATTATTATTATGTGATTGGATTTATAATTGTGGCGATATTTTCGATTATTAATTTGTGCTGGGATATTATCACTAAGATTAGGGTTAGAAGGTAGTTATGAATATTGTATTTGAGAATTATAGTACTAATTATTTTGAAAGTTTAAATGGAGAAATCACACAAAATTGTCAGATTTTTTCAAATAAAATAACTTTGGACAAATTCATAGCGGTGTTAATGAATGTAAAATACGCAGATGGAAAGATGTTGATAGATGATGAGCTTGTAAACAATGTTATTTCGAAGTATCGAGGATTTTACGTTGTGGACGAGTTTATGTTGTATGAGCATTTGAATGTTTACGATAATTTGTCTTTGGTGTTACGTTCGACGAAGATGAGCCCTGTGACAATTTACAGAAAAATCGAGATTTTGAATGAAAGTCTAAATGTGGATTTGGATAATAAGTTAAGAGAGTGTGATGAAGATACTATCATCAAACTTTTTTATGCGAAGGTTATGCTTTCTGACAGTCGTTTTGCAATTATAAAAAATTACAATAATTACACAAAAATTTTTTCCAAGAAAAATTTAAAAAAACTAACTGAAATGTTTGATGAGAAAAAAATAAACTACATTATTTTGTGCGAAAAGAAGAAAAAATTAGTTGATGATTTGCCGATTTTAAAGCTGGGTAAGAGTAGTATTTCTGTTGTAAAATGATGTGAACGTTCTATTAAAATTATATATTTTTAGATTTTTGAAAATATTTTATTATATATTTTCAGTGTTATTTCCGATCGATTTGTGGTAATATTTAATAGGAAATTATACTATAAATTGTAGTTGGATTTTCATAATCCACTATATACGCGATAAAGGGAGTAATAATGGAAATAAAAAAGAGAGATGGCAATATTGTCGATTTTGACAGATCGAAGATAGAATTAGCCATGAAAAAAGCTTATGCTTCGGTGGGAATTTACGCAGAGCAAAATGAACTTGAAAGTATGGCACAACAAATTGAAAATACTATTGTGAACAAGTATCCAAAAAATCACGTGGTTACTGTGGAAGAGATCCAAGATTTGGTGGAACTAACTTTGATTGATCACGGTCAATACAAGGTTGTAAAATCATTTATTTTGTACCGTGCAAAACACACAACAGACAGAAAAGTTATCGAAGAATTCGAAAAATTCATTACAGATGATGATGTCATTGAAATTATTAGATACATTCAAGAACATTACGATTCTACTAGATATTCTATCGAGAATTTGTATTTGAAGTTTGAATCGTTTGTTAAGCCTAATTTGTCACAATACGATATGGTTAATTTATTGTCCAAGGCTTCTGGAGAGCTTGTTAGCAAGGAAGCACCAAATTGGGAATATATTGCATCTTTGTTTATGAATTACAATTTGAAACAAAATATTAAAAAGTTAGAAATCCAATACGATCTTCAAGATTTCAAATCCAAGATTAAGTTTTTGGATGAGAGGGGATTGTATGGTTCATATATTAGAGAAGTTTACACGGATGATGATATTGACGAATTAGAAAAGTACATGGACGATGAAAGGGACAAATTATTCACTTTCAGTGCATTGGATTTGATTATCAAAAGATATTTGATTAAGACTCATGACAATAGAGTTATAGAATCTGCACAAGAGATGTTCATGGGAATTGCGATGCATTTGGCACTTAAAGAAAAGGATAGAATTCATTGGGCAAAGAAAATTTACGATAATTTGTCCAAACTAAAAGTGACTGTGGCAACTCCTACAATGAGTAACGCTAGAAAACCATTCAATCAATTGTCCAGTTGTTTCATCGACACTGTTCCTGATACGTTGGAAGGAATTTATCGTTCTATTAATAATTTCGCACAAGTTTCTAAGCATGGCGGAGGAATGGGATTGTATTTCGGAAAAGTTCGTGCAAATGGTTCTGACATTCGTGGCTTCCAAGGTGTTGCAGGTGGGGTAATCAGATGGATAAAACTTGCAAATGATACTGCTGTTGCAGTGGATCAATTGGGAGTGCGCCAAGGTTCTGTTGCGGTGTATTTGGATGTATGGCACAAGGATATATTGGAATTTTTGCAACTTAGAACAAACAACGGCGATGATAGAATGAAGGCACACGATGTGTTCCCTTCTGTTTGCTATCCTGATTTGTTCTGGAAGATGGTTCGAGATGATATCGACGGAACTTGGTATATGTTTGATCCACACGAAATTTCCGTGAAAAAAGGATATAACTTGGAAGATTATTACGGGGACGAATGGGAAAAAAGATACAACGAATGTGTGCTTGACGAAAGTATTTCCAGACGTAGCATTAAAGTTAAAGATTTGGTAAGACTTATCATAAAATCATGGACAGAAACTGGAACTCCATTCACATTCAACCGTGATACTGTAAATAGAATGAATCCAAATAAACACAAGGGAATGATTTATTCATCTAATTTGTGTACAGAAATTATGCAAAATATGAGCGAAATTCATTCTATAAGTGAAAATATAGAAACAGAAGACGGAGACGATATTATCGTTACGAAAACAAAACCGGGAGATTTTGTTGTGTGTAATCTTGCATCTCTTGTTTTGGGAAATATCGACGTGAACAATGATGAAGAATTAGAAGAAGTTGTGGAAACGGCTGTAAGAGGACTCGATAATGTTATTGATTTGAACTTCTATCCATTGGAATACGCAAAGTACACTAACAAAAAATACCGTCCAATTGGACTTGGAACGAGTGGATATCATCACTGTTTAGTAAAAAATAATATTATGTATTCAGATGTTGAAAAACATTTGGAATTTGCAGATAAATTGTACGAAAAAATCAATTACTACGCGATAAAAGCAAGCAATAAAATCGCCAAAGAAAAAGGATCTTACGAATATTTTGAAGGTTCTGATTGGGAAAATGGAGAGTATTTCAAATTAAGAGATTATAATTCTGAAAAATGGAATGAATTGTATCACGATATTAAGAAAAATGGAATGAGAAATGGATATTTGATGGCAGTTGCACCAACTGGTTCTACATCTATAATCGCAGGGACAACTGCAGCAGTGGATCCAGTAATGAGCAGATACTTCCTTGAAGAAAAGAAAGGCACGATTGTTCCACGTGTTGCGCCAGGACTTAGTCCACAAACATTCTGGTTGTATGAAAATGCACACGAATTGGACCAAAATATAACTGTAGATGCTACAAGTATCAGACAACGTCACATCGACCAAGGTCAATCCGTCAACATCTACATCACGACTGATTACACGATGAGAACAATATTAAACATCTACGTCAGAGCATGGGAAAAAGGAATCAAATCCATCTATTATGTTAGAAGTAAATCATTAGAAGTGGAGGACTGCGATAGCTGCAGCGCATAATTTTTATGAAAAAATTATTATCAATAATGTTGAGCTTTGCACTTATTTTAGGTGTAACGGGTTGCAACAAAAAACAAGAAAAAGTTGAAACAAAAGCTCCTGTAGAAAAAGTTCAACCAAAAGACGATTTGAATGGCAAAAAGCCAAGTGAAATTGATCCATCGATAAATTACGATGAGTATGTGGATTCAAAGGATAAATTAATCAAAGTTATCAAAAAATTACACGAAACTCGTGGCAAACAAGAGCTTGTATTCTTGGGAAATGACAAATCACAAGTCGAAAATTTCATGAGTGAATACGACAAGAACGATAAGAAAACTGCCGAAGATAATTTGGTAGTTGGCGATATGAAATTTGTGAAGGATTCTTCTATTGGTAAGCCGATTTTTTCCATGAAATTAAAATCAGTTTTAAATGAAGATTTCAGAGATAAGCCTTATAGCTTGGAATTCACTTACAAATACATTGACAAGTTAAACGAGTTAACGAAAAAAGTAAAAGCCGAGGATGATTTTGAAACGGTGAAAAATTTGGCGAAAGTTTTGATTGACGATTACAGATACGATCCACAACTTTCATCTACATTTGGTTGCGATTTGCTTTTAAACAAAGAGGGAACTTGTAATTCATTCAGTGAACTTGCAAATGATGTGTTAAATAATTGCGGAATTTATTCTGAAATTTGGTGGGTGGATTCAATGCCAGACGATGTGTTGGACAAAGTATCCAATCCGTACAGGAATCATTCAATCGACAGAGCAAGATTAAATGGCAAGATGTATTTCTTGGATTTTACTCACTCTACGATTTCTCATAAAAACGCAAAAGACTACGGATTTCAAAATAGACCAAAACTTATCATGGAGATACTGCCAGAAGTAGAACGTGGCAAAAACCAATTGTACACTGGATACTCAAAAGTTCGTGAACCTATTTTGGTTAACAAGGGTTTTTGCGATGGACATTACAGTATAGATAATCCTTACGCAAAATATTCCGATCTTGGATTGGGTTGGACAACTTACGATAAATTATTGGATAATTTACGCAAAAATCCGTACTTTAAATAGAAAAAACAAAGTTTGTAAAAATTTTTTCAAAATAATTTCAAAAAAAGCTTGACAAAAGATTTTTGAGCGTGTATTATATATCCATAAGCAAAACAAATAAACATTAACGTTGATAAGAAGAGTAAACGATGAATGCTTTTACAGAGAGTCTCAGTTTGGTGGAATGAGATAAAGAATAGTTGTTGAAAATGGTCTTGGAGTTAGAAAAGTCGAACGGCATTTGCTTTTAAACTTTTCCGGTTGCATCCGATATCTTGTGCTAGGTATGAATACGTACTGAATAATGAGAAAATGCATATGTATATATGTATTTAAAAATAAGGTGGTAACGCGGATATATTCGCCCTTATGTGATGAATGTCACATAAGGGCTTTTTTTTATTATAAAAATGAGGTGAGAGTATGATTGAAGTATTAAATTTGAAGAAAACTTTTAATACAAGTGAGAAAGAATTTAATGCAGTTGATGATGTAAGTTTCAAAGTTGATAGAGGTGAAATTTACGGAATAATTGGTTTGTCAGGAGCTGGCAAATCGACACTTGTTAGACTTTTAAATAGATTGGAAGAACCGACAAGTGGAAAGGTAATAATAGATGATGTTGACATAACATCGTTGAAGCAAAAGGAATTATTGGAAGCAAGAAAAGAAATCAGCATGATTTTCCAACATTTTAATCTATTTAATCAAAAAAATGTCTACGAAAACATTGCTTATCCATTGAAGCTTCAAAACATTCCAAAAAATGAAATAGAAAAGAGAGTTAACGAATTATTGGATTTCATTGGACTTAGAGACAGAGCAAAAAGCTATCCTAGCCAATTATCCGGTGGACAAAAACAAAGAGTTGCGATTGCAAGAGCATTATCCACAAATCCTAAGGTGATTTTGTCAGATGAATCTACAAGCGCACTTGATCCACAAAACACTCAACAAGTTTTGGAGATATTGAGAAAATCAGTAGACAAATACAAAACGACGATAATAATGATAACTCATCAAATGGAAGTTGCAAAAGATGTCTGTGATAGGATTGCAGTGATGGAAAATGGAAAAATCATCGAAGAAAATTCTGTAGAAGAATTATTCAAAAATCCAAAAACAGATGTTACTAAAAACTTCATAAGAAAACTTATCGAAGAGGATGAAGAAGAGATAATAACTGACGATTTTAAGGGAGATGTCGTTAGATTAACTTACTCAAAGAAATCCTACAACAAACCATTATTATCACAAGCAGCGAGAATTTCTGGAATAGATTTCAGTATTATATCTGGAAATATCAACAAACTTCAATCCACAGGAGTTGGATACACAGTTGTTGAACTTATTGGTGAAAAAGAAAATATTCAAAAAGCGAAAGACTTTTTGACAGAAAATGATATTAGAGTAGAGGAGGTTAAATAATGGATGATTTATTACATTTGGTATTAGAAGCCACAGGCGAAACATTGTACATGATTTTAGTTAGTACGTTTTTCACAATTTTATTTGGCCTTCCATTGGCACTTATTTTATATACAACTGGACAATCTGGACTTAATCCAAAACCAAAACTATACGCGGTGTTGGATGTAATAGTTAACATTACAAGATCATTTCCATTCATCATATTGATGATTGTATTACTTCCACTTTCGAAGTTGATCGTAGGAACAAAAATAGGAACATCAGCATCAATAGTTCCATTGACAGTCGGTGCAATTCCATTTTTGGCGAGATTATTCGAACAAGAATTCTTGAATGTGGATAGAGGAATCATTGAAGCATCCAAATCAATGGGAGCTAGTAATTTTAACATATTGACAAGAGTGTTGATTCCAGAATCATTGCCACAATTGGTATTGGCAATAACAAACTTAATGATCACATTGATTGGATATTCTGCAATGGCAGGAACAATCGGTGGAGGAGGCTTGGGAGCCTTGGCGAAAAGATACGGCTACGACAGGTTTAACACAGAAGTATTATTGTGGGCAGTAGTTGTAATTATAATCTTGGTTGAAATTGTACAAATATCAGGTACAAAAATTTCAAATAAATTAAACAAAAAAAACATATAGGAGTGGTAAAAATGAAAAAGAAAATTTTATTAGTAGTATTGGCATTAGCATTGGTATTAACATCATGTGCTAAAAAAGAAAGCAAAAAAGAAGACGGACAAAAAACAAGCACAGACAGTAAAAAGGTTGTGATTGGAGTATCTCCAGCACCTCACAAAGAAATAGCAGAAAAAGCAAAAGAAATCTTAGCAAAAGAAGGAATAGATTTGGAAATCAAAGAATTTGATGATTATGTAACACCTAACACATCACTTCAAGAAAAAGATATCGACTTGAATTTTTACCAACACATTCCTTACTTGGATAACTTCAACAAGGAAAGAGGAACAAAATTAGTATCATTGGGAGCAGTTCACTTGGAACCAATGGGAATATATTCTAAAAAATACAAATCTTTAGATGAATTAAAAGACGGAGACGAAGTTATAATTCCTAACGATGCTACAAATGGAGCCAGAGCATTAAAAATATTAGAAGACAACAAAGTAATCAAATTAAAAGAAAATGCAGGATTAGAAGCTACTGAAAAAGACATTGCAGAAAATCCTAAAAACTTGAAATTCACAGCTGTTGAAGCAGCAACAATTCCAAGAGCATACGAAGACGCTGCAATTGCTGTAATCAATTCAAACTTTGCATTAGAAGCAAAATTATCACCAAAGAAAGATGCTATTGCAATCGAAAAATCAGAAGGAAACCCATTTGCAAACATCATAGCTGCAAGAGAAGAAGACAAAGACAATGAAACTTACAAGAAAGTATTACAAGCTTTCGAATCAGACGAAGTTAGAAAATATATCGAAGAAAAATTTGATGGAGAAATAATTCCAGCAAAATAGGAATAATTAGGGGGAGATTGAAAATGAGTTTACACGTACCATTTAGATATGACTATGTAGGTAGTTTCTTGAGAAATGAAAAATTATTAAAGGCAAGATCAGAATACGAAAAAGAAATTATCACAAAAAAAGAATTAACAGAAATAGAAGATGAATGCATCAAAGAATTAATCAAAAAACAAAAAGAATTGGGCTATCACGTAATAACTGATGGAGAATTCAGAAGAAAAAGCTGGCATTTGGATTTCTTCTGGGGACTTAATGGGATTAAAAGAGTTGAACTTAGCCATGGATACTACTTCCATGGTAAGGAAACTTATCACACATCTGTACAAGTTGAAGGAAAAATCACAGGAGAAAATCATCCATTTGTAGAACATTTCAAATTCGTAAGACAATTTGAAGATGACAATACAATTGCGAAACAAACAATACCTGCACCAGCACAATTACTTGTAGAATTATTCAGAGAAGATAATGCAAAGATAACTAACGAAATCTATCCAGATTACGAAAAGTTGGAACAAGATATTGCGAAAGCTTACAAACAAGTTATCAAAGATTTGTATGATGCAGGATGCAGAAATATACAATTTGACGATTGTACATGGGGAATGTTAGTAGATTCTGATTATATCAACAGAAAATACGGCGAAGCAGTTTCATTAGATGATGAAGCTAACAAATATTTGAGAATAAATAATTTAGCACTTGAAGACAGACCAGAAGATTTGACAATAACAACACATGTTTGCAGAGGAAATTACGAATCAACTTATGCAGCAAGTGGTGCATACGATAAAATCGCACAAATTTTATTTGCACAAGAAAACGTAGATGCATTCTATCTTGAATACGACGATGAAAGATCCGGCGGATTTGAACCATTAAGATACGTTTCGAAAGATAAAAAAGTTGTTCTCGGACTTATCACTTCAAAAAGAGGAGAACTCGAAGACGAAGATGAAGTCATTGCTAGAATCCACAAAGCATCTGAATTCATATCTCTTGACAGATTGTGTCTAAGCCCACAATGCGGATTCGCATCTAACGAAAATGGAAACATATTAACAGTTGACCAACAATGGGAAAAGCTAAAATTAATCAAAAAAATAGCTGAAAAAGTTTGGGGAAAATAAGCAATCATATCTATCTCATTTTTATAAATTGCAGGCAATGAAAATTGCCTGTAATTTTTTGTGTATTTAGACAACGAAAAACTTTAGGAATAGTTTTCTGAAATTTAATAATATTTTTCAAAATTGTTAGGATTTTTGATTTTTGGGTATATATATTTTAATAATATAAGAGAAACATTGCGGTCATTTTGCAAACGATATTATTAATATTGTGTGGCAAATTTACTTATCAATTTGCATATAAAACTATGCAATAAAAATGCAAATGTTTTCTTATAAATAATAGGAGGCACAATTATGAAATCTTATCCAACAAACAAAATTAGAAATCTTAGCTTGGTTGGGCATAGCGGAAGTGGAAAAACTCAACTCACTGAAGCATGCCTATACTTAACAAATGTGATTAACAGAGTCGGAAAAGTTGAGGACAAAAACACAGTTTCTGACTATTCTAAGCAAGAAATGAAGAGGGGTATTTCTATATCCAGCTCTGTTATTCCAATCGAACATAATGACATAAAAATCAATTTCATAGACACTCCGGGCTATTTTGATTTCGAAAGAGAAGTGTATCAATCACTAAGAGCATCCGAAGCAGCACTTATAGTTATCGATGCTGTTAATGGTATAGAAGTAGGAACAGAAAAAGTTCTTCGCTACACTCAATCAATAGATCTTCCAAGAATTATTTTCGTAAATAAAATGGAAAAAGAACACGCTAATTTCAACAAATGCGTGAGTGATTTGCACATTAAATTTGGAAACAACATTATTCCATTTACATTGACTCTTGGAGAAGGTGAAGACTTCAAGGGAGTTATCGATGTTATCGATAAAAAAGCATACGAGTACAATGGTTTCGAATTCAAAGAAGTTCCTATTCCAGAAGACAGAGTGGATGAAGTTAATGTCGTATTTGATGAAATTTGTGAAGTTGTCGCTCAAACAGACGACGATTTGATGGAAAAATATTTCAACGGAGAAGAATTTACACACGAAGAATTCAAAAAAGCTTTGGTATCAGCATTACTTGAAGGTACTTGCGTACCACTTATCGCAGGAAGTGCGCTTACAGGAATTGGTGTTGATGTTTTATTAGAAATCATCGAAAAATACATGCCAACACCAGATGACGAAAGAGCAAAATACGGATTCAGACATGCAGATGATAAACAACGTAAGTTCTCAGTTGATGAACCAATGAGTGCAGTTGTATTTAAGACAATTGTGGATCCTTTTGTTGGAAAGATTTCGATTTTCAAAGTTATTTCAGGTAAAATTACGAAAGATACTTTAATATATAATTCAAGCAAGGAAGTTGAAGAAAAACTTGGAGATTTGTTCTTTTTACGTGGTAAGGAACAAATCAAGACTGATGAAGTTCACGCAGGTGATATCGGTGCAATTAGCAAATTAGTTGAAACAGAAACTGGAGATACTATTTCTGATAAGAATGATCCAACTGTTTACAAACGTTTGAAATTAAAACCTGCAACATTATTCTTTGCAATTCAACCAAAATCAAAATCAGATGACGATAAGATTTCAAGTGCATTAAACAAATTGCAAACTGAAGATTTGTCATTTGTATCTGAAAGAAATAATGAAACTAAGCAATTATTAATCGGTGGACGTGGTAATGTTCAACTTCAAGTAATGATGGACAGATTAAAAGATGAATACCAAGTAGAAACAGAAGTTGTTCCATTGAGAATTGCTTATCGTGAAACTATCAAAGGCAAATCAGATGTAGAAGGAAAACACAAAAAACAATCTGGTGGTGCAGGACAATTTGCGGATGTATTCATTAGATTTGAACCATTGACAGATTCTGAAGAAAACTTCGTATTTGAAGAAGAAGTATTCGGTGGAGCCGTTCCTAAGAACTTCTTCCCAGCAGTTGAAAAAGGTTTGGAAGAATCCTTGGAAAAAGGACCATTGGCAGGATATCCAGTAGTTGGTGTCAAGGCAATACTTTACGATGGAAAATATCACCCAGTAGATTCAAACGAAATGGCATTCAAGATCGCAGCCCAAATCGCATTCAAAAAAGGTATCGAAGAAGCAAAACCAATTTTATTAGAACCTATTATGAAAGTTACAATCAAAATCCCTGAAGAATACATGGGAGATGTAATGGGAGATATGAACAAACGCCGTGGTAAAATATTGGGAATGGAATCTGACGAAGACGGTAACCAAGTAGTAATCGCAGAAGCTCCTCACAAAGAATTGTTCGAATACTCAATAGATTTGAGATCAATGACTCAAGCAAGAGGAGAATTTGAAATGGAATTTGTAAGATATGATGAAGTTCCTTCAAATGTTACAGAAGAAATAATTAAAGAACAATAAAATTAGAGATGCCCTTATCGTGTGATAGGGGCATTTTTTTTGTGAGAAGTTTATCTGTATATAGCAAGATTTACATTGCTGCACATACTTAAGTGGTACTGGCAACGAAAAAGAACACCAACGTCATCCAATTGTAGGTGATAATGTCGTAATTGGAACTGGGGCGACTGTATTGGGGCCGATTAAAATTGGAGATCGTGCGAAAATAGGAGCAGGTGCAGTTGTTTTACATGATGTTCCAAGTGATTGCACAGCAGTTGGAATGCCTGCAAAAATAATAAGACACCATTAATAATGAATTTAAATCTCTTTGGTAATTAAATTTGCTGAGGAGATTTTTATTTTATGGTAGAATGGATTTATAAGCTAGCAGGAGGAATTTATGAAAAAGAAAATATTTGCAATTGTAATGATGCTTTTAATGTTGTGCTCATGTAGCATTGGAAAAAGAGAAGTGTATTTGTATGGAGAAGATCACGATATAAAACCTATTTATAATGAAGAGTTAAACATTTTGAGAGATTACTACAAAAAAGGTGGCAGGAATTATTTTTTGGAGTATCCTCATTATTGTGCACAATATCTTAATTTGTGGATGAAATCAGATAATGATGAGTATTTGAACAAAATGTTTGATTTTTTTAAAAAATACGGAAACTATGATTATGATTACACTATTGAATTTTATAAAACTATTAAGAAAGAAATGAATGATATTAGATTCTACGGTGTAGATGTGGGACATGCTTATGATAGCATTGGCAAGGATTACCTAAAATTAGCAAAAGAAAAGGGCGACAAAAAGGATATTGAACTTACTGAAAGAGCGGTAGAACAAGGCAAGAATTTCTATGATAAGGAAAAAGTTGATGACTTAAAAGCCAGTGAGTACAGAGACAAAATGATGGCAGAAAACTTCATGGATACATATAACAAGACAAAAAGAGATGTTATTGGATTTTTTGGATTGGGACATATAGATGGAACACGTTATATTAACGATCATATGATGAAAAATTTACAAGACAAAATTAAAAATATTCACATAGTTAATTTGTTGAAAAGTAAAAATCTCAAACCAATCTCAACAGAAAAAATCACATACAATGGAAGAGAATTTGAAGCGGATTTTTATGGAATTATAAGTCACAAGTACTCTCCATATCCTCACGAAAAATTATACCGAATTAAAGATACGGAATACTTCAAAGATTTCACGACAACAGGTTACAATCAATCATTTCCATATAATTTCAGCTTTGAAAAAGGAGACATCATATTAACCAGACAATACAACGATAAGGAACAAAAAGATGTTGTTATACGCGTTACAAGTGATGGATCAGAAGAACTTTTCTTAGTAGACTACATTCAACCAAAATAATTAAAAACAACACACTAAAAAATCATCCTCTATTTAAAAAGAGGATGATTTTAGTTTGTCTATTTTATTTTTCTCCAAAAACCAAATTGGTTGTAAAGTTCGATTCCTATTACTATTAATGCCCATGGGATTGATATTCCCATAAGAATCCATTTAATTGGAACTGATTGTATGCTAAACATTACGGCAGAGAATATTGCTATTGTCAAGAATGTAAGTCCCATCATTTTAATTACATAAGCAAACTTCGATTGTCTGTTCATAATATCTGAAATGCTAGACCAATTCACGTATTTGTGTTTGTAATCGCCTGCAACTTTGAATCTGCAAAATACGAATATCGATATTAAATTCAACACAATTGCAAGTATTATGAAATGGATTTTTACTCTGAAGAATAAGGAAAATCCTAATATTGCAAGTGCAGAAAATACTCCCATTATTATAAATGAGAATTTAACTTTTTCATTCAAATAAGTTTTCTTACTCATTGGCAGACTCATCAAATAATCGTGGTTTTGCCCGTCCAATGAAACTATTATCGATTGCAAATTCATAGGGAATAGCCCGATGAACACACTGTACATAAATGAAATGCTAAGCGCTACTGCAAGTGATTGCACATCGGAAATACTTGTCCCAATGTCACTTCTCATATTAGTCACGTTAGTAAATGTCATTATTATTGGAAACATTACTGGGAATAAAATACAAGATGTGATAGTTGTAGCATCACTCAAAAGCATTTTGTTGTATTTGAACATTTCTTTGCCAATGTTGCTAGGCTCTTTGTCGACTTTTGTTCGTCTAATAGAATTTTTCCTGTTTTGAATGTCGCTCATGTGTTCGTACAAGTTCTTCGATGCAAATTCTAGAATCGCTTTTCCTAAAATCACTTCAACAACTGCCAATATAGCGATGAAAATAATCGCTGAAACTGGATTGTGAAGTAATCCTGAAATAGGGCCAAGTCCTGTGGCGTTCTTCATGATTTTTGAATTTTGAATAAAAATTACAAATACAATGGCAACGACTTGAATAAAAATATTAAGCCCAACCATTATTTGCGTGTTGAATTTGTACAATGCAGATGTTCTCACCAAAAGTTCTGCAACGACGATATTCAAAATTATTGTAAAAACGAATAAAACTACGAAATTCAAAATTCCGTACAAAATCGCCAAGAATATATTGAATTTAAAATCAATGAAAAATTTTATAGACAACAATAATATCGGACTTAAAACTGTCAGCGAACTCAACATTGTCAAGAAAGTCTTGGATATGAACATTTCCTTCTGGCTAATTGGGAAATAGGACATCTTCAACGAATCCTTGTTTTCATAAAAAAGATTGAATACGCTGATAAAGTTTTGCAAAGTTCCCAAAATCACCAAGTAAAACACGAACAAATCATACGCCTTCGGTGCCTTGCTGTAATCGAATATAAGTCCGAACATAAGCCCGTAAATTACAATCATCATCACAGCAGACATTATATATTGTCTGATAATTTTCTTGTAAATACTTTTATTATCCGCAGGCTTGGTCTTCTGTCTGATTTGACCTGTGAGCATAGGATTGATATTCAGTAAGTCGATTTTCATCAATTCTTTTAATTTAGTTTTGTTCATTTGGAACCTCATCGTGTGATTTTATCATTTCAAGATAAATTTCTTCCAAGGATTGATTTGGATGCAAGTCTTTTAATTCTTGAACAGTACCCAAGAATATGAGTTTTCCTTTTTGTAAAATTCCGATTCTGTCGCAAAGTTTTTCTGCAATTTCCAAAATATGAGTTGAGAACAAAACAGTATTTCCTTTGTTTGCGTGTTCTCTCATCATTTCCTTCAAATTGTAAGAGCTTTGTGGGTCAAGTCCTGTCAACGGTTCGTCCAATACCCACACATCTGGATCAGATAACAGAGCAGCTATTACGAAAACTTTTTGTCTCATACCATGTGAAAAAGACTCAATTGGTTGGAAGAATTCTGTCAAATCAAATTTTTCGGAAAGCATCTTGCAAGTAGCGTTGAATTTGTTTTCTTCAATTTCATAAATCGTTCCGACAAATCTCCAAAATTCGTAAGGAGTCATCTTCAAAAACATATCTGGACTGTCAGATACATATCCGATTTTTTTCTTAGCTTCCATTGGATTTTCTCTTACATCGACGCCATCGATTTTGATAGTTCCTTCTTCAGGTTTGATAACGCCAACCAAGGATTTTATCGTAGTTGATTTACCGGCTCCGTTGTGGCCGATAAGACCGAATATTTCGCCGCTATTAATTGTAAGATTCAAATTGTCCAAAGCGATTTTCTTGTCGTATTTTTTTGTCACATTCTCAAAAGTAATCATAAGTACCTCCTCATGTATCATACTGTATGATAATTGTAACACACTGAAAATATAATGTCAAAAAAAGAATTAGCTATTTCTAACTAATTCTTTCTATAACAGATTTTAAATGGTTGAATCTTCTGATAAGTTCATCTTTTTCAAATTCTTTTGGTTGCATATATTCAGTGACTTCAGTAATAGTTTCATAAAGTTCATCATCGTCGTTTTCTTTGTACAATCGAATAGCTTGTGATCTAAGAGAAGCAAGCTCCTTGTAAATCGTCATCACTTCGTGTTCTTCCTTGTTTTCCAAAAGAAGTTGCTTAAGTGGCCAATTGATATTGTGTTCTGTTGTGACACATTTGTTTGGAATGTAGACATCTTCACGTTGCATATCTTTCAAAAATCTATTCAAAATTTGATTGTTGAATTTATTAATCATAAGAAAATTAATATTCACACCTTCTTCAACACATTCAATTTTGTCACCGTCTTCTTCTTTTAAAAGCACAGATATTTTAGTGCGCAAATCAGAATCATCGCATTCAATTATTTCAAAATCGTGCTTTTCAGATTCTATCACCAAAAATTCTTTAATATTTTCAGGCATATTGTAAATTAAAATCGATCTAGCCATAAAACCTCCTTAAATATTCATATCTTCCCAATCAAAATCATCACTCAAAGGCTTGTTATTATAAAAATCTTTGAACAAATCCTTCGTATCTTCGACACTCACATCATCGACACACTTTACCAAACTGTCAGCGATATCCTTCATATATTCAATATGATAGACACACTCATCAGCAGCAGGAATAAAAGTCGCTTGAATGAAACTTTCGCCTACAAATTCCAACGAGAAAAAGTAAGTCTTCTTACCAGATCTCACTTCCTTGTAATTTCTTAAAGCATCTTCTGAAATCTTGTCTATCTCATCTAAAACTATATCGAATAGGGGAGAGTCGAATGTTTTTTCTGAAGTTTTCAAAATCAATTTACTATTTTGCTCTAAAAACTCATCAGTTCCACTAAAAACTCCCTTTTTCAAAAACTCAAGCATAAAAACCCTCCTTTAATTCAAAAATTTATTTTTTAATTTTTGCTATCATACTTATAATATCATAAATCAGAAATATAATACCCAATCAACTGAAAATAATTATTACAAAACATAAAACAAAATACGAAACTATCTGATAATTCAATTTATACGAATGAACGAAAAATTCGAAAATTTTATATATGCTAAAGTGAAAAAGTGATATAATATCAATAACGATAATCAATATTGAAAGGAGGACGAAATGATAAAAGTAAATAATTTACACAAGAGCTACAGCTCTGGTCAAGAATCTATTGAGGTACTTAAAGGAATTGATTTGGAAATAAAAGATGGTCAAATAATTTGCGTTTTGGGGCCATCTGGCTCGGGCAAATCCACTTTATTGAACATACTCGGCGGAATTGAAACTATAGATGAAGGTGAGGTAGATGTTTTCGATAATAAACTTGAATCCATCAGCAAAAAAGAACTTGAAAAGTACAGGCGAAATTATGTTGGATTCGTTTTCCAATTCTACAACTTAGTCAGCAATCTAAATGTGTTGGAAAATATTGAAGTTGGAAAATATTTATCAAATAATCCGATAGATATAGATGGTTTGATTGACGATTTGGGATTAAAGGAGCATATTTACAAATTCCCCAACGAAATATCTGGAGGACAAGCTCAAAGAACATCAATAGGAAGGGCTATCATCAAAAGGCCAAAATTATTGATTTGTGATGAGCCGACTGGGGCATTGGATTACGAGAGCGCAAAGGATGTTTTGGTTTTGATTGAAAAACTCAACAAACTTTATGGCTCAACTATAATAATCGCAACGCACAACACGCAAATTTCGAAAATGTGCGATGTGATATTGTCTATTCACAATGGCTCGATAAAATCAATCGAAGAAAATAGAGAAAAAATCTCTGCGAATGAGGTGACTTGGTAATGAAAAATCCAATTAACAAAAGGATAGCAAGGCAACTTGTGAAAAATCCTGCAAAATATTTGCCAATTATTTTAGCTATGGTTTTTGTTGTTGTTTTTTCGTCATCTTTTTTCACTTCACAAGATTCAGCAAAGGCTCTTTATTACGAGCAAATAAACAAGGGGAAAGTCGAAGATGGACAATTTACGACGATTTATCCGCTTGATGATGTTACAAAAGGAAAACTCGAAGACGAAAATATAGATTTGTACGAAAATTTCAATGTTGAGATTTCTCATACAAATGAAAGAAAACTCAAAGCTTTCATCAACAGAAAAAACATTAATATAGCTCAAATTTTAGAAGGAAGGCTTGCTGAAAGAAAAGATGAGGTGGCTATTTCCGGAAATTACGCAAGAGCCAACAAAATAAAACTGGAAGATTCGATAAAATTAAACGACAAAAATTTTAAAGTCGTGGGAATTGTTTCACTGCCGGATTACTCATCAATTCTGAGAAATAGAGATGACCTCGTAATGGACACCGGATATTATGGCACTTGTCTGTTAGATAAAGATGGATTTGAGTTATTCAAAGATGTCCCCATCAAATATACTTATTCTTATCACACAAAAAACAACTTAACAAAAAAACCTGCCAACGATAAGCTAAAAGATTTGATTAAGATTATTATGAAGAAAAACGTCGTGATAGATGCAGTTACGAGATACGACAATCACTGCATAACTTACTTAATGGACGATATGGACGGAGACGTTCCGACAATGACAACTTTTATGGTTATTTTGTTCATAGCGCTTGCTTTTGTCAGCGCCGTTCAAATTAAAAGTATGATAGAGAAGGAATCATCCGTAATAGGAACGCTGTTAGCATCTGGATACACGAAGGCTGAATTACTGAAAAATTATATGATAACACCTGTAATTATGACGTTGTTTTCGGCTGTTGTGGGGAATGTAATTTCATATTCCTATGCTTACAAAAAATACGTATTTTTGTACTACCAAAGTTTTGATTTGCCAAAATTCAAACCGATTATAAGTTTGAGGTCGTTTTTGATAACTTGCATAATTCCTCTTACAATTTATATGGCAATTAATTTGTTGGTTATTTCGATGAAATTGAAAGCTACGCCATTGGAATTTTTAAGGGGAACCTTCAAAAGAGAAAAAAGAAAATCCAAGGTGAAACTCACAAAATTTAATATCATGACCAAATTCAAACTCAGAATGTTCTTGGACAACAAATTCAACCTTATCGCACTTGTTTTTGGCATTTTCCTAGCAAATATGATACTGTTATATGGTTTGTCAGTCAAGCCTATTTTCGAGTCGTATTCTGAAAATATGAAAAACACGATGAAATACAACTACACTTATTTTGTGCGAACTGAAGAAAAAAACGTAAAAGCTGACAAGTCGACAATTTTAGACGTTGAATTGACGGATAATGACAATAAAAAAGTTCAGTTTTATGGAGTAGATGACAATTCCAATTATAAAATCAAAAACCTATCGCAATTAAAAAAAGATGAAGTAGTTGTGTCGAAGGGATTTTTGCAGAGATTTGAACATAAAATAAACGACAAAATCAAAATCACAGAGCCTTATAACAGCAAAACACTAGAATTAAAGATAAAAGGTGTTGACGAAGATAATAATTTGTATCAGATATTCACCAAGAGAGAATTGCTGAATAAAATTATCGAAAAAGATAGTGGATATTTTAATGCTTATCAATCGAACAGCAAACTCCACATTTCCAATTCTAATTTAATCACAAAAATCAACAGAGACGAGATGGATAAATTTATGATTCACTTTTTGGATAGTTTCGGAGTTGTTTTTAAAATGTTGTTTTATATTGGAATTGGATTTTATCTGATAATCACATTTATAATTTCCAACATCATACTCGACAAGTCCAAGCTCAACATATCGTATCTCAAAATCTTTGGATACAATGACGGTGAGATAATGAGTATTTACGTTAATATTGTATTTGTAATGCTGGTTGTCTTCCAGCTAATTATGATACCTTTAATAGATAAATTATTTAAACTTATCATATTAGTAGTGATGTCGAAGTTCGATGCGTACATCATAGCAAAAATTCCTGTGCATATGTACTTGCTCGCGATTTTGTACAGCATAATAATTTTTGCGGTTATTCAATTGCTTCAAAAAATAAAAATATCAAAACTCGATATGGTAAAAGAATTGAAAACCATTAATGGATAAACAAAACCCCCAAAGTTTTTGTAGACTTTGGGGTGATTTTTTAGTTGAAACTAAGCGTACATGTCATCTAACGTAATAAGCTCAACATTGTCATCGTATGAAAAATCTTCAAAGCCAGACATGCTAATTATCCAGTAAAATTTTTGGTTGCTGTTAAATATTTTCGATTTTTCAATTAATTCATTGAGTACAGATTTCGGACAAAGTCCATTTCTCCATTTGCATTCCACGAACAGATAATTTTCACTGTCGTAAGCTAATATATCAATTTCTGATTGTTTTTTACGAAGAGAATCATTTCCCCACCAATTGCCATAATCGGTAGGTAAGAATCTCAAATCTCCAGATTTGATTCTGTATTCCAAGTACTCTATCGAAATTTTTTCGAAAATTTTACCCATATAATCATTTATAGAATTTTCTATTTTTTCTGAGTATACTCTGTGACCCAATTCGAGATTTATCAAATTGAGATTAGGTTGTACAAATTTGTACCAGAAATTAAACATCGTGTCTTTAATCAAATAAATAGGGCGATTAGATTTGCGATTAGTCACAGGGGTTTTTCTTTCAATAATTCCAAGTTCTATCAAACTTTCAAGATAAGGACTGATTGAGCCGGATTGTACACCTAATTTATTGGATATTTCAGATACTTTGGTTTGTCCATGGGAAATTAAATACAAAATATCGTTGTATCTTTTTGGGTCCCTGAGTTCTTGTTTCAATAAATTAGGAGGTTCTTCGTATAATCTGCCTTGCACCGACAAAAAATTATTGATTATATTTTCTTGTAAACTAATAGAATCATCAAAAAAAACTAGATATTCTGCAACGCCTCCAGTTAATCCAAAAACAATTGCCTTGTCATGATTAGAATAATTCTCTACAAATTTTGCAGATTCCTTATAGGAAAAAGGATTTATTTTTAGTTGAATTGATCTTCTTCCATAAAGAGGGCTTTTATATCCTAAAACTTGGTTTTCCATAAAACTCATAGATGAACCACATAATATTAAAAACAATTTGCTTGTCGCTTTGAATTCGTCAATCAAATTTTGAAGAACTGAGGAAATTGATGGGAAAGATTCAGCAATGTATGGATACTCATCAATGACGAATGCAATTCTGTGATTGACGGAATATTCGAATAGAAATCTAAACGCATGATCAATATCAATAAATGCAGGTAAATTTCCATCATAATTACAAGCCTTATAAATTGATTGTGACAAATGATTCAAGTTGATAAACTTATCAGATTCTACACCGACAAAATACGATCCAGATTTTTCTTTCATAAATTTTTGAATCAAATAGGTTTTTCCGACTCTTCTTCGACCGTAAATTACACACATGGAAAACATCTCTTTAGAAAATTCTGTATTTAGTTTTTCTAGTTCATTTTCACGACCAATAAATTTCATATTCTCACCTCATCTCTATTATAGAACACAATATCGTACAATGCAATATTACGATATTGTATATCACGATGTTGCATTAAAAATATCAAAATAATAATTAGTTGAAAAGTTTTGAAATAGTTTAGTAATTTTTTGAAACAAAAAAAGCGACAAGTTCGCCGCTTAAAATTTGTATTCAAATATTTCTTCATCGATTTGCTTAAAACCTACAGCTTCAAACATTTTTCTGCTTTGATGATTAAAAGCATAGATATTTGCAGTGACAGATTTTAATCCATTTTCTTTTGCTAATTCCAAAATTTTTGTGACACAATTTCGTCCGATATGTTTGTTTTGAAATTCTTTGCACACAACTATCGTTATTTCATTGTCATCAGTCAAGGAAATATCTCCAACTAATTCGTTATTGTATTCAATGTAGAACAACTTTCCATGAGTATTCAAGTAATTGTACATTTTTTTTAATCTATCAATATCGTATACGAAATCAATGTTGTCTACTTGTTTGCACACATCTTTATCTTCGTACCACTTCAAAGTAGTATCGTAATTTTCAAAATAGGGAACAAGGTTGATTGCTTCATTGACTATTATAGTGTCCATATGAAATTCTCTAATTATTTTATATTGTGTTTTGCCATTTTTTCCTTAAAAATATCTGTGATGATTTTTTGCAATTCGTCACGTTCTTTTTCAGGAAGTTCGCCTTCTCTTTTTGCTACAGCGTAAAGTTCAGGATATTGGTTAGCAATTCTTTCTATTGTTTTAGTCGTTGAGTGTTTTCTTACAAAAAACGGAATTTTCTTGATCCATCCATCCGGAACTAATGCTAATATTTTATCGGCGGCTTCTTTGTCACTGATTTCTGCTGAAGATAGTCCGTCGTTGATTTCTGATTGTTCTTTTTCTGTAAAATCTTCTAATTTCATGAAATCCTCCTTGTGTATTTAAAATTTAATATTGTTATATTATAACGCTAATAGTATTATTTATCAAAATCCAAATTAATTCTTAATTAACGAACTTACAATATCACCGTGTCTTTTTTCATCGTTTTTGACACTTTCTATTTCTGGGAATTTTTCAGCAACTGGTGCATAGGTATTAGCAGCATTGTATTCTCCATTTGCAATTAGTTTATATAATTTTTTCTTTCCTACTATCTTATAGAGCAAAGGAATAATTATCGCTTTGGTTTTTTTAGGTTTCAGATTTTCTTTTGTAAGATTGTGGAATACCGATGCATGATGACCTTCTTCTGTTGCAAGCTTACGAAAAGCTTCTTGGTCATTTGCATCTTTTACAGTATCTGCAAGTGCACGATACATTAACACAACATCTAATTCACCTTGTTGCGATTTCAATAGTATTTTCATATCTTTTTGTGTTATATTCATTTCTTCTCCTTGTTTAGATTCGATTAGTTCCCTTAAATTCATAGAATAATTTTTTAGTTAATTTAATTTTACCACAAAACAAAAACCCGACTATTATCAATTGTGATAAAGCTGGGTTTTAAATTTTAATATAAATTCTATAAATTTTTTATTGCTCTATTGTAGTTTTACGCTGTACTTTTAAACACAATTAATTGTCTATCCAATATCTTTGAATCGTCTTACCATCTGAGTTAACAAACTCATTTTCAAGTACTCCACCATTTTTAATAATAGACTTAGCTGATCCTATATTTTCTTTATCACAAATCATGAGTACTCTTTCAATTCCCAATTTTTTACACTCTATCAAAGCTAGTCTTACCATTTCTGTGGCATAGCCTTTTCTTCTCTCACTGGGTCTTATTCCATCTCCAATATGTCCACCTTCTTTCAAAAGTGACTCATTTAAATAGTGGCGAATATTTACAGCCCCTAAAAGCTTATCTCTTTCTTCATCTAAAAGGAAGAAAACTGAATCTGGAACTTTATTTTCAGTTTTAGATTTTATTTCTAAGTTATTTAGATAATAGTCAAAATCATGGTAATCATTTTTAAATATTGACCACGGAGAAGTGTTTGTGTTATTCATTTCTTGGTCAATCTTCCATTCATCGATCATCTCACCAAGCTTTAATTCATACTCTTTAGTTAGTTTAATTAATTTTAGTTTCATATATTTTCCTTAATTCCATTCATACCGTGCACACAACTTACTCAATATCCAAAATGTAGCTACAAACAAGAATTTGAAAGAAATTTTCGACTACTAACTTCAAAATACTAACCTTTTAATAATAAATCCACAAAATCAATAATATATTGATTTCAAGCACTCAGTTTTTTCTAACTCTTATCCAACAAACCAACAGCTTTGCAGAGGCTTGAGTGATTAGTATGGATAAAATTTATTTTTTTCAAAAGCCTCGTATGAGGAAATATGCCGATCAATAAACATCTTGTAATTTACTAAATCATTCTAAAGTAGAAAAAACAATTCATAGCCAGATCAATTTTGTTTAATAATTAAAGGATATAGTTTGTTTATTTACATTTACTTCTGCTTCTACCCCAAAAGGAATTATACATCTTGGAGTTGAGTGCCCAATATTTATATTATAGACAATAGGTAAATCTTTATTGGTGATTTCTTCTAATAAAATAGATTTATACTCCTCGTAATAGATTTCATTTTGAGGTTTCCCTACTAGTATTCCTGATAATTTATCAAATATTCCGTAGTTTTTTAGAGCACGTATCATTTTCCTATATAAATCTGGTTTTGATTTTTCTTCGCTTGATTCTATTAGTAAAATCTTATTCTCCCATTCCTCAAGGGTTGGAAATAAATTATATTTGCTACAAATTTCTACTGTATCGTTAAATCTAGAATTATCGAACATATCATATATTGTTTCTATGCATCCGCCTAAAATTTTTCCACTAAATATAGGATTTCCTCTTAAAAGCTCAAAACCGGTATTAGGATGGCTTTTCATTTCTATTCCTATAGCTTTCTTGCTAAAATCTTCCCTTGCCTCATACCAAACTTCACTAGGATGTATCTCATTTATTTTTCCTGTTTTTATAAGTTCCAAAAAGTATTTTTCTGTATAAGCTAACATATTAGCAGATAGTTCACATACATCTGGCAAGAAAGCCTGACCATAAAATGTTTTTATGCCAAGCTTATTTAGCATAAAGTGATTCATTGTTGAGTCAGAAAAGCCTAAAAAAAGTTTTTGTTTAACAATATTTTTTAATCTATCTCTTTCAAATAAATAAGGAGCTAATCTGTAGGTATCTTCTCCACCAATAGCACATAAAATCATATCAATAGTGTCATCTTCAAAAGCAAGCAGCAAATCATCTGCCCTAAGTTCTGGATTATTTTTTAAAAAGTCTATGCCTTTCAAAGAATTAGGTAAAAATTCTATTTCGACTCCTAACTTATTTAATCTATCTATTCCTATTTTTATTTCATGCTCAACAAAACTTTCTCCCAAAACACCACTTGATAAGCTCACAACTCCTATTTTCTTTATCATTATTTCCTCCAAATTTCTAAATAAAGTAAAAATATCCTATATTCTTATTTTCTTGATAGAAGCACAACAGCTTCGCAGTGGTAAGTCCTTGGGAACTGATCGAAAAACTCTAATGACTTAATTTCATACCCTTTTTCGATAAATTTGTCCAAATCCATTCTTTGTGTTATCGGATTGCAAGAAATGTAGATGAATTTATCGGGATTGATGTCGATTAATCTATCGATTGCTTTTGGATGAATTCCATCTCGTGGAGGATCCAAGACTACTACGTCTTTTTTCTCAACTTTTTCCATAAAATTCAAGCAATCATCGCAGATGAACTCTGTGTTAGTCAATCCGTTTAGTTCTGCGTTTTCTTTTGCTTTTTCGACTGCTTCTTCTACTATTTCGACGCCAATCACACTTTCGGATTTTTTAGCGAAAATTTGTGCGATGGTTCCAGTTCCACAATACAAATCATATACGTTTTTTCCTGACAAATCTCCAGCCAATTCCAATGCTCTGGTATAAATTTGTTCTGCTTGTGCCGGATTTGGTTGGAAGAAGGAAAATGGAGATATCCTAAATTCCAAGCCGTTTATTTTTTCTGTCAAATATTCTTTGCCATGCAACAATTCTAATTTGTCGACTATTACTGCGTCTGAAATATTATCGTTAATTGTGTGGTAAATCGATACGATTCTGTTGTCGATTTGCTTTGCAAATTCAACGAAATCATTCACATCAAACTTATCACTTGTCGTTACCAAATTAATCATGTACTCATCATCACTGAAACTTTTTCTGATTATGAAGTGTCTCAAAAGCCCAGTATGTTTTATTTTTTTGAAAAATTCGTAATTTTTGTCACGAAAATATTCTTGAACAGCTTGTCTGATTTTGTTGAAGCCTTCATCAATGATATTGCAATCTACAGTGTCTGTTATTTCGTAGAATTTGTTTTTAGTGTGAAGTCCCAAAACAAGTGGACCACCTTTGACACTATCTCCAAAAGTGTATTCCATTTTGTTTCTGTAGCCTTGTAAAATAGGCGATGGATGAAAAATAATATCCTCATCGTAAATATCTTTGTACAATTCTGTGAGTGTTTTTTTCTTCAAATCGCACTCCACATCGTACTCTAATTTTTGATAAATACAACCGCCGCATCTTTCATTTACAGGACAACCTTCAATAGTTTCAAGGGGAGACTTTTCTAGTTTTTCAACTAGTTTTCCCTCAATAAATCCCTTTTTCTTTCTTTTTCGTTGAAAAGAGATTGTTTGTCCTTGAATTGTGTTCTTTATAGAATACAAATTATCGTCTATTTTGCAAATTCCCTTGTTGGGAAATACATTGTATTCTACTTTTGCCTCTAAAATTTTTTTCATTATCCTTGTAGACCGTCTGCTTGTCTTTGCATATTTTCTACGACGATATCATGAATATCTCCGATTGATTGTCCGTATTCCAATACTTGCCAAGGTTCATTAGTATGGAAGTGTATTTTAATCAAATCATCGCCACCTACAACCAAAAGACAATCGCCTTTGAAATGTTCTGTGATATATTCACTAATTGTATCGCTTGATAAGTTTTCTCCTGCTATTAATAATTGTGTATCAAATCTAAATTCTATTTGTTCTGACATAATTTCACCTTCATTTTTAAATTTCCCATTGGGATTAAATTAATTTTACCATATCGAATTGCTTTTTTCTCAAAAAATTTATTTCCAGCTATTTGGAAGAAGCGATTTGTAAGGATATGAGTCAAACCTATCGTCAATCAAAAATAATTCTCCAGTATCGGTATCTGTTCTGATAAGTCTTCCACCAGCTTGGTGTACCTTGTTCATTCCTGGATACACGTAAGCGTAATCGAATCCGTTTTTTCCATTTTCGTCGAAATATTTTTTAATCAAATCATTTTCTACGCTAATTCCAGGAAGTCCGACTGAAATTATCCCTACAGTATTCAATCTGTCGCCGCTCAAATCAACGCCCTCACTGAAAACTCCACCCAGAACACAAAAAGCCATTATGTTTGAACTTGTTGTAAATTGGGACAAAAATTCCAACCTTTCCATATCAGTTAGCGTTCTTTCTTGCGTTAAAATATCGAAATCACAAATCTCATACACTGATTCCAAATAAGAATAAGATGGGAAGAAAATGAGTTTGTTTCCAGGCTTTTCGTTGATTTTTCGAAGAATTTCTGCGATTTTGTATTTCGTATCTTCGCGGTCTTTAAATCTAGTTGAAATATTGATGTGATTTACTTTCAAATTCTCTTTTGGGAAAGGAGATTCCAATCTTATGTTGTAGAATTTTTCCAAACCCAATACATCTGCAAAGTAAGTCATAGGAGACAAAGTCGCTGAGAAAAATACATTTGATTTGCATTTTTTCAAAAGATTTTTAAAAATATTGTGTGTGTTCAAGCACATGATGTTGTAAATAACATCATCGTTTTCTGATTTTATCAAAGTAACGAAAGAATCATCGTAAAAATCAGAAATTTTCAAAAACTTATTGATTTCAAAATACACATCCAATACTTTGTCGTAGTATGGCTTGTCCTTTTCTTCAACCAAGAATTTCGTCATGGATTCTTTGCAACGAACACAATAATCAATCAAATCAACCGACAAATCCTCATAAGTGTTGACAGGTTTTCCCAAAGCTTCATCTTTGATTTGCTGGGCGATTTTTTTCAAATTGCGTTTGATTTTGAGTTCTTTTTTTTCATCTACGAGCTCATCACAACAGTCCATAAGTTGGTTGAAACTCAACGAATAAGAGTACATATCACGTCCTCGACTTACCAAGTTATGCGCTTCGTCAACCAAAAGAGACATCCTCAAATAAGGAACTTCGAAAAATCTTTTCAGATAAACTACCGGATCAAAAACATAATTGTAATCGCAAATCACAATGTCGCAGAAATTGGACAAATCAAGCTCCAACTCCAACGGACACACTCTGTATTTGAATGCGTATTTTTTAATGATTTCTTCCACGATAATATCTCCGTTTTCAAGCATATCGAGAATGCATTTGTTGACCCTGTCGTAGTGACCTTTTGCAAATTCGCAATCATTCGGATTGCATTTAACTTCATTATTGATACAGACCTTGTTCTTTGCGATTATCTCGACTGATTTTATTATCAAACCTTTTTGTTTCATCAAATACAATTGGTCGTTGCAGGCTTTTTTAAGAGTAGACTTTGCAGTCAAATAAAAAATCTTGTCCGTCAAATCTTCTCCCATAGCTTTAATTGAAGGAAAAAGCGTGGAGATAGTCTTGCCAATTCCTGTTGCAGCTTCCACCATCAAATCCACACCCTGTTTGGTTGCAGAATAAACGTTTTGGCTTAAATACTTCTGACCAGCTCTAAATGCAGGATAGGGAAATGACAAGTTCTGAATGGATTCGTCACGCTTCTTTATGTGCTGTGTGATTAATTCTGTGAACACGGAATATTTTTCTAACAACGAAAAATAAAATTCTTTTAATTCTTCAAAAGTAAAATTTTGCCTGATAAATTTTATTTTCTTGGTATCAGTTTGATAATAAGTAAGTTGCAAATCAATATCTTCCAAGTCGTTGTCCAAAGTATAAAAATACCCGTAGCATTTTACTTGTGCCCAGTGATATTTGTTGGAATTGTATTCCAATTCTTCCAAATCACGCGTAGTAGATTTTATTTCATCTATTAAAGTTTTGCCGTTTTTAATTCCTATTCCGTCAGCTCTTCCTTCTACGATGTAATTTACTGATTTGTAAAGGGTAGTGTTTTTGAGAGTAACTTCCGGCAAAAATCCAATATCGTATTCTTTTTGAATCATTTTATGGATTTTCTGTCCTTCTTTTGCTCTGTCGAACACATTTCTGAACCTATCGTCTATGTCGCCACTTCGTTCAGTGTATTCAACCAAATCTCTGACAGAAAGTTTGATTTCTTTTTTCATAGTTTATAATTTTGTTGAAGCAAATTTACTTCTTTGTAAATTTTTCTTCTTTCAATCGCTAAATCACGATACATTTTATCCTCATCTGTTACGTATTCGATTTTTTCATTTACGATTTCCGATTCTCCGTCTTCGCTTACACTTACCATTGTGAAATATCCCGAAGCTTTTATGATATCTGTGCCTTCAACTTTTGCACGAACGAAACATTCCATGCTAGTTTTTCCAACATAATCTATAATAGCTGTGATTTTTATAATTTCTCCCAATTTTGTTGGAGCGTTGAATGTCAAATTATTTACGGCTTTTGTCAATGTTTTATTGGAACAAAATCTTCTGGTGCACACACCTGCGATTGTGTCCATCATTTTGAATAATTCTCCTCCGTGAAGAAGTCCATAAAAATTTCCCATATCTCCATTTGCTCTGAATTTTACAATTGTTTTTGTATCTTGTTTTGCTTTCATATTATCCACCTTTTAATTGCTACTTCTATTATAGTATAAAATATTATTTTCGGGAAAATGAAATCAACGCAAGTTTTTTAAATTGAAACAAAAAGAAATTAAATGTATAATTAAATTGTATGAACTTTACAGGAGGTTAATGATTTGAGATATAGAGAATATTATGATAATGTTTTAGTCCGAATCGAAAAGGGCGAAGACGTTGTAGAAAAATTATTCGAATTAGTTGAAAAACTTCAACTAAAAAATGGTTCTATTTCTGGTATCGGTGCCAGCGATAATATAACTGTGGGATTATATAGTGTCGAAAAACAAGAATACACTAAGAAAAATTTCACAGGTGAAATGGAAATCACGAGCATCCTTGGAAATATCTCTACTATGAATGACAAACCTTATTTGCACATGCACATTACATTTGCAGATGAGAATTTGAATGTTCACGGTGGACATTTGAACGAGGCTATCATATCGGCAACTTGTGAAATCATAATTAATAAAATAGACGAAAAAGTTGATAGATTCAAAGATTCTGAAACAGGTTTAAATTTATACGATATATAAAGGAGATAAATGAAATATTATTTTAATAATGACAGCGTAGATCCGTATTACAATTTTGCGGTTGAATATTTTTTTGCAAAGCACAACATTCCAGTGTTTATTTTGTGGAGAAATAAGGATTCAATCTTACTAGGCAAAAATCAAAACATTTACAGAGAAATTAACTTGAAGTATGCTGAAGAAAATGGGATTAATCTAGTTCGTAGATTGTCTGGCGGTGGCTGCATATATACTGATGAAAAAAATATGCAATACACTTTTATTGAAAGTCAAAACTACGCAAATGATTTCAAACATTTTGCAAACATGATAATCAATCAAATGAAAAAAATGGGACTTAATCCAGAATTCAGCGGAAGAAATGATATTTTGATTGACGGTAAGAAAATAAGTGGTAACGCACAATATATGAAAAACAGCATGGTTGTTCATCATGGTACAATTCTTTTCGATATTGGTGTCGAAAAAATGATGCATTCACTTACTCCGCAAAAAATAAAATTCGAAGGAAAAGCCATCAAATCTGTAGAATCCAGAATCACAACTATTAATGATATGATTGATATGGAATACGATGAGTTTTTCAATAAAATTAAAAACGGTATCATTGAAGATAATAACTTAGAAGAATACGCGCTTAACGATTCTGAAAAAGAAGAAGTGAATAAATACATCGATTTATTTAAAAATGAAGAATTTATTTACTCAAAAGGAGAAACTACCGCGAATTATCAAAGAAAACACAAGTTTGGAGTTGTGGAGTATAGCTACAACATAAAGGATAATTTGATCGATAGTTTCAAAATAGAAGGAGATTTCTTTTCGAACAAAGATATTTCAGAATTTTGCGATATGTTTGTTGGAAAGGCTATGACAATAGATGGTTTCCACAATGTTTTGAAGGATGTTAATATTGGAGAATACATTGTTGGAATGGATGAGAAAGTGTTTTTAGGTGATATATTTGATTAGAAAACCAAAATGGATGAGAATAAAGATTGAAGGTAGCCAAAACCTTCACGAAGTAGAAAGTTTAGTAGATGGATTTGAATTGAACACGGTTTGCAAGGAAGCAAATTGTCCTAACAGAATGAAATGCTACGAATCTCGTACTGCTACATTTATGATTTTAGGAGATATTTGTACTAGAAATTGTAGATATTGCAACGTAACTACTGGAAGAGGAAGAGTTGTTGATGAAAAAGAACCTGAAAATGTTGCAAAAGTTGTGCAAAAATTAGGTTTGAAATACGCAGTCATTACTTCAGTTGACAGAGATGATTTAAAAGATGAAGGAGCAACTCAATTCAAGAATGTTATCAAGGAAATTAGAAAATACAATGAAGGAACATTAGTAGAAGTTTTGATTCCTGATATGCACGCAAAGCATGAATTGTTGGATATTGTTTTTGATGAAAGACCAGATGTATTAAATCACAACGTTGAAACAGTTCGTTCTATCTTTAAAGAAATGAGACCACAAGGTAACTTGGACAATTCGTTCGAAGTTTTGAGATATGCAAAAGAAAAAGGTCTTGTAACTAAATCAGGATTCATGGTTGGACTTGGAGAAACTAATGAAGAAGTTCATCAAATGTTAGATAAGTTGAACGAACTAAAAGTAGATATAGTTACAATTGGACAATATTTGATGCCAACATTGAACCATGCAAAGTTGGACAGATATGTTACTCCAGAAGAATTTGACGAATTCAAAAAATACGGTGAATCAATAGGAATTAAACACGTTGAGAGCGGCCCATTTGTAAGAAGTTCTTACAATGCGGGCAATGTATTTAAATCATTGGAGAAAAAAGAAAATGAGTAATGCAAAATAGGGCGAAAGCTCTATTTTGTATTATAAGAGGGAAAGTATGAACAAGTATATTTTTAGAGAAAAAATCAATTTGCTGGTGCAAATTTTACTGACGATTTTGTTGTCGTGTTTCATGTCGGTGGCTATAGTATTTACCAAAAGGTTATTTGAAATTGAAAACAAAACCTTATCATTGATTGTTATTAGTGTTTCATTGATTTTGTTTTCAGGATTAAATTATCTGAAGGACAGAACAATCTACAATATGGGACTTTCTTTTGTAGAAGGTTTCAAGCAAGATTTGTTTCACAATGTGATTTCACAAAACTTTTATGAAATACAACAAAAAGAAAAAACTTTTTCGAATGACATCACATCGACATCACTTTACTTAAAAGAATACTACATTATTCCGACATTGGAATTAATATCTGATACAATTTTATTGATTGCAGTTTTTGTTACAATAGGATATTGCGTATCATTTGTTCCAGTGTCAATTATAACAGTTGGAGTGTTGATTTTCAGTTTAATCAATGTGAGAATCGACAAATCAATAATAGAAAAGAAAATAAATACATCAAATTTAAGAAAAAAATACGTTTATTTTCTTGATGATATGTTAAACTCCAAGAAAGTTATCAACTCAAAAGCAAACAAAGCTCTTGAAGTTGTACACAGCAAACTAATTGAAGATATATCAGAAAAAGTTATGGATCTTGACAAGGAAGAACTCACGAAATACAACCTAAAATTATTGTTTATTGGATTGTATTTTATAATCAGTTTGATTTATATTATCAAATCACCAGAAATAAAAACTGGTGAAATTATAATACTTATCAGCTCAATCATGTTGTTGTATCACATGATTAAAAAAATCGTAAAAGAAAGATCCATGATTGTGCAATCTGAAGATAAAGTTTTCGAAATGGAAGAAATTTTTGGCAATCAAGAAAAATCAGATAAAATCATCGAACACATAAAAGACATTGAGTTTAGAGATGTAAAATTGTATTCTTCAAATGTTAAAGTTAAAATCAACTACACATTTAATACTGACAAAAAATACTTAATTATTTGTGAGAATGAAGAAGTTGTAAATTTACTAGCTAAATCATTCATTCAGACATTGTCTCCACAAAGTGGAATGATTTTAGTCAATAACGAGCCTATAGAGGAGTTTGATTTGTCATCAAACATGCTAGTAACGTACGATGAAAGTTATATTTTCGACACTGATTTTAGAAACAATGTTACATTATTCAATTCATTTGCTGATAAAAAAATTCCACCGTTATTAAGCATATTCGATGAAGAATTGACTTCAAAACAAAGATATTCTGAATACAGTGATAGGGACAAGAATTTGATTAGATACAAGAGAATAATCAATCAAGATTCTGAATTCAACATGGTAGTTAATTTGTTTGAAAATTTGGACGAAAATACTGGAAATATTTTGCTTGAAGATTTCATTTTGAGATTCAATGGATCAATCTACTGTGCTAAGGACGTTAATCCATTTATCAAGGAAAAATTTGACGAAGTATTGTATGTTAAAAATATTGACAGCGACTATTTGTTAGTTCAAGAATAATTCAAACATCACGGTAAATTATTTATCGTGGTGTTTTTTTGGTTTTTATACTTTACAAGAAAAATTTTTGAGTTAAAATATATAAGTAATTAAAAATTTGGAGGAATTATGAATTGGTTAAATAAAAATTATAAAGGATTATTGCTTTGCCTTTTAATAGCTATTCCTTGCCACTTTTTAGGGAAAAAATTCCCTGTAATAGGTGGAGCAGTCCTAGCGATTTTGGTTGGGATTGTTATGGGATACATTATTAAAGACAAATCACAATTTGAAGTCGGAATGAAATTTGCATCGAAAAAAATATTGCAATACGCAGTAATTTTACTTGGATTTGGAATGAATTTGGCGGTTGTAATGGAAACTGGAAAACAATCATTGCCAATAATTATACTAACTATTTCCACATCTTTAATTATTTCTTATGTACTTGCAAAGAAAATGAATATTGCGAAAAACATTGCGATATTAGTAGGAGTTGGATCATCTATTTGTGGTGGATCTGCAATTGCAGCAACTGCTCCAGTAATAGAAGCTGATGATGAAGATGTTGCACAAGCAATTTCTGTAATATTTTTCTTCAATGTAATTGCGGCTTTGATTTTCCCGTTGTTGGGAAGCGTGATTGGATTTTCCACTCATTCTGGAGAAGCGTTCGGAATTTTTGCGGGAACTGCGGTTAATGATACATCATCAGTAACAGCTGCAGCTGCAACTTGGGATGGATTGTATAATTTGGGAACACAAACATTGGACAAAGCTGTTACTGTAAAATTGACTAGAACATTAGCGATTATTCCAATCACTTTGGTATTGTCGTATTTGAGAACTAAAAAACAAGAACAATCAGAAAAAGTTGAACTCAAAAAAATATTTCCTATGTTTATTTTGTATTTCATTCTTGCAAGTATTATAACTACAGTTGCTTTGAAAATGGGAGTAGATGCGAAAGTTTTTAATCCATTAAAAGAATTGTCTAAATTTTTCATTGTAATGGCAATGGCTGCAATTGGATTTAAAACAGATATTGTAAAATTGATAAAAACAGGCGGCAAACCAATCCTACTTGGATTTTGTTGCTGGATAGGAATCACTATAGTTTCAATTGCAATGCAATTTGCACTCGGACTAATATAGCATAAAAGCTACGCAAAAATTTTGCGTAGCTTTTTTCATGAAAAAAAAAATCACGGCTTTAGGGGGAGCCGTGATTCTTAAGTACAATTTTATCTTACAAGGGGTTTGTTTGATATAAATTGATATCTATTATCATTATACTACGGTTTTTCAATTTGTCAACTAAAAATGGTTATCAAATTAAAAAAATCAAACAAATAGTAATATTTTTATATTTTACAGTAATATTTTAATATTTTCTTCGCTAAATAATTTTATATTTTCTTTCGAAAGTTTTTGAGCAGCAATTCCCATGCCTTTTATTTTTTGATGATTGAAAGTTCCATCGTAAATGTAATTCGATCCACACGATGGAGAATTTTCTTTTAAAATGGCGATTGAAAAGTTGTAAAGCTTCGCTAACTTCAAAACTTCTTCACTTCCTTTTTCAAATTCTTTAGTAAATTCTTCTCCATCATAATCAAAAACTTTCCCATCCTTAATCTCAATAGGATTTCTTGGAGTAGGCATTCCACCCATAATTTCTGGACACACTGGAATTAAATTGTATTTTTCTTTTAGTAGATTGATAATTTCATCGTCTAATTTGTTATTGGATCCGTTGTATTTACAATCAACGCCCAACAAACAAGCGCTAATTAAAACATTTTGCATATTTGTCTCCTTTAATTTTTGCAAATTCTTTTATTAATTTCACTGACAGGAAGGCCTATAATTGTGTTCAAATCACCTTCGATATAATCTATAAGAACTGGATTTAAATCCTGAATTCCGTATGCACCAGCTTTGTCGTAGACTGTGCCTTCGTCGATGTATTCTTTGATTAATTGGATATTTTTATCTGTTTTTTCTGAAAATTTTACGTTACTGTAAGTGTAGAATATTTCTTCGTAATTTTTTGATTTTAAACAAACAGACGTTACAACTTTGTGAATTTTTCCAAGATAGGATGTTAGCATATCCAACGCTTCGTTGTAATTTTTTGGTTTGTTCAAAATTTTTCCATCATTAATCACAATTGTATCAGAAGAAATGTAAAGCGTGTCATCTTTTAATTCTAATGGATGAATTTTTGCTTTGGAAATTTCGCAGCAAACAAGTGCAAGCTTTTCTATGATTTCTCTATCTTTATATTTTTCATAAGCTAACTTTTCTATTTTTCTCTCGTCAATATCTGTTGAAGTGCTTTCAAATTCACAAATATTTTTCAATAATTCGTTTCTTCTTGGAGATTTGCTCACCAAAATTACGTTATTAAATTTGTCTAATTTTCCGATTTTTGTAATATTTTTTACGTATTTCATTTTATCACCAAATATATTTTCTTATCTTTTTATTAATGTGTCAAATGGGTATATATAATGTGGTGATTATATGATATATACAGTGACATTAAATCCTTCGATTGATTACATAATGCGATTGAATGATTTAGAATTTGGAGAAACTAATAGAGCGAAAGTTACTGAACTTTACGCTGGTGGTAAAGGAATTATGGTTAGCAAATTGCTACATAATTTGAATGTAGAAACCCAAAATATTGGATTTTTGGGAGGATTTACAGGAGATTACATCGAAAAATTATTAGATGAGCTTGGAATTCTCCACGATTTTACTAAAGTTAAAGGAAATAACAGAATTAATGTAAAATTAAAGATGGATTTAGAAACAGAAGTTAATGCACCGGGGCCAGACATCTCACAACAAGAATTGGAAGATTTTTACGAAAAACTTTCTGGAATTGAGGGGGGGATAGTATCTTTTTCTGGATCTGTAGCAGCGAATATGAACAAGGATATCTACATTGAAATGATAAAAAAATTATCACCAAATACTAGATTTACCTTGGATACTACAGGCGATGTATTATTGAAAAGCTTAGACTATCATCCTTTGTTGCTCAAACCTAATCAAAACGAATTAGAAGAAATTTATGGAGATAAGTTTAATTCAAAAGAAGAAATAATTTCTTATATAAAATCAACTATGATTCCAAAAGCAGGGTATGTGATTTGTTCTTTGGGAAGTGATGGTGCGATTTTTGTGAGTGCGAATAATTCTTTTTACATTCCAATTGTAAAAGGGAAAGTTATCAACAGCGTTGGTGCTGGAGATAGCATGGTTGCAGGATTTATCTACGCTTATTTGAACGAAATGAGTGAAGAAGATATGTTCAAAATGGCTGTAGCAAGTGCGACTGCGACAGTTTTCTCATACGATATGGGAGAAAAAAATCAAATAGATGAAATTTTTGGCAAATTAAAAATAATAAATATGGGGGAAAATAATGGAAATTAAAGATTTGCTTTCAAAAGATCTAATGATCATGAATCTTAAATCTACAACAAAGAAAGATGTTATAGATGAAATGATTGAAAAATTGTACGAAAACAATGTTATTAATGATGTACTAAAATTTAGATCTGAAATTATGAAAAGAGAGTTGGAATCTTCGACAGGTCTTGGAGAAGGTGTTGCTATGCCTCATGCGAAAACATCTGCAGTGAACAAACCTGCGATTGTGTTTGCGAGAAGTACAACTGGTGTTGATTATGAAGCGTTGGATGGAGAAGATACTTATATATTTTTCATGATTGCCGCAACTGAAGGACAAAACCAAATGCACATTGAAACTTTGGCGAAATTGTCCAAGCTTTTATTAAAAGAAGGATTTATTGATAGATTAAAATCATCAGAATCTCCAGAAGATGTTTACAAAACTATTGATGAGTACGCAGAAGAATCTGAGCCGAAAGTAGCACCAGTAGAAACTAGCTCGATTTATACAGAAAAACCATTCATTTTAGCTGTAACTGCATGTCCTACTGGAATTGCACACACTTATATGGCGGAAGAAGCTTTGAAGGAACAAGCATCTAAAATGGGAGTTGACATCAAGGTAGAAACAAACGGATCTGATGGTGTTAAAAATAAATTAAATGCTGATGATATCGAAAAAGCTACGGGAATTATAATTGCTGCTGATAGAAAAGTAGAAACAGCACGTTTTAACGGAAAAAACGTAATTGAATGTCCTGTTTCCGATGCAATTAGAAATCCAAAAGATTTGATTCAAAAAATCGTTGACGGAAAAGCGAAGATTTATCACGCAGATGAATCACAATCAAAAGAAGTTGAAGAAGAAACGACAAATTGGAAATCAAAATTATACCAAGATATTATGAATGGTGTAAGTCATATGTTGCCATTTGTAGTTGGTGGTGGAATTTTATTGGCGTTGTCATTCTTAGTTGAAAGATTTTTCTCGGACACTTCACCAATTTACAATTTATTCTCAGTAGGTGGCAAGGCCGCATTTGGATTTTTGATTCCAATTTTGGCAGGATACATTGCTATGAGTATTGGCGATAGACCAGCGTTGATGCCTGGTATGGTTGCAGGTTTCATTGCTGGACAAGGTGCAGGATTTTTGGGAGGACTGTTAGGTGGTTTCTTAGCAGGTTATGTTATTTTATTCTTGAAGAAAATTACTAGAAATCTTCCTAAATCTCTCGAAGGAACTAAACCAATGTTGATCTTCCCAGTATTTGGGTTGCTTCTCACATCTTTGGGTATGATTTTTGTAATATCTCCAGTGTTTACTGTAATCAATAAAACAATCAACGGATTTTTGGCAAATATGGGAACTACAAACTCGATTTTACTTGGAGCTTTGCTCGGAGCGATGATGAGTGTGGATATGGGTGGTCCTGTTAACAAAGCAAGTTACACTTTCTCCATCGGAGTCTTCACAGATACTGGCAATGGAGCATTCATGGCAGCTACAATGGCTGGTGGTATGGTTGCACCTCTTGCAATAGCCATCGCATCTAGTCTATTTAAAAATAAATTTGACGAAAAAGAAAAAAAATCAGCAATCACAAATTATATTTTGGGTGCATCATTTATCACAGAAGGAGCTATTCCATTTGCAGCAAAAGATCCATTGAGAGTAATTGTGTCATCTGTAATAGGTAGTGCAATTGCAGGTGGACTTACACAAGCATTTGAAATAAAATCTCCAGCACCACACGGAGGAATATTCATTTTACCAGCTATGGAATCTGTAGACAAAGCATTGTTCTTCGTATTATCCGTAGCAGTTGGATCTTTGGTTTCAGCAATCATTTATGGATTGTGGAAACAAAAAGCAGAATAATGTTATAATATTATTGTAATTTACAAATTTTCAGATTTTCAAGGAGGAAATTATGTTAGTAGCAGCAGACAAAATGTTAAAAGATGCATTAAAAGGAAAATACGCAGTAGGTCATTTCAATATAAACAACCTAGAATGGACTAAAGCTATTTTGGAAACAGCACAAGAAAACAACTCACCAGTTATTTTGGGAGTTAGCGAAGGCGCTGGAAAATACATGGGTGGATATAAAACAGTTGTAGGAATGGTTAAAGGAATGGTTGAAGAATTAAATATAACAGTTCCTGTAGCAATTCACTTAGACCACGGATCATTCGAAGGTGCAAAAAAATGTATCGAAGCAGGATTTACTTCAGTAATGTTTGATGGTTCTAAATATCCAATCGATGAAAATATAGAAAAAACAAAAGAAATTGTTGAACTTGCGCATTCAAAAGGAATCAGCGTTGAAGCAGAAGTTGGTTCAATCGGTGGTGAAGAAGACGGAGTAATCGGTCAAGGAGAAATCGCCGACAAAAATGAATGTAAGAGAATTTCTGAATTAGGAATAGATTTCTTGGCAGCAGGAATTGGTAACATCCATGGAGTTTATCCAGAAAACTGGAAAGGATTGGACTTCAATGCTCTTGGAGAAATCAAGGGAGAAATCGGAGAAATGCCTCTAGTTCTTCATGGTGGAACTGGAATTCCAACTGACATGATCAAAGAAGCAATTAGCCTTGGAGTATCCAAAATCAATGTAAACACTGAATGCCAAATAGTATTTACAGAAGCAACTAGAAAATATTTTGAAGAAGACAAAGATAAAGAAAAGAAAGGATTCGATCCAAGAAAAGTTTTGAAGCCAGGTTACGAAGCAATCAAAGCAAAAGTTAAAGAAAAAATGGAAATTTTTGGATCAATTGACAAAGCAAACTAATTTAAAAATCAGAATTCAAGCTGAATCTATTAATTTAGATTCAGCTTTTTGATTAAAACAATAAAAAAATTAAAAAAATATAAAAAATACTTGACAAACTAAAAAATAAAGTTTAATATATTATTATATTAATTCAAAAGTTGAAGAAAGAGTAATAATGAATCATTTAGTTCAGAGAGCTATTGTTTGGTGAGAAATAGTGTAAATATCATTATGAAAATCATCTTCTATTACTGGTATGCTGAAGAAAGTAAGTGTACCCGTTGAGGCACATCGTTACCAAAACCGTATATTGATAGATATACTAAGCGTCTGTACATATGCATAATATTTACAGGAACAAAGGTGGTACCGCGATTATTCGTCCTTTATCTCTTATGAGATAGAGGATTTTTTTATTGGAATTTAGGAGGATATGAATGAAAAAGAGTTTAACCAGAGCAGAAATGCTGACAGTTAGTTTGATGTTGTTTGGGATGTTTTTTGGAGCAGGAAATTTAATATTCCCTCCAATGTTAGGTAAGTTATCGGGAGGAAAAGTTTGGATTAGTTTGTCGTTTTTCTGCATAACAGCAGTTGTATTTCCAATTTTAGGGACATTAGTTGTAGCAAAAACAAAAGGTTTGACAAATTTAGCAAAAAAAGTGTCACCGATGTTTGCTTTAATTTTCCCTATGTTAATATACTTATCGATAGGACCTGGACTTGGAATACCAAGAGCTGCGACACTTCCATTTGAAATGGCTTTTAAGCCATACTTGCCAGAATCATTTAATGTGAATTTAGCGAGATTTTTGTACACATGTGCGTTTTTTGGATGTGCTTATTGGCTAGCTCTAAATCCTAAAAAAATAGTAAAACGTTCAGGAAAATTTTTGACACCAGCACTTTTAACTTTGATAACATTATTATTCGTGGGTGTTTTATCCAAGAAAGTTTTCATGCCAATGAATCCATCACAAGCATACATGAGTTCACCTCATTTTACAGGATTTTTGGAAGGATACAACACTATGGATACAATAGCAGCGCTTAATTTCGGGTTGGTAATCAGTTTGGCAATAAGAGCAATGAATATCAATAACGATAAAGATGTATTAACTTACACAAAAAAGGGAGGAGTAGTTGCTGGTGCATTTTTGGTAATAATATATACAATGCTTTCATTTGTGGGATATTCTACTGCGGGATTATTCCCTAAAACTACAAACGGAGCAGAAATATTGACAAATGTTGCAAGATTTACATTTGGATCTTTTGGAGCAGTTTTATTAGCATCTATATTCACATTAGCATGCCTTACAACTTGTATCGGACTTATAACATCTGTTAGCCAATATTTTTTCGAATTGACTAATAAAATGACTTATAGAAAGTGGGCGACATTGTGGACAGTGACAGCACTTGTTGTAAGCAATTTTGGATTGAATACAATACTTAAATTATCAGTGCCTGTTTTATCTGCAATATATCCAGTAAGTTTGGTTCTAATAGTTTTATCATTAAGTGAAAATCTATTCAAGAAATCAACTGCAGTTTACAAATGGACTTCATATGTTACAGTTTTTGTAAGCGTAGTCAGCACAGTTGCAAATACGCTTGAAGCAAACAAAATATCTATAGGTGCTGCCAATAGTTTCTTGAACAGTTTGCCACTATACAAAGAAGGAATGGTATGGGTAATACCAGCATTTTTCACAATGTTTGTAGGATGTGTTTTGGTTAGATTTTTATCATCAAATAAAGAAAACTTGGAATTAGAATTGGAAAACCAATAAACAAAAAATTTATGAGCATAATCTTTTAACGAGATTATGCTTTTTAATTTGAAAAAAATTTTATTGTATAGGATAATATTATCTAGGTGATAAATTTGAAAAACATTGATTTATTTAAAACTCTTCTGAAAATTAATGCCGTAACATTTGGCGGAGGGTATACAATAGTACCTATTATTAGAGATGAGTTTGTTAAGAATAAAAAAATAATTGACGACGACGAAATGATGAAGATAATCGCCTTGGCACAAAGTTGTCCAGGAGCGATGGCTATTAATACATCAATTTTATTGGGATACAGGATAAACAAAACAAAAGGAGCAATTGCAAGTGTACTTGCAGCAACACTTCCGTGCTTGGTTATTATTTCGATTGTAAGTTTGATTTACAACAAAATTCACGATAATCCATTTATCAATATGATGCTTATTAGTATGAGTGGAGCAATCAGTGCGATATTACTTTTAACTGTTGTGGATTTGGCAAAATCAAATTTGAAAAAAGACAGAGCACTTGGAATTGGAATAATGATTTTAGCATTTGTAATGGGATTTGTATTTAACATAAACGTTGCGATAATTTTACTTGCGTGTGCTTGTATAGGAGTAATGTATTCAAAGATTGTAGGTGGCAAATATGATTTTGATTAAATTATTCTGGGTGTTTTTTAAAGTAGGATTATTTGCTTTTGGTGGAGGATATGCAACACTTCCGCTTATCACAAATTTTGTCGTAAATGAAAATCAATGGATTAGTCTTAGAGAATTGACAGATGTACTTACGATTTCTCAAATGACTCCAGGACCGATAGCAATAAATTCTGCGACATTTGTTGGAATGAAAATATATTCCGTGCTGGGCGCTGTTGTAGCAACTACTGGATTGGTGTTTCCGGCGTTAATTATTCTGCTTCCATTGTCTAAGTTGATTTTCTCGGGAAAAGAATTAAAGTTTTTGGATTATATATTAAAAGGAATCAAACCTGCAGTTGCAGCACTTATTTTCATTGCATTTATCGATTTGTTCGAATCAGCAGTGTTTAATGGCAAATTCAATTCGACAAATATCAATATTATTGCAGTTGTTTCATTTGTTGTGGGATTTGTAATGTATTATAAAAAAGTTTCTATCATTAAGATAATCGGCGTGTGTGCAACGCTTGGACTTATATATCAATTTGTAATTTAAAAAAAGCCTCAATATGAGGCTTTTTGTCGTTTAAATATCTATTGAATTGTCCATCATTTTTATCGATGCTTGGTATAAGCCAAGTCCTGTCAATATCCAAATAATAGTACTTGAAATAGGTATTCCCATCAATTTTGTGAATGTGTTCATTGTAATTGTATCTGAATTTTTTAGCGTTATTAATTCGCTAGCATTTACGATTCCTTCACCTACATATGAGATTAGGTAAGGGAATCTTGTGAATATTTCTTGGTCGATTAGAGATATAACCACATTAATCACAATCATAATTATAATCCATGAGTAGCCAGTTTTGTTTGATGGGAACAATGATTTCGTAGCAACTATTGAGAAATACATTACGATGTATCCTATGAATGTACTTATAATAAAATATACTGTCAAAAGTATAAACGTAAATGGAGAAATCGTAAAGTACGGATTATTAAATGCCAATTTAATCATTTCTAAAAATTTTGACTCACCGATAAAATACATTCCCAAGAAGTTTATCAAAGAAAAAGCTACGCCAAATATTACTGTCCAAATAAGAGCGAATAATAATTTACTCATTAAAATGTCGTTGCTTCTAACTGGAAGGGTGAACATCAAATATCCTCTGTCGGAATAGTAATCTCGTCTGAACACCATGACAATTTGTACAGTCAATGCCAAAAAACTTCCGAAAACTGCAAGTATACATAAAATCAAGAAGAGCATTTCTACAAATCCCAATGTTTGAGTATTTGTCATTATTGAATTTTTAAATAATGCATATAAAAAGCTGTTTCCCAATAATCCTACTAGTAATGATATCAAACATAATTTCAAGTTGTTTTTTAAATCGTGTTTTAAAAGTTTAAGCATGGTGACCTCCAAAAATTTGTTTGTACACATCTTCAATGCCTTTGTTGTAAGTTGATCTCAAATTTTCTACGCTATCATTTAATTCCACAGAACCTTTGTTGAGCATTATTACTCTGTCGAAAATTCTTTCGATATCTCTAACCAAGTGAGTGGTAATTACGAGAGTAGAATCAGGGTCGATGTTATCAATGATTGCATCCAAAATTTGTTCACGAGCTACAGGGTCAACTCCTGCGATAGGTTCGTCAATTATGAAAAGCTTAGCGTGACGTGATAACACAAGTGCCAAGTTCAACTTTTCAGTCATACCTTTTGATAGATTGCTAATTTTCATTTTCTTGTCCAAACTCATTTGTTCAATAAAGTTAGTGAATTTTTCTCCGTCAAAATCGGAATAAAAATCTTCGAACAATGCTTGTGTTTGGGCGATTGTAAGGTTAGGGTCTAGAAAAAATCGATCCGGCAAATAACTTACGAATTCTTTTGTCTTGTAATTAACATTTTGTGAATCAATCTTCACTTCGCCTTCGTATTTTTTTATTATTCCAGCTAAAATTTTGATTAAAGTAGTCTTGCCAGAACCATTTGGACCTAGAAGTCCAATCACTTCTCCTTTTTCGGCTGTAAATGATACATCATTAAGTGCTTGTTTGTTGCCGTATTTTTTCGACAAATTTTTTATTTCGAGTACGCTCATTTTGTCCACCTTTCATCTATTAGTTCCATTAGCTTTTCTTTCGGCATATTCATCTGATACATTTCGTTTAAGAAATCATCGATCAATTGTTCTGCCATGTCATTTTTCAAAGCTTTTAATTTATCATCGTCCACATCTACAAACGAACCAAGTCCTCGTTTACTCATAGTAACTCCACAGCTTTCCAACTCTGCATAAGCACGTTGAACAGTATTAGGATTTACGTTTAATTCTTTCGCAGTTTCTCTGACAGAAGGAATTTTATCAGAAGACTTTAATTCTTGCCTAATTATTTTGTATTTAAAATAATCTACGATTTGAATGTAGATAGGCTTATTATCATCAAATTGCATATTATCTCCTTTCTCATCTGTTCTATAACAATAATACACCGTTACAATAAAAAAGTCAACCTATTTTAATAAAATATTTACGCCCTTTGATGATAAATCGTTCAGCTCATCGATTTGTTCTTGATTAATTGTGGAATTTTTCTTCGCAAAAATTTTTCCTGGTGGATAAATCACGATATCATTGGCGATTATTTTGTTCAGTAAATAATCGTACGTTTTATAAGTTTTCGTAGAGTCTGATTTTTTATATGAACGAAGAGCTTCCAGCAAGATTTCAAAATCTTTTTTCTCATCTGCAATCGTTGAAATCAATACGAGATTTTTGTCGTCTATCATTTCAATATAAATTCCGTTTTTTATCAAATGCTCATTGACATCACTTGGATTGTCGCATTCAAGGACAATTCTTGTAAAATCTCTCTTGCAATTTTTTTGAATAGGAGCTTTTCTTATGAAATCCAAGCCTTCAATCTCACTATAAAACCAATCTATTATTTCTTTTAATTCAGCGTATTTGTTTTCATTTTTAGTGCAATAATCAATTGCATATTCTACAGATGTCATGAAAATATACGATGGGGAAGATGTCATAATCATTTGTAGATTACTTATGGTTTTATCTATCAATTCATATTCGCAGTTGAAATTAATCGCAGCAGTTTGTGTGAATGCAGGCATTGTTTTGTGATATGAATTAATAGAAATATCACAACCTAGTTGCATTGCATTTTTGTCGAAACAGTCCAGTGCGAAATGCGTTCCGTGTGCTTCGTCTACGATAATCTTGATATTATTTTCGTGGCAGTATTCTACAAGTTTTTCGATAGGCTGATAAATCCCATAATAATTGGGACGTGTGATGAGAACTGCTTTGATAGATGAATCTTTTTTCAAATTTTCTATCAAAACTTCTTGTTCACACACTCCATCACAGTCGATCTCCACAGATTCTCCACGTGCGAGTCTTACGCCGTTGATTACGGATTTGTGACAATTTTTCTCTATCAAAATTTTTTCGTTCTCATCTAATACGCTCATTATACTTGCGACGATACCAGAGGTTGAACCATTGACAAGATACATTGATTTTTTTGCATGCGAAAAAAGGGCAAGATTATTCCTGCCCTCAGCTATAATATTATTTGCATGGTACAAATCATCTGTATCAGATAATTCTGTTACATCAATCTTTAAAATATTTTCAAGAAAATCGTTCATTCCTTCCAACATCTTGCCCTTATGACCAGGCATATGAAAGCTTACTTTTTCTTTTCTATTTATAAGATTATCATACAAATTACGCATTCAACATTTTCTCCACTTCAACCATAATTGCACATTCAGTACGTTTCTTTTGCATTGCGCAACCTAATTCATAAGGTTTGTAAATATCGTTATTAAAATTGTACGCATTTGCATGGCAACCACCAGAACAGTAGAATTTGCACCAACAATTCTTGCAATCTTCTTTTGTAAATACATGACAATTCAAAAATTCTTCACGCATATCTTCTGGTAAAGTTAGATTTTCATCTAAAATATTGCCCATTTTGAATTTTTCATTGCCGACAAATTGGTGACAAGGATAGATGTCTCCTTCTGGAGTAACTGCAACGTATTCGCAGCCAGCTCCACAACCTTGCATTCTTTTAATAACACAAGGACCTTGAGTCAAATCAACCATAAAATGGAAGAACTTGAAGTTAGAACCATTTACTTGATCTTTTGCATATTCCACTGCTAACTTTTCGTATTCATTTAAAACAGTGTCCAAATCTTCTTTAGTAATAGCGTAATCATCGTAATCGCTGTCTACAACAGGTTCAATACTTGACAATTCAAATCCCAAATCTTTGAAATGTTTTACATCTTCTGAAAAATCCAAATTCTTCTTAGTAAATGTTCCTCTAACATAATAATATTTTCCTTTTCTTCCTTTAATAAGCTTTTGGAATTTAGGAACGATTAAATCGTAAGAGCCCTTATCATTCAAAGTTTTTCTCATATTATCGTTGACAGATTTTCTACCATCAAGACTAAGAACAACGTTGTGCATATTTTTGTTGATAAAATCTATCTTGTCATCGTCTAATAAAACACCATTAGTAGTTATAGTAAATCTGAATTTCTTACCTTTTTCCTCGGCTATTTCGTTGCCGTATTTAACTAATTTCTTAACAAGCTCGAAATCCATTAAAGGTTCTCCGCCGAAGAAATCCACTTCCAAGAATTTTCTTGAACCACTATTGTCAACCAAATATTTCAAAGCTTTTTTGCCGACTTCTTCAGTCATATAAGCTTTGTGTCCACCGAAATCACCTTGTGAAGCAAAACAATATTCGCACTTCAAATTACAATCGTGAACAACGTGAAGGCACATTGCCTTTAAAACAGGTTCTCTCTTTTTGAAATCTTCAATGTGAAGATAATCATCCGATGAAAAAAGCATATTCGCTTTTTCCAATTCTGCAATTTCCTTGATAGAATCTCTGACAGATTCTTCAGGATATTGAGCTAATTTTTCTACTATTTCATCTGCACTTAAATCTTTGTAATAATCAAGTACATCGTAACTTATGTCGTCAAAAACATGGACACTTCCACCGTTTACATCTAAAACAATGTTGTGGCCATTCATTTTGTATTTATGTATCATATAATTCTCCTTTCAGCTACCGTACTATTTTATAGAAAATTATGAATTAAGTCAATAAAAAACGAAAACCACTCAAAAGAGTGGCATCAATTTAATAATCGCATATCTGATTGTTTACTTAAAAGTCTTCAATCATTATGTAAACAAGATTATCTATTTTCGTTTTCACATTCTTGGTTAGCAACTGTGCAAGAAGTTTTGCAAGCTGATTGGCAAGATGTTTGGCATTCACCACAACCACCTTTGCAAGCTGATTCTTTCAAAGTGTTAGGTGTTAAAGTTTTAATATGTTTTTCCATAATATTCACCTCAAAATAATTATATCACAAATTCAGAAAAAATGTGCGAAATAAAATTACGTTGAATAATAAAAAAAATCATTGAATAAACATAAAACAAGTGATATATTTAATTTAAAGGAATGATGAAAATGTTCAAATATATTACGCAAAATAAAAAATTATTCTACCTAACTATTCTCACAGCGCCTATTGCTGTTGGGTTTGATATTGGCTTGGCGTGGCTTTTAAGAATTATAACAGATGCAGGAACTAATGGAGAAGAACAACTTTTGCCCAGATTAATTCTGATTTCTGTGTTGTACATAATTTTTGCAAGTATTTCCGATTTATTATATCGAAAAAGCACAGTAGAACTTACGAATAATTGTATATATAATGTTAGAAATGATTTGTTCAACAGTATAACAGACGAATCTCTCATCAAAATATCCAAACAAAATAGTGGATATTATATATCAATGTTTTTGAATGATTTGGAAGATTTGAAGATGGATTATTTCAAAAATATGGTGTCTTCATATCATGAAATTCTCAATTTCGTTATATCCATAGTGTTGCTTGTCAAAATCGACATAATAATGGCAATCACAATAATAATATTTTCTGTGGTGCAATTAGCAGTTCCATTTATTTTCGAAAAATTAATCGAAAAAAGACAAGAAGAACTTATGAATATAAGAAATGAATACACGTCTAGTTTGCAAGAATTCGTGAACAATTTCAATTTGATTAAGTTTTTCAAAAGAGAAATTATTTTTCAAAAAATTAACCAAGATAAATCCATTGAATATCGTAACGCATCAAATACCAAGGAAACTTTGAGCAAAACTATTTACGTTTTATCATTTGCTAGTTCGTTGGCAATGTATTTGGGTTGTATGTTGGTCGGAATTTGGCTAGTGTTTAAGGATAGAATAACCATCGGTCAAGTAATAGAATCAAGTCAACTTATGGCTTATGTGACAGGACCGTTGTTGAATTTCACAGATATAATGACAAGTTTTAAATCAGCAAAGCCAGTCCAAAACAAAATTATGAATTTCATCTCAGAAGAAATGCCTGTTGAAGTAGAAGATGAATTCGAATTTAATAATTTGAAATTAAACAATATTTCGTTTAAATATCCAACAAGCGACAAATATGTTTTGAAAAATTTGGATTTTACATTTGAAAAGGGTAAGAAATACATTATTATTGGAGAAAGTGGAACGGGTAAATCAACCATATTCAAGATTTTGCAAAAACAAGAAATAGCAACGGAAGGAGAAGTTCAGATTAATAATAAAAATATTTTGGATATTACAGATAGCACATATTATTCTAAAATCGGATTTGCAACACAAGACACTGGAATATTCACAGCAAGCATCAAAGACAATATATCCTTGTTTGACAACAAACCTGTAGATAAAACAATTATTGAACAACTTGGATTAAATACTTTGATTAATTCCAAACCAAAAGGAATTGACACTGTAATTTCCAGTGAAGACAAATCTATCTCAGGTGGAGAAAAACAACGTATAGCCATTGCAAGACTTCTCAACGAAAATTTCGACTGTATTTTATTAGACGAATCTACATCATCATTGGATAAACACAGCGTGGATATTGTTGAAGAATGCATACTTTCGAAAAAAGATTTGACAGTAATAGCAATTACACATCATTTGACAAGTAAAGCAATTAAAATGAGCGATTTTATTTTAAAATTAGAAGACGGAAAATTAGTACCAGTTACAATGTAAACTAAAAGAGGTTAATAATATGGGAACTAAAAACACTTATAACAACTATCAATTTTATGAAACACCAGCATTGACTAAATATTTGGAAGAACAATCAATAAAAGGCTACAGTTTTTGTGGCGCAGTGGGAGAATTTTTAGATGTATTAAAGTTTAGTCACATGGAAGATAAAAAAAGTAAATCTTTTACTATTTTGCGTAAGCGTTTGGACGAACATATCGATGAAAAAATCAGAGAAATGAAAAATAATAAAACTGAAGTTATACACGAAAATAATACGTATATTGTATTTGCAAATAATTCTGAGGCGGATAAGGAGTTAGAATCCATTTTAAAAAAGCAGAATGCTTTCCAAGCAGTTTCCATAAAAAAATCTGTAGCATTTATCAGTATATTATTGATTATTTCAGTGATTAGTGTGGTTTTGAATTTATTATGGTCACAATATACAAACTTAGTGTTAAACAGTCTGAATGTGGGAGTTTGTATTTCTCTAATTATTAATTTCTTGATTTATTTTATTGGAGATTTGCACGATTATTTTTCAGGAAAAGCAGTAACAACATACGGGAAGATAATATTTAATAAGCGTAGCAAATTAAAAGATACGCTATTTCGACTTGGAGATGTACTTAAATTCGCAATATTATTGGTAAGTATATTTTTTAGCATAAAAGTTGTGCTACAAGCAAGTGATCCTGCGGTTACAGTTAATGTTTTAAAAATGTGGTCGATATTTTGTATTGTGGGATTTGGTTCAAGGATAAAATTCCAAAAATCATATATCGTATTGCTTTTTATCGAAGTATTTCTAATAACACTTGGAGCGTTGTAGAAAACAAAAATAAATTTCTATGTAAAAAATTGCACGACTAATCTCGTGCTTTTTTTATTGCTAACATGTAGCAGGAAATTGTTTTTTTAGGATATAATATATAATGATATTTGAAAGTATAAACATGGGGCGAATTATGATAGAGATAAACAACCTGAAAAAAGATTATGAAATAATTAAGAGAAAAAGTTTATTAAACAAAGAAAAAACTATCGTTAATGCAGTGAAGAAAATTTCTTTTGAAATTGAAGATGGAGAAAGGGTCGGACTCATTGGGCTTAATGGAGCAGGGAAGACTACTACGATTAAAATGATGACGGGAATTTTGTATCCAACAGATGGTTTTATAAAAGTGAATGGATTCACTCCGTCTGATAGGAAAAAAGAATTTTTGAATGAAATTGGAGTATCAATGGGACAACGTTCGTGTATGTTTTACGATATTGATGTGATAGAATCATTCAAATATTTCAAAGAAGTTTATGAAATTTCGGATACAGAATTTGAGAAAAGATTACAAGAATTTGATAAAGTTCTGGGACTTTCGCAACTTTTACATACTCCTGTAAGAAAATTGTCTTTCGGTCAGAGGATGAAGTGTGAATTGGCAGTGAGTCTGATTCATTTGCCGCGAACGATATTTTTGGATGAGCCTACTATTGGTCTTGATGTTGTGGTTCAAGAAAATATATTTGAGTTTTTGAATATGATAAACCAAAAATATAATTCTACTATTATATTGACTACACATGAGATAGAAAATATAGATAAATTTTGCCCTAGAATTATAGTATTAAATCATGGAGAAGTGATTTACGATGGAAGGTGCAATAAATTTTTGGATAGGGATAAGTATAGAAAACTAACCGTATCTTCAAAATACGTTGAGTATTTGAAGGATTTTAATCCAGACATCGACAATGAGAAGGCTACAGCTTTATTGACAATCGATCAGTTAAATAGTGTAGATATTTCAAACTTTTCTAAGTCCGAATTTACTATCGAAGAATTGAGCTTGGAAGATGTTTTGAAAACTAAATTGAGGGTTGAATGATGAAATTATTTGCTTGTTCTCTAAGAATTGCTCTGAAAAAGATGTTTGCTTATCCAAATGAAATAATCATGATATTTTTTCACAGCCTTTTCCAATTATTGTCGACGATTTTGTTTTGGGTTGTGTTATTTGACAATGTAGATTCTTTTGGATACGACAAATCTTTCATATATTTGTTGGCAATGGTCGGGATGTTATCTTCAGCTATTGAAGAAATGTTTTTCGGACTCAGAGATTTTGAGTGGTTAGTGCGTGACGGAAGTTTGGATAGGTATTTGTATCGCCCTCAAAATACTTTGTTTATGATAATGATAGAAAATATTCCACTTGTTGCATTCGTTGAACAACTCGTGCTTGGAATTGTTGGAATAATTGTGGTAGTAGTGAAATTTGATATCGCGATTTCTTTTTTAGCTGTATTAAGGATGATAATTCTTTTAATAATAGGGAACGTGTATTATCAAACGATTTATGCGACAATAACGATGCTGAGTTTAAGATTTGAAAAAATATCGACATTAAGGGATTTGATTTTCAATTTTAATTTTTCAAAAAATTATCCCACTACAATTTTTCCGAATTTTTTGAGAAAATTTCTGACTTATGTAGTTCCTGTTTCATTGATAGCATTTGTTCCAACACTAGCTTTAAGCGGAAAACCTACTAGACATTTTCCTCTAATATTAATTTTTTTAGCAGTGAGCTTGATGATTTTATACATTGTGTACAATCGTGGACTTAGAAGATATTCTTCAAATGGAGGTTAGAATGAAAAAATACTTAGCGTCTATGAAAATAGAATACCTAAATTCAAAAGAATACTTTATTTCTTTTGTTTCCTCCATATTTTATATACCAATTACAATAATTGTTTATTATTTTTTGTGGAAATTCATAATGAAAGGACAAGCTGATATTGCTGGAATGAATTTTGACGATGTGATTGCGTATTTCATGACGATTTTGGTAGTAAAAAATTCAATATCAAATACAATGGCAGAAACTTATTACATATTCCAAGACATAAATTCGGGAAATATTGATACGCTGATAACTAAGCCAATTTATTATCCTCTTACTAGATTTTGCATATCTATAGGAAGAGTTGTAATATCAATGCCTTTGGGGATAGCTTTTTGGATAGCAGTTCAGTTGTATTTCAATAAGTTTTCATTTGCATCGCTTGGTTATTTTATAATATCCTTGTTTCTAGGATTTTGTTTGATGTTTCAAGTGTTATGCATTTTAGGATTACTAACATTTTGGTTAAAATCTGTACTTAGTCTTAGAGATATTTTCTGGTATATTCTGGCAATATTTTCAGGAGAAGTAGTTCCCTTAGCGTTTTTCTCTGGGAAATTTGAAATTATACAACACAATCCTCTTGCAGGAATTTATTATATCCCTGCAAACATAATAAACTCAAACAATATGAGTTTATTGTTGTTAGAACAGATAGTTTATATGGCGATTTTTTCCGTAATAATTTATTTTATGTGGAAAAGAGGAATAAAACATTATGAATCACAAGGTGGGTAAATATGATTTTGATATTTAATAATATATATGATAGGATTAAATTAGCAATGGAGGTGGGTTTATTTATGTTTACAGTATTAAGAGAAGGTGGCAGTGGCGGAGAAGATAAATGCCCAAGAAGAGCTTAAACATTGAATTGTAAAAAAGAGGAATCAAAAATGAGCGAATATTCTTAAAGTTGGTTTTATATCTAATTTTTGAGAATCAGTTCAAAATGTTTCCTTTTTTTTATAATAAATGAAAAGATTTATAATAAATTGTAATTATGAATCTATAAATTATTTGAATAAATTATATTTTTTGTTTGAATTGTCAAATGAATTTGGTGTTTACATAGAAAACCCATTGGAGATGATAAATAATGTTGAAATTAAAAAGATATGTTTCAAATAAAAGCCTTGCCATTTATTGTTTGATAAATGGTCTATTAAAAATTTTGTTTTTAGTATCTCCACTTGTTGCAAAAAAGTTTATAGATAATGCAATGAATAAAAATTTTAATAATATGTTGATTTTTGGACTGATAGATGTTTTCTTATTTGTATTAACTCAGGTTGTATCTTATATATTTGATATTTTCAGTAAAAAAGTAGAAACATCAGCAATATCTAATATTTTCAAAGAGGTAAATGAAAATTTGGATACATATAGAGTAAAAGAACATTCAATTAATAGAGATAGAATTAATCAAGAAATAACAAATAATCTTACATTAATAAAAGGCTTTATTGTAGATATACCTATTAGTATTGCATTTTCTATTATTACTATGATAGCAATATTTTTAATAATGTTAAAATTGTCTATTAGCTTAGCATTAGTTATGATAATTGTAGTCCCAGTAGGTGCATATATATCATATAAATTAGGTTATTTGATTTCAGATTATTCGGAAAAAGATTTAACGAATAATAGAGATATTAAGGGATATCTGCTAGATAAATATTCTATTACAAAGTCAGAAAGACTTTTAAAAAGAAAGCAGATGTTTGATATAAAAATTTTATTAGAAAATTATGAGAATACCTTAAATAAAAAATATAAATTAGAATCTCTTGTAAATAATATGATGATTTATTTTATTTTAAATGGTGTAATAATTTCTATGTATTTGATTTCTGGATATTATGTGTATAAAAATATGATTACAATAGGTACTTTTTATGCTACACAACTTTATGTGTCTAGATTTTGGACACCAGTAGAATATTTGTTTGACATAAGAAATCAATATTTAACAGCAAAGCCAGCAATAAATAGTTTTTTGAATTTTATGGAAGTAAAAAAAACAAGATACAATTATGATATTATAAAAGAAATAGAATTGGTGAATTTTGAATGTTTGAGTAATAAAGGGAAAGTATTAAATGAAAAAATTTCTATGAAATTTGATAATAAAAATATAAATATAATTTCTGGAGATAATGGTGTAGGAAAAACAACTGTGATAGAATCTATTTTGAATTATACCGATAGATACAATGGAGATATATTAATAAATGGAAGAATATTAAAAGAGAGCTACTATGATATGGTGTACATATCATCTGATTATAATATATCTAATTTTGGATTGTTATCTGATAAAATAAATTTTTCTTCTGGACAAAAGAAAAAAGCACAAATAGAGTTAGCATTAAATACGGATAAGAGTGTTTATATAATAGATGAACCTACTAATTTTTTAGATGAAGAAAATAAAATCAAAATAGCGAAGATGATAAATGAGTTGTATTTTAAAAAGAAAATAGTGATTTTGATTACGCATGATAGCGAAATTATTAATATGATAAAAAATAAAAAAATGTTTTTTTTAAAAAAATCTGCATGAGATTATACTCGTGCAGATTTTTCATTTATTAACATTCTTTGTTTTCTCCTATTGTTCATAAAATTAATTAAAGCTCCACTGAATATTAGCACATAGCCGATTATACTTAAATAATCAGGGCTTTGATGTAAGAATAAAAATCCGAACAATCCTGTAAAAATTATCGTAGAATAATCAAACACAGAAATTTCCGAAGCTGGTGCGAATTTGTAAGCTAATGTTATTCCAAATTGTCCGATAAGGGCTGCAAGTCCAACGCCGATAAGAGCAAGGATTGATGATGTTCCCATTGGAACAAAATTAAATATCATAAAAGGAATACATACTATACACGAAAATCCCGAGAAAAACGCAACGATAAACGAACTGTTAACTCCAAGCGTGTTTAATTTTCTAACACAAGTGTAAGCTCCACCTGCACAAACTCCACCCAAAATTCCTATTAAATATGGAAGAATTTCCTGGATTTGTAGTGTAGGTTTTACAACAAACAAAACCCCTACAAATGCTATCAAAATCGAAATTATGTGTTCCTTTCTCAAATCTTCTTTTAGGAAAACCCAAGACAAAATCAAAGTCGCAAAAGGAGCTAGTTTGTTGAGAACTGATGCATCGGAAATAAATAGATGATCCAACGCATAATAATTACAAAAAATTCCTGCAGTACCCAAACTTGCTCTCAAAATCAAAGTTTTCCATGGGATTGATTTAACATCGTGAAGTTCTTTTACTTCTTCTTTTTTATTTGATTTCAATAAAAGCGCGAATGCCACCAAAAAAGCAATCAAATTTCTGAAAAAACTTTTTTGAATAGTTGGCAAATCTCCAGCAAGTGGTATGAATAAATTCATAAGAGCAAATCCAAATGCTGACAATAATATTGCTATAATACCTTTAGTTCTATTATTCATTTATTACCTCCGTATTAATAAATGATATCATAAAACAATGTAGATTTGAAATTTATTCTATTTCGCAAGATTTTATTAGGTGGTATAATCAAAAAAGAGAGGAATTTGTGATTATGAAAACTAAAGAGAAAAAATATTTTATTTATTCAAGTTTGTTTTATGTATTTATTTTTGTGCTTGATTTTTTAGTGTCTGTAATTACATCAAATTTTGCAGACGAATTTGTAAAACTAAATACAGTAGAATTTCAAAATACAATAAAAACTATGTTAATTATAATATTAGTATTTGGTGTGAAATTTTTATTAGAAAAACTAATACCTTATAAATTAGAATTAATAAAACATCAATTAAAATTTCAGTTAAAAAACAACATACTAAAAGATATTTACAATTTACGAAAAGAATTGTTATTCGAATTGTCAGGAGAGCAAGTTTTGCAAATTGTAGATAAGGATAGCGAAATCGTAGCAAGTTTTAGGTTTGAATATTTGGTAGAATTTTTTTCTTCATTATTTATTTTTGCGACGGTACTTGTTTCATTTTTGGTTTTAAGTTATAAGGTGACTTTTATTTTTGCTTTGTTAGCTATTTTGCAAATAATACCGCCAATAATTACTAAAAATAGCTTATATAAGATTTACATGGATACTAGAAAAATAGAACAAGATACTACTAACTGGATTATTTCAGCATCAGAAGGAAGAGATGTATTGAAAACTTTTAATGCGACTGATTGGTATTTTAAAAATAAAAGGAATTTAGATGAACTGAATGTAAATGCAGGAACTAAGGCTGAAATCGCATTTGCTCTTGAAAATGCGATGTATTCTCTGTTAGATTTGATTTTAAAAATAGTTAGTTATGCAATTATTGGTATAGCAATCTATAATCAAGAAATTACTATTGCTGAGTCGGTGTTTATGATTATGTTACTGAGTACGTTCTATTCCAATTTTGAGAATATAACAAAATATATTTCGAAGGTTCAAGAATTCAATGTATCAAAAACTAGAATAGATAATATTTTAAATAAAGATATTAATAGTAACGATGTAACAGTTTCAGATACTGATTCTCTAATAGATTTAAAAATTGAGGATTTAGATTTTTGTCAAAATTTAAATGGAACTAATCTTAAGTTAGAAAAAGGAGATAGAATTCTAATTTCTGGAAGTAATGGCAAAGGTAAAACAACAATCTTCAATTTAATTTTAGGACTTTTACACTCAAATAGCGAATTGATTATTAGAGATATTCCAGAAAAACTTATAAGCTATTTAAATCAAAATGATTTATGTATTTCTTTTACTATGAGAGAGATTATGAATATGCTTGAAGGAAAAGAATACGTTAAGAAAGTGCAAGAACTCTGCAATTATTTTGGGATTAAGGAGCTTGATTGGAATAAATACTTAGATGAATTATCAGGTGGAGAAAGGAAAAAATTCGCATTAGCAGTGTGTCTGGCATCTGATAAGAATATACTTTTGTTAGATGAACCGACAAATCATTTAGATGATAAATCAGTGGAAAAACTAATCGGTATTTTAAGCTCTGATTCACGAGAAATGATTGTAATTAGTCATGATGAAAGGTTAAATAAAATATGCAATAAGACTTTAGATTTAGATAGCGGTGATAATTATGTATAAGGATTTATTCAAGTCTATGAGACTTGGCGCAATATTAGGTCTTATTAGCAATATAATTCAAGATGTGTCAGCAGTTTTCATAGCGATAGTTTTGGGAACTTTTACATCTGCAGTATTGAATTCAGATATAAAAATGATGAAATCTTCAATATATAAGTTGCTCATTGCTATTTTGATTACTGTAGTTTTGATACCTATTTTTCAGATTTTATCAAATAAAATTATCCTGAAAAATAGTTTTACTCACGAAAATTTGCTAATAGACAAATACTTAAAATTTGATGAAAGTATTTTAAGAGATATAAAATCTTATAAATTTGACAATATTATAGAAAAAGAAGCAACTATGCTTAGATTGAATTTTATATGGGCATTTCAAAATATTTCAGAAGCTTTAATAATAGTTTTAATTTTGATAATAAGCTTGAAAGAATTACCAATTTATTATTTCATATTCATACTTGCTATGGGATTTTTAAGATTTGTATCATTTACTACTTTTAAGAATGAAGTTTCTGAATATACAAGAAACAAATATACATTTAAAGAAAATGAAAGAAAAATATTATTTTCTTGCTCTTTCGAAAAAGATTGGTTGAAATTTAATAATTTGTACACAAAATTCATACAGGTATACAAAGAATTATTTGATGAATTTCTGAATGATAAAATATCAACAGGAGAAATGTATACAAAAACTCAAAACGCAGTAAGAAATTTAGCAGATGGATTGTTTTTAATACTAGTAGTGGGAATTGGAATTATTCTATGCTCTAGGAAAATTATAGGAATAAATTCTATAATAAAAGTTTTAGCTATGTCTGTTGTTATCAATAAATTTTTTGATTGTATGAAAAAGTCCGTGGACTCATTTATTCAATTAAAAAGTTTAAAAGTTAATGTTGGAAAATTTTATTCAATTATTCCAGAAGATAAGGTTTCTAATAGTGGCAATAGTGAAATCGAAATAAATGCTAAAAATTTAAGTTACACGGTAAATGACAAAAATATTTTAAAACCTGTAAATTTTATTATAAAAAAAGGAGATAAAGTTAAAATATCTGGAGAAAATGGAACTGGAAAAACAACTTTAATTAAAATTTTAAGTAACATTTATACCGATTATAATGGAAATATTAGTATTAACAACACAGAGTTAAATAATGCGAAGAATATCAACATAAATTATTTTTGTCAAAACTCTTATGTTTTTCCAACTACTGTGAAAGAGAATATTTTCCTTGGGAAGAAAAAAATAGATACTGTATTCACAGATAATAAGTTACTAATGAAAACAAATGTGAATGATCTATCTGGTGGGGAAAAACACAAAATAACTTTGGATAGGGCGTTAATAGGAAACTCAAATATATTTATATTTGACGAACCACTCAATCACTTGGATATCGAATCAACCGAAAAATTTCTGAAAGTTTTTGATGAAATTGAAGGAATAGTTATTTTTGTCGACCATAAAAATATAATTAAAAACTACAATAAAGAAATAATTTTATCTCACTAAAAAATCTGCCTGTTTCAAGGCAGATTTTAGTTTTAATATGCGTTATTGTAAATTGTTTCGATGTCTGATGTTGACAAATCTGAGTAGCTTGTTTTATATGCAGCTGTGTTTTCAGCCATTTCTTTTATTTTGTCTTTTGGAATGTCAAGTTCACGAAGTGTAGTTGGAGCTCCGATTTCTTTGAAGAAGTTTTGTAGTGCAACGATTGATTCTAGTGCTAATTCTTCATCTGTTTTTCCTTCTGGATTTATATTCCACACATTGATTGCAAAGCTTCTGAATTTTTCCAAATGATTTTTGTAGACAAATTTCAAATAATTTGGATGAACTACTGCAAGTCCCATTCCGTGAGTTACATCAAAATACGCGGATAATGTGTGTTCCAATTTGTGGCTTAACCAATCTGAGCTTTTGCCAGTAGCAGTAAGTCCGTTGATTGCAAGTGTACTTACCCACATTAGATTGCTTCTAGCTTGGTAATCCTTAGGATTTTTGAGAGCTACTCTGATACTGTCGATTACAGTTTTCATCAAGCTTTCTGATATATTATCTGTTGTGTTTTCGTAATCTGGTTCTGAAAAATATTCTTCCATTATGTGGCTGAACATATCGCAAGTTCCACTGATTAATTGGTATTTTGGAAGTGAATAAGTGTATGTTGGGTCGATTATTGAAAATACTGGATACAATAATCTGTGCCCGTAGCCGTATTTTTTCTTTCTTTCGATATTTGAAATTACACAACTACCGTCCATTTCACTACCAGTTCCAGCCATTGTTATTACTGTTCCAAGTTTGATAGCATCAGTTGGTTTGTTTTTTTCTTCGAAGAAATAATCCCAGAAATCTTCATTAGTTTTTGCACCCATTGCAATAGCTTTAGAGCAGTCCAATGTAGATCCGCCGCCGACAGCTAGTATAAAATCAATGTCATTTTCTTTGCAGATTTTGATTCCTTCATAAACTTTGTCAGTTCTTGGGTTTGGAGTGATTCCAGAAAGTTCGAAAACTTCTTTGCCTTTCAGATTTTTCATAACATCATCGTAGACGCCATTTTTCTTGATGCTTCCTCCACCATAAGTTACCAAAATTTTATTGTAATCTTTTAATTCTTCTTTTAGGTTTGTAACTTGACCTTTACCGAAATGTACTCTTACTGGATTGTAAAATGTAAAATTTTTCATAATGCCCCCTTGTTTTATTTCAAATTTACTCATATAAATATATATCCGCTAATCATTTATTTAAAACAAAAAGCAGCGTAAAATTACGCCGCTTAATTCATTTCTTGTATTTTTTTGTAAACTATATCTTTGATTTCAGTTGAACTAAAAGTTTTAGTGTCAATTTTTTTGATGTTTTGTAAATTATCGGGAATAGGCGATTTTATAAAAGAGTTTAATTTTTCCAAAGCCATATTTATATCCAAATCTTCATTGTATCCGAATGATTTCAAAAGCTTATCTGTAGATGAATATGGAGAAGTTGTAGCCATAATTATTGAAGGCGTGTAATCATAAGAATCGATAACGTATTTGTCGTAGGCGAGAGAAGCCGTTGCGGTTTGAGGAGATAATGGATACTGACATTCCAAGAATAATCTCAAAATTTTCTGACTAACCTCATCACTTGTCAAGCTGTATGTTTCGATACAACTTAATTTCTCGAGTTCTTCTGGATACAAAGTAAACTTATTGTTTTCTCTAAAATCTGTGAAAATCTCTCTAATTCTTTCGTGATCATTTATCAAATGATGAAGTAATCGTTCGATGTTTGCCAAGACCAATCTTTCAAATGATGTTGATTCTTCACCGAAAACTTCGTCATAGACAAATTCTCCAGTATCCAAGAATTTTTTGAAAGACAATGGAGTTTTTGTCGCACAAATTATTTTATTAATAGGAAGTCCCATTCTTTTTGCGTAGAAACAAGCCATTATATTGCCGAAATTTTCCGTAGGAATACTTACGTTGATTCTTTTTCCAGCTTCTATCTCTCCGTATTTTACCATAGTCACATAACTGTAAAAATAATAAATAACTTGAGTGAGAACTCTGATTATATTCAACGAATTGCACGTAGAAATCACGGATTCTTTTTGTGCAATCAAATTTTTGATATCAGAATCGTTTATCAAACTATCCACCAATTTTTTACATTCATAAAAATCACCATCTACGCCAATTGCACAGATATTATCGGAAAGCGTGGATAATAATTTTGATTTTTCGATATCTGAGATATTATTTGGATAAAACACGAAAACTTTTGTGTTCATCTTTTTGAAATTCTCAATCGTAGACACAGAAATATCAGTAGAAGCTGTGAACAAGTATAAGTTTTTCACATCTTCATTATTATTCAAATTAATATCTATAAATTTAGAGATAATACTCAATGACAAGTCCCTATAAGATAGACTTTTGTTGTTGAAAAGTTCGACGTAGCATCTATCATTTGTTTTTCTCAAAAAAACATTAGGCTCATCTCCATCGTAAGCGTTATTTACAATGCTTGATATTGAATCTTCGTCGATATCAGTTAAAAAATGCTTCAAAATATATATAGCAAGTTCGTTATATGTCATATCTCTAAGAACATCAATATCGTACAAATTATCTAAATTCAAAGGAACGTAAATATCATCATTTATACAATTGAAGATTACTTCTTGAGAATCGATAGTTATTGAATTATCCCTAGTGCTAATAAATTTCATATTTCCTCCTAATATTATTCTAATTATATCATTTTATGAGATTTAAGTTAATCTTTTTAAATTTTGATTAATTTTAGGTAAAATTATGCCGAAAATATAACGAAAAGCTTATAACTATTGTTTATTTTTTTTTGAAGAGTATAATAATAGTAAAGCGTTTTCTAATCAATAGAATTGATTGTAGCTTTGGGTAAGAATTATAAATTTGAAGGAGAGTGGACATTATGATAAAAGTAATTCTTAAAAAGAACATTAAGTTTATGGCAGTATCTTTAATTATGAGTTTAATTATGGTTGTGGCGACGCTGTCAGTACCGTTTTTAAGTAACAAGATTTTCAGAGATATTACCAACATTCAAAGAAGTGATTTGTACTTATTGTTTGGGATAATGGTTTTAAATTATTTTATTCAAATAGGGCTGATTTTGTTAAAAGAAAAAGTAGCAGTGAATGTGAATTCAGAGAACTTGGGTAATTTTATGCAGGATTTATTTCACGTGAAATACGACACTATGATTAATTTGGGAAACAATTCATTGATTACTAAGGTTTCGAAGTTGACCAATTCTATTTACAGTTTTTTAATTGACGATGTCAATACTATGGTTAGTTCCATTTTGATAATTATTGGAGCTTTGATTTTTGTTTCAATTCAAAATATTTATTATGGTTTGATTTTACTGGCGATAATACCATTTACATTTTTTGGATTTAAATTAATCAATAAAAAATTATCCGAAAAATGTGTTTCATTATCTGCGATTACTTCCAAAAACTACCAAGATTTTAACAATATTTACAGCAATCCAGATTTTTTGAAACAATACTCCAAGTTTGATGGTTTTGATAATCTTATCAACAAGAAAATCGTGGAAATTTTTGAAGCGCACAAAAGCGTTAATCAATTCGCAGGTGCAGCAAGTAGCAGTATTAGAATGTTTAACGAGCTTGTGCAAAACGCTTTGTTGATATGGATAAGTTATAATGTTACGATTGGAAATGCTAAGTTGTATTCAATCGTTGTGTTTACTTTGGTAATCAATGTATTCTTCGACTCATTGTATTCGTTAAATGGAGTGAACATCGATTTAACGAATTTGAAGGTGGATTCTGGATTTTATAAGGAAAATATTTTAGATAATTTAGAAAACAAAGACGGGATTGCTGTTGAAAATACTATTAGCAAAGTGAAGTTTGAAAATCCTGTTGTAAAAATTTTGGACACTGAGTTCAAATTTGAAATTAACGAAGAATTTTATCCTTCAGATATCGTATACATAGACGCAAAAAGTGGTGCTGGTAAGAGTACATTACTGCGTTCGTTGTTGAATATCAGAGATGTTGATGGAATATCTATCAACGAAAAGGCCGTCAATTCATTATCTTTGGATGAATTAAGAGAAAAAGTCGCATACGTTCCACAAAATCCACTTATCATTCCTGCAAGTTTGAGGGAAAATATTTTGGTGGATACAGTTAAAGACAAATCTATCGATGAAAAAATATTGTCGATGGATGTTTTGAAACCTGTGTTGAAGAATAAAAACTTGGATTCGGAAATTTTGGCAAATGGAGAAAACTTGTCTGGAGGAGAGAAACAAAGAGTATCCATCGTTAGAAGCCTAATGAGAAATGCTGATGTTTATATTTTTGACGAAATAACAAGTAATTTGGATTCAGAATCACAGGAAGATTTCTTCTCGAATTTTATTAAAGATATCGACAATAAAATCGTGTTCATTATTAGTCATGATAAAAAAGTACAAAAATATTGCAACAAAACAATGCATGTAAAATAAAAGCGAGCTGATTTAATTTCAGCTCGTTTTTAACATGTGATTCTGTCTAATATTTTATTGATTTTCGGATCAAGTGGTGGTGTATTGAAAGCTGCAGTGAGAACTGCTTACAATATGTTAACTGGTGATGACCTTGAACAATTAGAGTTCAAGGAACTTAAAGAAATGAAAGGCATCAAAGAATCTAGTATCGAAATTTTAGGAAAAGAAGTTAAGGTTGCTGTTGCAAGTGGACTTGCAAATGCGAGAAGACTTTTGGAAAGAATTAGAGATGGAAAAGCTCACTACGAAATTATAGAAATCATGGCTTGCCCTGGTGGATGTATCGGCGGAGCTGGTCAACCACTTCTTAGAGGAAATGTTTCGAAATTAGAAAAGAGAATGAAGGCTATTCACACAGAAGACAGGGACAAACCAATCAGAAGATCTTACGAAAACAAATCTATCAAAAAGATTTACAATGAGTATTTGGATGCTCCTGGTTCAGAAAAAGCACATCATTTGCTTCACACAGAATATTCTTCAAGAGAAAAATATTAATTCAATAATAGATAAAAGTTCTTTGGCGATTGCCGAGGAACTTTTTTATTGAAACCAATTATCAAACTAAAAAAATTGTAGTATTATATATAGATGGAGTTGGTGAATAATTGAAAAAAATTTGTAATATATTTTTAGGACTAATTTTGGCTCTGATTTTTATAATAAATTTAAAATGGGGAAATAATGACCATTTGGTAAGCTATGATGGAATTGAGCTTGATTATGTAAAAGCTACTGTAGTAGATATTGTAGATGAAACTCTGGATTATCCTTACAATTCAAAACCTGTTGGAATACAAAACATCAAAGCGAAAATTAGAAAAACTGGAGAAATTGTGAATGTGGAGAATAAACTAGAAGCATCGCATAGTGTTTTAGTAAAAAAGAACGACAAAGTAATTCTGGCGAAAAGTAGAAATCCTCATCATAATTCTGAAACTTTTTACAGGATGTATAATTACGATAGAAGTTTTAGTACAATCTTATGGATGGGATTATTTATAATTTTCATAGCAATTGTTGCAGGAAGTAGAGGAATAAAAAGTACGATTGCTCTTGTGATTAGTATATACATAATTTTGTTTTTCGATATTTCGCTTATCATGAATGGATTCAATAATATTGTAATTACGATTTTAACGGTGATTTTGTGTACAATATATTCCACTTTGATATTATATGGTTATTCTAAAATGAGTTTAATCAATATGATTTCTGTTTCTGTATCATTTATATTTGTGAGTATTTTGGTTAAGCTAATGAGTATCGGACTTAATATTTCGGGGTATAATCTGGAAAATGTCGGAGAATTGATACTCGTAATAGGAAAGGTATGGAAATTAAATATTGACAATTTACTGTTTTCAACTGTTGCTATTTCAGCATTGGGAGCGTCAATGGATGTAAGTGTATCGATAGCTTCTGCATTAAGAGAAATTCAATCACTAAACAAAGATGTATCGAGCAAAAAATTATTTAAAAGTGGGATGAGTATTGGCAGAGATATTATTGGAACAATGGTCAACACATTAGTATTTGCATTTATTGGATCATCACTTGTGAGCATAATGATTTTTATATTGCACGGAACAAATACTTTTAATAGAGTTGTAAGTTCTGATTTTTTTGCAGTGGAAATTACGAAAGCGCTAATTGGAATTAGTGTTGTGATCATAATGGTTCCAGTGACTTCTTTTATTGCATCGAAAATATACAATGAGAATAGTTTCTTTAAGCATATCAAATGATGTGCTTTTTTTAATGCTTTTTTAACAAATTTTTACATTTTATTAACTTTGAAAAACATAAATTTAATATTTTAATCGTACAATGTAATAGGTGATGAAATATTGAAGAAAATTGTTAATGTAATTTTAATCTTGCTTTTGGTGGTAATTTTCTTTTTGAATAAAAGACTAGATGATAACGAAAGCTTGATTAGTTACAAGGGTGTGGAATATCTGCGAGCGAAGGTAGTGGAAGTTGTGGATGAATCGCTAGATTATCCGGACAATTCTAAACCTGTCGGCGTTCAGAAGATTAAAGCTAAGATTTTAAAAACTGGAAAAGTTGTGGAGTTGGATAACGAACTTGTGAACACACACAGCATTAAAGTTCACAAAGAAAGTAATGTTATTCTAATTCAAAATCAAAATTCAGGTTCAACTGATGATTATTACTATTCCGTGTACAACTACGATAGAAGTATAAGAATTTTTGTGATTATAGCATTATTTGTAATATTTTTGGCTGTGATTGCTGGGATAAAAGGCCTCAAAAGTGCGATAGCTTTATTTGTAAGTATTTACATAATTTTATTTTTTGATGTGGCGCTTTTGATGAATGGATACAATAATATTTTGATTACGATTATAACTGTAATTTTGTGTGCAGTCTATTCTCTAGTGGTGTTGTATGGATACAGTAAAATGACTTTGGTGAATATGATATCGATAGGAACTTCATTTTTGATAGCGGCAATTATGGTCAAAATCATTGGAAAAGTTTTGTATGTTTCTGGACACAATATGGAAAATGTAGAAACGTTGATTTTGATAGGAAAAACGTGGGGACTTAGGATTGAAAACTTATTATTCTCTGCAGTTTCCATAGCATCTCTTGGTGCTTCAATGGATGTTAGTGTGTCGATTTCATCTTCTTTGAAAGAAATTAAATCATTAAATACAGATTTGGATAGCAAGAAGCTTTTTCAAAGCGGAATGAATATAGGTAAAGATATTATTGGAACAATGGTAAACACGTTGGTGTTTGCATTTATTGGGGCTTCTCTAGTGACGATTATGGTTTTGATATCGCACGGAGTAAGTTTTAATCAGCTTGTAAATTCTGATTTCTTTTCAGTGGAAATCACAAAAGGGCTGATAGGTACGGTCGTTGTGATTATAATGGTGCCAGTGACATCATTATTCTCATCAATTATATATAATCTTAAGGGGGAAAATTAATGAACAAAACGGCAAAAGCGTTATTAGCACTGGGTATGGTATTTTCTATAGCTACAACAGCTACATACACAACTACATTTGCTGAAACTAATGTAAAAAATGATGTTAGCACAACAGCAACACAAACTCAAGAAGAATCTCAAATAAGATTTCCAATCTTGACTATAGGTAAAGACCAAAGCGAAAGAAACTTCACTTGGTACAGCAAGAGTAAAGAACAAGGTTATTTGGAAATCGTAGAAGCAAATGATCAAAAAGATTTTTCAAATGCAACGAAAATCAAAGCTGTAACTTCTGACAAGAACACAACATTTGATATCAATGACAAATCAAACGCAAAAGTAAAAATCGAAAAAGATAAGAAAGATCAAGCTTTAAAAGATTTGTATGAACTTAAAGATATGTCAAACTCTCAAGTAAATATCAAAAGCTTGAAACCAAACACTAAATACATGTACAGAGTTTACAATGGTAATGGCAAAAAATCTCAAGTTTTCGAATTTACAACTCAACCAAAAGGAGACTTTACATTTGTATTAGCAGGGGACCCTCAAATTGGTGCTGGTAAATTCTACGCAGACAGAGACAAATGGGAAAAAGCATTGGGAACTATCAAAAAACAAGTTCCACAAATGAGTTTCTTGTACAGTTTGGGAGACCAAATCAACGAATATACATCTAAATCAGAATTAGAATACAGTGGATATATAGAAAGAGAAAACGCAAAAGGAATTACATTTGCAACTTTAATTGGTAACCACGATTCGCAAGCAAATTCATATTCACAACACTTTGCACTTCCTAACCTTCAAGCTGAAGGGAAAACAGAAGCAGGTTCCAACTATTATTTCGTGTACAATAATACGTTATTCATTCAGTTAAACTCTAACAACATGAATACTGCTGAACACAAAGCTACAATTGAAAAAGCAATTGAAATGACAAAAAATCAAAAAATCAAATGGAAAGTAGTTGGCTTCCACCACGCTATTTATTCTGCAGCAACTCATGCGAATGACGATGACATTATCAAAAGAAGAGCAGAATATCCAGCATTGATGAAACAATACGGTATTGATTTAATAGTAGCAGGTCACGACCACGTATACACTAGAAGTCGTATGATGGATGGTGGAATAGCAATTGAAAGCGAAAGAAACTTTACTGACAAATCAAAAGAAGAAGGTAAAGTTCCATCAAAATATGTAAACCCAAAAGGACAATTATATTTAACTGCAAACTCTGCATCAGGTTCAAAACACTATGATTTAGTAGAATTCAAAGACTACATGGCAGTTAGAGACCAACATTACAAGCCAAACTTCACAGAAGTTAAAGTGACTGACAAGTCAATAGTTGCTACAACTTATGAAACAGATTCATTAAAAGTTGTTGATCAAGTTGAAATCGAAAAATCAACTGCAAACACTACAAATGAAAATGTTCAAAGAATTTCTGGACAAAACAGAGTACAAACAGCTATCGAAGTTTCTAAGAAAATGTTCAAAGAAGGAACTAACAAAGTCGTATTAGCTAACCAAGATAATTATTCTGACGTTTTGACAGCTGCTCCATTTGCAAAAGCAAACAACGCATCCTTGTTGTATGTATCTTCTAATTCAATTAGTAAAGAAGTAATGAGTGAAATTGCTAGATTAAAAGCTAAAGAAATCACTATTATCGGTGGAGAAAAATCTGTCGATGAAGGATTGAAAAAAGAATTAGAAAAGAGAAACTTCAAAGTTGACAGACTTTCAGGAATTGACAGATACAAAACAAGTGCACAAATCTCAGCTAAACTTATCGACGATAAGACAACAACACTGGAAATCGCGAGTGGTGAAAATTATGCCGATGCATTATCACTTAACAACGCAGCTGAAAAAGACAAAGCTCCAATACTTTTAGTAAGAGTTAACGCTATCGACAAATCGGTTGAAGATGTTATCAAATCATCAAAAGCATCATTAATAAACATAGCTGGTGGTGAAAAATCAGTATCTGAAAGCACAAAAGCTAACATCAAAAAAATCTCCAATGCTACAGTTAACAGAATTGGCGGAGCTGACAGATACGAAACAAGTATTCTTCTTGCAAAATATTCTGGAGCAAAAGAAGTTGTCGTAGTAGCAAGTGGCGAAAACTTTGCGGACGCATTAGTTGCAGCACCATTCTCAGCAAAACAAAAAGGTGCAATCCTTCTTACTAACAAAGACAAATTAGGACAAAAAACAGAACAATTCATCAAAGATACTAAATTCAACAAATCTTATGTAATTGGTGGAGAAAAATCAGTATCTGAAGATGTAATTACTCAATTAACAAATATCATAAAGTAATCCCATAAACTTCTAAATTTTAGGTATCCTCTCAATTTATATTGAGGGGATATTTTTGTTATGAATTTTAAAAATCTGGGTATAAATTACTCAAACAAAGGGGGAGTATTTATGAAAAGATTACATAAGTTTTTAAAATTTTCGGTTGTTTTATTATTTGCGATAATATTTCTAGCATCTTGTAGTAAAAATAATGTGGAAAAAGAAAATATCAAATTAACTGAAGAACAACAAAAATGGGTTGGAAATTACTTTGAACAAGCTTTTAAAGGGATAAAGACAGGAAAAGATAGAAAGCTTACAGATGACGAGGTCAATCAAATTAAAAAAGTATTTGTGGAAAAATTTCCTGGATCAGAATTTGATGGAAATATAAACATAACTTCGAATTTCTTCAAGGCAGGAAGTTACAACGATCCAAAAGAAATAGATTTGGATAGTTTTATCAAATATTTTCCAAGTAAAGTCTTGGAAGAAAATTCTGATGAATTCAAAACTACTCTTGAAAAATTGAAAAAACTAGATAGTTTTTCAGAATTCGAATTATCAGCTAAACTAATGCCGTTAGTTGAAATAGACAAAAATCTCGTAGATGCTACGTTGAAAAAATACGCAGGGATTGTTTCAGACGATGTTAAAAGCAAAGGAATGTGCTTGTATTTGAAAGAAAACAACGCTTATTATACATTTGTAAGCGATGTTGGCATAGGCACTTTTTATCCAAATGAAGGAGAAATCAAAGGCAATGATTTGGTATTAAAAAACAACTATGCGACTCTTACACTTGAAAATAAGGACGGAAATTACTTTATAAAATCATATATTGAGAAATAATTTACACGAAATGGCTCCAAAAAATAGGGGTCATTTTTAATATTTCCTGATATTTTTGATTAAAAATTTGAAAATCATTATTTATGATAAAAATTAGTGTAAAACTCTTGAATTTTGGGTAAAATATAGTATAGAGATATTACTAGGAGGTAGCATGGGCAGAAAAAAAGTTTCAGAATATCCTTATACTATTCAAGAATTAAAAGAAATTACAATTCGCCAATTGCAAGAAAGAGGCGTTGAGATAGAAGATATTTCAAAAATAGTGTTTACTTTACAAGAAAAATACTATCCTAATTTGACGATGCAACTTTGCACTGAAAATGTAGAGAGAGTTCTAGAAAAACGAGAAGTGCTGCAATGCGTTTTGACAGGGATTGCAATCGACAAGGCTTGCGACAAGAAATTATTTGACGATCCTATTCAAAAGATTATTGAATCAGATGAAGGTCTTTATGGAATCGATGAAGTGTTGGCTTTGTCTATTATTAACGTGTACGGTTCGATTGGTTTTACTAATTTTGGGTATTTGGATAAGGAAAAAATCGGAATTATAAAGGAATTAGACGTGGAAAAAACTGATTGCGTTAACACGTTTTTGGATGATATAGTGGCTGCGATTGCAGCGGCTGCGGCAAGTAGATTATCTCATTCGAGATTTAAATAGGAGATTTTATGTATACGATAGATAACATAAACAAAAAAAGAAGATTCAAGAAGATTGACTTGGATTGTAGCCTTGAAATAGAAGAAGGTTACATATATTTGTTTACAGGTCACGACAAAAATATTGATGAGTTGTTCGATATTTTAGGTTCTTTTACAACTAAATACAATGGGGAGTTTTTGTACGGCTTTGAAGAAAAAGAAAACGTACTAAAGAATCCAAAGCTAACTAATGAAGTTGAATTTTCAACATTTTTACAAGATTACAATTCTTCTATGAAGGTGAAGAAGTATCTTAAATTAAAGAAGAAGTTGAGCCCTTATTTTGATGAAGAATTTGTGGATTCTGTTCTTAAAGGATTTGCGATTGATGAATTTGCAAGATTAGAGGACTTGAAGGAAGATTATTGCAACATAGTTCTTATGACTGCGGCACTTGCTACGAACAAAAAAGTTGTGTTGTTGAAAAATTTTGAAATAGCAGACAGGAAACTTTCTTTGGAATTCATAGATATAATGAAAAAACGCCAAGAATTAATCAGAAATACGATTTTGATTTCGGCTCCAATTGTGGAAGAAGTATTCTTTGATTATTTGGTGTTAATGCAAAATGGAAGAATTAAATTCAAAGATTCTAAACACAACATTCTTACAAAAGCGAATGTGGTTCGTGGACCAAAGGAAATTATAACTGCTATGAATTACAAGAGGATTTTGACGAGAACTTCGGATGGATTAGAAGATGAAATTAAAATGTTCGATGATATTAACGAGGATGAACGAATTTTACTTGAAAATAATGGATGTGTAATCAAACAATTACCATTAGATGAATTAATAACAATGATTGAGGAGGGAAATTATGAAAAGACTGTTAAAACAGAAGTTGTCGACTAGTTTGTCGTACGCGTTTTATACCCTTCTGGTATCTGTTGTTATACTTGCAATTATAGGCGGACTTTCCTATTTTAAAATATGGAAATTCGATTTCGGGAAACTTCCACTATTCACATACGTAGTTGCGATGTTTTTGTTCAACACTTTCTATTTTTTGTTAGTAGCAAGCAAAGATTATTTCCAAGATTTTGGAATGAACATCGAATCATCATATCACAGAAAACAAATTAAAAAAGCGACGATATTTGAAAGAATTTTCAACATTGTGTTGGTTTTTGGAATTATAATAGGAATAGTTTATTTGACTAGAATAATGTCAGGATATTTACATGCTAGACAAATCGAAATTTATTACGATAAGATAGGAGTGTTCACAAAAGGTTCATTGTTGTCATACATGCCGAAAGTTTTTGTGATTACAACTATATGTAGCCTTGCATTCAATTCACTGATTTTCTTAGCATATAAACTTGGAGCTGTGAAGATATTCATATTATTTACTGCGATTATTATCGCTGTGAATGTGTTCTTCTCAGAATATTTAATATCAGCATTCAAATTATTTAGTGGACTTAATATGTTTGTCTATTTGGGAGCTGGAGTCGTAGCAATTATTTTATCGGTATTATTTACGAACTTCATAAAAGGATTAAATGTAAAATAAAGGAGATAGCTCGGAGCAATCCGGGCTTTTTTTATGAGAAAAATTTATAAATCAAAATTAGGCAATATCCTCATCCAAAGTGATGGAAAAAATATAATAAAATGTGAATTCGTAGATTTTTTCGTAGAAGAAGGTACGGATGAAATAATCGAAAAATGCATATCGTATTTGGACGATTATTTTTCGGGGGAAATTATTGGAAAATTTGAAAATTTTCGTATCGAAAAATCTGATTATGCAACCAAAATATTGATGCTTGTGTACGAGATTCCTTATGGTACAACTGCAACATACACTGACATCAAAGAAAAATACGAAAAAATTTACAACACAAAAACATCTGCTAGGGCAGTTGGAAAAGCTATTGGATCAAATGATTTGATGATTTTGGTACCTTGTCACAGAGTGATAGGCAAAAATAATAAGCTTACTGGATACAAATTTGGTATAGATAAGAAAAAGTTCTTATTGGATATAGAAAAATCAACGAAAAATCTGTGAAATATAAAGAAATGTTTACGAAATTGCAACAAATAATTTCTAGCCGTTTTTCTAATATTTATAGTGATATAATAAAGAAAAGCGGGAGGAAATTATGAAACTAGAAATTTTGAAATCAAAATTACAGACTTTAGTAAAAACAATTAAAATTTATCCTATGGTACTATTTGCTATATTTATCGCTACAATATTTTCAATTATGGAAATATGGAAAATCGAATTTAATGTATTGAACAGCACCTTGATTGTAGATTTGATTATCTCGTCATTGTATTTTGCCATGAGCTACATGATTGTAAAACTTATTATTACGGATAAAAACATAGAAATTACCAATGGCCAAAAAGCTTTGGTGTATGCAATAGTATCTGTAATTATGGGATTATTGTGCTATTTTCTAATAATAAAAGTGGACAAATCACTTTATCTTAAAAACCAAATCACACAAATGGGATTGTTTTTTGCTTTGTTCATTGGAATGTTTGTAGCAGGCCATTTCAACACAGAAATTGATTACGCTGATTATGCGGTCAAAATTATTTTGGCAATAATAGAATCGTTAATTTATTGTGTAACGATTTTCGTTGGAATTGTTGCGATTTTATACACTACAAAAGAATTATTCAAACTAAATTTTAATCTTAGCAATTTAATAGTTACATGTGCAGTAGTAATATTCCTTTTACTAAACGCAACTATAATTTTATCCAAGTTCCCGTTAAAATATTGCGAAGAAAATTTGAAAATAAAATGGCTTACGCCTTTCAAGTTTTTATTTACGAGAATAATTGCTCCATTATTTTTGATATACGGATCGATTTTGCTTCTTTATATAATAAAAGTCGTAGTATTAAAGACAATTCCTAATAATATAATCACAAATCTAATTTTGTGGTATGGATTGCTTTCAGTTGTGGTTTTGTTTGTATCAAAGACAGTAGAAGACAAATTTATAAAAATCTACGATAAAGTTCAACCTTTAATATTGTTGATACTTTCGGGTATGATGTTCTACTCAATAGGTATTAGAATATCGTATTACGGAATAACAGAAGGAAGATATATGGTAGTGATTGGCGGAGTATTTATCGTAATATCGATGATTTACTATTTGTTTTTCAACAAAAAAACATACATCACAATACCTACAACTCTGTTGATATTAACTTTGATATCATCAGTTGGACCAGTTTCTGCGTACAATATAAGTAAAATTGATCAAAAAAACCGATTGGAAAAAATGTTAATTGAAGAAAATCTTCTTGTAAATGGCGAAATAAAACCACAAAAAAATATAAATCCAGCTAAAATAAAAGAAATAAAAGATAAGCTTGACTATTTTACAAGAAAACACTCAGCAAAAGAATTGGCTTTTTTGGATGAAAAATTCACAACTTCGGAAATAAATATGAAAAGAGTATTTGGGTTTAGAGGCGATGAATTTGAATCTTTGTATGGTAAAAATAGATTTTATGCAAACAATAAATTAGAAATTGATACAACAGGATACGATAGACTTCTAGAAAACATAGTATTCGAATACGATTTTACTAATCAAAGCATAAATAACACTGGAAATCCAGAAGTTACGTTTTCTAAAAAATCAAACGTAATTGTTATACAATACAAAGGCAAAAAAATAGGTAAACTAAATATCGAAAAATTTAGAAACAAATTAGAAGATTTCTGGAATGAACAAGGTCCCGATATTGACACGGAAAATCCTGATTTATCCATTGTAGATGAAGGTGTGATTGGCGAAACTAAATATAAAACTATACTTGAAAGAGTGGATAGTTTTTATGATAGTGGACAAAAAATGACTTATCAAATCAAATGTTTGTACACAAAATAATTGAATAATATTCTTTACAAAATTTTATCTAGTGTTATAATAAATCTGTATTTTAACAAATTAATTATTGTCAATTGAGGAGAAAATTATGTATAATTTTAACTGCGATTATCTTGAAGGAGTTCATCCAAACATTATAAAAGCACTTGAAGAAACCAACATGGTACAACAACAAGGATATTGCAACGATGAATACACTCATCAAGCAAAAGAACTCATAAAAAGGAAAATTTCGGATCAAGATGTTTACTTCTTGCACGGTTCTACAGCTTGCAATAAACTTTTAATCAAAACATCTTTAAGACCGTTTGAAAGCGTTATTGCATGTGACAATGCACACATAAACACATTAGAAACTGGCGCTATTGAAGATATTGGTCATAAAATAGAAATAGTAGAAGATGAAGATGGATTATTAATTCCAGAAGTAATAGATAAGTTTGTCTCAGAAAGAATGAATGATCCAGCGTATTTCCATAAACCAATTCCTAAAATGGTTTACATAACCAATTCATCGGAGTCTGGAACAATTTATACTAAAGAAAGACTTATGGAAATCAGAAAAGTTTGTGACAAACATGGATTGTATTTATTTATGGATGGTGCAAGACTTGCGTATGCTCTTGCTGCAAAGAACAACGATTTAACACTAAAAGAAATCTGCGATATAGTAGATGCGACATATGTTGGTGGAACAAAATGTGGTGCGATGTTTGGAGAAGCGTTGATATTAAACAATGATGAATTCAAACTTCATTTCAAAAATTACATAAAAGGTTCGGGAATGTTAATTGCCAAATCCAGATTTTTAGGAATTCAATTTAGAGAATTATTCACTGACGATTTGATATTCAAATTAGCAGAAAAAGCTGATGAGCAAGCTGACAGAATTAGACACAGACTACAAGAACAAAATTATGAATTAGCTACACAATCAACCACCAATACGATATTCGTAAACATGGATTATGAAAGATATCACAGATTAAAACATAAATATAATTTTTGCGAAAACTACAAAACAGATGATTATATCAATATAAGAATTTGTACATCTTGGTCTACCGAAGAGCACATGGTAGATGAATTGATAAAAGATTTATAAAAATGCGACCATAAAAAGGTCGTATTTTTTAATGGGATTAAAAAATAAAAAAATATTACAAATAAGTTACAATGATTTAGAAAAATTCACTAAATGCTTTGACACTATAAATTCCTAAAATATCTCATTTTTTATGTACATAATTCCATTAAATAAATATTTCACACAAAAACACAAAAATATTAGAAAAAAATGTTAAAATATTTCACTCAGAACAGATATGATAATAAATATCAAATGATAATTTTATGAAAACAATATCTCAATAAAATACAGAATATTACAAAAATATTTCAATTACACAAAAGAAAAATAAAACGAAACATTTTATAAAAAAACAGAACACGATAATAAAATAACAATTTAATATTAAAATATTTGAAAAAAACGTTCTTCATGTTATCATTTTCATAAATTCATGTTATAATGAAATTACGAAAAGCGTGAAGACTAGAACTTATTGAATCTCAAATATGTATTCACGATTAATTCGGATTTTCTCATATGATTAAAATATTTAAGGAGGAATTGTAAATGAGAAACAAGAAAAGGTTTGTTGCCTTGATGTTAGCCGGCTTAATGGTTGCTGGTACAGCATGTGGAAATGGAGGATCAAAAGACGGAGGAGCTAAAGGAGAAAACACAGTATATAATACTTTCTTAAGCGCTGACCCAGACTCTATAGATGCTCAAAAAGGTAGCGATATGTATGGTAATACAATTGTTAATAACGTATATGAACCACTTATTAGATTAGTTCAAAACGACGATTTAACATTGAAACCAGAAGCAGCAGCAGCTAAAGAATGGAAAGTTTCAGAAGATGCCATGACTTATACATTCACATTACGTGATGGATTGAAATGGCAAGATGGACAACCATTAACTGCAAAAGACTTCGAATATGGTATTAAGAGAACTGCAGACCCTAAGACTGGTTCTGGTTCATCATTCTTACTAGCTGATATAGCTAACTTCCAAGAAGTTAACGAAGGAAAAGCTCCATTGGATAAATTAGGAGTTAAAGCTCTTGATGACAAAACTTTGGAAATTAAATTAGGTGCTCCAGCACAATACTTCATTAACATCGTTCCTTTCAGAGTATGTTTCCCACAAAGAAAAGATATAGTTGAAAAACACGGTGAACAATTCGGATCTGAAGCTAACACAATCGTTGGTTGCGGACCTTTCAAATTAACTGAATGGACTCACAACTCTAAATTAGTTCTTGAAAAGAACAAAGATTACTGGAACAAAGACAAAGTTAAATTAGAAAAAGTTAACATAAGAGTTATCACTGATACAAACACAATGATGAATGCTTTCCAATCTGGAGAAGTAATGAGTGTAAGTACTAACAAACCAGAATGGACTTCTAAGTTCGATAAGAGAGAAGGAACTAAGACTCAAAAAGTTGATATTCCAGCAGTTGACTACTTTGCAGTTAACCACCAAGATAAATTATTTAAGAACAAGAAAGTTAGACAAGCATTCAACATCGCTTTAGACAGAGAAGGTTTCAACAATACAGTTCTTAAAGGTAAATCAGCTCCAGCTTATTTCTGGGTACCAAAAGCTATTACAATTAACGAATTGAAATACAGAGAAATGGCAGGTAACCCTGTTAAAGAAATGGCTGACAAATTAGGCGATCCTAAAGCTTTATTATCTGAAGGTCTTAAAGAATTAGGAATGGATCCAGATCCAACTAAATTAGAAGTAAGCTTAATTATGACTAACTCACCAGACTTGAAGAAATTCGGTGAATATTTCCAACAAAACTTCCAAAATAAACTTGGAGTTAAAGTTAAATTGGAAATGATGGAATGGGCTATCCTTTCTGGTAAAATCAACAAAGGTAATTACCAAATGGGATACTTAGCATGGACTGCTGACTACAACCACCCATCAGCAATGATGTCTCTATTCACTTCAAGTGCTAACGCAGTTAGAACTGGATGGAAGAGCCCAGAATATGATAAATTAATCAGAGACGCTGCCAAAGAAAAAGACGAAAAGAAACAAGTTGAATTGTATAAGAAAGCTGAACAAATCCTAGCTGATGAAACAGTTATTATTCCAATAATTTCTGGTACTACTAATTGTATATAGGAGGACTCATGTTAAAATATCTTATAAAGAGAATCTTGTATATGTTGCTTACATTATTTGTAATCACAACAGCAACATTCTTCTTGATGCATAATATTCAAGGGGATCCATTGTCTGCGATGGGTAAGACTCTTCCAGAGCAAACAATCAAAAACTACAAAGCAAGATACGGTTTGGATAAGCCAGTATCAACACAATATGCAATATTTTTAAAAAATGCATTGCACGGTGATTTAGGTGCATCATACAAATATCCAGGTAGAGAAGTAAAAGCAACAATAGCTCAAACTGCTCCAGTATCTGGAAGAATCGGTGGTCAAGCCATGGTAATAGGTATTACTATTGGTATTATTTTTGGTATTCTTGCGGCTTTAAATAGAGGTAAAGTGCCAGATTATATTATCAGTGTATTAGCTATTTTAGGTATTACTATACCGGTATTTATTTTGGGGGCTCTTTTACAATACGCTTTCGCAGTAAAATTAAACTGGTTTCCAACTTCAGGATATGGAGACGAGATTAAATATACAATTTTGCCTTCAATAGCATTATGCTTTGGCTCTATAGCTACATATGCTAGATATATGAGAAGTAATGTATTGGAAGTTTTGAACGAAGACTACATACTTACTGCAAAAGCAAAAGGTGTATCAGGCTTCAATGTAATTAGAAAACACGTTTTTAGAAATGCTATCCTTCCTATCATCACAATTATAGCTCCACAAATCGTTGGTATCTTTACAGGATCATTCATTATTGAAAGTATGTATTCTATACCAGGTTTAGGAAGCTACTTTGTAAACTCTATAACTGCCAGAGATTATCCTATGATTATAGGTACAACAATTTTCTATGCATTCTTGTTCTTAGTATCTCAATTAGTTGTAGATATTTTATATGGTATAGCAGATCCAAGAATTAAAATTATAGATTAGGGGATTAGTATGGAAAAAATAGATCAAAGCAAATTTAAAAGACTTACAGATGACGATAGAACATCTGAGTTTATAGCAAGACCTGTAGTAACATACTGGTCTGACGCTTGGAGAAGATTTAAAGAAAACAAAGCAGCTTTAGTTGCATTTATTATATTAGTATTTTTAATTGTAATGGTTATCATTGGACCAATGTTAACAGGATATTCTCACGAACAATTAGTAGGAGAAGTAAACTTATCACCAAGTGGAAAATTCTGGTTCGGTACTGACGAACTTGGAAGAGATATCTTCACAAGAATTTGGAGAGGTGGTAGAATTTCCATCATAATAGGTCTTGCAGGTGCTATTATCGGTACTGTAATTGGTTCTATTTATGGTGCGGCTTCTGCATTCTTTGGTGGAAAAGTTGATACATTAATGATGAGAATTGTAGAAATTTTGATTTCTATTCCTTACCTTTTATTAGTAATTATTTTAAGATTGGCTTTAAATTCAAATGGTGTAGGAACTCTTATCTTAGCCATGACTATTACTGGATGGTGTGGTCTTGCGAGACTTGTAAGAGGTCAAATTCTTTCATTAAAAGAACAAGACTATATCATGGCAGCTCGTGTATTGGGTGTTAGCAACAAAGATATCATTATCAAACACCTTATTCCAAATACTTTGAACGTAATACTTGTATCAATTTCATTTGATATTCCAGGATATATATTTGGTGAAGCTTTCTTAAGTTACTTGGGACTTGGTGTACAACCTCCAGAAACTTCTTGGGGACTTATGTGTTCACAAGCTCAACAAGTATTCCAATTTTATCCTTATCAATTGTTTTTCCCAGCTCTAATGATCGGGTTAACAATGCTTTCATTTACTTTGTTAGGTGATGGTTTGAGAGATGCGCTTGACCCTAACCTTAGACAGTAGGAGGAAAAAACATGAGCAAGAATAAATACAAAGATGTAGACGAATTAAAAAGAGAACAAAGTCTTTCAGAAGAAACATTTGTTGAAGAAACTGCTATTGATGAAAATGGTGAAGTTGAAACAACAACTAAGTTTGTTTCATCTGAAGTTGTAGAAGATATAGTTAACGAAGAAAATAATATGAACGAAAAAATAAATTTATCAGAAGAAATTACAAGAACTGCAAGAGTAGCTAAGGATTACACTAACAGACCAAAAGTAATTGAAGTAGATAACTTGAATGTATCTTTCAATACTTACGCTGGAGAAGTAAAGGCTGTAAGAGGCGTAAGCTTTGACATTTACGATGGAGAAGCGTTGGCCTTAGTAGGTGAATCTGGATGTGGTAAAACAGTAGTAAGTAAGTCTATACTTCAAATTTTACCTCAATCAGCAGTTATCAAAGAACCATCTTCAATTAAATATATGGATGAACAAGTTCTTAAAATGGACAAAAAGAGATTGAGACAATACAAGGGATCTGATGTATCTATGATATTCCAAGACCCTATGACTTCTCTTAACCCAACAATGAAAATAGGTAAACAAATTACAGAATCACTTTTATTGCACACTGATTTATCAAAGGATGAAGCAAAAAAAGAAGCTGTTAAATTGTTAAAGACTGTAAATATTCCTAATGCTGAAGAACGTGTTAAACAATATCCACACGAATTATCTGGTGGTATGAGACAAAGAGTTATGATTGCCATTGCATTGGCATGTAACCCTAATGTTATTTTAGCTGACGAACCAACTACAGCACTAGATGTAACAATTCAAGCACAAATTTTGGATTTGATGAGAGAATTGAGAGACACTAAAAACACTTCTATAGTTCTTGTAACTCACGATTTAGGTGTAGTAGCTGACTTTGCAGATAGAATTCAAGTAATGTATGCCGGTGAAATTATGGAAACTGGTACTGTACAAGAAATATTTAAGGATGCACATCACCCATACACATGGGCATTGTTGATGAGTGTTCCAAGACTTGACTCATCAAAAGATAATGAATTGTATTCATTAGGTGGAACTCCACCAGATTTATTGATGGAAATTCCAGGATGTCCATTTGCTGCAAGATGTGATTATGCAATGCAAATTTGTAGAGAAAAGAAACCGCCTGAAACAAGATACTCAGATCATCATGTTTGCAGATGTTGGTTGACACATGAACAAGCACCAAAAGTTGAAAGACCTTATTAGGAGTGAATTATGTCAGAAACTAAAGTTATTAAAGATAAAAACATAGATTATTCAAACAGAGAAGTGCTTGTTGATTTAGAAAACTTAGATAAGTTTTTCAAAGTTGGTAAGAACAAGACTTTAAAAGCTGTTGAAAATGTAAATCTTAAAATATATAAAGGGGAAACTTTCGGACTTGTAGGAGAATCTGGATGCGGTAAAACTACATGCGGCAGAACTGTAATTAACTTATACGATCCTACAAATGGTAAAGTTATATATGAAGGAAAAGATACTTCAAAATTGAGCGGTAAAGAAAGACAAGCTTTCAAGAAAAAAGCTCAAATGATTTTCCAAGACCCATACTCATCTCTAGATTCTAAGATGACAATAGGCGATATTATTGGAGAAGGTATCAGAGTTCACTTCCCTGAAATGAAAGAAAAAGATATCCAAAACAGAATTACAGAATTATTAAAAACTGTAGGACTTAACGCTGAACACGGAGCTAGATTCCCACACGAACTATCTGGTGGTCAAAGACAAAGAATTGGTATTGCCAGAGCTTTGGCTGTAGAACCTGAATTTATCGTGTGTGACGAACCTATCTCAGCTCTTGATGTAAGTATTCAAGCACAAGTAGTAAACTTGCTTATTGAATTACAAAGAGAAAAGAAATTAACTTACCTATTTATTTCACACGATTTGTCAATGGTAAAACACATTTCAGATAGAATCGGCGTAATGTATTTGGGTAGTATGGTTGAAGTATCTTCAAACACAAAGATTTATCATCAACCACTACATCCTTACACTAAAGCATTGATTTCTGCAATTCCTATTCCAGATCCAGATGTTTCAAGTGAAGGCCGTGTTAAATTACAAGGTGAAATTCCTTCACCAATAAACGCGCCAGAAGGATGTAAGTTCTGTACAAGATGTAACTACGCAATGGAAATCTGTAAAAAAGACAGACCAGTTTTACAAGAAATTTCCGATAAGCACTTCGTAGCATGTCACTTATTTGATAAAGGCTTAGAAGAAGGATTAAGAGCGATGAAAGAACAAGACGCAAAGCTTAGTCGTACGACACCTGTTGAAGCTGAAGAAAATGTTGAAGAAACAACAGCAGAAGCTGAAATGGACAAGAGATTAGAAGATGAAGCTCAAGCTAGAAACATCGATTCTACAGGAATGACAAAATAAATTACAAACCTCGCCAAGTGCGAGGTTTTCTTTTGCCCAAAATTCAAACACAAAACGAAATATATGATAAAATAGTCATTGGTGCAAATTTTATTTTATTATTACGCTTATTTAAATTTGCTATGATATAATAAATCGAGAGGGGAATTATGATTAAGAATATATTATTTGATCTTGATGGAACTATTACAAACTCTTATGAAGGGATTGTAAATGCCGTTAAGTTTAGTTTGGATAAAATAAATTTTAAATATGATGAAAGTAAGCTTATATCTTTTATAGGACCTCCTTTGAAAGACAGTTACATGAATTTGGGTTTTAGTGAAGAAGAATCAAAAGATAGAATTGAAGATTTCAGAGATTATTATTTCAAAAAAGGCATGAAGGAAATGTACTTGTACGATGGAATAGAAGAAACTATACAAAAACTTCACGACAAAGGATATAAAATTTATTTGGCTACAAGTAAAGTTGAATCATCAGCCAAGAAAATTCTTGCGGACAATAATCTGTTGAAATATTTTTCTTATGCTGCTGGTGCTACTATGGATCAATCGAGGGTTGAGAAGGAAGATGTAATAGCTTATTTGATAGATGAAACTGGTATAAAACCAGAAGAATCTATTATGGTTGGAGATAGACATCACGATATTGAAGGGGCAAGGCTTAACAATATTAAGGCGATAGCTGCAGGATATGGATTTGGAAATGAAGATGAATACGAAAATGCGGTTTTTGTCGCTGAAAAACCAGCTGATGTGTATGAATATGTGATTAATCAAAATGATAGGTGATTTGAATGGTTAATAATATTAAAGGAAAAGTTATTGAATTTTCAAAACAAAATGAAGAGGTTAGAAGTCTAATAGAAACTGGAAGAAGACTTAATCCTTCCATAAAAAAAGACGAAAATACTGATTATCATTTTGTTTTCGGAGTAAGTGATTTCGAAAAGTTTAAGGATTCACATTTCATTGAAAGTTTGTTTGGTGATGTATTAATGCTTGAAAAATCTGACAAATTAACTTATACAAATAAAATTAATCCGCATAATATAAGCTACACTATTATTCTCGATGATATTTCGAAAATTAGAATATTTTTCATAAAAGAAAACACGATGCAAGCCTATATTAATGAAGACAGTCAATCGGAAATTTTGCTGGACAAAGACCAAGTTTTGGTTGGAAATAGCACGAAATCGGATGTTTGTTTCAGACAATTAAAGCCAACAAAACACGAATTCGAATCGTTAGTCAATCAAATGTTCATAAATTCATTGAACGTTGCAAAGGGATTGTATAGAAAAGAAGAAATCTACGCCATTCAAATGTTTTATCATGTAAGAGAAAACGTAGATAAAATGACTGGCTACTACATTGGAAGCAATTACGATTTTAATGTAAATATTGGATACAATTACGAATACATCAAGACGTATCTTCCAAAAGAGCACTATGAAAGATATTTGGAAACATATCCGTTACCTGAATTGGAAAACTTGTGGAGTACTTTGTTCAAATCATGTGATCTATTTAGAAAACAAGGACTTCACGTTGCGGAAATTTTGGGATACGAATATCCCAAGAGAGTTGACAGAGATATTATGCAAAAAATTAGAGACATATGGCAAAGATCATACGATTAAAAAAAACTGGTTTATACAAACCAGTTTTTTTATCCCTTAAATATTTCCAAACCAAACATATCACACATATCGTTTAATCCTTGTAGGATTTCGTCACGACTGTAGTTTGATTTTTGAAGTTTTTCGTCGGAAAGTCCTTTTAATTTGTCATAAAATCTAGTAGCAATTGTCGCATACATTAGATTATTTGTCTCTAGCTTTTCGAATAAAATATTTTCTGCATCATTAATTCTATCTTCTTCGATAAGATTTTCCAACAATCTTTCAAATTCGAATGAATCTTTTTGGTATTGTTCATTTTCGTTTAATTTTCTACTTGTTTCCATATCTGTAAATAATTTTTGCAAAAATTCACTTACTACGTTGATTTGTTTTAATAGCCAATCGTTTGATTCTATCATGTTATCACTCTTTCTAAATTTCTCTACTTATATTATACTAAATTTTCAAGTTTTGATATACTATTATTAGAATAAGATTATCGGAGAAAATTATGATAGTAAAATTAAAAAGAAATCCTAACGAAAAGGAAGTAAAAAAATTAATAAATTTTTTAAATGAACAAAACGTCAGAGTTGACGAGACTGTTGGCGATAGATACACGATTATTTCATTGATAGGAGATACTTCAAGTATTGATGAAAAATTAATATCGCGTTTTGATATCGTGGATAAAGTTATTAGAATTGAAGAACCTTTTAGCAAGGCGAATAAGAAAAACCATCCACAACCTAAAATTGTCGATGTAGACGGCGTCAAAATAGGTGACGGGAATTTCTGCGTGATGGCAGGTCCTTGTTCTGTTGAAAGCGAAGAACAAATCATTACAATTGCAAAAAGTGTGAAGGAAAACGGAGCAAATATCCTTCGAGGTGGAGCATTTAAGCCAAGATCATCGCCTTATGCTTTTCAAGGATTAGGTAAAAAAGGAATTGATTTGTTAATTCAAGCAAAAAAAGAAACTGGACTTCCGATTATTACAGAGATTATGGATTTGTCTGACTTGGATTATTTCAACGATGTAGATATGTTGCAAGTTGGAGCTAGAAATATGCAAAATTATTCCTTGCTTAAAGAGTTGGGACGTTCAGATAAACCAGTATTGCTAAAAAGAGGTTTGTGCGCGACTTACAAAGAATGGATAATGAGCGCTGAGTACATTATGACTGGTGGCAACGAAAATGTCGTGTTGTGTGAGAGAGGAATTCGAACTTTCGAAACTTATACAAGAAATACTTTGGATATTTCAGCTATTTCTGTGATGAAAGAATTGTCACAACTTCCTATAATTATGGATCCATCACACGCAAGCGGCAAATATACTTTGATTGAACCGCTATCACTTGCATCGACTGCTGCAGGCTGCGATGGGCTTATGATTGAAGTTCACAATGATCCTGAAAATGCACTTAGCGATGGACCACAATCTGTCACTTGCGAAAGATTTAGAACAATAATGAGAAAAGTAAGGAAATTAAGACAATGTATTCAGTAATCAATGTGAATAATTACGACTGCATGATTGGATTAGATGCTTTAAATCAATCAAGAGATTATTTGAAAAATTTCATAAAATCCAAGGCGATTGTTATTACTGACGAAAATGTGGACAGATATCATCATAAAACATTGGATATTTTACTAGACGATTTGGAAATTGAGCATGAATTTTACGTGATTAAACCTGGTGAATCTTCCAAATGCATATCTGAATACGAAAAAATAATGAATTACATGAGTTTGTCTTATCACAGAAATGACACTGTGATTGCTTTTGGTGGAGGAGTTGTCGGTGATTTGGCTGGATTTGTGGCAGCGACTTTCATGAGAGGAATTGATTTTATTCAAATTCCCACGACTGTTTTGTCAATGGTGGATTCTTCTGTAGGCTCAAAGACGGGAATTGATTTACCAACTGGGAAAAATTTGATTGGTGCTTTTAAAGATCCTGCACTTTGTATTATCGACCCACTTTTACTAAAAACATTGGACGATTACGTATTTGAAGATGGATTTGGAGAAATAATCAAATACGCAATTTGTTTTGATGAGGAATTATTTGACATGATAAGTTCCAGAAGATACACAAAACAAAGCAATTTATCAGAAATTGTAGAAATTTGTGTAACTATCAAAAAGGATATCGTGCTTAAAGATAAATTGGAACAGAACTTGAGGAGATTATTAAATTACGGGCATACATTGGGTCACGCTGTCGAAAAATTATCAGATTATAGTGTGATGCATGGGCATGGCGTAGCTTATGGAATGAAATGCATGGCGAAAAAATACAGCAAAGACTACGACAGGATATTGAATGTTTTGAAAATGTATAATTTAGATGATAGCTATGATTATTCTGTAGATGATGTGTACGATGTAACTCTTCGTGACAAGAAGAACACAAAAGACATGATATCTTTGATAATTTCAGAAAAAATCGGTGATTGTACGATTTTAAGCATGAATAAATCTGATTACAAAAAGGTTTTGAGTGATATTTATGAAGATTAAAACTGACAAATTACAGGGAAAGGTGGATGCTATATCTTCCAAATCATTTGCACACAGGTTTTTGATTTTGGCAAGTGTTGCAGATACAGACACTACTATTATCATTAACGAATTTTCAAACGATATAATGACAACTATTGACTGTTTGAGAAATTTGGGAGTAGAAATCGAAATAAATGAAAACGAAGTTACAGTTCATCCTTCTTTTTTTCAAAAAGATGTGTCTGATATCAATGTGAATGATTCAGGTTCAACTTTTAGATTTCTGTTGCCATTGGTAAGTTTTTTATCACAAAAAACAAATATACAATGTAGCGGAAGACTACAAGATAGGCCGATAAAAGAATTGGTGGATCAATTGAAATTATCGGGTCTTACTTTTAGTGAAGAGAAACTTCCGTTTACGGTTGATGGAACTTTTCACAAAATTGATTTCGAATTTCCAGGCGATGTCTCCAGCCAATATATCTCTGCAATAATGATGATTGCACCACTAATAGGTGGCTGCGAAATCAAATTATCATCAAAATTGGAATCTACTGGATATATCAAAATCACACAAGAATGTTTAAAATTATTTGGTGTAGATTCTGAGATTTTGATCGACAAAGTCATCGTAAAACCAGGTGCATTAAAATCTCCAGGAAAAATCATCGTAGAAGGAGATTGGTCAAACGCAGCATTTTTCTGGTGCGCAAATGCATTGGGTGCAGATATAAAAGTTGAAAATTTGAAAAAGGATTCGGTACAAGCAGACAGAAAAATCGTTGAGTTTCTAGAAAAAATTGAAAATAACGAGGTTTACTGCGAAATCGATATATCACAAACGCCAGATTTATTTGTAATTTTGGCGGTGGTTTTGTCTCAAAAATGCGACAAATCAGTCTTAAAAAACGCCAAAAGATTGAGACTCAAAGAATCGGATAGAATTAAATCAACTTACGATATGTTAAAATCATTCGGCGTAAACTGCGAGATAGAAGGAGATAATCTCGTAATTTACAAATCAGAAATGAAACCTGCAGTTGTAAATTCTTGTGATGATCACAGAATTGTAATGGCAGCCACAATAGCTTCGATCATTACAAAAGAAGTTGAGATAAAAGATTGGCAAGCTGTGAAGAAATCTTATCCATCGTTTTTTGATGAAATAGAAAGGTTGGGTAGCGATGTCATCGATAGGTAAATTAGTTAAGTTAAATGTGTGGGGAGAGTCTCATGGCTCGATGATTGGTGGAGTGATTGATGGAGTTGATCCAGGAATCAAAATCGACTACGAAAAATTGAGGGCACACATGAAAAGAAGATCTCCCGGCAAATCCAACACTACACTGAGAAAAGAATCCGATGAGGTTGAGTTCGTATCGGGGATTTTGAATGATACAACAACGGGTGCTCCACTATCTTTTGTGATTAAAAACTCAGATCATCATTCAAAAGATTATTCAAATATCTATAATACGCCAAGACCATCGCATGCAGACTATCCTGCAACTGTTAGATACAATGGTTTCAACGATATCAACGGAAGCGGGCATTTTTCTGGAAGATTAACTGCAGTGATTAACGTGGCAGGATTTATTGCAAAAGAAATTTTGAAACAACACGATATTTATGTGTTCAGCCACTTGTATTCACTCGGTGATATTGTAGATGAAAGATTTGATGATTTAAAATTTACAGACTACAGTGATTTGAAAAATAAAAAAATCGAAGTAATAAATGATAAAATAATTGATAAAATAGATAAGAAAATAGAAAGTTTAAGAGATAAAAAAGATTCCATTGGATCAAGCGTTGAAACTGTTGTGTATAATTTGAGAGCAGGTGTTGGGGATACGCTTTTTGATTCGATTGAATCAAGATTGTCGCAAAGTTATTTTGGAATTGGTGCAGTAAAATCGGTTGAATTTGGCTTGGGAAAATCATTCGACAAATCAAATGCGTCTGTTGTGAATGACTGCTATTATATTGAAAACGAACAGATTAAAACCAAAACGAATTACAACGGAGGAATACTTGGAGGGATTTCTACGGGAATGCCTATAATTTCCTTAGTTACTTTCAAACCACCTGCATCGATTGGAATAACACAAGAAACAATTGATTTGAGAAATAGAACAAACACTACTTTGACCGTTGAGGGAAGGCATGATCCAAGCATTGGAATCAGGGCTGTAAGTGTTATGGAATCTATCACGGCGTTTGTGATTTACGATTTGTTAAAGGAGTATGGATGGAAAAATTTAGAAAAGAAATAGATGAAATTGATTCTGAAATCGCCAGGTTATTAGAAGAAAGATTTGAGATTTGTTCCGAAATTGGCGAGTTTAAATCAAAAAATAATATTGAAACAGAAGACAAATCGAGAGAAAAGAAAATTTTTGAAAAGATAGATCAAACAGATTTAAAATATCGTGATAATATAAAGGAAGTTGAAGCTAAAATTTTACTAGAATCGAAAAAAATTCAGGATAATTTGAAATGAAATACGGACTATTAGGGAAATCTTTAAAGCACAGTTATTCAAAAGAAATTCACGAACTATTAGGATACTACAATTACGGATATTTTGAAGAAGATGATTTGGATAAATTTTTCAAAAGAAAAGACATCAATGGTATCAATGTAACCATTCCGTACAAAGAAGAGGTCATAAAATATTTGGATGAAATGAGTGACGATGCGAAAAAAATCGGCTGTGTAAACACAATAAAATTCGCCGATACTATCAAAGGATACAACACTGATATCGACGGAATGGAATACATGATTAGTCGAATTGTCAACATAAAAGGCAAAGAAGTCGTAATCTTGGGAGATGGCGCGACTAGCAAAACTGCCGTAGAATGTGCGAAAAGGCTTCAAGCAAGAACTATCAAAGTGATTTCAAGAAAAGGTGAGCACAAGTTTGAAGATGTAGAATATTACAAAAACTGTGACATTTTAATCAACGCAACTCCAGTTGGAATGTATCCGAATAATTTGAAATCAGTTGTAAGAATTGGAAAAATTAAACCAGAAGCTGTGTTTGATGTGATTTATAATCCAAACAAAACTTCTCTATTGATGGATTGTGATAGGCTTAGAATTCCAAACGACAATGGTTTGAGAATGCTCGTGTATCAAGCTGTTAAAGCGTGCGAGATTTTCACTTCTAAAAAAATAGACTTCGATGTTGTAGAAAAAATCGTACAAAAAATTAGAACGAAAAACATGAATATTGCGCTAGTAGGAATGCCAGGAAGTGGAAAAAGCACAGTTGCTAAAATCATCGCAAAAAACACTGGCAAGAAACTTGTGGATATCGACAAAATCATCACGCAAAGATATGGAGATATTAGCGATATATTTGCTGCACAAGGAGAAAATTATTTCAGAAAAATAGAGTCTGAGGTATTGGAAGAATTTTCTAAAGAAAAGAATTTGGTTATCGCAACTGGTGGAGGAGCAGTTACTGTTAAGAAGAATTTTTATTATCTTCATCAAAATTCTGTCGTTTATTGGATTGACAGACCGAACAGTAAATTATCCAGGAAAAATAGACCGATTTATAAAACAAATACTATGCGTGAAATTAGACAAAACAGAAATTATTTGTACCGAAGATTTAGCGACAAATATTTCAACAATTACAATGCAAAAACAACTGCCAAATTAATCGTGGAGGATTTCAATGAAACTATTTATTATTAATGGACCAAATTTGAATATGCTAGGCATAAGAGAGCCTGAAATTTACGGAAAGTTGACACTACAAGACATTGAATCCAAGATAAAATTATACTGCATAAAAAATAATATTGATGTAGAGTTTTATCAATCAAATCATGAGGGAGAAATCGTGGATATTATTCAAAGTGCTTACAAAAAAGCGGATGGAATAATCATCAATCCCGCCGCATACACGCACACTTCTGTTGCGATTTTGGATGCATTGAAAGCTGTGAATATTGACACTGTTGAGGTGCATTTGTCAGATGTTGACGAGAGAGAAATTTTTCGAAAATTTTCTTACGTGTCACTCTTTGCTAAAAAAGTTATAAAAGGAAAAGGTGCAGAAGGATATATCGAGGCTATCGATTTTTTCTTAAATAGAATATAATAGAAGTATGAAAAATCAAGGAGGAGTTATGGACGAATTACAAAAACGTGGTTTATTTAATGAACACGGAGATATTGAATTATCAAAGAGAAAAATTATTAATGGCAACACTACTAATTTGAACGATTTTAACAACATAAAATATTCTTGGACAAGTGAATGGTACAGACAAGCTATGAACAACTTCTGGATTCCAGAAGAAATCAACTTAAATCAAGATATCAAGGATTACAGAAATTTATCAGAAGACGAAAAGATTGCTTACGATAAAATTTTATCTTTCTTGATTTACTTGGATAGTTTGCAAACTGCACAACTTCCAAACTTGGAAGCATACATTACTGCTAATGAAATAAACTTGTGCTTATCCATCCAAGCATTCCAAGAATCAATTCACTCTCAATCTTACAGCTATATTTTGGATACTATTTGTTCTCCAGAAGAAAGAACGGACATTTTGTACCAATGGAAAGATGACGAATTTTTGTTAGAAAGAAACAGATTCATCGGAGATCAATACAACGACTTTTTTGAAAAGAAAAGCGAACGAAACTTCATGAAAGCTCTTATCGCAAACTATATCTTGGAAGGAATTTACTTCTATTCTGGATTTATGTTCTTCTATAACTTGGGAAGAATGGGTAAAATGCCAGGAACTGTTCAAGAAATCAGATATATCAATAGAGATGAAAATACTCACTTGTGGTTGTTCAGATCTATGATTTTGGATTTGAAAAAAGAACGTCCAGAATTGTTTACTGAAGAAAAAAATGCACAATACAAAGAAATGATAAAACAAGGTGCAGAAGCTGAAATAGAATGGGCGAAATATGTTATTGGTGAAAAAATCCAAGGATTGTCCATCAAAATGGTTGAAGATTACATCAAATATTTGGGTAATTTGAGATCTACAGGACTTGGTTTTGGGGTTATCTATCCAGGTTATGAAAGAGAAATTCCTTCAATGAAATGGGTGAGCGAATATTCTGATCCAAACAAAATTAAGACAGACTTCTTCGAAGCAAAACCATCAGCATATTCAAAATCAGCGATAATAGAAGACGATTTATAAAACAAAACCCGGCATTTTAATAAAAGAAATGCCGGATTATTTATTTTAAACATATGAAAATACAATTAGAAGACAAAAGATATCAAAAAGAGTGTATCGATATTTTTACGATATTTGATTTGAAACAAAATCTAGAATTTGGAGAATGTGATTTTGTGATAGGCAAAGATTACGTGAAAAAAGATATAACATATCCATTTACAACCAGATTAGAATTAAAAAAAATACTGTATACGATATTTTCGAAAAAATACAATTATACAAATGATTGGGGAATATTAACGGGAACCAAGCCTTCAAAGATTTTGAGAAATCACACAGACGAAGAATTAAAACAAATGTATTTGATTAATGATGAGAATTTGAAATTACTTCGAGATATCGACAAAGTTCAATCTAGCATAGACTTTGATGAGAAAAATTACAACATCTACATCAATATTCCGTTTTGTCCAAGTAGATGTGATTATTGTTCTTTTCCGACTATTGTTTACAAAAATAACGACAGAAGAGAAGAATACTTGGGTTATCTATTAAAAGAAATAACAGAAGCTTCGAAAAGCATCGACAAGTACAAAATCAAAACAATTTATGTTGGAGGTGGAACTCCGACAAGTTTGGATTACACAATGCTTGAAAAATTATTGAAAGCAATTGAAGAATGTTTTGTGTCAGAAAACTTACTTGAATACACATTTGAAGCGGGACGAGAAGATAGCTTGGACTTTGATAAGCTAAAATTGTTGAGAAAGTACAACGTCACAAGAATTAGCTTGAATCCACAAACTTTTAACGAGAAAGCGCTGAAAGCTATGGGAAGAATTCAAAATAATGAAAATTTGATTGATTTGTACACTCAGGCTAAAGACTTGGGATTTGTGATAAATATGGATTTTATACTAGGATTATTGTATGATGATGTGAATAATACTAAAAAAAATCTCGAAATTTTAAGTCGACTACAACCTGATAATATAACTTTTCACACATTGTCAATTAAAAATGGAAGCAAGTATTCACAACGATACGACAAAGAAAATTTTGAAGAAAATATTGCTGAGAAGCAAATGCAATTGGTAAAAAAGTGGACATCACAAAATAATTACAGTCCATATTATTTATATCGTCAGAAAAATATTCTGAATAACATGGAAAATATCGGATATTGCAAGGAAATTCCATCACGATATAATATTGTAATCAACGAAGAATTAGAAAGTATAATAGGATTTGGAATGACTGCTAATTCTAAAATCATAAAAGATGGTATAATTAAATACACGAACTACAAAAATTTGAGAGATTATTCAGAGAAATTGGACGAAATAATAAAAAGAAAGGTGGAAATTATCAATGGGTGAACTAAAGAAAAGAGAAGAATTCAAATCTGATAAAAGTAGAGTTTTTCAGACGATAAAAAATAGATTATTGGATAATTCAACGCCAACAGGAGTTGAAAACCAATACGTAATAGATAATTTGGGAGTTTCAATGACTTACACTATAAAAGAGATCGTTGAAAATGAAAAAATGTATATTGATTTAAATTCCAGAAATATTGATGGATATTTGAATTTTGATTTTGGAGATTTAAATTCAGGAAGTTTTGTGGATGTTGACATTAAGCTTCACAACAAATCTATATTTGGTGGATTGATGAATTTCGTAATGGATGTAGAAAAAATAGAGAATAAATTAGTGTACGAATTGAAAAAAGAATTGGGAGAACTATAAACATCAACATTTACAAAATAAAATATATCATTTAAAAACCTCGTTTTTGGAATCTAAAATGAAATTTAGATACCAATTATGAGGATTTTTTTTACTTTAACAAGACAAATTTTATTGAGATGCAGTCAAAAATGCCATAAATATTACAAAAATGTAATATTTGTAGCTGTTGTACTCAATCGACAAACGAAAATGAAATTTACTGTAACCTTTTTGTAACCCTTAAATTTCAAGCGTTTAATAATTTTTTTATTTGAGCAAATAGATACAAAGAGTTCTAATGAAAATACATATCGATTAAATACGAAAAAACATGTTCCTTTTTCTTGAATTATTTTTCGAGGTTTTATAAAATAGCCGAGTAGTAAAAAAATAAACACAAAAAATCTAGAAAAGAAAGAGGAGATACAAATGAATTTTAGAAAGTTAATTTTAAATTCTTCGGTTGTCATTATGACAAGTTTATTAGCATTTGTACCATCAAATTCACAAGCAAAAGATTTGAATAATGTTAAAGTAGAACAAAAATCAAGTGAAAATATACAATCAAAAAAATATTGGATAAATGATGATACAGATTTATTTAAAAGTGAAAATGAACATAGCAAAATAATCGAAGTTTTGGATCAAGGTGATACTGTAAAAGTTGAAAAAATCGGAGAAATTTTTGCAAAAGTTTCTGTTACTGTTGATAGTAAAAATTTCGTAGGCTTCATTTACAAATCATATTTGTCAGAAAAAGAAGTTAAACCAGATCCAAATAAATTTGAAGGATGGGTTAATGTTGAAACTAAAGTTTTTGATTCAAAAGAAAAAGAAGCAAAAGAATTGGGTTTAATCGACAAGGACTCGGAAATCAAAGGTCACATAGACGAAGATAATTTGAGAATTACTTATTTTGGAAGAACAGCTTATATTAAAGCAAAGAACACTACAAAAGAATCTCCAAAAGACAGAGATGCGCGATTGGCAAAAGAAAGAAAAATCCAAGCTCAAAAACTTGCTGAAAAAAGAAAAAAAGAACAAGAAGAAAAAGAAAAACAAGCACAATCAGCTCCTAAAAATGTTTCAGGAAGAACTATTACAATGAGATCTACTGCTTATACTTCAGATCCTTCTGAAAATGGCGGATATTCTACAACAGCAATGGGAACTGCTATAAGATATGGTGTAGCAGCTGTAGATCCTAATGTTATTCCATTGGGAACTAGACTGTACATTGAAGGTTATGGTTATGCTAGAGCAGAAGATACTGGTGGAGCAATTAAAGGAAATAAAATTGACCTGGTATTCGGATCAAAAGCGCAAAGCAATCGTTGGGGAAGAAGAACAGTTAGAGTTACAATTTTAAATTAATAAATACTACGATAAATGAGGCGATGAAATCCATCGTCTTTTTTAATTGACAAATACATAAGATATGATATAATTAAAAGTTTTATTATTGAATTAAATTTCTGATTAAGCTATAATATAAAGTGAGGTGATAGTATGTTTAAAATAGGTGATAAGATTGTTTATCCTATGCACGGTGCAGGCATAATTACCGAAGTACAAAATAAAGAGGTCTTGGGAGTTAAGAAAGATTATTTTATTTTGAAAATGCCAATGGGGGAAATGAAAATCTCAATACCTGTAGATAAGATAAATGATATGGGAATAAGATTTGTTGCAGAAGAAGAAATAATCCATTCTTTAAGAGATATTTTAAAGAATCAAGAAGTTGATTTTCCTTCAAATTGGAATCAAAGATACAAAGAAAATCTCGAAAAATTGAGAATTGGAGATATAAAAGAAACTGCTATCGTGTACAAGGGTTTGTATGAATTAGATTCATCAAAAGGCTTATCCATGATTGAAAAGAAAGTACTCAATACCTCCAGAAAAATGCTTATTAGCGAAATAGCAAGTGGATTGAATTTAAAACCATCAGAAGCTGAAAGTATGGTGAACGATTTGATCGATTTAGATTAAAATATTTTTGAAAGGAGAAATGTTTTGTTCAGACGAGGGATGTCAATACTGATATCTATCATCGGAGCTGTTTTAGGAATTATATTTACTAATGTTATTTTCAGCAATTTTATCGAGAAATCAACAAGTATGATTATCAAGATAGTTGCAATGATTGTAGCAGCAGTTGTTTTTGGATTTATATTTTATGCTTTGGCTCCGAAATTAATATCGGTAGAATTAAAATTAATAGAATCTATCGAAGATTCGCTTAAAAAATTCTCTCTGGTCGATATTATTATAGGAACAATTGGTCTTGTGGTTGGGCTTGTATTAGCTTTTTTGATATCGCAGCCGTTGTTAAAATTAAATATTCCAGGGATAGGAACTGTGTTGACGGTAATATTAGAAATTGTGTTTTTCATAGGAATGGGGTTTTTGGGGGCGAAGCTTGCTTTGAACTACCATGACGATTTCATTTCGTTTTTTGAAAAAGTTAGAACCAAAGAAAAACCAAATCTAAAATTTTCCAACAAAGATAGCAAAGTTAGACCTAAAATCGTAGATACTTCTACTATTATTGACGGCAGAATTATCGATATATTGAAGACGGGATTTTTGGAAGGGAATCTAATAATTCCTATATTTGTCATCGAAGAACTTCAACATATCGCAGATTCCGATAATTATTTGAGAAGGCAAAAAGGTAGACGTGGATTGGATATTTTAAAAACTATGCAAACTGAGTACAAGGACAAGGTTAAAGTGGTTGACAAGAGATATCCAAACATTGACAAGGTAGATTCAATGCTTGTGAAAATGTCAGAAGAATTGAATGCAAATTTACTTACGAACGATTATAATTTGAATAAGGTTGCAGACTTGCAAGAAGTTTTCGTATTCAACATAAATGATTTGGCAAATGCTATGAGACCTGTTTTTGTGGCAGGTGAACCAATAAATGTGTCAATCATAAAAGAAGGACGAGAAAACAATCAAGGTATAGGATACTTGGACGATGGCACTATGATTGTAGTAGAAGATGGCAAAAAATATCTTGGAGAAATTATTGAGTGTACTGTAACGAGTGTTCTTCAAACTTCTGCAGGAAAAATGATTTTCGCAAAAAAATCTGATGAGAAGGATAATTAGGATTATTCAATTAAATGACTTTTGAATTTTATGTAGAGAACTATTTTATTAGTTCTCTTTTTTATTGCAATCTCATATTTTTTTAATTAAATTGATTTTTTGATATAATAATAATGAGGTGTTATATGGATAAATATATTTCAGCTATTATAACTGCAGCTGGATCCTCTCAAAGAATGAATAACAAAATTCCAAAACAATTTATGAAAATAAACGATAAAATGATTTTGGAGATGACCTTGGATGTGTTCCAATCAATTGATGAAATCAGAGAATTCATTCTTGTAATTAGAGAAGAAGACGAAGAATTTGTACGAAATTTTATAAAAGATAGAAATTACAGAGATATCGTGATTGCTTTCGGTGGAGATACAAGAGAGAAATCTACATACAATGGTTTGAACAAAGTAAATAAAAATTGCGATTTGATAATAAGCCATGATGCAGCAAGACCTTTTATCAGACGCGAGAAAATACTCGAAGCTATCGAATCGATTGGTGATTATGATGGGCTAGTTGTAAGCGTAGCAGCTAAGGATACTATCAAATATGTTGACGATGATATGACGGTTGTGAACACTCCGAACAGATCACACTTGTATATGGCACAAACTCCACAAGTTTTCAAATATAAGGCTATAAAAGACGCATACAAATTAGTATTTGACGAACAAATAAATGTAACAGACGACTCATCGCTTCTTGAGATCGTCGGAAAAAAAGTAAAAATAATTAAGGGCGATTATTCCAATATTAAAATTACGACAAAAGAAGATTTGTTGTTTGGAGAGTTAATTGCTAGAAAGAGAGAAAATGAATGAGAATAGGTTTTGGGTTAGATGTACACAAACTTGTTGAAAATAGAAAATTAATATTAGGCGGAGTTGAAATTCCACACGACAAGGGACTTTTGGGTCACAGCGATGCGGATGTTTTGATTCATGCGATAATGGATGCTATATGTGGAGCACTTTGCCTTGGAGATATTGGCAAATTATTTCCAGATACTGATATGAAATACAAAGATATTGATTCCAGAGTGCTTCTTAGAAAAGTTTTTGAAATCATGGATGATATGGGATATGAAATTGGAAATATTGACTCAACGATTTCTTGCCAAAAACCAAAACTTAGAGATTATATTGATAAAATGCGTGAAAATATCGCACAAGATTTGCACACTAATACATTTAATATTTCAGTAAAAGCAACTACAACAGAACAACTCGGTTTCGAAGGTAGATGTGAAGGAATTACTGCAAACAGTGTCTGCATTTTGAATAAAAAAGATTTATAGGTGATTATATGAACTTTCGAAGAAAAATAGCGATAGATTTGGGAACTGCATCAGTTCTTGTGTATTTGCCAAACAAAGGTGTTGTATTGAACGAGCCTTCAGTTGTTGCGATGAATAGCTTTAATTCCAAAATAATTTCAGTTGGAAAAGACGCTAAGAAAATTTTGGGGAGAACTCCGGGAAATATTATCGCAAAGAAGCCATTAAAAGATGGTGTGGTTGCAGATTTCAATTCTACAGAAAAAATAATTTCGTATTTGCTCAGAAAAACTTTGGGCAAATCATTAATCAGACCTGAAGTTTTAATTTGCGTTCCAAGTCAAATCACTCAAGTGCAAAGAAGAGCTGTTATTCAAGCTTCAAAATACGCAGGAGCTTACAACACATATTTGATAGAAGAGCCACTGGCAGCAGCTATAGGTTCAGGAATTGATGTAACAGATGCAAGAGGAAACATCGTCGTAGATATCGGTGGTGGAACTACGGATGTTGCTGTAATTTCTATGGGTGGAATTGTAATCAATAAATCAATTCCAGTAGCAGGAGATGAATTTGATAGAAGAATACAAGATTTTGTCCAAACAAAATACAACATGATTATTGGTGAATCCACTGCAGAAAAAGTCAAAATAAATGTAGGTAGCGCATATCCAAGAGATGATGGAGAATTGTACGAAATAAAGGGTAGAAATTTGGTAAATGGATTGCCGATGCACATTTACGTTTCATCAAAAGATATTTCTGTTGCATTGAAAAAACCGATAGATAAAATCGTAGACACGGTACAAGAAGTTTTGGAACAAACTCCAGCAGAATTAGCGGCTGATGTTTATGAAAGAGGAATCATCATGAGTGGCGGTGGATGTCTATTAAAAGGATTGGACAGATTAATTTCTGAAAGAATTGGAGTGAATGCTAGAATTGTAGACGGACCGATTACGGCAGTTGTTAGGGGAACTGGCAAATCACTTATGTGGATGGATAAATTGAAAGAAGACAGCGATTCTCATCAGGATTTAAGAAGAAAAGTAATAGTAAGCAGAATGAGATAAAATGTAATAATTACAGATTGTATTCATTGTTTGTTAACAATATGGTATAATATTATTATAAAATTAAATAGGGGGTAATTGATATGAAATTGATGACACAAGCAAACTTGCAATCAGCATTCGGGGGAGAATCTCAAGCAAGAAACAGATACAACATTTGGGGGAATAAAGCTGAAAAAGACGGTTTTAAAAATGTTGCTAGATTGTTCAATGCTACAGCAGATGCAGAAAAAATTCATGCTGCATTGCACTTTGATGCATTAAAAGATGTTCATGGTGATTTCGCAGTAACTAGCATGGCTGGTTTCGGAATTGGAAGCACTTCAGAAAACTTAGAAGGAGCTAGAAACGGAGAAATCTTCGAAGCAACAGAAATGTATCCAGCTTACATAGAAGTAGCTGAAATGCAAGAAGAAAAAGAAGCGGTAAGAGCTATGAAATTTGCTGTGGAAGCAGAAAAAGTTCACGCTGAAAGATTCGGAAAAGCAAAAGAATTTGTTGACGGTGGAAAAGACTTAGAAGTAGAACAAATATTACTATGCCCAATTTGTGGATATATTGGATTTGAAAAAATCGATGCATGTCCAATCTGCGGATGTAAATCCGAAAAATTCATAGAATATTAATATTTAGATTTAAGCCGGTTAATAATACCGGCTTATATTTTTAAAAATACGGAGGAAAACATGGTAGAGAAAAAGGTTTGTATAACAAATGAGATAGGACTTCATGCAAGAGCTGCATCCAAATTTTTGAATGAAGCAGTGAAATACAATTGTGAGATTGAATTTGTAAAAGATAGTAAAAAATACAGTGGCAAAAGCATTATAAGCATTTTGTCATTATCTGCACACAAAGGTAGTGAGCTTATTTTGAGATGTGATGGTGAAGATGAAAATTTGGCACTTGAAAAATTAAGCGAGTTACTCGAAAACGGATTGGATTATTAAACATAACTGTGAAAATGTTTTTATAGATAAATGTTGATATAAGCTGTTAATTTTGCGAAAAATTAGTAAAAATTTATGGTATCATATAATTAAAGAACAAAGATGGGAATGATTAATTTGGTTTTTTTGGATAAATTTTTTAACATGATAAATACATTAAGATTTTTAGATATCATAGATATCGCTATAGTTGCAGTCTGCATTTACAAATTATATATGATGATAAAAGAAACAAGAGCCGAACAGCTTGTAAAAGGATTAGTTATCATATTTATTTTTGTAAAAATCAGTGATTCGATGAAATTATACACTGTGAATTGGGTTTTGGAAAACATGATGACGGCTTTGGCTATTATGATAATAGTGGTGTTCCAGCCTGAACTTAGAAAAATTTTGGAAACAATAGGTAGAAGTAATATATTGACCAAATCATTTGCCGATATCAGAGGAGAAAAAGTGGATAAGTGCGTGGAAGAAATAGTACATGCTGTGTTCTCGCTTTCAAGACAAAGAATTGGCGCTTTGATTATTTTCGAGAGAAGCACAGGACTTGGAGATGTAGTAGAAACTGGTACGGTTTTAAATTCTGCGATTTCTAGCGAACTTTTGATAAATATATTCATACCTAATACTCCACTTCATGATGGTGCGGTTGTAATCAAAAATGATACCATCAAAGCGGCGGCATGTTTCTTGCCATTGTCCACAGAACAATCCATATCCAAGGAATTGGGAACAAGGCACAGAGCAGCTATAGGAATGAGCGAAAAAAGTGATTGTTTGGCACTAATAGTTTCAGAAGAAACTGGTGGCATTTCAATAGCTGAACACGGAAAAATCAACAGATATGTTGATGAACCAACTTTAACAAAGATTTTGACAAAATTATACAATGATCAAGATTCTTATATTTTCAACAGAAAGGAAATAGAAGATGAAAGATAAAATAAAGAATAATTCATACTTAAAAAACATTGACTTCAAAGGATTTTATTCGAATAATCTTATAATAAAAATTGTCTGTCTATTCTTGGCGATATTTTTATGGTCATTTGTAATGGAAAACAAAAATCCAGTAGTCACAAAGGATATTCCAGTAATTAGCGTTGAATATCGAGGCGTTGATAAACTAAGAGAAGACGGAAGAGTTATTATATCTCCTAAAGCTGCGACAATATCAATGCGTGTAGAAGGAAGAAGAAACACAATAACTAAAATGAAAAATTCAGAAATTAAGGCTTTTGTTGATGTAAAATCCATAAAAGTAGATTCTGAAACACTACCTATAGAGTTGAGCCTTCCACAAGGAGTCAACGTAGTTGACCAATCAGACGAAACACTTTTAGTAAAGACAGAAACAGTAGACACGGTAAAATTTCCTATAAGAATAATGAAGGTGGGGGATTTGCCTGATAATGTGGAAGTTGATTCTATAAAATTAGATCCACAAGAAATCACAGTATCTGGAGCAAAAACTTATCTTAACTCAATTGATTACGCATCGGTTAAAATCGATCAATCAAATATCGACAAGGATATCAATCTAGATTTACCGATTAATCTAAGCCTAAAAGATGATGCTGCAAAATCATTTTTGACCAAATCATCTGAAAGCTGCAAAGTAATTATAGATGTTTTGCTGAAAAAAGATGTCGAAATCAAACCAGTAGTTACAAATATTCCAAATGGATTAAACGTAGCTAAAATTACATTTAGCAGACCCACAGTAAAGATAAAAGGACAAGATGATATTATAAAATCACACTCACATGTAACCACAAAACCAATAGATTTAACAGATTTTAAAGAAGGAGAAAACAGCGTGGATATAACATTGGATTTACCGCAATCAATAGTACTTGCAGAAGGATCCAATGGTAGAATCACAGCCACAGTTGTTCTGGAAAAATAATATGAAAACAAAAAACAAAATCCCATTAATAACAATTGTACTGTGTTTAATTCTAACAATAGTTTCTTTTTATATGAAAAAAGTATCTGAAACATCACCAGACTCACCGAATTTTTTCGGACAAGTTACATTCTTATTGTTGCCAATCACATCTTTAATTGGTGTATACTTTTCATATAAATCTGATAATTTAAAAACTTTAATAATAAATACATTGTTCTTGTTACCAATTACAAGTTTCATGTTTATATAAAAGCGAGTGCAAACTCGTTTTTTTATTTGGAAAAATTCACATTTTATTGATTTTTACATTATGTGTTATAATTAGATTATAAAAATAGAGGGGGATATTGATGGGAAAATATTTCGGAACTGACGGTATAAGAGGCGTTGCAGGCGAAGATTTAACTGTTGAATTAGCTTATAAGCTTGCGAGAGCAGCTTGTTATAAATTAAAAGATGTAGATAATAAATTAATTGTTATAGGAAAAGATACTAGAATTTCTGGGGACATGTTGGAAGCTGCTTTGATTAGCGGAATTACTAGCATGGGTTTTGATGTGTACAGATTAGGAGTGATTCCTACACCAGCTGTGGCGTATTTGACTAGATTTTACAATGCTTGTTGCGGAATTGTAATTTCTGCAAGCCACAATCCTTACGAATTTAATGGAATAAAATATTTTTCAAATGAGGGTTTCAAATTAAAAGACAGTCTTGAAGAAGAAATTGAATATTTGATTGATCATCAAGATGAGATTGATTTGAAGGTTACAGGAGAAAAAGTTGGCAGAGTTTATGAAGAAGAATGTGCAAGAGATACATATATAAATTATCTTTTGAGCAGGGTTGATTTGGATTTGACAGGTGTGAAGGTGAGCTTGGATTGTGGTTACGGGGCAACTTCTGAAATCGCACCAATTATTTTCAATAGATTAAACGCCGATGTAACAGTTACAAATACTGAATACGACGGAAAGAATATCAACTTCAAATGCGGTTCAACAAATCCTGAAGTTATTAGCAATTTGGTAAAAATTTCTGAATCTGATATGGGATTTTCGTTCGATGGAGACGGAGATAGGTTGATTGCTTGTGATGAAACTGGTGAAATAATGGACGGAGATCACGTTATTTGTGCAGTTGGTCATTTCTTAAAAGAAAACAATAAGCTAAAAAACAATGCAGTTGTAGGAACTGTTATGACTAATATCGGTCTTATAAAAAGTTTGAAAGAAATTGGCGTAGATGTTATCAAAACACAAGTTGGTGACAGGTACGTTCTTGAAGAAATGAGAAAAAATGGATACATTATTGGTGGAGAACAATCTGGACACATTATTTTCATAGAAGATAATACTACTGGTGATGGAATATTATCTGCGATTAAATTAGCAGAAATAGCTGTTAAATCAAAACAAAAACTTTCAGAAATGAATAATTTGATGACAAGTTTCCCACAAGTTTTGGTAAATGCTAAGGTTAATAATGAATACAAAAAAGTGTACAAAGATGATGAGGTCATCAACCAAAAAATAGCTGAACTTGAACATGAATTCAAAGATGAAGGCAGAGTTTTGATTAGACCTTCAGGAACTGAACCTTTGATTAGAGTTATGATTGAGGGAGAAAACCAAGAATATTTAGAGAAAAAAGCTATTGAATTAAAAGATTTAATAGAAGAAAGATGTGAGTTGATATGAAAACAATAGCGATTATTTCCGCATTGGAAAGTGAGCAAGAGTATTTCAGAGAACAATTCAATCCAATTAAAATGGATAAGTTCAACCATTATGAAATTTATGTTTCGGAATTTGAGGATAAAAAAATTATAAATTGCGTTTGTGGAATTGGAAAGGTAAACTCAGCAGCTCTAACACAAAGAATTATCGATATGTATAATCCTGATTTGGTAATAAATTGTGGTGTTTGCGGTGGTTTGGACAAATCTCTTAGTTTTGATGAGGTAATACTTGCAGACAAATTAAAATATCACGACATCAATTTAGATATTTTTAGTAATAATATTCCATACACTGACACTTTTGAAGCGGATCCTGAAACTTTGAAAAAGTTAGATGAGATTATGACGCAAGAAAATTTGAAACACAGGATTGGTCTTATCGTTACTGGAGATCAATTTATCTCAACTACTGAAAAACAAGAAGAATTATTTGAAAAATATCACGCGTTGGGAACGGAAATGGAAGGATGCTCCATTGCTCATACGTGTTATCTTAATGATGTGAAGTTCTTGGTTATAAGAAGTTTATCCGACTTTGCAGATGACGATGCAGACGATGAATTTTACAATGATTTGGAAACAAAAACAAGAAAAGCTGCACATAGTGTAGTTGTGTTGATTAAAAATATGTAGAGAGGAACGTGGGATGAATGAAAATTTGTCCTGCGTTTTTATTTTTCCTGAAAAAGGGCAAAAAAATACATCTGTACGAAACAGATGTATTTTTTCATAATATCAATAACAAAAGGAAACAAAAAAATCACAAAATTAATTTGTGATTATGGTCGGGGTGAGAGGATTTGAACCCCCGGCCCCATGGTCCCAAACCACGTGCGCTACCGGACTGCGCTACACCCCGACGTTTTTTACTTGCTTATCTCAAGTACTTTATTAGTATACGATAGAAGAGCGTTTATGACAAATCGATTTATAATAAAATAAACGGAGATAAAACTAATTAAATTTAATAAGCTCATTTTATCTCCGTTTTTTTAAGTTTTTAAAAAATTAACTTTTTATTTACAATTTGTTAATATTCGTAGTAATATTTGAATAATTCGTAGATATATTCGTTGTCTTTACATCCACCTAATTCTCTTACAGAGTGCATTGAAAGAATCGCATTTCCAATATCAATAGATTGAATATCCAAATTAGAAACAGTGATTGGTCCGATTGTAGATCCACCTCTTTTATCTGATCTGTTTGTGAATTCTTGGCATGGAATGTTTTTATCTAAGCATAATTTTTTAAATACTGAAGAGCTAACTGCATCAGAAGTGTATGCTCCGTTTGCGGCGTATTTAATAACAGGGCCGTTGTTAATTAGTGGTCTGTTAGTAGGGTCAGCCATTTCTGTGTAATTTGGATGCAAACTGTGAGCTTGGTCTGCACTTATCAAATAAGAATTGTGCAATACTTCGTAGAAGTTTTTATCGTTATCTTCTACGATTTTTTTGAAGCAATCACTTAGAAGTGTGCTGCCTGCACCTTGTTTTGTTGAAGAACCTATTTCTTCGTTATCAAAAACCATAGTCAATGCTAATGTGTTAGTAACATTTGAATCTATTAATGATTTTATAGAATTAAAAGCCATTCCCAAATTATCGATTCTTCCTACGGAATAAAATTCGTCGTTTTCTCCGACAAATTCTCCTTTTTGTCTGTCGTACAAGAATAAATCGAAATCTAAAATATCATCTGCGTTTATTCCTGTATTTCTTGCCAAAATTTCCTCGAAAGAAATTTTCGAATCTTTTTCTGATAATGCTAAAAGTGGCAATGTATCTTTTTGTGCATTGAATTTGTATCCGTTATTAACTTCTCTGTTCATGTGGATTGCTACGTTAGGAATTATCAATAAATTCTTGTCTACATTGATATGTTTGATTTCAGGTTTGAATGGATTGTCTGATTTTAACACAACTCTACCAGCTACAGACAATGGACGGTCAAACCATGTGCTTAATATTGGTCCACCATAAACTTCAGTGTTTAATGTCAAAAATCCGTCTTTGTTTACGATAGAATTTGGTTTTATTCTAAAAGTTGGACTGTCTGAATGTGATCCAATCAATCTGATATTATCGAAATCAGAACTTCCTTTAAAAGCAATAATTGATGAATCGTTATTTGTTACAAAATATCCCTTGCCATTTTCGATTTTCCAATTATCTTTAAATTTTAATTCAGTAAATCCGTTTTCTGTTAGTGTTTTTTTGAAATTATCGATAACGTGAAATACGGATGGACTGTTATCAATAAAATTCATTAATTCTTTTGTTATGTTCATAAAATCACCTCAATAATAGTATACCCAAAAATAAAAATACTTAATACTAAAAGTTTACAAAAAATATTGTTAGTGGTATAATGAAATTACTTCAGGGCGAGGTTGATTTCCTCACCGGCGGTTACAGTCCGCGAGCGTTATGCATGAATTGGTGTAATTCCAATACCGACAGTAAAGTCTGGACGAAAGAAGTAAGTGTAATAATTAACATTTAGCCCTAAAAAATAAGGGCTTTTTTATTTGCCCTTGAAAATCTTAGGAGGTAGGTTATGGAAACCACAAGAAAAAAATCTAGTACTCAAACTATGGTAAGAATTAGTATTTTAGGGGCAATAAGTGCATTACTTATGATTTTCAAATTCCCACTACCATTTGCACCACCATTTATGACAGTGGATATTGGAGATTTGGGAGTATTAATTTCAGGATTTGCACTAGGACCTGTAGCAGGTGTGTTGACTTCTGCAGTTAAGATTTTGTTGAACTTTATCATCAACGGAACAACAACTGGTGGAGTTGGAGAATTATCTAACTTCATATTATCATCAGTGTTTGTAGTTGTAGCTAGCTCAATTTACAATAAAGGTAAAAGCAGAAAATCAGCTATCACAGGATTGGTTTTCGGAGTCTTGGCTTACACAATAGTTGCTTGCATTTCTAACTATTTTGTAATTTTCCCATTATACGGAATTAATTTGGTTGATTTTACAAAAGAGTTCGCAAAAGTAAATTCATTGGCAGGCACTCCATTAATGTTTGTGCTTTTCAGTATTGTGCCATTTAACATTGTAAAAGGTATTATTGTATCTGCAGTTACTATTGCACTTTACAAGCCAATTTCAAGATTTTTGAAAAAATAATCAATAATATACATGTAAAAATTCATAAAATATACAATGACTCATTATTCTAGATAATGGGTCATTTTTGTTGTTGTTCAGTTGTGATATAATTTATTTGGTGATATTTATGGAATATATTTTAAATGATTTAAAAGATACTGAAAAATTTGGACAAATTTTTGCAAGAACTTTGAAAAAACAAGATGTTATATCTTTGATTGGAGATTTGGGAGCTGGAAAAACTACTCTTACTAAATCTATTGCGAAGAGTTTTGGAATTGAAGAAAATGTAACAAGTCCGACTTTTTCGCTGGTAAATACATACTATGGGAACATTCAATTAAATCATATTGATTTGTATAGATTAGAAGATGAGATGGAGATAGAATCCTTGGATATCGATGAGCTGTTGTATCCTGAAGGAATTACTATAATTGAATGGGCAAGTCAGGCACAGTCTTATATGCCTAGAAACCTAATTGAAATTTACATTGAAAAAACTGGTGATGTTTCCAGAAAAATTAGAATTGATGGCAACAATAAAAGAGAAAAAGAAATTATAGAGGAATTAAATGAAAATTTTAGCAATTGATACTTCGACTATGATTAGCTCTTGTTCTTTGATGGAAGATGGGTTGATTGTTGGAGATTATAATATAAATCAAAAGAAAACTCACAGCGAAACTTTGGTCTTGATGATTGAGCAAATGCTTGAAAAATTAGATACAGAAATTGAAGATGTGGACGTGTTCGCAGTATGCAAAGGACCGGGATCTTTTACTGGCCTTAGGATTGGAATGACTACTGCGAAGACTTTTGCACAAGTTTTCGACAAGAAAATCGTCGGCATATCCACATTGGAAGCTTTGGCAAATATGATAAGCACTGACAAAATCATCATTCCTATTTTAGATGCTAGAGGTGGAAGAGTTTATTACTCAATGTTCACTAACGATTCAAAATTAGAACGATTGATGGATGATGATTTGATTTATTTTGAAGATTTGATAGAAAAATTAGACGATGATAAGGAATATATTTTCGTTGGAGATGGAGTGTATTCATTTGTAGATGAAATCAATTCAAAGGATAACTTCTACCTTGCAAATTCTTCGTTGAATAATTGCATTACAAGATCGATTTGCGATTTGGCAAATAAAATTGAAAAATTTGATAGCTACTACACTCTCAGCCCAGACTACGTTAGAAAATCTCAAGCACAACGAGATTATGAAAGAAGACACAATAATGATAATTAGAGAAATGAACTTTTTCGACTTGGATGATGTTGTTGAGATTGAAAAGGAGAGTTTTTCTGATGCTTGGAGCAAAATTGGATACGAAGCTTGTTTGAAAAATGAATTCAATCACTATTTTGTCGGAGAAAATAAAGGAGAGATTGTAGGAGCTTTTGGGTTTTCAGTAGTTGTTGATGAGGCTGAATTGCACACAATTTCTGTGAAAAAAAGTTGCAGAAACCAAGGAATTGCAACTGAATTTATAAAATTTATGTTAGATTTTTGCAAAAAGGAAAATGTAAATAATATTTTCTTGGAAGTTAGAGAATCCAACTTTGAGGCAATTAATCTTTACACAAAATTTGGATTTCAAAAAAACGGTAGAATTAATGGATATTATGAAACTCCACGAGAAAATGCATTGAGGATGATGTTGAATATGGATGATATTAAACAAAATATAATTACGCTTGCAATTGAAACGTCTTGTGATGAAACAAGTGTTGCAATTGTAAAAAATGGAAGAGAAGTGTTGAGTAATGTGATTTCTTCTCAAATAGATGTACACAAAAGATATGGTGGTGTGGTTCCAGAAGTTGCGAGCCGTCTTCACTTGGAAGCAATGAATTCTATCTTGCAACAATCTTTGGACGAAGCAGGTTTATCATTGAAAGATATTGATGTAATTTGCGTTACAAAAGGTCCCGGACTTATTGGAGCACTATTAGTTGGGATTTCTTGTGCAAAATCATTGAGCTATTGTTTGAAGAAGCCTCTTGTAGGGGTAAATCACATGCAAGGCCACATTTGCGCTAACTACATTAGCCACAAAGAATTAGAACCGCCATTTATTTCGTTAGTTGTATCTGGTGGCCACACTTATTTAATAGATGTTGTGGATTATCAAGATTACGAAATAATTGGGTCTACAAGAGATGACGCTTGTGGAGAAAGCTATGACAAGGTTGCACGTGCGTTGGGATTGGAATATCCAGGAGGACCTGTTATTGACAAGCTTGCAAAACAAGGAAATCCAACAGCGATTGATTTTCCAAGAGTAATGCTTGAAAAAGACAGTTACGATTTTAGTTTTAGTGGATTAAAAACAGCTGTGTTAAATTATTTGAACAATAAAAATCAAAAAAACGAAGAGATAATAAAAGAAGATGTTGCAGCATCTTTCCAAGAAGCTGTAATAGATGTTTTGGTTGAGAAATCTTTTAGATTATTAGAAGAAAAAAACCAAAAAACTTTCGTTCTAAGTGGCGGAGTTGCAGCAAATTCTAGATTAAAAGAAAGAGTATTGGAAAAAGCAGAAGAAAAGGGAATACAAGTCTATTTTCCGGACAAAATCTTGTGCACAGATAACGCTGCAATGATTGCAACTGCTGGATACTATGATTATATCAACGGAAAACAAGATGGACTTGATTTGAAAGTTTATCCTAATTTAGAACTATAAAATGTATTTAAAAATTTAATATTAATCATTAAAAAAGGAGTACTCACATTATAATGAGTACTCCGTATTTTTTATTCAACTGTAACTGATTTCGCTAAGTTACGTGGTTTATCGACATCTAATCCTTTTTTCAAAGAAGTGTGATATCCCAATAATTGTTCGGGAACTACTGAAAGTATAGGATACAATAATTCTAAAGTTTTAGGAATGAAGATGATTTCTTCTGAGAAATCTTTCATATTGTCATTTCCTTCAACTGTGATTGTAAATACCTTAGCTCCTCTTGTCACAACTTCTTGAACATTTGATATTGTCTTTTCAGCTAATTTTGATTGCGTAATAACTGATAATGCTGGAGTGTTTTGTTCGATCAAAGCGATGGAACCGTGTTTTAATTCTCCTGCAGGGAAGGCTTCAGTGTGAATGTAGGAAATTTCCTTTAATTTCAAAGCTCCTTCTTTTACACTCAAAAAGTCCAAGCCACGTCCAATGAAAAACATTGATTTATCATCTTTGATTGCTTCAGCGATTTTTTCAGTTATAGGTTCTGATTTTAATGTTTCATCAATTTTTTTAGGCATTGTTTTTAATTCTTCGATGTATTTTGAATATTCAGAATCTTCAATTCTGCCTAATTTCTTTGCGAAATCCAAAGCCAACATAATCATTGTAACTAATTGTGAAATGTATGCTTTAGTGCTGGCTACTGCGATTTCTGGGCCTGCCAAAGTGTAGATGACTTTGTCAGCTTCTCTTGCGATTGATGAACCAACTACGTTTGTAACTGCTAAGATTTTTGCGCCTTTATTTTTGGACTCTCTAAGAGCTGCTAATGTATCAGCAGTTTCTCCTGATTGAGAAATCAAAATCACTAGAGTATTTTCATCGATAAATGGATCATTGTATCTAAATTCAGATGCGATATCAGTAATTACAGGAATTTTTGCCAATTTTTCGATTGCAACTTTACCGACTTCACCTGCATGGAATGCTGTACCACATGCAACGATATAAATTTTGTTGATTTTCGATAATTCTTCTTCAGTTAGTGAGTTTTCTGCAAAATCTATTACATTATTATTTAGATTAACTTCCAAAGTCTTTTTCACAACTTCTGGCTGTTCGTGAATTTCTTTTAACATAAAATGATCGTATCCGCCTTTACTAGCTTGATCAATTGTCATGTCAACAGTTTTAACTTCACGATCAACTTTTGCGAAGTCTTTGTCGTATATTGTGTAATTTTTCTTATCTATCTCTACGACATCTCCATTTTCCAAATACACAATGTCTCTTGTATACTTTAAAACAGAAGGAATATCACTCGCTAAGATTATTCCATCATCACATTTACCCATAATCAATGGAGATTCTTTTCTCACTGCAATTAGTTTGTCTTTTTCATATTCTGAAACAATTCCTAACGCATAAGCTCCTTTTAATCTATTGATTGTAGATTTTACTGCTTCCAACAAATTATCTTTGTAATAGTGGCTAATCAAAGCAACCACAACTTCTGTGTCAGTAGTTGATTTAAAAGTGTAGCCATTATCTTCCATTTCTTTTTTTAATTCTTTGTAATTTTCGATAATACCGTTGTGTACAACTGAGAATTTGCCATCTTCACTTACTTGAGGGTGGGCATTTATTTCATTAGGTTCGCCGTGAGTTGCCCATCTGATGTGACCAATTCCAATACTTGCATTGTTATCAATTTCATCGATAGAATCTATTAAATTTTGTAATTTTCCTTTTCTTTTTACTGTTTCGATTTTGTCTGTTACGACAGAAATACCGCTTGAATCATATCCTCTGTATTCCAGAGATTTTAATCCGTTTAATATGATTTCTACGGCTGATTTTTCGCCGTTATAACATACTATTCCGCACATATATTTACCTCCAAATTTTTTAGAGATACACTTCATTATTTTTGTTTCAAAATTACTTTTGAACTTTGTTAAATGCTAAGGCTGTGTTACCTATAGAGCTCCCGCCGAAAAACTCGATGACTCTATCCCTCGTTAACCGTAAAGGTCTGGCGCTTTTTTGTTTTTATCTCTTTGAGATATTATATCAAATATAAAATGTAGTGTAAATTTTATTAGCAAATTGCAACATTTTTGTAACAAATGTAAATGAGAAGGAAAATAATTCTCAATTTCTCTTGACATTAATACTATTCATCAATATAATATCAAGGTAACAGATTTAAACGTTTAAATGAGGGTGATTAAATGAATTTGGCTCTAGTGCCACTGAACGAAGATTTTGAAATCATAAAAATAAAATCAATAAAAGATGATGCACAAAAAAAACTGTTGAATAATATGGGCTTTGTTGAAGGGGCGCTCGTGAGTGTTGTTTCAGAAAGCCACGGAAATTTGATAGTTAAAATCAAAGGTTCAAGAGTGGCTATAGGAAAAGATATAGCTATGAGAATTATGGTAAATCATATTTAATGATATTTTATCAAGGGGGATACATAAAGTGGATAACGAAATGAATCTTAAGCATGCCGAAGTAGGAAAATACTACAGGATTGTTAAGATTTTAGGAAAAGGTCCTGTTAAAAGAAGAATTATGGATATGGGTATTACAAAAAATGTAGAAATCTATATCAGAAAAGTAGCACCGTTAGGAGATCCAGTTCAAATCAATTTGAGAGGATACGAGTTGAGTCTTAGAAAAGATGATGCAGAAAATATTTTAATAGAATTGATAAATAAATAATTAGGAGGACTTATGTCAATTAGAATTGCTTTAGCAGGTAACCCTAATAGTGGTAAATCTACTATGTTTAACGCATTGACAGGATCCAATCAATATGTTGGTAACTGGCCAGGAGTTACTGTAGAAAAAAAAGAGGGAACCTTAAAAAATAACAAAGATATTAAAATTACCGACTTACCGGGAATTTACTCGCTTTCTCCATATACTTTGGAAGAAGTTGTTAGTAGAAATTACTTAATAAACGAAAAACCAGATGTAATTATTGATGTTGTGGATGCTTCAAATATTGAAAGAAACTTGTATCTTACAACACAATTATCTGAAATTGGAATTCCAATGGTTTTGGCATTTAATATGATGGATGTCGTTAAGAAAAATAACGATAAATTAAACACAAAACTAATATCTGAAAAATTGGGAATTCCAATAGTTGAAGTATCAGCACTTAAAAAATTAAACTTGGATGAATTAATTGAAGTTGCACAAAAACAAGTGAAATCTCATCATGAATCGATAAAATCATTTAGTGATGAAATTGAAAATGTGCTTACTGAAATAGAAAATAGTGTAGAATCCATTAAAAATTCTGAATCAAAAAGATGGTTTGCTGTAAAAGCCTTGGAAAGAGACGAAAAAGCATTGCAAGCTGTTCATATCACTGATGAAGAAAAAGCAAAAGTTGAAGAAATTGTTTCAAAAATTGAAGAAGAATACGATGATGATGGTGAATCCATAATTACAGATGAAAGATATACATTCATTACTTCAGTAATTTCAGATTCTGTACAAAAAGGAAGATCGGGATTAACAACTAGTGATAAAATCGACAGGGTGGTTACTAACAGATTTTTGGCATTACCAATTTTTGCATTGATAATGATAGCCGTTTACTTTATTGCGGTAAAAGTTGTTGGTGGTCCTCCATTCCACGATTGGTGGGCAGATACTGTGATGGGAACTGCATTAGCTGATTTAGTTACAAAAGGATTAGAAGCAATCGGAACTAGCGAATGGGTAACAAGCCTTGTTGTAGATGGTATTGTTGCCGGCGTTGGTGCAGTATTGGGATTCTTGCCTTTGGTTGCAACGTTGGAATTATTGTTAGCTATTTTAGAAGATATAGGATACATGTCAAGAATTGCATTTATGTTGGATAGAATGTTTAGAAAGTTTGGTTTATCTGGTAAATCATTTATTCCAATCTTAATTGGTACTGGTTGTTCAGTTCCAGGAATTATGGCAACAAGAACTATTGAAAATGAAAACGACAGAAAAATGACTATCATCGTTGCATCATTCATGCCTTGCGGTGCAAAAACAGAAATCATAGCATTATTTGCAGCAGCGATTTTCGGTCAATGGTGGTTTGCTCCATTATTGTATTTTGCAGGAATTTTGGCAGTAATAATCAGTGGCCTTATTTTGAAAAAGACAAAAGCTTTTTCAGGAGAACCAGCTCCATTCGTAATGGAACTTCCTGAATATCACACACCAACTGTTTCAAATGTTTTGCGTGTAACTTGGGATAGAACTAAATCATTTATCATAAAAGCAGGTACAATAATCTTAGTTGCATCAATTTGCGTTTGGATTTTACAAAATATTTCTGTTAAGGGAGAATTTGTTCATTTTAACGATAACAGTACTGATACTATATTGGCTTATATCGGAAAAATATTCGCGCCATTGTTTGCTCCATTAGGATTCGGAAATTGGACTGCAACTGTAGCTTCATTCTTAGGAACTGTTGCTAAAGAAATGGTAGTCAGCGTTTACGGAATAGTTTCTGGTGTAGGTGATGATACAGGTAAAATAGCTGATTTGGTAAAAAACAACTTCACTATAGCATCTGCTTTGAGTTTCTTGGTATTCAACCAATTAACAGTTCCTTGTTTTGCGGCAGTTGGTGCTATAAAAGAAGAAATGAATTCTTCAAAATTGACAGCATTTGCGATTATTTATCAAATTGTTTTTGCTTATCTAATTTCATTCATGGTATTTCAATTCTTAAATGTGTTGGTAGTAAAACAACCATTTACAATAATGACAGGTATAGCACTTGCAGTATTTGTTGTAATGTTGTATTTGATTTTTAGAAAAGATAAATACAAACATATTGAATCAAAAAGAGCGGTACAATAGAGTTATAATTTAAAAGAAGGTGATTTTTTGAATATCGCAGATATAATAATATTAATAATAATTGCGGCAGCAGTTGTTTTTGCAGTACGTCATATTATAAAAAAAGGTGGCAGCTGTGATTGTGGATCCAGTTCTTGTCCACATTCTAAAGATTACGATAAACAATAAAAAAAAGCGTGGCCTTAATAAAGGTCACGCTTTGTTATTGTTCTGAACTTTTTAGGTGTGATTTGTTTTATATTTTTAAATTGTTGGCAAAAATAAGAATCTGATTGGAAGCCCAATTCTTTTGATATTTCGCTGATTGATTTGTCAGTGTAAGTCAAAAGCAGGAGGCTTTTTTCAATTCTGAAAGTTGCCAAAATATTTGGAAGTGTAGTGCCGGTGTTTTGGCAAATCAATGTCGACAAATAACTTTTAGATATATGCAAATGATCAGATAACACTTCCAGTGAAATTTTTTGTTCGCTATTGTTGTAAATATAATCCAAAGTTCTTTTGATTAAAGGATTTTCACAGCCTTTAGTAAATATATTTTGATTTGTTGTATAATACTCAACGATTTCATGAAATATTTCATTTAAATTTTCTGAATCATCGCGATCTAATTTATTTAATAATTTGTTTTTTTCGATTTCATTATATTTTAGACTTTCAGGATCACTTATATTTTTAACCTGATTCCAACAAAATATCCCTAGCAATTGAATAATTGTGTTCTTTTGGGATCTAATATTAGTTTCAGTTTCTTCCCAGTTTTTTAATATTTTATCGGCTAATTCGTGAGATTCTTCATTTGATTTTATCTGAACTGCCTTTATCAATTTTGATTCCAATACGAACATATACAATTCCTTTCATCATTTTTGATAGTACTAACTAATTATATAACTAAATTGCAGAAATTTGCAACAATTGATATATTTTTGCAATTTGTTTTGATTTTAATATATAATTAATAAAGAGGTAAATATGAAAAGAATTTTATTTTTGTGTATGTGCTTATTGTTTTTATCAACAAAATCTTTCTGTGATACGAATGTTGTTCTGGACAAAATAATTGAGGAAGACTGTTCAAATTTATCAGAGAAATTGACCGCAGAAGTTTATGATAAAAACCCCAATTTGGTTATTGTAAATGAAAAAAAAGAAAGTGATATAATTTCGGCACTAAGTTTTGCGTATAAGAACAAGGCGGCGATTTTGTTTATTCAAAATGATGGAGCATATATAAAGAAGGAAAGTCCTATATTAAAAGAAGTAAATAGACTGAAAGCAAAAAATGTGTATATTATCGGTGGTCCAAAATCAGTTTCAGAAGAGATTTCTGATAATTTGAAATTGAGTGGTTTGTTGGTTTCGAGAATTGATGGGAAAAATCGCGCAGAGGTATCAAAGAATGTCATCAAAGAAAACACTAATCTTAACCCTACCGATACGTTGGTTCTTAGCGATATGTCTAATTTTAATTTTATTCAGGCAAAGATGGGATACTATTTAAAAAATGGATATGCGATTACATTTGTATCTGGTAAGAAATTTGACGATTCCATTATAAAATTTGCTATTAATAAAGGTATTTCAAATATTTTGATTGATCAACCAACTTCAATGATAAGTAGTGAATACGATGAGAAGTTAAAGCAAAATGGATTCAAGGTCACACGAAATGATTACAGATCTGTTTATGATGCAAACTATGCACAAAATTCCAATATAAAATACTCGAAGATTATCTTCACAGAGTATAAAGATATTAGAACATCTTTATTGGCGTCTTATGTTGGTCTACAAAAAAATTACGTAAATATTTTGGTAAATGAAGGAAATGTAGACAAAACTACTAATAAACTTCTTACAACATCAATACAAAATGGTGTTTATATTGGCAAAACGCAAGAAAATTTTGAAAAATTAGCAAAAAAATTAGATTTATACTACAAAGTTGAACAAAAATAACACTTTTTTAATCATTTTAGCTAAAAAACTTTAAAAAAAATGGTATTTAGGGTATAATATTACCTGGAATTTCTATTTTAAGTGAAATTAATTTAAGTTTTAAATAAAAATTAGGAGGAAAGTATGAGCGCAGTGCTTGTAAGTAAAGAAAATAACCAAGCGGTATTCACATGTGAAATACCTGCAGAAGATTTCAATAACGCAATTGAGGAAAGTTACAAAAAGAATAGATCTAGATTTAGTTTAAAAGGATTTAGAAAAGGTAAAGTTCCAAGAAAAATGTTGGAAAGAGCTTACGGTGAAGGTTTATTCTACGAAGATGCTGTAAATCTTTTATTACCAGGAATTTACGAAAAAGCTATCGAAGAATTAGAATTAGAACCAGTTTCTCAACCTGACATCGATCTTGATGATATTACTGAAAACAATGATGTAAAAGTAAAATTCACTGTTGATTTAAAACCAGAATTTGAATTAGGTGATTATTCTAAGCTTTCAGCAGAAATCGAAGAATTCAAAGTAACTGATTCTGATGTTGATATGAAAGTCAACCACGAATTAGAATCAAACGCAAGAGTTCAAGAAGTTGAAGGAAGAGAAGCTAAAGAAAACGACACTGTTTCTATCAATTTCAAAGGCTTTGTAGATGATAAAGCATTTGATGGTGGAGAAGCTGAAGATTACGAATTAGTTTTAGGTTCACACACATTTATTCCAGGATTTGAAGAACAAATCGTAGGTCACAATGCTGGAGATGAATTTGATGTTAATGTTAAATTCCCAGAAGATTACCACGAAGATTCTTTAAAGGGAAAAGATGCTAAGTTTGAATGTAAAATCAATTCAATCAAAGAAAAAGTATTACCTGAATTAGATGATGAATTCGTAAAAGACGTTTCTGAATTCGATACTCTTGATGAATACAAGAAAGACATCAAAGAACACTTAGAAAAAGACAACGAACAAAGACAATTAGTTGAAAAACAAAACAAAGCTGTAGAAGCTTTGATTGAAGCTACTGAAATTTCAGTTCCAGAATCTATGATTGACAACGAAGTTAATCGTCAATTCCAAGATTTTGCAAGAAGAGTTCAACAAATGGGCTTAAATACAGATCAATACTTCCAAATCACTAACACTTCAGAAGAAGATGTTAAAAACGAATTAAGAGCTAACGCTGAATTAAAAGTTAAGGGCGATTTGGTATTAGAAAAATATATCGAAAAAGAAGCAATCGAATCTACAGATGAAGAATTAGATGAACAATTAAAAGAATTCGCTAAGGTTTATGGAAAAGACGATGAAGAAAAATTCATCGAAGAATTCAAAAACAGCCCAAATGTTGAATTCTTAAAAGAAGACATCAAGAGAAAGAAAGCTTTAGAAAAATTAGTAGAAAACACTAAATTCGAAATTAAAAAAGCTGAAGAAAAAGAAGATAAATAATATTTCAATATATTAGAATTAATAATAGGAGGTTATTAATATGCCATCTTTAGTACCAATGGTTGTAGAACAAAGTAATAGAGGCGAAAGATCTTATGATATTTTCTCTAGACTTTTAAAAGAAAGAATTATTTTCGTTACAGGCGAAGTTAATGATCAGATGGCGGATCTTGTTATAGCTCAATTATTGTTCTTAGAAAGTGAAGATCCTAAAAAGGATATTCAATTATATATTAATTCACCAGGCGGTTCTGTAAGTGCAGGATTAGCAATTTACGATACTATGCAATACGTTAAACCAGATGTTTCAACTATCTGTGTTGGTATGGCTGCTAGTATGGGCGCAATTCTTCTAACAAGTGGAGCAAAAGGAAAAAGATATGCACTTCCAAACGCAGATACTTTAATCCATCAACCACTTGGAGGAGCGCAAGGACAAGCTAGTGATATCGAAATTCACGCTAAGAATATTTTGAAGAAGAGAGAATTATTAAACAAGATATTATCTGAAAGAACTGGACAACCTCTAGAAAAAATTGAAAGAGATACAGACAGAGATTTCATACTAACAGCAGAAGAAGCAAAAGAGTATGGATTGATAGACGAAGTTATATATACTTCTAAATAAGGAAATATTTATGCCAAAAAACGAAAATCAATATAAATGTTCTTTTTGCGGGAAATCACAAGATGAAGTAAAAAAATTAATTGCTGGACCTGGAGTTTTTATTTGCGATGAATGTGTTTCATTATGCAATAGCATAATCGAAGAAGAATTCAAAGATGTAGATAATATCCAAGAAAGAATTGATTTGCCTAAGCCAATCGAAATCAAGGATGTGCTTGATGATTATGTAATCAAACAAGAAGAAGGCAAGAAAGCCTTGGCTGTTGCGGTATATAATCATTACAAAAGAATTAATTCTAATCTAATGAACAATGATGTAGAATTACAAAAATCGAATATTTTATTGGTGGGTCCGACTGGAAGTGGTAAAACACTTTTGGCAGAAACATTAGCCAAGATATTAGATGTTCCTTTTGCTATTGCCGATGCAACTAGTCTTACAGAAGCTGGATATGTCGGAGAAGATGTAGAAAATGTGATTTTGAAGCTTATTCAAGCGGCAGATTACGATATCGAAAAAGCAGAACAAGGGATCATCTATATCGACGAAATCGACAAAATTACTAGAAAAAGCGAAAATCCTTCCATCACTAGAGATGTTAGCGGAGAAGGCGTACAACAAGCTTTACTAAAAATAGTTGAAGGTACAATTTGTAACGTACCACCACAAGGTGGAAGAAAGCATCCTAACCAAGAATATATTCAAGTAGATACGAGAAATATTTTATTCATTGTTGGCGGAGCTTTTGAAGGCTTAGAAAAAATAATCGAAAGAAGAACAGAAACAAAATCGATAGGTTTTGGTGCGGATTTGGGAGATAATGAACACAAGAAAATTTCTGAGTTGTTCAAAGATTTTAGACCAGAAGATTTGATTAAATTCGGTTTAATTCCTGAATTTGTAGGAAGAATTCCAGTTTTAGTTACACTTGATGAACTAGATGAACAAGCTTTAATTCGAATACTTTTGGAACCTAAAAATGCGGTTATCAAACAATATCAAGAATTATTCAAAATGGATGATGTTGAGCTTGAATTTGATGAAGATGCATTGAAAGCTATTGCAAAATTAGCTTACGATAGAAAAACAGGCGCCAGAGGTTTGCGAACAATAATAGAAAAATCTTTGATGAATATTATGTTTGAGCTACCATCAAGACAAGACATTTCAAAAGTTATTTTGACAAAAGAAAGTGTACTAGAAGGAAAAGACCCAAAACTTGTTTTTAAAACAAATAATAAATAACACAAATAGCTCACGTAAGGTGAGCTATTTTTATCAATAGATTAAATTCGAAAGAGGAGTTTGATGAAAGAATACTATACAATATCAGAAAAGAAACTTCCAATAATCGCGTTGCGTGGTTTGTGGTTGTTTCCAAATAATATCCAACATTTCGAAGTTGGAAGGGAAGTTTCATTAAATGCTTTAAATGCTAGTTTGCTCAGAAATTCTGAGATTTTTATTTGTACTCAAAAAGACCCAATGTTAGAAAACATTACAAAGGAAGATTTTTATCATACAGGAGTTCTTGCAAGTATTAAACAAACAATTAAAATGCCAAATGGAAATATAAGAGTTTTGGTAGAAGCTTATGATAGAGCGAAAATCGTAGACTTTGTGGAAAACGACAGTTTCCTAGAAGCAAACGTAGAAGTTATGGAGTACGATAAGACAAAATATCATCCAACAGATAAATCATTGACTATGATTAGGATGATTATTTCTTCGTTTGAAAGTTTGGCGGAAATTATCAAAAAACCATTACCACAAGATTTACTCGGCGGTCTTTTAAATGAAGAAGATCCTAGTTCTTTAATAGATACAATTGCAATGCTTATTTCATTAAATGACAAGGATTCTATTTTGTTATTAGAAACTTTGGATATGGATGAAAGAATTGAATTGGTGTACAAATTTGTAATCAAAGAAATTGAATTTTTGAAGATAAAAGAAGATATCGAAGAAAGAACAAACAAAGAAATTTCTGATACACAAAAAGAATATTTCCTTCAAGAACAATTGCGTCAAATTAAGATGGAATTGGGAGAAGAATATGATATCGAAGATACTGACGATTATGCTAATAGGGTTAAAAAACTAAAACTCAAAAAAGATTCTGAAGAACACGTTTTAAAAGAAATCAACAGATTATCTTCTATGAATCCAAATAATCCTGAAAGTACTGTGATTAGAAATTACATTGATCAAGTATTGGATATTCCTTGGAATAAAAAATCAAAAAGTTCAATTGATTTGAAGGTTGCAGAAAAAGTATTAAACGATGGTCATTTTGGACTTGAAGATGTGAAAAAAAGAATTTTGGAATACTTGGCAGTTAAGAAAATGACAGGATCATTAAAAGGGCCTATACTTTGTTTGGTTGGACCTCCAGGAGTTGGTAAAACTTCAATTGCAAGATCAATCGCTGATGCTACTAACAGAAAATTTGTATCAATGAGATTGGGTGGTGTGCGCGATGAAGCAGAAATTAGAGGTCACAGAAAAACTTATATTGGTGCGATGCCAGGAAGAATTATAACTCAATTGCAAAAAGCTAAGAAATTAAATCCAGTATTTTTATTGGATGAAATTGATAAGTTAGCTTCTGATTTTAGAGGAGATCCTGCAAGTGCTTTATTGGAAGTTTTAGACCCAGAACAAAACAGCGAATTTACAGATAATTACATCGAAATCCCTGTGGATTTGTCAGATGTTTTATTTATTACAACTGCCAACTCACAAGAACAAATCCCAGATGCATTGTTAGATAGAATGGAAGTTATCAGAGTTACAAGCTACACAGATTCTGAAAAATTTGAAATTGCTAATAGATATTTGCTTCCGCGTCAATTAAAAGAAAATGGAATGGATAAATCACAATTTCACATCACAAGAGATGCTATTTATACAATTATAAACAACTACACTAGAGAAAGTGGAGTAAGAGAGCTTGAAAGAAATATCGGGAAAGTTATCAGAAAAGCTGTGGTAAAAATCGTAAAAGACGATGTAAAAAAAGTTGTAGTTAACAATAAAAATTTGGAAAAATTCTTGGGATCTAAATTAGTTTTAGATGATGAAATTCCAAGAGAAGATACAGTTGGAGTTGTAAATGGATTAGCATGGACACAAGTTGGCGGAGTAATTCTTACAATTGAAGCGAATGTAATGGATGGTAGCGGCAAAACACAACTTACAGGAAAACTTGGAGATGTAATGAAAGAATCGGCCATGGCTGCTATTTCATATATCAGAAGCAATCAAGAAGCTTTGGGAATAAAAGGTGAATTCTACAAAGAAAAAGATATTCACATTCACGTTCCAGAAGGAGCTGTTCCAAAAGACGGCCCATCAGCAGGTGTTACAATGGTTACAGCTTTGGTTAGTGCATTGACAGGAAGAAAAGTAAAACACGATTTTGCAATGACCGGAGAAATAACACTTACAGGAAGGGTTTTGGCAATTGGTGGAGTTAAGGAAAAAGTATTGGCTGCTCACAGATACGGAATCAATAAAGTGTTCTTGCCGAAAGAAAACAAGAGAGATATACAAGATATTGATCCTAAAATAAGACAAAAAATCAAATTCTATTTTACAAGTAATGTAAAAGAAATTTTGGATGAGGTATTAATCTAATGAAAATAGGCGTAATTAGCGACACTCATGGATCTTTGGACAATACAAAAAAAGCTCTTGAGATTTTAAAAGATTGCGATACGATTTTGCATCTGGGAGATGTTTTGTATCATGGACCTCGTAATGCTCTTCCAGAAGATTACAATCCAAAAGATTTGGCGGTTATTTTCAAATCTATGGATAATGTAATCTATACTAGAGGAAATTGCGACAGCGATGTAGATCAAATGGTAATTGAACACGATTTGACACAAAAGCATAGAATATTAAATCTTGGCAAATATAGAATTTTCACAATTCATGGATATGAAGAAGATGAAGACAATAGAATTAGGATTGCCAATGCGAATAATTGCGATATCGTGATAACAGGACACACTCATGTAAAAGTTTTGGAAGAAAAAGACGGAGTTATTTTGTTAAATCCTGGAAGCCCTTCGATTCCAAAAGACGGTGTCAAATCAATCGCAATAATAGATGAAGATGAAATCAAACTTATAGATGTAGATTCAAATAAAGTTGTGTCATCTTTAAAAAAATAAGGTCAATTAACTCATCATTGGGTTGATTGACTGTTTAGTTAGGAAGTGAAAAAATGATTCTAATAGGCGCAAAAGACATAGAAAAATCTTTCTTAGATAAAAGCATTTTGGAAAAAGTGACTTTTAACATTAACGACAATGATAAAATTGGAATCATAGGAATAAATGGTGCTGGCAAATCCACTTTGTTTAATATTTTGACAGGAGAATTATCAAAAGACAGTGGGGATTTGTTCATTAAAAATGATTTGAAAATAGGATACTTGAAGCAACACAATTCATTTGATTCAAGTAATAGTTTGTACGAAGAATGTTTGAGTGTTTTTTCAGAAGTATTGAGATTGGAGAACAAACTTCGAGAATACGAAAATCAAATGAATGATGCTGAAGATTTGGAAGATTTGATGAACAAATACCACAGAGATTTGGAAAGATTCGAATCAATGGGGGGATATCTCTACGATTCTGAAATCAGAGGCACATTAAAGGGCCTGGGATTTTCGGATGATGATTTGGACAAAAACGTCACTAATTTCAGTGGTGGTCAAAAATCACGAATAATGCTCGCAAAACTTCTTCTTCAAAAATGCGACGTATTATTATTAGACGAACCTACCAACCATTTGGATATCAAAGCTATCGAGTTTTTGGAAACTTTTCTAAAAAATTACAAAGGTGCTTGCGTTATAATCTCTCACGATAGATATTTCTTAGATGGAATTGTAAACAGGATTTTTCACATGGAAAATAGAACCATCAAAACTTACGAAACAGATTACACTGGTTTTATGAAACAAAGAAAAATCTACATGGATATTCAACGTAAAACATACGAAAATCAGCAACGTGAGTACAAGAGACAACTTGAAATCGTTGAAAAATATACAAGTACTGATAATGCGAAAAAGAATAAGCAAGGACAATCCAGAAAAAAACTTCTAGATAAAATGAAACTAATGGATAAGCCTACTTACGATGACGGAACATTTGGAATAAAATTCAAAATATCCTCGCCAAGCGGCAAAGACGTGTTGATGGTTGAAGATTTGTCCAAAAAAATTGACGACAAGTTAATTTTTGAGAACTGTAACTTAGATATATATAAGGAAGAAAGAGTTGGACTAATCGGAGCAAATGGGGTTGGTAAAACGACTTTATTTAATATTATAACTAAAAAATTAAAACCAACTTCAGGAAAATTCAGATTAGGATCTAATGTTAATATCGGATATTTCGACCAAGAACAAATTTATTTGAACGACAAAAACACAATTATCGATGAAATTTGGGACGAATATCCCAAAATGACTCACTACGAAATCAGAAGTGCTTTTGCTATTATGAATTTTGTTGGAGACGATATCTTCAAACTGATTGAAGATTTGAGTGGCGGAGAAAAGGCGCGTGTATCGTTATTGAAGTTGATGCTTTCAAAATCAAATTTTTTATTACTGGACGAACCTACTAATCACTTGGATATTGACTCAAAGGAAAGTTTGGAAGATTCTTTAATAAATTACGAGGGTACGGTTTTCGTAATTAGCCACGATAGATATTTTTTAAATAGAGTTTGTGATAAAATTATTGTATTAGAAAAAGACAAAGCGACGACTTTCCTTGGAAATTACGATTATTATCAGGAAAAAATAAATGATTCTAAAACAGATGAAACAGAAGAAAGTTTGAACAAAACTGCCGCTGTTAAGGAAAAGAAAAAACAACGAGCTATTACTAATAATCTTAAAAAATTAAGGAAACAAATCGAGACTATCGAATCAAATATTGATAAAATTGATGAGAGAATCAAAGAAATTGAAGATATTTTTTGTCAAAATGACATTTACGATGATCCGAAAAAAATTCTTGAATTAAATGAAGAATTAGAAAATCTTAACGCTGAGAAAAATTCTTTGTATTCAGATTGGGAAGATAAACAATTGGAATACGAAGATTTTGATAAAAATTAAGGAGGGAAAACTTGGATTTTTTAGAAAAAAGATTTCGTTTAACTGAGAAGAAGACAGATGTAAAGACAGAATTAATGGCAGGATTTACTACGTTTATGACTATGAGTTATATCTTAGCAGTAAATCCACAAATGTTGAGCCAAACTGGAATGGACAAGGGCGGTGTTTTTACGGCTAGTGTAGTTGCAAGTATAATTGCAATGATTTGCATGGCTTTTCTAGCTAACTTACCATTTGGACTTGCTCCAGGTATGGGACTTAATGCATTTTTTACATTTACAGTTGTTAAAACATTAGGCTATACTTGGCAATTTGCACTTACTGCAGTATTTTTAGAAGGTATTATATTTTTAATTCTCTCACTATTTAAAGTAAGAGAAATGATTTTTGATGCGATTCCAATTAATTTGAAAAAAGCAGTTAGTTGTGGAATTGGACTTTTTATAGCGTTAGTTGGTTTGGTAAATTCAGGAATTATTTTAAAAGGTGAAGGTACTGTTTTACAATTAGGAAATCTATTGAGCAGAGAAAGTGTAGTTTTCGTTGTAGGATTATTCATTATCGCATGGCTTTTGGCTAGAGAAATCAAAGGAGCGTTAATGTATGGGATTTTGGCATCAACAATTTTGGCGTTGATTTTGGGAGTGTCAAAATACCAAGGTGGATCTCCAATAACATTGCCACCATCATTAGCTCCGGTAGCTTTTCAAATTCAATTCGACAAGATATTTACTTTCGATATGTTCACAGTAGTGTTCACATTCTTATTTGTAGATATTTTTGATACCGTTGGAACTTTGGTAGGAGTTAGTGCAAAAGCTGGAATGTTGGATGAACAAGGAAAATTAAAAGAAGCTTCTCCTGCATTATTAGCAGATGCAATTGGTACAACAGCTGGTGCTTTGCTTGGAACAAGTACAGTAACTACATTTGTTGAATCAGCATCAGGAGTTGCAGAAGGTGGAAGAAGCGGTCTTACAGCTTTGTCGACAGCATTCTTTTTCTTCCTAAGCTTATTCTTGTTCCCAGTGTTTGGAATGATTCCTGCACAAGCAACAGGACCTGCATTGGTAATCGTAGGATTATTTATGTTAAGTTCTATAAAAGAAATCGACTTTTACGATTACTCGGAAGCAATTCCAGCATTTATAACAATAATTGCAATGCCATTTTGTTATTCAATCGCAGAAGGAATTTCTTTTGGAATGATAAGCTATGTATTGATTAAATTATTAGCAGGAAAAAGAAAAGATATTTCAATTTTGATGTATATCTTGGCAATAGTATTCGTTTTAAGAATAATTTGGCCATTATTTTAAATAAAAAATAAATGAGTAGTGCATTTTTAAATGCGCTACTATTTTTTTGCTAAAAATTATTTCATATTTTAAAATTAAGTGTTATACTTTTATTGTAAACGATAACATAATTAAAGAAATTACATAGAATTATGAAATTAATTGTTATAAAATCAAATAATTTAGCTAATAAAAAGAAGAAAAATAAAATAAGGAGGTTATAAATATAAGTAAAACGTCTTCTTTTTAAAAATAAAATTAAAGGAGTAAAAATATGAAGAAATTTAGCAAAAAAATATTAATGCTTTTAATGGCAATCGTAGTTTTAGTAACACCTACTTTTACAGTCGCAGTAAGACAAGAAGTACACAACGATAGAAACTATAATTGGTACATAGATCAAGGAAATACTGGCTGGGCTAGCAACTCAAATTGTGGTCCATCTTCAAGTGTAATGGTAGAAAAATGGTTCAACAGAAATACAGATGCAAGTGCTGAAGATGCAAGAGATCGTTATCCTATGCAAGGTGGATGGTGGTCAACAAACACAGTATCAAGATATTTAAATGATCAAAGAATTCCAAATCGTACAATTGCTTACAATGGAGAAGATACGTTGACAGATATTTTGGATAACGGAAATATAGCAATTGTATGCGTAAATACTGGATTTATTTCTTTTAATAACAACAATAACTCAAACATCGGTAGATTTTATAATTACCAAGGAGGACATTTCTTAGTTGTCAAAGGATACACTCATATCAATAATAGATTGTATTTTGAAGTTTACGATCCAAACAATTGGGGAGAAATGTACTTTAATGGACAACCAAAAGGAAAAGACAGATTATACGCTGCAAATGAATTATCACAATCAATTTTTAGATGGTGGGGAAATATTATAGTTATAGGATAGCAAGTCAAGCCTTGAAATTAATTTTCAGGGCTTTTTTATTTATAAAAATTTCCTATAAATAACCAGTTATTTATTGAATGATTCTATAAATCATAAAAAGGTTTTATTTGATGTTATAATGAAATTGGTGATAAATATGTATTATGTAGGAATTGATATCGGATCAACTGCTTCAAAGGTAGTTGTGTTGGATGATTCAAAAAAAGAAATTGTATTCAAGAAAGTTATGCCAACAGGATGGAGTTCTGTTGAAACAAGCAAAACTATAAAAGAATGGCTTGAATCAAATGGGGTTAACGAAGATAATAGCAAAGTTGTCGCTACGGGATACGGAAGAGTTTCTGTTCCATTTGCGGACAAAGTTGTTACAGAAATAACATGCCACGCAAAAGGTGCAAGTTTTTTCAACGACACTGACATGACTATTATCGATATTGGGGGACAAGACACAAAAGCGATAAGCTATAAAAATGGTATGGTGGAAGATTTCATAATGAATGATAAATGTTCTGCTGGTACTGGAAAATTTTTGGAAGTAATGGCAAATCGTCTTGGAGTTGGACTTGACGAAATGTTTGCATTGGCAAGAACTGGAAAAGATGTCAAGATTTCTTCAATGTGTACGGTTTTTGCTGAAACAGAAATCATTTCTCTAATTGGAAAAGGAACTCCAAAAGAAGATATAGCTTGCGGTGTAATTAATTCTATTATTAACAAAGTGAAGACTTTGGTTCACAGACTTCCTGCTACGGATTATTATTTCTTAACTGGAGGTTTTTCAGGAAATGATTATATGACAGAACACTTGTCACAACTTCTATCAGCAACCGTAGAAACAAACGAGAATGCAAGATTTGCAGGGGCAATAGGAGCAGCAGTCTTGGCAAGATAATGGATTATTTAGATATTAGAAAAAACGCATATATCGATGCACTCACTTTGAGAGAATCAACAACTGTTGTTTCATTGTGGGGAAGAGTTCCATGGGAAATCGTTGAGAGTTTTGGAGTCACAACGGTGTATTCTTATGGAATAGATAGGGAAGTCACAGAAGATTATATGGATAATAACTACTGTGATATGTTGAATTCTTCTTTTGCTTATTTGGAACTCGGAAGATGTCCTTTTATGTTTAGTTCATCGTTTTTTATAGTAGATGATAGTTGCAAAATTCGTTACGAAACTTTGAAAAAGAAAACTGACAAGGATGTTTTCGTGTACAAATACAAAGATTACAAGTCTTTGATTGCGTATTTGGAAGAAAAATTAGACAAAAAATTTGACGAGGAAAAATTTGACGAATTAATCGAAAAATCAAGAGAAATTTCATCTCTAATATTTAATCTCAGAAAATGCGATGTAGATGAGAGAAGAATTTACGAGGTGGAATATTTCTCCAAATTTATCTTCGATATTGACAAAAGAATAGAATTCATCAAACGACATATAGATGATTCATTTAGGGAAAAATCATCTGTAAAACTTCAGGCAGCAGCTGGAGTGTACAAAAAATTTGATCAGTTAATCAAAGAAGGCTATTTTTGTGAAGGTGAATATCACGATATTTTTAGGAAAAAAGGTTTTGAATACATAGATGAAAAGTACAGGCAATTTGATTTCAAACCAGATTATGTGATATGTAACTGCAGCCAATTTGATTATGATGATAATGTAATTACTTACTAGGGGGTATTTAAATGGCAGATTACAGAAAAATGTGGGAAGATTTAGGAATGGATGTCGATCAACACGACGTTTTATGTGAAGTTTTACCACAAGCATTTGGTGATGTATATTTATCACAAGAAAACAGACCAGAAAAAATGGATTATTTCAATATGGTTGTTGCAGAAATCCACGGGATTAGACCAGCTGAATTAATCGAATTCCAAAAAAACGGCGGAAAAGTTGTAGGAACATTCTGTATTCACGTTCCTGATGAAGTAGTATTTGGTTGCGGAGCTATCAATACTGGTTTGTGTTCAGGATCACAATTTTGGGTACCAGGTGGAGAAAAATATCTTCCAACTGCAACATGTCCGCTAATCAAGGCATCTTTGGGAGCTAGATTTGAAAAAACTTGTCCATTCTTCAGACTTGCAGACTTATTCGTTGGAGAAACAACTTGCGATGGCAAGAAAAAAGCATGGGAAATCATGTCAAAAGATGCGCCAATGTATATCTTCGATTTACCACAAATGAAAAGAGACAAAGACGTTGAATTCTTCAAAGACGAAGTTTATAGATACATCGCAAGAATCGAAGAATTAACTGGCAACAAATTAACTCCAGAATCTCTTCACGATGCTATTGTATTAATCAATAAAAAAAGACGTGCAATGCAAAGATTATGGGAATTCCGTAAACTAGATAATGTTCCAATCAGTGGTAAAGACTGCTTATTGATTTCACAAATTGCATTCTACGATGACCCAACAAGATTTGCACAAAAAGTTAATGAATTGTGCGACGAATTGGATAAGAGAAAAGAACAAAACGTTAGCGTGTACAAAAAAGGCGCTACAAGATTAATGTTAACAGGAACTCCATTGTCCATTCCAAACTGGAAATTACACCACATCATCGAATCAAGTGGAGCAGCAGTTGTATGTGAAGAAATGTGTACAGGTTCAAGATATTTCGAATTAACAGTAGATGAATCTGGAAAGACTATGGACGAAATGGTTGATCACTTAACAGATAGATACATGAAAGGTATCAACTGTGCATGCTACACTCCAAACACTGAAAGAGTTGACGATATCATCAGACTTGCGAAAGAATACAACGTTGATGGTGTAATTGATGTTAACTTAAAATTCTGTAATATTTACGATACAGAAGGTCACATTGTAGAAAAAGAACTTAAAGATCACAACATTCCAGTATTGGGAATTGAAACTGATTATACAGACGAAGACAGCGAACAATTAAAGACAAGAATTGAAGCGTTCGTTGAAATGATTGAAAATGGCAGATAAAATGAACTACATCTTGTTCAAAGATGTGGCAAACGGACAAAAACTTTACGATTTAATCAAACAACATTCTATTAAAGCTACGATTGCGCCAACACCAAGAGTTTTGGATGTGTGTTGTGGTATTTCTATATTGTACGATAATTTGGAAGATAAACCCAAAATCGAAAAAATTATAGAAGAAAATAACATCGAAATCAAGGGCTTTCACGAAATAGAACGAGATATTAATCCCAACAGGATGAAGTTTCTATAAATTGTAAAATCAAAAGAGCACATGCAGTGCTCTTTTTTAATGCTTGTGAAAAGCTTAAATATGGTAAAATAATAGTAGCAATAAAAAGGAGAATAAAAATGAGAGCTGGAATTTTTCAATTTATGAATGATGCTGTTAAATTAATAAATAGTCGCAATAAATTTATAAACTTTGTTGCAGAAGAAGCAAAAGAGTTTTTCAGTAAAGTTTTTGAAACGAACGAAGATGTTATTAATATTAACGCACGTGTAAAAAAAGAAGACAGCATCAAAGAAAAAATACTAAAACAAAATTATTATATAAAATGTAAAGACGTAGAGGATGTGTTCAGTCTATTCCCAGATTTGATAGGAGTTAGAATAGAATGTCGTTTCAATGAAAACGAAAAAGATTTGTACGAATATTTAAAAAGACTTTTTTATTACAAAGACGAAAATGGCTATTATTACTCCAAGTATGATATGAGAATAAGGCTTAATTTGGATCAACCTCAGCCACAAAAACAAAAAAACGGGTTTGAAATTTATAAAATTGACGCAATTTTTGTGGAAAATGAAGAAATGAAAATAAATTTTGAAGTGCAAATAAAATCCATGGTCAATGTATTCTGGGGAGAGGTAGATCATTCGATTTTGTACAAAAATTCAAACTATGTAATGACAGAAGATTTGATACGTGATGTGATGTACTCAATCAAAAACAACCTTACAATTATCGACAAACAATTAAACAGCGTTTACAAAAAAATGATGACAGTGGAATCAAATGAAGATGATGCAACAAGACAACAATTTAAGAGCATCATAACAAAAATGATTCATGATGGTTACATGCTCAAACTAAAATACAATCTTGGATTTGTAATAGATATGAGAAATATTGCAAATGTGGTCAGCGATTATTTGTTTTCTGTGATGGATGTATTAGAGAAAAAACAATACGAAGAAAGGTTAATCGACATATTAAACAAAGTAAATGCAATAAGTAACAAGCCGATTAGTTTTGGTGAGTTGTATGATTTTTCAGATATGGAATTTGGAGATTACATTCACACATCATTTGCACAAGGACTCAATAGCAGATTGGACAAGGACTTCAACTGGAATTTCTGTCTGTCGATATTATTTGCCATTGATGACAGAGAAAACGACGAGATTTTCATGGATTTTGTGTATTATGTGATATATTCCATAAGAAGAATCATCGAAAAAGAAATCAGTAACTGCAATATCAACCAAACTTACCAAGATATTTTGACGGATAAATTAGTGAAAGAAAGTATAAAATATTTGTCAGAATCATATAATATTAATAACTTTTCACAAAATTCATTTGAAATAATTGGAGAAATAGTAGAAGATTTCGTAGAAGATGTGGAAAGCGTGGAAGATATCGAAAAGTTAGATTTCCTAGCTCTTAGAAACAAATTCTTGGAAAAATTTGAAGGAATTAAAAATGAAGATTAGATGTGGAACTGATATTCTAAGAGTTTCACGAATAAAAAACATAAAAAATCTGGATAAATTTATGAAAAAAGTCTTTACTGAACGAGAAATTTCGTACATTGAATCCAAAAATCGTAGTTTTGAGACTATTACAGGGATGTTTTGCATGAAAGAGGCAGTGTCAAAAGCTTTGAAGACTGGAATTGGTAAAATGAGTTTTATGGATGTAGAGTCTATACATGATGATGGATTAGTTGTAAAATTAAATACAGATAAATTTCCAAAAGTTTTAGATATTGATGCATCCATTTCTCATGATGGAGAATATGCAGTAGCAATGTGCGTGTTGATGTTGGAGGATTAGAATGGATTTTACAATAAAAAAAAGAGATCCCTTTTCCAATAAAGGAAACTACGGAAGAGTATGCATAGTTGGTGGTTCGAACGGAATGTGCGGCAGCGTCTACTTGGCAAGCATGGCAGCACTTAGATGCGGAAGTGGATTGGTGTACACAATTGTTCCTGAAATTATCTCGGAAATTATGCAAATTAAATCCGTTGAGAATATAATACTTCCACTTGAATGTGAGGATAAAAAATTGAGTGATAATTCTATTTCTCAAATTTTAGAATATATTTCCAATAAAAACTGCGTAGCAATTGGATGTGGAATGGGAAAAGATAAATTAAATTACGAGTTGATAAAATCTGTACTCAAAAACTTCCATAAACCAGTGTTGATAGATGCAGATGGATTGAATTCAATAAAAGATTTCAGTGAACTAGAATTTGATGATTATTCAGTTGCCATAACGCCACATCCACTGGAATTTAGTAGACTTTCGGGATTGGATGTAGAATATATCAATCAAAATCGTGAGAAAGTAGCTACGGATTTTTCAAAAAAACACAAATGTATAGTAGTTCTCAAAGGCCATCACACAATCGTCGCAAAAAATGACGAAATTTATGTAAACAATACAGGAAACGCTGGAATGGCAACAGCTGGAAGTGGGGATTGTTTGTCTGGAATTATTGCAAGTTTTATGCACAACAGAGATGTGTTCGAAGCTTGTAAATTGGGAGTGTACATTCACGGACTGGCTGGAGATTTTGCAAAACAAAAAATAGGAGAGGACAGCATTATTGCATCGGATATAATTAGAAATTTACCGGAAGCGATTAATGCTTGTAAGGAGAAATAATGTTTAAATATCAAAGTTATTTGAAGGTTGATTTAGATAAATTAAAACACAATTACAAAGAAATCAAAAACATAAGCAATTTAGTCAAAATGTGTGCCGTTGTAAAGGCCAATGCTTATGGGCAAGGCGCAGCATTTATTACAAAAGAATTGGAATATTTGGGAATAGATTACTTTGCAGTGTCCAATATAAATGAAGCCTTGGAACTTCGCAAAAATGGAATATTCAAACCAATCATGATTTTAGGCTACATTTCCAATGAAAACATTGAAGTCGCAATCAAAAACAACATCGAATTAACAGTTTACGATTACGATACTGCAGTTGAAATCAATAACGTTGCAAAAAGTTTGAACAAAATATGCAAAGTTCACATCAAAATTGACACAGGAATGACAAGATTAGGGTTCCAAGTTCGACTTGACCGCGATAAATGCTTGGAAGAAATATTCAAAATTTATAAAATGGATAATGTAGTGTTGCAAGGAATTTACAGTCATTTTTCAGATGCTGATAGCGAAGATTATTCTTATACCAAAGAACAATACAATACATACATTGGTTTTATGATTGATGTGGAAAACAGAGGAATAACTGTTCCAATAAAACACATAGCAAATGATGCAGGAGCGATAATTCACGGATATTTCTTGGATATGATAAGATGTGGAATAGGACTTTACGGCTATCACGCATCAGATTATGTAAGAGAAAATTCTAGGTTAAATCTGGAAGAAATATCTTCGCTTTACACAACAGTGTCAATGATTAAAACAGTTCCAAAAGGAACAGACATCGGATACGGAAGAACATTCACGACAAACTCTGAAACAGTAGTTGCAACAGCAACAATAGGTTATGCTGATGGTTATCCTTTGGAATTATCCAACAAAGCTTATGTGATTATCAACGGCAAAAAAGCAAAAATTTTGGGAAAAGTCTGCATGGACCAAATTATGATAGATGTAACATACATTAGAGATGTAAAAGTCGGCGACAAAGTTTTGTTGTTCGGAAAAGATGACATGGGAGAAATATCATTGTATAAGTTGGCAGAAATGGCAAACACAAATGTCTATGAGCTTTTGTGTAGAGTTACAATGAGAATTCCTAGAATTTATAATAGAAATGGAAAAGTCGTAGAAGTGTGCGACTATTTACAAAAAATTAACTAATCTTAGCCCAGCTTTTAAGTTGGGCAAGTTTTTTGTATTGATTTCTTGAAGTGTTTTGGATATAATAAAAACAGTTCTTAAAATAGCGAAGAGTTTATAGGGTGAGTTTATGAAAGTAAAAAGAGGAGACATATTTTACGCAGACTTAAGCCCTGTTGTTGGATCTGAGCAGGGTGGTGTAAGACCTGTCGTTGTTGTTCAAAATGATGTGGGAAACAAATACAGTCCAACCGTAGTCATAGCAGCTATTACTTCACAAATAAATAAAGCGAAATTACCAACACATGTTGCAATAGAACGATCCAAGTACGGTTTACCGAAAAATTCAGTTATTTTAGCTGAACAAATAAGAACTATTGATAAAAAAAGGCTTCGTGAAAAAGTAGGTAGCTTTGATGATAGAGTTCTGATAAAGTTGGATGAAGCTTTAAAAATATCTGTGGGTATATAATCTAAACTACATATTTTATAAAAAAGTTATCAAATTTGATTTGGTAGCTTTTTTTGTATATAATTTAAGCTATGGAAAATTACGATATTTTTAGATTAAACAACTTTTTAATATACAAAAAAACAGGAACAGATGGGCTAAGCATCTACGATTGGAACAAAAAGAAGTTCGCATTCAAAAACGAAAATAGCGAACAAGAACTTCTTAAAATTAACGACATATACATCAACGACAGAAACAGTGACATCGAACTAATCGACCTAGTAGAACGTGAACAAGAAAATTCATTTTCTTCAGTTGTGAATTACTACAGCGATATGAGCGAAGTACAACTTCACAAAAAGACGATACTATATCTAATTAAAGACAAAGATTTTGATATGTTACAAGATTTGTTCGACAAAATAGAAAATGATAAATCATATTCTTATCTATTCGTATACGCAATCAAAAAACTCATACAATATGGAAATAGTCCATCATTATTAAAAGGAAAAATCCAATTAACAGAAGAAAACCAAGAAATAGTCACAACACTATCCATAAGTATGATATCAGATGAATTGTTAAAATATTTTGATTATTTCAAAAAGTTCTTCATATTCACACCCAATTACGTGTTCACAATAGATGTCAGAACGTATATACTTATGAATTACATGACGAAATTCATAGCAAAATGGAGAGAGTTTCTATACAAATACTCAAAAGTAGACGACAAAGAATCCACATTCAAATTAATCAACGATTATGTAATCATGCTTTCACAAAGCTTGGACAATGACAATTACTCAATCGAAATGGAAAAAGAAATAATATCTGAAACCAAGAAATATTTGAACGAAGAAGATTATACAAATGTGTTCAAAAACTTGTCATCAATACACGATTCGTATTATTTTATACTATTCGTAGAAGAACTTATCAAACAAGACAAAGACAAAACATTTGAAAAAGTTTGGGAAATTTATCGAAAGAGATTAAAAAGCACATACAAAGACAAAAAATACATGAATATTGTCATGGAAATCAAATCATTTGAAATTGGAAATGATGATTTGTACCAATATTTGAAGAAAAACATAGAGAAAACATTCAAAAAAAGAACAAAGCTATTAGAAATACTAAAATTCGTGGATAAATTGGATTTTAAATAAATATATTAGAGCAATCTTACAGGGACATTAAAAAATAATGTCCCTGTTTTTTTAGTTCATATTATAATTTCAAAAAAGAATATATTACTATATCACATATTGAAATTTTAAATAAATGAAATAACTTAGCAAACGTAGAAAATATCCATATTAGATGATATAAATTGATAATATATCATTAATACACAAGGATATAGATTAAATAGCACACATTTATTAGGAAATTAAATAAGTAAATTCTTGACAATAAAATCTATTAAAGGTAATATTAATTAATAGCAAGACTTTATTTAAATATTATGAAAACGTTACGCGGCTTAATTCTATACATAAAAAAAATATCATTTTAATTAATATCGACAAATTAGAAGTCAAATATCAAATAAATGACAAATCTTATTTTATGAATAAAGCTAAGATTTTAGATAGAATTAATAATCAGAATTCTGTTAGCATTAAACCACTAGATATAATAAATCAAACAGAAAAAACTTTTATTCTGAAATAAAAAACAAAGATTTAATATCTTTGATTTTTCGAAAGAGATAAATAAAAAATTATATGAAAGTAAGTCTTCTACAATAGTTGTGGATTTAAGATTCAATGGGGGAGGTAGTACTTACATTTACCCATATATTTTAAAAGAAATGTCATTGTATCAGATAAAAAATCCAAAGACAAAAATTAAAGTATTGATAAGTAATAATTCATATTCTGCAACAGCACCCGCAACTATGCAAACGATGAGAAAAATGGATAATGTTGAAGTAATAGGATCTGATTCGGGATTTACTATTAAAAATACAACGGGTTCTGATAGTATGTTTTATATCAAAAGTCTAAAACTTTATTGTAATTATGGGATAAGAATATTTAAACAAAATTATCAAAAGGAAGATGTATTTAAACACAATTATAAAAACTATGATTATGAAGGTGATATGCTTTCACCAGACTTTCACGCAGAACAATCATTTGCAGATTACATGATAGGAAATGATCCTGCGATGAATTATGCATTGAGAGATGAAGGAGATAGTTCTTTATTTAATAAAATCAAGTCTATTTTTAATTAATAAGACAAAGCAGGTAGTTGGAGAATAATATTGTCTAAAAATAAATCTGCCGAAATGGAATAAAATTCAGGGAGGAAATTATGAAAATTTTAATGGACGATAGAAATCATGGAGCAGGAAAAAGTGGAAGTAGAGTTTGTAGCATTAACAAAGTTTCTTGTTGGAATTACAAGTGTGACTGTCATGGAACTTTAGTATGTGTTCAAGAATTATAATAAAGGTGATGGATATGTTTCAAAGACAAACGTTAAGTAAAAAAATAAAATTAGTAGTGATTATGATTTTTTTTATAACCACTACTAGTTTTGTTAGCCAGGATGAAATAATAACAACTAGTCAACAAGACTTAATTGATTTAAATAACACTAATAATATTGAAGAATATGATTCTAGTGTAATTAAAGGTAATAATCCAATTAGTTCAGAAAAATATAAGAATCAGGTAAGAAATATAAGAGATTTCATGAATGATAATCATGTTTATTATGAAGCACAGAACATTGATGAAATTACAAATTCTTATAATAAACTATTAAATGATTCAGAAAATAAAACTGCTCTTGATCTAAGTCTTGATTTAATGAAGGTAATCTCAAAATATAAACAAGGACATGTTTCTTTAAATACAGTATATACTGCACGACCATCAGTTTTTATTCAAAAAAGTAATGGGAAATATTACATAATTGGTACTACAGATCAATATAAGAAGTTAATAGGATCAGAAGTCATAAGTATAAATAATATTAAAATTAAAGATGTTTTAAATAGATTAGAAGATTATGCTATTGGGGAAAATGAAAGTTTTAGAAATCTTACTAAAAATTCACTCTTGAATAATCATGAAATATTAAAAAAAGAAAATGTGATGACAGAAAAAAAGAATATTTACGAATTAAAAACTGGAGATAAAATAATAAAATTAGATATACCATTTGAGGAATCAAAAGATTTTATAGTTAGTAAATTAAAGATTAATGGAATAAAAACTAACCTAATAAGTTTTAATACGAAAACTGACAAAAATGAAAAATATAATATTATCAAACCGCTAACATTAACAGTAGATAAAAATAAGTTACATTATATTGAAACAAAAGAAGACAATTTAATTCTTAGATATAATTCCTGTACTGAAAATGATAATTATAAGATTGAAAAATTCACCAAGGATGTCTGCGACAAATTAGATAGTAACAAATTTTCAAATATAATCATTGATTTAAGATATAACTCTGGAGGAAACTCATCATATATATTCAATATTTTTAGTAAGATGATGGCGTATCAGGGTTCAAATCCTAAAACCAAAATAAAAGTTCTTGTAAGCGATGGAACTTACTCTGCTGCAGGAGATTGCGCTTTGTTATTTTTGAAGAACTTTCATAATGTCGAAGTCATAGGAAAAGATAGCGGATTTCCAGTATTAACGAGTGCAGGAAATGTGGAATATGCATATACGAGAGATACTTATATTGGGATAAATTACTGTACAACTGTTTTTAGACAACACTATGAAAATGTCGATTCGTATTTATTTAATTATATGAACTTTGATTTTGACAGGAATACAATGACACCAGACTTCCACGCAGAAAAGTCTTTTGCAGATTACATGATAGGAAATGACCCTGCAATGAATTATGCATTGAGAGATGAAGGAGACAATTTCTTGATCAACAAAATAAAAAATTTGAAAAGATAATACCAGGAAACATTGTAAGGAGTATTTTATGAAAATCATTACAGAAAAGGGATACAAATCAAAAATGATAAATAAGATCAAAAAAATGAGCGCTGCTATAATCATAGTTATAGCAGTAGCTTTTTCTAATATTTCATATTCTGAAAATGAACTTGATAATATAGAAGTATTAACATTATCTGTAAATAGCATGTACAACAAGGGAAACTTAGATACAAGCAAGGAAAAACACAAAAAACTTGGAGAGATTGAATTAAATAGAATTTTATCAAAAGAAGATTACATAAAAGATGTTAATAATTTTAAAAGCTTTTATATTCATGAACAAGGCTATCTTGGAGGATACACAAAAGAACAACTAGATTCGGATATTGATAAATTACTACAAAATCCAACAGGAAATACAGTTGGAGATTTGAATTTACAGCTTAGTAAAATAATATCTAACATGAACGATAGACACACAACTGCTATGTGGCATTTGGGGACAGAGCAATTCCCGTTCATAATAAAAATAATTGGCGACGAATTCTACATCATAAATACAACGGAAAAATGCAAGGACTTATTGTATTCTAAAATCGTAAGCATTGAAGGTGTAAAATCATCTGAAATATTGAAAATAGTGTGCAAATACATTTCTGCAGAGAATGAAATTGGAAAGAAAAATATTTTACATTATGGTTACATGTTATACACAGATTTACTTAAAAAAGAAAATATAATAAAAGGAGATAAAGTACATTTACAAATTTTGCAAAATGGAAAAATCGTTGATAAAATTGTAGACACCATTAAAACTGAGAGTATTGGAATATACAAAAATTATTACGATGATGAAAGCTACAATCAAATAATGTATGATACTAGTGAATTAAAATGGGATGCATATACAAATTGGGGAAAAGAACAATTCACAGAAAATAAACCATTTTACTTCTATAAATCAAACAGAAATTTAGTAATTAAATATAATGATTCTTACGATATCAATAAAGATAACGTATTAAAAGATATGATAACTAAAATGCAAAATGAAATACAAGCAAAAGATATTGACAACATCATATTAGACATCAGATATAATGGTGGTGGCATGTTTACAAACGCAAAAGAATTAGAGTTTGCGATAATGCAATATCAATTATTAAATCCAAAAATCAATATTAAAGTGTTAACTGGTGAAGATACTTTTTCAGCTGGGATAAGAATGTTGGATAGTGTAAAAAGGAACTTAGAAAATGTACAGATGATTGGAACAAATACTGCGGGAGCTTCAAATCATAATATGTCTGGAGGAAATATTGTATATCTCGGGAAAAGCAAACTATTCATACACACATCAGGAGAAATGAGAAGATATGATTATACTTACAAAGATGTTATACACTCTTCGAATTTAAATAAAGGTGATGGATCAACGTGGTATCCTGATATGTTTATCGAAAACCAAATCGAAGATTACGCAGTTGGCAATGACAAGGTTATGAATTATGTGCTGAGAGATGAAGGAAACAATTCTTTGTTTGATAGAATAAAGGGAATATTTAATTAGATATTTCTAGGAAATATGAGAAGCTTCAAGACCACATGAATTGAAATTCATTTTGTGGTCTTTTTGCTTGTTGATAATTATTTTTTATTACTTTATTTCCTGTTGATTCAAATTTAATGATATTTTTATACTACATATTATTGTAATATTTATTAAAAAATATGTTAAAATATAAATAAGAGTTAATGTGGTAAAAAGCTAAAATGTAAAAAATAGAAAGAAAGCAATCACCGTAAAACGCTTATAATTACTTTTAGTAAAATACCAATAACAGGAGGAAACTATGCTAAAATATTTACATAAAAAACTAATCAGAAACAAAACATATTTTTTCGTGATTTTATTATCGTTAATAATGTGCTTTGCGACTCTTTTCATACAAATGCAAAAGTCAACATATTATGAGCTAGATAGAATAAAAGAAATGGAATCCAGCACTGATAGTTTGATTGCTTATTTTTTGAAAAACAAAAGAAGTGGCAATAAGATAAATCCAAAGTTAAGCGTCGAAGAAAACGAAAAAATATATGACACAGAATTGAAATATTATGGAAAGTTATCGGATAATTTGTACGAGATAGATAATTTTATGTCGACGAATACGAACAAATCATCGTTTGGAGAATACAGTAGAAAATACGATGCCAAAGCAATCTATACTCACGAGCAAAACGTTTTAGAACTTTTGGATAAATTGGATTCACACCCAGAATCCAAAAAGATAAAAGTAGATAAGGATTACATTAACTTTATTAAACATAGAAATTCTGATAATTCGACAAAAACAAATGGAGTTATAAATGAGTATAAACAGTTAAATTTTGCTGCTATTATTTCGAAACAGTCATCTATTTTATTTGGTGCAGTTCCAGCGATATTTTTAGCTATATTTCTAATCATATCCTTGGAAAATGATGATGTGTTGAAGAAGTTACCATTTAAAAACATCTTAATTACAAAGAATAGATTTTTTATGAGTTTATTAATTTACATTATGTATATTGTGTCAGTTTTATTATTCTTGTTGTTAATTAGCACTGTATTTCTGGATGGATTCGGTAAATTTGATTATTATCACATATCTGTACTTGAAAGATACAAATTCTTAACTGAAAAACAGAACTTAGGATTTGTAAAGTTAGAGTATTTGAAACCTTACGAAATCTTGTTGCGAGCGATTGTAACTTTGGTTTTATCTTCTACTTTTGTATTTGGAATATTATCATTTGTCAAGAAAATTTTCACATCAAAAACAATGGAAATGATCTGTTCTATTATTGTTATTGGTGGTTTTGTTGGTGATTTGTTATTGTTCAATCACAGATTCAATCCACTATTCATAACTAAATATTTTTCTTGGATGCAAATGGTATGCTTGTTGTTGATAGATATAATTCTTTTAGTTTGCTGTTTCAGTGTCAAAGATAGAGCGAAAAAAGAAAAAGTATCCTACAGAAAAGTTGACACGACTAGTGTGAAGGGTTTGGTGTTAACTAATATAATTTCCAAGCAAATGGTTGTGTTTATTTTAATAACAGTTGGTTTGTTTTCGTTATTTACAGCTTTTAAAACCGAAAAATACAATAAATTACGTGAAGAAGGAGAGCAAGTTTACAAAAATTACTTAGCTTTTGGTCAGTCTTATAAGACGAAGATTTTAAATGATCCTTATTTGACAGAGACGGAAATTAATCAAAATCTTGAAAATTTCGAAAAAGAATTTGAAGGCGGAATTAAAGAATACAGAGTATATATTAATAGAGAAAAATATCCAGATAAATTCTACAAATTTTATCAAGACAAATTCACATCTGGAGATTTGAGGTTTGATCAAAGTAGTGGATATATGGATAAGAGCGATTCTTTGAGCATGTACACGAAACGATATATGTACGATAAAATTGATTTACTTAATAAGATGAAGGTTACACCTTCAAATAGAATATATGATGGAATATATAATGTTGACTATAATCCTGAAGATGGAGTTAAGTATTTGAAGATAAAAGACAGGATATTTTCCTATTTGTTTAATGGAAGTAGTGAGGGTATTACAGGAATAAATCTGTTATATGATTTGTTCTACACAAAATTCAATATTATTGTTACATTATTGTCTGCTTGTGCATTTGGAAGTTTGCTATCTAGAAATAAGAAGATTATAGAAATACAAAAACTAACACCGATTAACAAAAATTCTATTTACAGAAGAAATGTATTATCAAGTATTTTCAGCACAATAATAGGATTCTTGATTGTTTTGGCAATTGTATTTGCAATTGGAACAATAATTGGTGGAATTGGTAATTCACAACTTCCAACAATGAGAATATCAAACATAATGTTTAGTGCAGAAGTTATGAGATACAGGGAATTTATTATCAAAAGCACAATATTATCGATACTTGTGAGTGTTTGTTTTTCTATCTTCATAAACATGACTAAACTATTCATAGACAATAAAATTTCGAATTTGATAGTTGCGTTGATTGTGATTCTATCAATTGGATTACCGTACATTGTGAAATTCGTTCCTGCTTTTTTGCCATTCTCTTATATAGATAGTTCTGCTATGGCGAATGGATTTATGTCATTTCATCAACAAAATGGATATTTAAATTTTACGTTTGGAGTAATATCTATTATTTTATGGACTGTAGTATTGTATTTTATTAGCAAGAAGAAATTTGAAGAAAAGAGGAAATAAATGTTACAAGTTATTGATTTAGAAAAGAAATATGGAGATAAAACTATATTAGATAAAGTCAATTTTGGATTGGAAAAAGGACAAATTAAAGCCTTGGTTGGACCAAATGGATCGGGAAAAACGACACTAATGAATAGCATATCCAATTCCATAAAGATAGATGGTGGTAAAATAGTAATAGATAATGAGCAGTATGATGATGAAAAAATCTTCAATAAGTTAACTTTTTTCAGAGATGAAACTATCTTAGATTTTAATATGAAAGGTATAGATTACTTGGAATTAATCAAGAATGCATATAAAAAATCTACAGAAGATGTGAATAATATATGCAAAAAATATGAGATAGAGGGATTTGCACATAAAAGGGTTGGAGAGTATTCATTAGGAATGAAAAAAAAGTTAATGCTTGCAATGTCTTTCTTGCCGGGAAATGATTATGTTTTATTGGATGAACCTCTAAATGGTTTGGATCCAACAAGTGTTATAAAAACGAAGAATTTATTGAAAGAGATTGCCAAGCAAAATGTAGGAATTATTATATCGAGCCATGGGTTGAATGATTTGGATGATATAAGTCGTGATATTTTGTTCTTGAAGGATAAGAAAATCTTGGAAGAAAAACTAGAATCTGTAAAATATTTGAATCTCTCAACTTCTAATGATGAACTTGTCAGAAAAACTTTGATGAACAACGGATATGAATACGAAAATAAATTGATTATACTAAAAGATGAAAATATTAAATCAATATTGGAGATTTTATCGCAATTAGATGTAAATATTTATAGCATAGACAAGAAATCAAAATCTTCTCAAGAAAGATACATGGAATTGTTTAAAATATAATTTACACATGAAAGTTGAAGGATATTTTAAAGAAACTTATTTATAAGTTTGGTTGATTGGATGTTCTTGTCCACGATACTTATACGAATAAAGACCACATGAATTGAAATTCAATTTTGTGGTCTTTTTGCTTGTAGATAATTATTTTTGAATAATTAATTTGTCAACTGGTCTGTCAAACTCTTCTGGATTTAAATCATCAACTAATTGAAAATCGTACACTATGGATACTTTATACGAATCTTCGCCGATTTTGTCGATGAATCTGTCGTAAAATCCTCCACCGTAGCCGATTCTGTATTTGTTTTTGTCGAAGCATAATCCAGGTACTAGCATGAAATCAAATTTAACGTCTGATTCAACTGGATTTTTAGGTTCTAAGATTCCGTAAGCTCCAGGAGCCAAATCATCCATGCTTTTGATTTCTACGGCAATCATCTGTCCTTTTGATTTTACGTAAGGAACGTATACTTTTTTTCCTTGTTCCAACAAATCTTTGATGAGTTTGTGAGTATTAAACTCAGAGCCAAAGCTCACATACACAAAAAAATTTTTGGAATTTTTGAATTCTTCTAAGTTTTCCAATTCTTTTAAGAGTTCATCGTCGACTTTTTGTTTGTCGGAGATGGAGTCTCTTTGTTGTAACATTTGTTTTCTAATTTCTTTTTTATTCATTTTCATCACCTAAAAATATATATACCCTAAAAAGATTTAAATATCCAGTTGTTTAAAAATTTAAAAATACTGTGATATAATAAGGGTTGCGAGGTGAAAAATGTTAGAATTCGTTCATGTAGATAAGACATATAAAAATAAAGTGTGCGCACTAAACGATTGCAATTTTAGAATTGAACAAGGTGAATTTGTTTTTTTGATTGGGCCAAGCGGTGCGGGCAAATCAACTATTACGAAACTTATACTTAAAGAAATAAATCCAGATAGAGGTAAAATTTACCTATACGGTGAAGACATAACCAGATTAAAAGCGAGGAAGGTTCCTAAATTAAGACAAAGTATAGGAATGGTGTTTCAAGATTTTAAACTATTGGAGAACAAAACTGTGTACCAAAACATAAAATACGTTATGCAAATTTTGGGAAAGAGTTCTTCAGAGATAAAATCGACGATTGATACTGTCCTTGATTTGGTAAATTTGAAAGACAAAAAGAATGCATATCCACACGAACTATCCGGTGGGGAAATGCAAAGAGTCTGCATTGCACGTTCGATGGTTAATAAACCAAAACTACTTATTGCAGACGAACCTACGGGGAATTTGGATCCAGTGACTAGCATGGACATTGCCAATGCGTTGGTTAGAATTAATGAACGTGGTACGACTGTTATGATGATAACTCACGAGAAAGATATTGTTAACAAATTACAAAAAAGAGTAATTCAATTGGACAAGGGTATTATTGTTAGAGATGAAGAAGGTGGAATGTATGAGAAGAATTAGAGTTATTATATCCACTTTGAAAGAAGGATTTGTAGGTATTTGGAAAAACAGATCGATGGGACTTGCATCTTTGACGACGATTTCTCTGGCACTTTTGATTTTGGGATCTGTAATTATATCTATGTTGACAATGAATCAAGCTGTAAAAGACATCGAAGGAAAAGTTAATCTTGTCAATGTGTATTTGGAAAATGGAATTCAAGAGGACAAGACGAAAAAGATTGAGCAGTTTATCAAACAAAAAGATGGCGTTAAGGATTTGAAGTATGTGTCTAATAAACAAGCTATGGAGAATTTCTCCAAATCTTTGGATGATAAAACTTTGATTGAAGGAATGGAATCAGCTTTTCCTGCATCATTTGAAGTTACATTGAAGGATGTAAACGACGCTGAAAAATACGTCAGAGAATTTCAAAAAATAGACGGTGTTGAAAAGGTAAGCTTTTACAAGGATTTGATAGCAAAAATCTCAAATACATCTAGAATTGTAAAATACGCAGGCTCAATCGTAGTTGCGATATTGGTTTTGATTTCAATAATAAATATTTCAAATACAATTAGATTAACTGTGTATGCCAGAAGAAAAGAAATTGCTATCAAGAAAAATATCGGCGCATCGAATTTAGTAATATCTGCACCACTTGTTGTAGAGGGAATATTTTTCGGAATAATTGGCGCAGTGGTTGCGTTTTTGGCTTGTTATTACCTATACAGATATGGATATTTGAGGTATAATAAGACTGTATATGGATTGATATCAACATATTTAGTTCCACCAGTGATGATTAGATGGGATTTGTTGAAGATTTTTATCAGTCTAGGCATCGGAATTGGAGCATTCGGTTCCGTATTAAGTAGCAAAAAATATCTCAAAATATAAGGAAGGAATTATGAAGAAGAAAATTGTCGCGTTAGCCTTGTGCATGATGCTTATGACTAATGCAGTGTATGCAGACAAATTAACCGAATTAAATAACGAAAAAAAAGCAAAAACTTCGGATTTAAACGAATCTAAATCCAACCTAAATAAATTAAAAGATAACAAAGACGCTGAGATGGAAAAGTTGAAAAACATCAACTTAAAACTAACTCAAACTCAATCAGAACTTGCTATTCAACAACAAGAATTGGAAAAAATCAATAAATCAATAGATGATACTAAAAAAGAAATTGAAAAATACCAATCTAGCATCAATAAAAAAACAAAAGAATTTCAAAAAAGATTAAAAGGAATGTATATATCAAAAGATGGTGCAAAAGTTGATGTGATTTTCGGATCTGGAAATTTGAACGATTTATTGAACAATGTAAGTTTGATGAATTATATTGCTAGATATGATAAAAATCTATTGAACGATTTGAAACACGAAAAAATTTCATTAGATTACAAAAAAGACGAACTAAAATCCAAAATGCAAACAATGGAAATTGTAAAAAAGAATTTGGAATTAAAAGTCGTAGCATTAAATGATACATTGGCTGAACAACAAAAGTTAATCGACGATATTTCAAAAAATGTCAGCATGACAGAATCAGAAATATCTTCATTAATTAAAGAACTTGAAAAAATCGACGGCAAAATCGACCAAGAAAAAAAGGCAATCCTACAAGCAAAATTACTTGCAGCACAAAGAGCTCAAGCTGAAAAAAGAAGACGTGAAATGTTGCAAAGAAATAAAGCATTCAACACAAATATTTCAGCACCAGTTGTCAATAACAACGGGGCATACTTACAATGGCCAGTACCATCATCTCATAGAATGACATCTTTTTATGGATGGAGAAGCGATCCATTCGGAAGAGGATCGGGATTCCACACAGGATTGGACATTTCAGCACCAATGGGAACACATGTAATATCTGCAGAAGATGGAGTTGTAGTTCATGTTGGATGGAGCGGTGGCTACGGAAATCTTGTGAAAGTTCAACATGATAATGGAGCATTGACATATTATGGACACTTGAGTGGATTTAATTGTAGTGTAGGTCAACGAGTAAAACGTGGACAATTAATCGCATTTATAGGATCAACTGGATATTCAACAGGACCTCACCTTCACTTCGAAGTTAGATTCAATGGTCAACACACTGATCCTCTTAACTATCTAAGATAATTATGAAACTAAGTTAGCAATAACTTAGTTTTTTTAATGCAATAAATTACCTGAAAATATTTGGAGAAATATATAACCAAATGTTTGACAATTAAGTGTTTTATTTGTAAGATGGAGATATAGAAAACGATTGACAATATTTAAGAGGAAATAAAATGAAAAAAACAAAGAGAAGTCAAAAAATATTTTTATTCTTACTAACGTGCATTCTTACATTAAATACACAAACACGAGGATTTGCAAAGAATGAATTGGATAATGAAATTCTTACATTTCCAATAGAAGATAATTTGAAATTAGAAAATTACAATCCCGATGATTTAAGAGTTAAACAATTGGGGAAAATTGAATTAAACAGAGTACTTACGAAATCTGAGTATGAAAAAGATATGAAGAATTTCGTAAATTATTATTTGGAATGGCAAGCTTATTTAGGAAATTCTACAAGAGAAGAATTAGAAAAACTTGCTGAAGAACTATTGAAAACATCAGATAATAAAACGGTTTCTGATTTAAACTTGGATTTTGCAAAATTAATTGCAAACACTAATGATGGACATACATCAGCTATGTATGAAATAGGGAAAAGCTGTATGCCAATTAAGATTAGAATTATTAATGGAGATTATTACATAATTAATACAACACCTGAATACGAAGATTTATTATATTCTAAGATAATAAAATTTGATGATATTGATACCAAGGACATAACAAAAAGATTATACAAATACACTTCAGCAGAAAATAAATATTTCAAAAATACGATAATAGAAGATTTTTATTTATATTATGGAGATGCACTAGAAAAAGAAAATATAATTAAAAATGGAAAATTAAAATTACAGATAGAAACTGATGGTAAAACGCTTAATAAAACAATCAAAATGATAGATCTGCCAGATGTTAAAATCAACAAATATAGTTATGAAAATACAGATTTTTCTCAAATCTTATACGATATGACAGACATCACAAAAAATAAATTCACAAAAAATGACAAGATGAGATACATGCAAATGAAACCATTTTATTATTATATAAATGATAATAACTTAATCATCCAATACAACAATTGTTATAATACTGATAAAGATAACATCTTGAAAAATATGATAGATAAAATGGATAAAGATGTTTCACGAAATAATGTAGAAAAAATAATTGTAGATATTAGATACAACACAGGTGGTTGGCCAGCACATGCAAAAGAACTTGAATTGGCACTGAAAAGATATCAATTATTGAATCCTAAATTGGAAATAAAATTATTAACTGGACCAGAAAATTACTCTGCTGGATCCTTGTTCGTAGACGGAGTCAAGAGAAACCTTGATAATCTTCAGATAATTGGGGAAAATACCGGAGGACCTTCTGGGTGGACGACAGAAGCGTCAACAATTATGTATTTAGGAAATAGTAAATTATTTGTCAAAAAATCAAGTGGAGTTAGAAGATACGATTATACATTAGAAGACGTAGTACACTGTTCCAATCTTAATAAAAGAGATGGATTAACGTGGTATCCCGATATGTTTATCGAAAATCAAATTCAAGATTATGCTATTGGAAATGATAAGGTTATGAATTACGCATTGAGAAAACAATAAATTTAAATATAGTGGGGAGATTTATGAAAAAAATTAAAACAATAACTGTAATATCTTTGTTGATAATAAGTCTGTTATTAACAAATACAAACAGTTTTGCAGATAGTGAATTAGATGATGTTGAAGTATTAACAATAGATGTAAATTCTATGTTTCAAGATGAAAATGTAGACTACAGTAAGCTTAAGACGACTGTTGTACAAAATATAGATTTTAATAAGACTTTAACTGACAAGGAATATAATACAGATTTATCTAATTTTCTTCATTATTTTATTCAGTCACAGTCTTATCTTGGGTATTCAACAGAAGATGAAATGAAAAAAGAATTAAATAAAATTATCCAAAACAAAACAGGCAGAACAGTTGCTGATTTAAAGTTTGATATGGATAAAATTATAGCTATGACTAATGATGGTCATGCTTCGGGTATGATTAATGTAGGCAGTGCTTATTTACCGATAAAAATGAAAATTATTGATGACGATATTTACATAATTAATACTACAGAAAATTACAAGAATTTACTGTATAGTAAAATTATTAGCATCAATGGAGAGTCTGCAAAAAGTTTGCTTGATAAGTTTTATAAATACGTTTCGGGAGAAAATGAATATTTTAAGAAAGCTAAACTTGAATCATATTACTTGAGTTATATTGATATATATAATAAAGAAAAAATAAGTAAGAATAACAGGTTATCACTAGAACTTGAAAATGATGGCAAGATTCAAAAAGTCGATATAGAAGCTATAAAAATGAAACCTACTAAAATCTTCAAACAATATTTTGAAGGTAGTGAATCAAAGAGATTTGTTTATGATCTTAATGATAAAATAGGTAAAAATTTCGTGCAAAATAATAAGGAAAGATTTACCGATGACGAAGCATTTTATTGTTACGAAAGAGAAGGAAGCCTCATTGTAAAATATAATCAGGCAGCTGATAAAAGTGATGAGATTAGTTTAAAAAATCTAGAAAAAAATATGGATAGTATTATCAAGAAAAATAATACGAACAAGATTATCTTAGACCTTAGATACAATAATGGAGGAGAAACGACACATTTTAGAGAGCTATCTAGAAAACTACAAACATATCAAATATCAAATCCACAACTTGAATTCAGAGTTTTGACAGATTACAATTCTTATTCAGCAGCGACATTTTTAATTGAAGATATTAAGAAAGGGTTAAATAATGTTACTATAGTGGGTAATTTTACAGGAGGACCATCTTGTTGGACAACATCCTCATCTGGTTCTATGTTGTATTTCGGAAATAGTCACTTATTTACTTCATCTGTATCAAATTATTTATTTAGATTTGACTATAACTTTAATGATATTATGCACTGTTCCAATCTTAATAAAAGAGATGGATTGACGTGGTATCCCGATATGTTTATCGAAAATCAAATCCAGGATTACGCTATTGGCAATGATAGGGTTATGAATTATGCTATTAACAATTAAATAATGTAATTAATATCTTCTTTTATTTATTAAAAGGGGATATTTTTTATTAAAAGCCCAATAATCTTAGACAAATTGTAACTCAATTTTAATACAAAAAATCGTTAATCTGTTATACTATATATTAGTTAAGAGGTGATTTATGAAGACATTAAAAAAAGTTTTTATTGGATTGGGGCTTTGCTTATTGGTGTATCTAAGTTTTTCTGTAGGAAATGCTACGGGAAAAAGAACTGCGATTGCCAATGAAAATGGTATTCCACTAGCGAAGATCAATAAGATTGAAAACTTAATTGACCAATATTATCTTTTTGATATAGACAAGAACAAGCAACAAGAAGGAGCTGTTGAAGGTTATGTAAAAGCTTTGGGAGATCCTTATTCTGAGTTTTTGACTAAGGAAGAGATGGATAGTTTGAATCAACAAACCGAAGGAGAATATGCAGGTGTTGGAATTGTGGTTACTCCTTCTGAAACCGGCGCAATAACTGTTGTTAGCGCTATTAAAGGCAGTCCAGCTTTTGAAAAAGGCATCAAAAAAGATGATATTATACTTAAAATTAACGGCAAGGATTACAACGCATCTCAAATGAATGATGCTGTAAAGGTGATGAAGGGTAAGCCTAATACAGATGTGAAGCTTACTATTGCCAGAATGGAGAACAAAACAAGTAAGATTTTTGATGTAAATATTACGCGTCGTATGATTAGTTTGACTACTGTTAATTCTCAAAAAATTGGAGATATTGGATATATCAACATAACTCAATTTGACAGAAAAACTGATAAGGAATTTATTGAACAATACGAAAATTTGAAAAAACAAAATGTGAAATCAATTGTTTTGGATTTGCGTAACAACCCTGGTGGTTTGTTGGATTCTACGGTTAAAATAGCAGACTATCTTCTTCCAAAAGGAGTTATAGTGAAGACTGTAGATAAGAATAAAAAAGAGGATATTCAAAAAAGTGATGCTTCAGAACAAAATTTACCAATGGTAGTTCTTGTGAATGGTTCAAGTGCATCTGCATCTGAGATTTTGACGGGGGCTTTGAAGGATTACAAGAAAGCTACGATTGTCGGAGAGAAAACTTTCGGAAAGGGTATTGTTCAAACGATTATTCCGATGGAAAAAGGCGAGGGATTGAAGCTTACAATTAGCGAGTATTTTTCACCAAAGGGTAACAAAATTCACAAGCAAGGAATTACACCAGACGTTGTTATCAAGTTGAACGAAAAGGCAAAGGGAATTGGAGTTGAGTATATGAAAGAAGATAACCAACTTCAAAAAGCTTTAGAGATTTTAAATAAAAAATAGGAGATATTATGAGAGAAGAAAGAGAAGCGAGAAGAAAACGCAAGAGAAGAAAAAAAATAATCAACTCAATAGTTCTTTTGGTTTTTGTGTTGGCTGTAGGAAGTTTTATTGCAGTAAAAGTGGCCAACAGCGAACAAAGTCTTAATCCAAAAGTAGCTGAGAGTTCTTCTAAGAAATCAAGCAAAAAAACTGCTGATAAAAAAGAAGAGCAAAAACCAGATCCTAATAAATTAATTAAGGGTTCAAATCATATTTTAAAAGCAGATTCTTATGCTTATGATGCGAAGAAAATTAGTCAATTTATTAGACCTACAAAATCTGAAGGTTATGTCAAAAACACAGACAACAAAAAAATTTGTTTCTTGACTTTTGATGATGGCCCAAACCACAGCATAACTCCACAAGTTTTGGATATATTAAAGAAAGAAAATGTTCCTGCTACATTTTTTGTGGTTGGTAAGCATGTTTCACAAGATACCAAAGATATTTTGGAACGCCAAATAAATGAAGGCCACGCAATTGCCCTTCACTCTTTTGAACACGATTATTCAAAATTATATCCAGGAAGAGTTGCAAACGCTGATAGAATTAAAAAGGAAGCAGAAATGGCACAAAAAGCATTGCAAGATGTTCTTGGTCCAGATTTTAAAACAAGCGTGTGGAGATATCCAGGTGGACACATGAGTTGGAAACAATTAAAACCAGGCGATGAAGCATTGGAATCTTTGGGAATTCACTGGATAGACTGGAACAGTTTGGTTGGAGATGCAGAACCAAAAAGCAGAAGACCTACGACTGTGGAAGGCATGGTTGAATTTGCAAATACTTCATTAACTTATCAAGCTGAGCAAGATTTAGTTGTAGTTTTGTGTCACGATGCACCAGGAAAACAACTAACTGTTGATTCACTTACAGCAATTATTAAAAATTTTAAAGATAAGGGATATGAATTTGGAATTTTAAAATAATTTTAAAATAATAAATATTAGCTTAAATTTGCCACAATTAAATTATTATACAGAGCACCTTTTTGAGAAGGTGCTTTTTTAATGTTTTAATTCCTACTAACTATATATAGTATGAATAAAAATCAAAAACCCACATATTGATACTATCTGTAGTATTTGATATAATGAAGCAGTAGTAAAAAAGAACAAAAATTTGATTTTATTAATATAAAAAGGAAAGAGAAGAGGAGTTAAAAATGTTAACTGTAGAAAAAAGAGACGGAAGGCAAGTTGAATTTGATGCTAAGAAAATTGTCGTTGCGATAGAAAAAGCTATGAATAGTAGTACAGGAATTTACGAGGAGAATTTGGCTGAGAAAATCGCCAAAGAAATTGAAGGATATGCCAAAACGATTGGAAAAGTTTTGAGTATTACTGATATCGAAGACCAAGTGTATTATAAGTTAATTCAGTATAACAATCCCGCTACGGCAAGAGCTTACGAAAACTACAAAGCCGTACAAAAATATAAGAGAGAAACTAACACTACTGATGAAAGTATAATCGGTTTGTTGGAAGAAAGTAACAAGGATTTGTTAGAAGAAAACTCCAACAAAAATGCAGTGATAGCTTCTACTCAAAGAGATTTAATCGCTGGTGAAGTTAGCAAGGATATTGCAAGAAGAAAGCTTATTCCACAAGATTTGCTTCAAGCACACGATGAAGGGGCAATTCATCTTCACGATATGGATTACATAATCCAACCAATGTTTAACTGTTGTCTTGTAAATATGAAGGATATGCTTGACAAGGGAACTGTTGTAAATGGTAAGTTAATCGAATCACCAAAATCATTCCAAGTTGCTTGTAATGTAATGACTCAAATAATCGCACAAATTGCAAGTAATCAATATGGCGGTCAAAGTATCGACATTAGATGTTTGTCAAAATATTTGAGAAAATCTTACGAAAAGAATTTGAACTTGTGCATTGAAACTCTTGGAGATATCGATATGGCTGAAAAAATGGCTGATAAGATGACTCAAAAAGATTTGGAATCAGGAATTCAAACAATTCAATATCAAATCAATACATTGATGACTTCCAATGGACAAGCTCCATTTGTGACTTTGTTTATGTTTATTGAAGATCACGATGAATACAAGGAAGAAACTGCGAAGATAATTGAAGAAATTTTGAAGCAAAGAATTCAAGGAATCAAGAACGAAGCAGGAGTGTATGTTACACCAGCATTCCCTAAATTAATTTACGTTTTGGATGAAAATAACATTCACAAGGACAGCGAATTTTATCATTTGACTTCACTTGCAATTCGTTGTACAGCTAAGAGAATGTATCCAGATTACATTTCAGCTAAGAAAATGAGAGAAAACTACGAAGGAAATGTGTTCAGTCCAATGGGATGTAGAGCGTTCTTGTCTCCATGGCAAGATGAACATGGAAACTATCAATTTGAAGGTAGATTTAATATCGGTGTGGTTACGATTAATTTACCACAAATCGGAATCTTGGCGGATGGAGATGAAGACAAATTCTTCGAAATATTAGACAAAAGATTAGAAATGTGCAAACGAGCTGGAGTGTTGCGTTACGATTTACTAAAAGATGTAACAAGTGATTCTTCTCCAATCCATTGGCAACACGGAGCTATCGCAAGACTTCAACCACACACACCAATTAAAGATCTATTGATAGGTGGATATGCGACTGTAACTTTGGGTTATATTGGAATTTATGAAGCAACATTGTTGACTATTGGCGAAAGCCACACAACTCCAAAAGGCAAAGAATTTGCAATGAAAATAATGGATATCATGAATGAAAAAATAAAACAATGGAAGAAAGAAACTAACCTAGGATTTGCTTTGTATGGAACTCCAGCAGAAAGTTTAACTCACAGATTTAATAGCATCGACAGGGAAAGATTCGGAGTAATTGAAAATATAACAGATAAAGGCTACTACACAAACTCATTCCACGTTGATGTAAGAGAAAACATATCTGCTTTTGAAAAATTCTCATTTGAATCTAAATTCCAAGACAAATCATCAGGCGGATGTATTTCGTATGTAGAAATTCCAAATATGAGCAAAAATTTGAAAGCTTTGGAAACTCTTGTCAAATACATTTACGATAATATCCAATACGCAGAATTCAACACTAAAAGCGACTATTGCCAAAATTGCGGTTTCGATGGAGAAATTACAATCAACGAAGATGGCGATTGGCAATGTCCACAATGTGGAAACAAAGACCATGCTACGATGAATGTTGTTAGAAGAACTTGTGGATATCTTGGAGAAAACTTCTGGAATGAAGGAAGAACAAAAGAAATCAAAGATAGGGTATTACACATTTAATGAACTACGCACAAATCAGACAATACGATGTGGCAAACGGCCCTGGAATTAGGTGCACGTTTTTTGTAACAGGATGCAGCCTCAACTGCAAGAATTGTTTTAACAAGGAATATCAAGATCCAAATTTTGGAGACAAATGGACCGATACGCAGACCAATCAAATAATAGATTATTTGAACCAAGAAGAAATTGATGGACTTACAATTTTAGGCGGAGAACCATTCGAATCATGCGATGATTTAATAGAAATTGTGGGAAAAATCAGAGAAAACACGAACAAAAGTATCTGGATATTTTCTGGATATACTTACGAAACACTTTCTCAAAAACAAAACTGCAAAAAACTATTGGACATGTGCGATGTACTTGTTGATGGAAGATTTGTTGAAGAATTAAAAGATTTACGATTGAAGTTTCGCGGATCTTCAAATCAAAGATTGATTGATTTGAACAAAACGACAATGGATAAAATCATATTAGTTGATGAAAATAAATTATAAATAAACCGTTAGAATCTTGTGGTTCTAACGGTTTCGTTTTGCAATTAATTACATATTAGATATTATATTTTTGATGAATGAGCCGACGGTCTTGCTGAACATTTCAGGAGATTTAATGTAGCAGAAATCATTAGTGAAGATTTCCTTCTCAAAAGTCAAATCGTCTTGTGATCCAGTGAACACACCTAGTAATTTTATTTTTTGCATTCTAGTCAAGAACACTTCTTTTGCAGTGTCTTTTACTGCCAAATCTCCGACGTAATCTTGCGCTTTAAATCTGGTTTTGCCGACAAAATTGAGATTTACGATATTGTTTGGCTTGCCATCTGTTAGCATTATCAAAAGTTTGGACTCCATTTGTTCCGTCATAATATTTCTCATAAATTTGAGTGCCAATCCGTCTCTATTTGAGCCTTCTGGATGATAATGAAAAATATTTTTGCAGTTTTGCTCGTCGTAGTCCTTGAATTTTGTAATTATCAAATAATCGTACATATTTTGAAAACCAAGTACACGAACTTTTATGGACAAATCACTTAATGCTTTCGTTATAACATAAGCTTGTGCTGCTATAATTTCCTTCTTCTCACTTTGACTTGCAGACATATCCAATAACAAATCCACAGACATTGGACTGTTTTCGTTTTTGTAGATTTTGTTAAAAATCTTATTGTCGTTTAGTTTGGTGTGACGCCATGCTCTTTTGATATCGATAGTTCCGAACGTCGACCTTCTGACATCATCATCTTCATTTTTGAGAAGAGCAAGTTTTAACATTTCACTTAAAACATTGACTTGACGATTGTATATGAGGATATTTTTCTCAAAATGTTTAACATTCTCATTGTAAGACTCTACCAAAAGATTCGTTCTGTAGTTTTCAATTCTAGTAGAATTGGCATTCACTATGTGGAAATTTATATCAGAATGAATATCGGTAGACAGTTTATTTTTCAAAGAATTCAAAATAGATTGATCAACGATACTTTTTCCGTACAATCTTTCGATATTGGTGTGAACATCTTTGGTACGGGAAGTTTTTTGAGTTGAAGAGTCGTTGTCTACATCTTCATCTTCCAATAATTTGTACAAATCTTCAGTAAATTCTTGTGATCCTATGGAATATTTTTCGAGTTGAGATACATTTTCTTGTTTTGTTATAATTTTCTGATTAGTTTTCTGGGTAACTGGTTTGATTTCTTTTTTTATCTTTTCAAAATTATCATTATCAGAGATTGTCTTGTATGAGTAGAAATATTTATTTACAATCTCAATCAAAAGATTTATCAAAGATAAGCTATCATTGCACTTTGTTCTAGTCAACATCAAGATTTCTCTAATCGATTTGGTAGTTGTCCAGGGCTTATCAGTGTAGTGATATTTTTCCAATTCTTCAGAAATATTTTGCGGATTGGACCTATAATACTTGTCAAAATAGTATAATTTTTGTAACCTGTCAAAATCCCCAAGCCCATTTCTTTCGCTTAACATTTTACCTTTTAGATTGTTGTCTAAAATTATCATTAAAATCGTGAAAATATCCTTTTTATTTGACACGTTATCTATTATTTTCATAACAGAATTAATATCGTAAAATCTGTGGGCAAATCCAAAAAGCGCAGTCTGAAAAATCTCTGAATTGACATTTTCTTTTGTAATAAAATCCAAATTGGGGTTAATGTTGTAATCTTCACTCAACAACCAAAATAGATTTTTGGACCTTGAATCTTCCATTATTCAAATATCTCTTCCGGTTTCAAATCGTCCTTGAATATAGTGTCGATAATATCTTGTACGATTGTTTTTTCAAATTCATCAAATGTTTTATTGACAATTCCAAGTTTTAAGCTTGATTTAACGCTCAAACCTCTTTTCATAGCGTGGATTGAAGATAACAAACCACGCAAGTCGATACATCTTCCAGAAATTTCAGAATTCAAACTTTTTTCTTGTAAATCCATGAAAAATCTGACGAACATTTTTTGAGCAGTGTCTGTCAATGAAAATTCTTCTGAAAGAATCTTGTTCAAAGTTTTATCGTCTGTTTTTGGCATATCTATGACGAAAAATCTGGACAACAACGCTTCATTGATTTCACGCGTACCAGCGTATCCGTAATTCATTGTAGCTAAGAATCTTGTTTTATCATGTATATCTACTTTTTCAAAACCAGGTATATCTATAATTCGACGATAATCCAAAATGGAATGCATAATAGCAACAGAATCGTTCTTCGCCATATTAATCTCATCAAACACACAGAAACCTCCATTTAATGAAGATTCCAACACTGGACCTGCTCTGAAAATAACTTCATCGTTTTTCAAAGTATCCATACCAATCAAACTTTCAGAATCCGTGTTCACATGAAAAGAAATATTCCATTGAGGTCTTTGGAAAATATACGCCAAATTATCGCACAATATATTCTTGCCGGTAGCTTTGGGACCAACCAATAGCAAATTATTCGCTTCCAAAATGCTTGTTATAGCCATCTCCAAAACTTCTTTTCCGTAGTAGTTAAATCGTGGTTTAGGAATTCTGGATTTGAATTTGTCATCTACACCATTGTCCTTCAAAAAGTTTTCTACATCTTTTATTAAATTTTTATTTATATTTTGTGATTCAAGTAAATTAATCATATTACCTCTTTCATAAACTATCTAATTTGTGACATTAGTATGATATAATAAATTAAAAGAAATTGGAAGTAGGTGAATAAATGAAGAAAGCATGGGGAGGTTTCGTAAAAGGATTTGCGAAATTTTTGGATGGATTTTTCGGGTTTTTAATAGCATTTATAGAAACATTGGTGAATTTAACTGTGGGATTTAGGTATGTACTAGGATCCATACTATCCTTCGGTTGTATATTTATATTATTCTTTCCTTATATATTTTTCAAATACAAATGGGTTACATTTACGGTTTTGTTCATAACGATATTTCCTATTTTAGGTAAAGGATTTGTCAATTATCTAAAATATGTAAAATATTCTATGGTTGAATTCTTACTTGGATACGGGGATTATTATCTCAATAATTCACAAACAAAATACACTTCTTATTCTGATTACAAGAAAAAATACATCTTCAACAAACAAGAAGAAGAAAGAAAAGCGCGTGAAGAACGACAAAGACGTGAACAAGAAGAATGGACTAGAAGATTTAACGAATGGTTCAATCAAAACGGATTTGGCTTCGATGATTTTGGATACTACCAACAACAAGGTCAATACGGTGGATACAACCAAGGTTATGGTCAACAAGGATACGGATATCAAAACCAATACCAAAATCCGGTGGACGATTTCGTTAGAACTTACGAACAACATTGTGACACGTTGGGAGTTGGATACAACGCAGACAAGTACGAAATCAAATTGAATTACAGAAAACTTGCCAAGAAATATCACCCTGATATAAACAAAGCAGCGGATGCAACTGCTAAGTTCCAAGAAGTTAACAACGCATACGACTTTTTGTCCAATGAACAAAACATAGAAAGATACAATAGAATCAAAAACAAAAAATAGTTTACGGCTGGGAGAATATCTCCCAGTTTTTTATTGCAAAGTCTTGAAAAAGTCTTGACACATTACGAGAAATGGTATAAATTAAAGTCAATACATCATAAATAATATAATCAATAATGAAGTTTAAGAAAAAACAAAATATTCAACATTGTTATATTAATTAACAATGTAAATGAGAAAATGAAAGGAAATTAAAATGAAAAACAATAATGGAAGAAAAAAATCAACAAAAAAATTAACTATAGCTTTATGTATGGTTATTTTTGCAGTTGTGTTCAGTTCAACAATTTATGCGGTTAAATTAGTTAATGAACAATCTAAGGTTAATGAATTAGAATTGCCTGAATTAGATTCTATGAAGATAACCAAACAAATAAAAAATGGAGAAAGAAATATAAAATCACAATCTACTTCTAGACTGAATTACAAACAAATTCAAGAACAATTGGGAGTTTCCCTTTTAAATAGTGAACTTTCAAAAGACGATAGATATATGATTACAGATGTTGAAACTGATAATAAAGATTATGCGATAATCAAGTGTGATAATTATATTCTTGGAGATACATCAAACTATTCATATAATGAAGAAGGATTTTATAGTTATGACGAAGGAAACTTGTACAAATCTCCAATATCATTACAAGCGGATATAATTTTAAGTGAAACTCAGCTAAACAATGTATGGACTACTGATTATTTGGGAATGTATGGTTTCGTAGAGCAATTTGTTTCGGAACAAGGATATAAAGTTAATTTAATTGAAGAAAAAAATGACGGTAATCAACCACAAGATTTTGTATCTAAGAAGACAGCTATTTTCGTAGCGGATGGAATTAGATATACATTGACAGGTAGAACAACAGTTGAAAATATGAAACAAATTGTAAATTCAATGAAATAAAGTATTTGGGTGCTGCACAATAAAAAGTGCAGCATTTTTTATTGTAAAAATTAAAAAAACTTTAATCATAAAAACCAAAACTTTGTCTAAATTTTTAAAAATTTATTTTTAGTTTAAAAAAATGTAAATTAAAAATATCAAAGTTAGAATAATAAAAAAATTATAATAAAAATGTTTTCATTTATACATATAGCAATTTTTATAAAAAAATCAACAATATATCTAAAAACAATTTAGATTTAAAAAATTATATGGGTTATAATAGGTAGATGTGAGGAAGTGAGTTTATGAAAGATATTATCAATAAAATAATTGAGATTGATAAGAAGGCACAAGATTTGGATAAAAATTTTCAAAATGATCTTGTGATTGAACAAAAAAAACAAAAAGAAGCTATAAGAGAGCTTGAAGACAAATATCAATCAGAATCTGTAACTAAACTTAATTCTGTCCATGATGATATTATTAATAGCCAAAACAGTAATATCGAAAATCAAAAGAAGAGTATTGAAGAAAAGAAAAATCACTTGAAGGAAATCTTCGATAAGAACGAGGATAGATTGGTGGATAAATTCTTCAATATTATTACGGAGTAATTATGGGATCTGCAAGATTATATAGTGCGCTTAATACTAAGATTTCTAAGATTAGCTCAGAGCTGTTGTCTGATGAAGATTTTAAGAAATTATTAGAAGCTGATACTAATAAGGATCAATATGATTATCTTTTGAAATTGGGAAAGATTGAGGGTGAATACGCAAACGAGGGCGTGAGTCAGTTTGAAAATAGTCTTAATGATAAGATGATTAAAACTGAAGAAAAGTTGAAATATTATATGAACGGCAGGTACAAGGATTTTTATAATTCTTTGTTGGAGTATTATGTCGTTGAAGATATTAAAACTTTGGCACGTGTTATCGTTAGAAGGGAATACACCGATAGGTTGAATGATAATCTTATAGTTCTTAAGGATACAAAATTTTCTCGAATTTCTTCGTCGACTACGATTCAAGATTTTGTGGATATGTTAGATGAGCCATACAAATCTATTGTCGATAGGTACAAGGAAGAAAATCGTCACAGAATTTTGTTTTTTATTGAGATGAACTTGGATAGAAATTATTATTCAAACATTATCAAGATGAGTCAAGGTTTATCGAAACAAGATTCTAAGATTGTCCAAGATTATTATGGTGAAAAAATCGACTTATTGAATTTGGAATGGATTTATAGAGCTAACAAATATTATGAAATCAATAGCGAGATTATTTTCAACTTTACGATTTTGGGCGGTAAATTGTTCCAATTGGACGATTTGAAGAAGATTTCTTATATGGATTTTGATGATTTGATAAATTTTATTTCCGAAAGTAAGTATTCTTTCTTGGTTAATACCGACAATGATATTGATTTGTATATGGATAGAAGAATTTACAGATATCTTTATTTCAAGGCGTTGGATTTGCTACATACTAATAAGTACAATATTTCTAAACTTATTGCGATTGGCGAATTACTTGAGTTTGAAAAGTTTGATATTGAAAAAAGTGTGGAATCTAAGAGATTTAATTTGGATTTTGAAAAGTCCAAGTCTTATCTGATTAGAAGAGTTTAAGGAAGTGGTAAATTGAGAGCAGAAAAAATGTACATGATGAATGTAGTTGGAAATCTGAAGTATCTTGAATCCACTATAAAAGATTTGTTGGATATTGGAAGTGTCGAACTTACTGATAGTTTGAGCCAAATCGAAAACAATACTTTTATCGTTAATATCAATAGTGAAAATATCGAAAAAACTATGGAGTTTAATAATGTTACTGGTTTTGAAAACAGGGATGTTAAGGAATTGAATTCTATTGCTGACAATTTGAAGGATATTTTCAAAATTGATTTGAGAGATGAGAGATTAAAAAGAGAGTACACAGAAGATGAAATCAAAGACTTCTACGGTTCTATTAAATCTAAGGTGGACAAGATTTATGATTGTGAAAACCAAATTGATGAAAATAAAAAAGAATTAGAAGATTTGTATTTGATTGAAGATTTGGATGTTTCTATTGAAAGCTTGTGTGATATGAAGTATTTCGATTATCGCTTTGGCTATTTGTCTAAGGAAAATAGATTAAAGTTGAAGAAAAACTACGATAATATCATGGCAAGTGTACTTCATTTGGCAAGTAAGAACAAAAAGGAAGTTTATGTAGCGATTTATCCAAAGGATGTGTCAATTGAAACTGACAGGATTTTGAGATCATTGAATTGGACTGATATCAATATTAGTAAAGACAGAAAAGAAGTTCCAAAAGAAATAATTTCCAAAATTGAATTGGAAAATGAAAACTTGGGAGCTCAAATCTCAGAATTAAATCAAAGCTTAAATGAGATTTACAGAGACAATAAGAGCAAAATTATCGATATGGTGATTTCTGCTAATTTGTTGATTCAATTAGAAGATGTGAAGAGTTTACTGGCAAGAAGTGAAAGCTACTTTTACTTGGCAGGATGGGTTCCTGAATCAGCTAAAGGAGTTGTTCAAGAAAAATTATCTGCATACGATGATATGTTCATTAATTTCTTGGATGCTGATGACAGTGGATTGACTCCTCCCACCAAACTCAAAAACAACAAATTTTTTAAGCCGTTTGAGCTTTTAGTTAATATGTATGGAACTCCAAATTACAAGGAAATCGACCCAACTGTATTTTTCGGATTGACATATATGTTGCTATTCGGTGCTATGTTTGGGGATTTGGGACAAGGCGCTGTGATGTTTGTCGCAGGTGTTTTGTTAGCGAAATTCAAAGACAAGATGATGGGCGGACTTCTTGAAAGAATTGGTGCAAGTTCCATGGTGTTTGGAATTCTTTACGGTTCTTTTTTCGGACTAGAAGGAATTATTCCGGCATTGTTTTTGAAACCATTTGAAAATATCAACAAGGTTTTGATAATAGCTATAGGCCTTGGTATCGTACTTTTATTGATAGCTTACATTTTTGGATTATGTAACAATTACATTTTCAAAGATGTGCAAGAAGGACTTTTCGGACAAGAAGGGTTGGCAGGATTTATGCTATTCTTGCTATTCTTATTATTAGCTGCAACTGTTGCATTAGAATTGCACATTGTCCCTGTTGGAGTAATTGCGGCGTGTATGTTGATTGTGATTTTTGTAATGATTTTCAAAGTTCCATTGACACAACTTTTGTACAAGAGAAGACCTCTTCACAATGGTTTGGATGTTACAGGTTATTATGTTGAAAGTTCATTTTCAATTATTGAAACTTTGATTTCAATGTTTTCTTCAACTGTATCATTCATAAGAGTGGGTGCATTTGCTATCAACCACGTTGGTTTGTTCTTGGCATTCACATCTATCGGTAAGATGATAGGAACTAACGCCGGAAATGTAGCAATGATAATCGTAGGAAATATCGTGATTTTAGGTCTTGAAGGTTTGATTGTATTCATTCAATCATTGAGACTTGAATATTATGAATTATTTAGTAAATATTTTAAGGGTGATGGAATTTTGTTCCAACCAACTATAAAGAGAATTTAAAGGAGATAAATATATGTATTTTATTTTAATTTCAACAGCATTAATAGTTTTATTGACTATAGGTTCAGGTGTTTATTTGTTATACAACAACACTGATTCATCAAAAACAAAATTAAAGAAAGCATTAAGAACTAATCTTTTTGCTATAATTCCATGTCTTGTGATGGCATTTGTATTTTTAATGCCTAACTCTGCATTTGCACAATCTGCTGCTGGTGCAACTAATGGTCTTGGACTTTTGGCAGCTGCTTTGTCAACAGGTCTTGCAACAATTGGTACTGGTTATGCAGTAGGTGTTGTAGGTTCATCAGCATTGGGAGCTGTTAGTGAAGATCCATCATTATTAGGTAAATCATTAATTTATGTAGGATTAGCAGAAGGTATTGCAATTTACGGATTGGTTATTTCAATTCTTATTTTGCAACAATTATAATTATGAAATCCGTAATTATAAGTGCGGATAATGTTACAAATCTTGGTATGCGCCTTGCAGGAATAACAGGTTTCGTAGCAAAAAACGAAGCAGAGATGAGAAGAGCTTTCAAGGCTGCAACTATTGATGATACTTTGGGTGTTGTCATTATCACTGAAGAGGTATTCAATACTATCAAAGATGAAGTGACAAAACACAAAGACAAGGGTAAGAAACCATTGGTTGTAACAATACCCGGAAGAAAAGGACTTGAAGATAAAGATTTCTTGATGAAATACATCAAGGGGTCTATAGGAATTAAGGTAGATTAGAGGTAGAAATGATTTTATTAGAAAAGAAATTAGATATTTTTAACAAAATAATCTATGCGAATAAGAAAAAAGATTATGAAAAGAAACTTCTTGAAGTAAAAAACTCTAATCAAAATGAGCTAAAAGAATACGAACAAAAATTAATTGATGAATATAATTTGAATTTGAAAAAAAGAACCAGAAAAGCTGAACAAAAATCTATCGAAAAGTTGAGAACTGCTGAACAAGAAAGCAGAAGAGAGCTTTTGGTTTTAAAAGAAAATATATTACAAAAATTGTTTGATAATGTTACTAAAAAAATATTGGATTTTGTGAAGACTGACGATTACAAGGAAAAATTAATCAAGAACATTGAAGAAAACTTGGCTGATTTGGATTACAAGGTAGTGTTGTTGGTTTTACAAAACGATTATGATTATGTAACTAAGAATTTCAGTTCAGAAAAAGTCGAAGAAATCAAATCTATTCCAAACAATTACTTGGGTGGATTTATGATTCAAGATGTAGAAGAAACAGTGAATTTTGATTACACTTATTTGTCAAAAATGGAAGATTGCAAACATGCAATGGGTGAAGATATTCATAATCTAATGACAGGCGGTGATATCAATGAATAATGGTAAGATTTTTTCTATTAATGGTCCTGTAATCAAAGGAAGAAACATGACCGATTTTACAGCCAAGGAAATGGTGTTGATCGGTGAAAAGAAATTAATCGGAGAAGTTATCAGCCTTGAAGATGATATCGCAGTTATCCAAGTTTACGAAGAAACTGAAGGTTTGAAAAAGGACGATGAAATTTATCATACTAATAAACCACTTTCATTAAAATTAGGACCTGGTTTATTGAAAAATATGTTTGATGGAATTGAAAGACCATTAAAAGAAATCAGAGATAAATTTTCAACTTTCATACCAGAAGGAATCGGACTTATTTCCATCGACGAAGAAAAATTATGGGATGTCACTATAAAAGTTAAAAATGGTGATACAGTTACTCAAGGACAAATAATAGCAGAAGTTCCAGAAACAGAAGCTATCGTTCATAAAATTATGATTCCAGTTGGAGTTAATGGTACTGTAAAAAATGTGCTTGAAAATGGCAAGTACAATATTGAAACTACTATTATGCAAGTGGAAGATGATTTTGGAAACTTAACAGATATAAAATTGTACCAAGACTGGCCAATCAGAATTCCAAGACCTTCCAAGGAAAGACTAGATGTCGATCGCTTATTGGAAACTGGTCAAAGAATTTTGGATGTGTTCTTCCCACTTGCAAAAGGTGGTACTGTAGCAATTCCTGGTGGATTTGGTACAGGAAAAACAATGACACAACACCAATTGGCAAAATACGCTGATGCAGATATTATTATCTACATTGGTTGCGGTGAACGTGGTAATGAAATGACAGAAGTATTGGAAGATTTTCCAAAACTTATCGACCCTAATAACGGGAAACCACTTATGGAACGAACTGTGTTGATAGCCAATACTTCCAACATGCCAGTAGCAGCGAGAGAAGCAAGTATCTACACTGGAATTACAATGGCGGAATACTTCAGGGATATGGGATATGATGTCGCAATAATGGCAGATTCGACTTCTCGTTGGGCAGAAGCTCTTCGTGAAATTTCAGGAAGACTTGAAGAAATGCCTGCAGAAGAAGGCTATCCTGCATATCTTCCATCTAGAATTGCACAATTCTACGAGAGAGCGGGAATTGTGAAAACTTTGAACGACAACGAAGGATCAGTTACAATTATCGGAGCGGTTTCACCAGCTGGTGGAGATTTCAGTGAACCAGTTACTGAAAATACTAAGAGATTCGTAAATGTATTCTTGGGTTTAGATAAGGACTTGGCATATTCAAGACATTATCCTGCAATTAACTGGATGAGTAGTTATTCTTCTTATGTAGAAAAATTAAGGGATTATTACGAATCTAAACTTGGTGAAGATGTTGTAGATTTGAGAAATCAAATGCTTAAATTATTATACGAAGAAGACAAATTAAAAGAAATAGTAATGCTTGTTGGTGAAGATGTTCTTCCAGACGATCAAAGGTTGATTTTGGATATTTCAAATGTAATGAAGCTTGGATTTTTGCAACAAAATGCTTTTAGCAAGGTGGATACTTATGTTCCTCTTAAAAAGCAAGTTGAAATGCTTAAAACTATCAAATTATTATACGAAGAAGGACGTAAGGCAATCAAAGAACAAATTCCTATTTCTCAAGTAAAAAATGCAGATTTGTATTCAAAAGTTATCGCCATGAAGAACACAATTTCTAATGAAGATTTGAGTGGAATCAAAGATTTGAATGACGAAATCAAAGAGTTTTACAGCGATTTGATTAGCAAATACGAAAAGTAGGTGATTTTATGATAAAAGAATACATTAAACTAAAAAAAGTTGAAAGTTCAATTATAGAAGTTGAAAATGTAAATGAAGCATCTTTTGGTGAAGTTGTCGAAGTAAAATCATCTGCATCAGATAAATCAATGGTCGGTAAAGTTGTAAATATTAACGACGATACTGTTACTATTCAAGTATTTGGTGACAGTACAGGAATGAGTACACAAAATACTAAAGTTAGATTTACACAAAGACCATTTGAAATAGCTTTGTCAGAAGATATTTTGGGAAGAAAATTCAATGGAATTGGTCAACCAATCGATGATGGAGGAGATATTTACGCAGCTAAACGCTACAACGTAAATGGCCGTGCCATCAACCCTGTTTCCAGAGTTTATCCAAGAGATTTCATCCAAACAGGAATTAGTTCGATAGATTGTTTGATGACTTTAATCAGAGGACAAAAACTTCCAGTATTTTCTGGATCTGGAATGAGTCACAATAGATTGGCTGCACAAATCGTTCGTCAAGCTAAAATCAAAGGTGCAAACGAAGATAACTTCGCAATTGTATTCGGAGCAATTGGCGTAAAACACGACGAAGCTAGATTTTTCGAAGATACTTTTAGACAATCTGGTGTATTGAATAATGTGTGTATGTTTGTAAATTACGCTGACGATTCAATAATGGAAAGAATTATTACTCCAAGAGCGGCACTAACTGCAGCAGAATACTTGGCTTTCGAAAAAAATTATCACGTTTTGGTTATTATTACTGATTTGACAAGTTATGCAGAAGCTCTTCGTGAAGTTTCTTCAAAAAGAGAAGAAGTTCCTTCCAGAAAGGGCTATCCAGGATATTTGTATTCTGATTTGGCATCATTGTATGAAAGAGCTGGTATGATAAAAGATGCAGAAGGCTCTGTAACATTGATTCCAATCTTGACAATGCCAAATGATGATATCACGCATCCTATTCCTGATTTAACAGGATATATTACTGAAGGACAAATTGTTTTGGAAAGAAGTTTGATGCAAAAAGACATATATCCACCAATAAATGTTCTTCCATCATTATCGAGACTTATGAAAGATGGTATCGGTGAAGGATACACAAGAGAAGATCATCCGGATGTAAGTAGCCAATTATTCTCAAGTTATTCTCACGTTCAAGAAGTCAGAGATTTGGCACAAATTATCGGAGCAGATGATTTGAGTGAAGCTGATCAAAAATATTTGAAATTTGGAGACGAATTTGAAAATAGATTTGTAAGACAAGATTATTATGAAAACAGAGAAATAGAAGAAACATTAGATCTTGCGTGGGATTTATTGAAGATATTACCAGAAAACGAATTGGACAGATTATCACCAGAAATGATAAAACAACATATGAACAGGTGATTGTATGGCAGTTTATAAGATGACTCCTACTAAGGGGAATTTAATAAAAGCTAAAAAGACGTTGGATTTTTCCAAAAAAGGTTACAATCTTTTGGACAAAAAAAGAACTGTACTCATTAAAGAAATGATGGGTCTTATGAAAAAAGCACAAACGCTTCAAGATTCCATCGAAAAAGAATTCGACGAAGCCTACGAGCTTTTAACAGAAGCATCCATAACTGTTGGAACTGATAGACTTGAAGAAATTTCCCATTCGATTAGTCACGAAAAAGAATTCGATATAATTTATAAGTCAGTAATGGGAGTTGAAGTTCCAAACATTGTATATCCAAAATCAAAAGCCGAAGCACAATATGGTTTCTTCAGAACTAATGCCTCATTCGATAGGGCTGTTCTTGCATTCAACAAAATCAGAGAAACTATATATGAATTGGCTGAAATGGAAAATGCAGTGTACAAATTGGGTAAGGAAATCAAAAAAACTCAAAAACGTGCCAATGCGTTGGATAAAATACAAATTCCAAAATACGAAAAATCCATCAAAGATACTGAAGATATCTTAGCAGAAAAAGAAAGAGAAGAATTCTTCAGATTGAAGATGGTCAAAAAGAAAAAGAAATAATTTTCGGTTGGGCAGTTGATTTGCCTGACCGTTTTTTTTTGTTATAGTATAGATATAATAAATCAATGTATAAAGAGGAGATAAGAATATGTTAAAATTCATAGCACAATGTATTTGGTGGCAAGATATTAGAAAGCCAAAGAAAATTTCTGAAAATATTTTAAGAATATTGTATATTGCATTGGAATTATTTATCAGCTGGTTGTTGATAATATATTTGACAAATTTCAGCTTGAATAAAGTTGTTTATGTGATTTTGTCTGTTTATGTAGTGTTATCTTTGTTGACTTTTGGAGCTATCAGGTCATACTTGCTTGAGATTTCTGAAGACAAACTTCTTTTATCTTGGGGGTTTTGGATTTTAGGATGGCCGCTTTCTTTAATCGGGTTATTCTTTTTAGCTTTTAATAAAGAAAATATTTTGAAAAAAACTGAAAAATAATTTTAGGGAATTCTAAAACGAATTCCTTTTTTTGTTTGTGATTGGTAGGTGTTTGAGGTATTATATAAAGAGAGGTGATTTTATGTGTAATTGGGATTTGTCCAAGATGTATAAGGACAAGAACGAAATCGAAAAAGATATTAAATTAGTTAACGAAAATATTAATAAAATTGATGAATTGAAGAAAAATGAAAAGGATAACTTCATAGAAATATTGGATTTACTTTTCGAAACTGACAGAGTAATGGATAATTTGTACACTTACGCTTCAATGAAAAAGGATGAAAATAGCAAGGTTTCTGAAAGTGTCAAATTGGAATTGGAATTATCATCATTGTATAACAAGCTACAATCAAGATTTTCTTTTGTTGAACCATTTGTTTTATCATTAAAAGAAGATGAACAAGACAAACTTATCAAAGAAAATCCAAGTTATGAAATATTCTTCAAGAAGATTTTGAGATTTAAGGAACACACTTTATCTGCAGAAGAAGAAAACATTATTTCACTTATGAGTGAAGCGATGTCAAGCCCTCACAATGATTTCTACAGTTTACAAAACACAGATATGGAATTTCCTTATGTAGAATCTATTGGTGAAAAGCTTACAAATGCTAATTTTGTTCCATTATTATCTAAGCTTCCACGTGAACAAAGAAAAGAAGTTTTTGAAAAATATTACGATGAATTAGCAAAGTACAACAATACATTTGGATCTACTTTGTATGCAAATATCAAAAATTTGGTTATACTATCTAAAATCAAAAAATACGATAGTGCAAGACAAATGGAATTATTCAACGACGATGTTGAAGAAGTTGTGTACGATAATTTAATTGACATTGTGCACGAATACTTGCCATACATGTACAAATACTACAAGGCAAGAACAAAATTGTTAGGATTAGATGAGCACCACATGTACGATGTTTATGTTCCATCTACAAAAGGTTTTGACCGTGAAATCCCATTTGAAGAAGCAAAGAAAATGGTTATAGAAGCTGTAAAACCAATGGGAGAAGAATATCAATCTATCATGAAGAAGGCTTTTGAAGAAAATTGGATTGATGTTTATCCAAAAGATGGCAAGAAACCAGGCGCTTACAGTTGGGGATCATACGATTCTTATCCATATATTTTATTAAACTACACAAATGATGTTGATTCTGTGTTCACTTTGATTCACGAATTGGGTCATTCAATTCATTCATATTATTCAAGAGCTAATAATGAGTTCAAATATGCAGGCTACACTATATTTGTTGCAGAAGTTGCAAGTACTTGTAACGAAATGTTGTTGTTGGATTATATGATTAAAAACGCTAAGAATGACGATGAAAAATTATACTTGTTAGATCATCACATCAACTCATTTAAATCAACAATTTTCAGACAAACTATGTTTGCAGAATTTGAAAGAGAAACTCACAAATTAGTTGAAGAAGAAAAAGCATTAACTGGAGAGGATTTCAACGAAATTTATCTTAACTTAAACAAAAAATACTTTGGAGATAGCGTTGTATCAGATGATTTGATTAAGTACGAATGGTCAAGAATTCCTCATTTCTACACTAATTTCTATGTGTATAAGTATGCAACAGGTCTTAGCTCATCATCAATCTTGTCACAAAAGATTTTGACGGGTAATGAACAAGATTTGGAAAATTATAAGAATTTCTTGAAAGATGGTAACAAAAACTATCCTCTAGTACAACTTAAAAACGCTGGAGCAAACATCAAAGATAAGGAAGTTTTGAGAACTGCTTTTGAAGTTTTTAAAGAAAAAGTATTAGAATTTGAAAAAATTGTCAATAAATAAAGGAGAAATTCATGAAATATAAATCATTACACACATGTATCAGAGTAACTAATTTGGAAAAATCAATAGAATTTTATGAAAAAGCTTTAGGGATGGAAGTTACTAGCAAAAAAGATTTTCCAGAAGATGAATTCACACTTGTGTATATGACAAGCGATCACAATTACGAAATCGAATTGACTTATAACTACGGAAAAACAGATTATACTCATGGAGATTTCTACGGCCACATGGCTTTTGAAGTTGAAGATTTGAAAAAATCACACGAATATCACAAATCTTTGGGTTATGAAGTTGATGAATTAGGTGGACTCGAAGGTGTTGCAAAATTTTATTTCATGAAAGATCCTGATGGTTTCAATATAGAAATAATCGGTAAATAGTATGAATCTTGAGTTAAAACATGTGAACAAATCTTTTGGAGATAACAAAGTTTTAACCGATATTTCATTTAAAGTTGAAAGCGGACGTGCTTTTGGGTTTTTGGGTAGAAATGGAGCCGGCAAAACTACAACTATGAGAATCATTACAGATGTTTTGAGTGCTGATAGTGGGCAAGTTTTGATTAACGGCTCTCCCATTAACTACAATGAAGTAAATATCGGATATCTTCCAGAAGAAAGAGGATTGTATTCCAACGAAAAAGTGTTCACCCAATTGTATTATTTTGCAAGGCTTAAAGGAACAGACAGAAGAAGTGCTCTTCAAAATGTAAGATATTGGTTGGATAGGTTTGATTTGGCAAAATACAAGAACAGAAAATTATCCACTTTATCAAAAGGATTGAGACAAAAGGTCCAAATTATTTCGGCTCTGTTAAATGACCCAGATATTTTGGTTCTTGATGAGCCGTTTTCTGGACTTGATCCAATCAATGCCCATGAACTAAAATTGGCTGTTGGAGAATTTATACAAAACCAAAAAATTGTTATATTTTCCAGCCATTTGATGAGTTATGTAGAAGAATTCTGCAGAGATGTTTGTGTTATTGAAGAAGGTAGAATTATTTTGAATGGCGATTTGAATGAAATCAAAACTTCCATGGCTGAGAAGAAAATGCTACTTAATGCAAATAACATGGGAATTTGGGAATTAAAAGAATTATTAGAATCAGAAAACTTGATTTATCCAGATGCTGTTGTCAGAGAGTTCAAACTTTTGGTTAGACTTACTGAGAATGTAACGAAAGAAGACATATTGGAATTTATGATGCTTAATCAAATCGACATCAATTGTTTTAGTCAATATGAACCAAGTCTTCAAGATGTTTTCGTGTCAAAGGTTGGTGTTAGAGAATAATGAAAAAATTCAGCAGAGTATTTAATTTTGAATTTAATTCCATAATAAGACACAATTCGTATTTGATAGCGACATTGGTGATTACAGTATTGGTATTTGCTTTGTCATTCTTGCCAAGGTTTATGCCATCTATTTTCAATAACACCAATAGAGGTGCAAACAAAAATGCAACTGTAGATATCAATGCACTTACATTTAAAAACACTTGCATTTATTCATCTAACAGTGAAATTGATGTTGAATATTTGAAGACTATAATGGGACTTGAAAGTAAAGATGTGCTTACATCTGAATCTGATGTAAAAAAAGCCGTAGAAAGTGGTGAATACAATATCGGATTTGTAGTAGAAACTCCAACAAAGTTCAATTCTTATATCAAAAATAAAGAATTTATGGACGATCATTCCGAAAGATTCACGAGAGCTTTGGAAAAGTACAATTACGACAAAAGTTTAATTAACAATGGAGTAGACCCTGGAATAATTGAGAAAAATTCTAAAGCAAAGATAGATTTTACAGAAAAAGTTTTGAACAAAGACAGGTCACATTCATTTGTATTTTCAATAGTTTTTGTTATACTTTTCGATTTAATGATATTGTTCTACGGTAGTGTTATGAGTAACAATATTTCTAGAGAAAAAAAGGACAAGACTATTGAGGTGCTTTTATCATCTGCAAAACCAAGTGTATTTGTGTTTGGTAAGCTTTTGAGTTCAGCAGTTTTGGGATTAATCCAATATTTCATATTTATTTTTGCGGGAATAATTGGAATATTTTTCAACAAAAACTACTATCCAGAAGGAATATGGACATTTTTCACCAATACTTTGAGTCTCAAATTCTTGTTGACGATACTTTTGTTTGTAGTGTTTGGGTTTGTCTTGTATTTGATTTTGTTCCAAATTCTAGGACTTGCTGTCAAGAGAGCGGAAGAAGTTAATTTTCTAATAGTTCCAATATTCTTGGTATTAGTTGGTTTATTTATCGTGATAATCAATTCGTTAGGAAAAGACAGCGATATTTTGATTAAAATATTATCTTTTGTTCCATTTTCATCAGCAACCTTGATGCCCGTTAGATTTTTATTGAATGATGTGAAACTATTGGAAATAGGAATATCATTCGGATTGATGCTTATTGTCATAGTTTTATTGTTGATAAGAGCTATAAAAATGTATCGTAAGAGCGCTATGGAAAATATTGATTAAAATACTTGACAGAATAAGAAAATAGTGGTAATGTATTATACGACAATTTGATAATTATCTTATTAAGAGTAGTGGAGGGAATGGGCCCTATGAAACTCAGCAACCTATTAAATTAGGTGCTAAATCCCACAGGAAATCCTGAAAGATAAGTTTACACATCCTTACCTTTTCAGGTGAGGATTTTTTTATGGAGGTATTATGAAAAACATATTTTTAACATCTGAATCAGTTACTGAAGGTCACCCAGACAAAGTTTGTGACCAAATTTCTGATGCAATATTAGATGCTATTATTAAAGAAGACAAAGATGCAAGAGTTGCTTGCGAAACTTGTTCTACAACTGGACTTGTTATGGTAATGGGAGAGATTACTACTACAAGTTATGTAGACATCAGATCAATCGTTAGAAAAACATTGGCTGAAATTGGATATGATAATGCTGATTATGGTATTGATGCAAGAACATGCGCAATCATAACTTCATTAGAAGAACAATCAAAAGACATCGCACAAGGTGTTGATGAATCTGAAGAATACAAGGACAATAAATCTGACGAATACGACAGATATGGTGCAGGTGACCAAGGAATGGTATTTGGTTATGCAACTAATGAAACAGAATCAGGATTGCCATTACCATTGGAATTATCACACAAATTAGCAAGAAGACTTGCAACTGTTAGAAAAGAAAAAATCTTGAATTATTTGAGACCAGATGGGAAAACTCAAGTAACTGTTGAATATGAAAACGACGCTCCAAAAAGAATTGAAGCTATCGTAGTTTCAACACAACACGACCCAGATGTTGATTACGAACAATTAAAAGAAGATATTAAGAGAGAAGTTATCTTGAAAATCGTTGATGAGTCAATGATCGACGAAAATACAAAATTCTTCATCAACCCAACAGGAAAATTCGTAATCGGTGGACCAATGGGAGATGCTGGACTTACAGGAAGAAAAATCATCGTAGATACTTATGGTGGATTCTGTAATCACGGTGGTGGAGCATTCAGTGGGAAAGACCCTACAAAAACTGACAGATCAGCAGCATATTTTGCAAGATATATCGCAAAAAATGTCGTAGCAGCTGGACTTTGCGACAAATGTGAGGTAGGTTTCTCTTATGCAATTGGAGTTGCAAAACCAATCAGTATGTTCATCAACACATTTGGAACAAATAAAATAGAAGAAGAAAAAATTATTCAAGCAATAAATGAAAACTTTGATGCAAGACCAAAAGCAATCATCGACAAATTGGATTTACAAAGACCAATCTACAGAGAAGTGGCAAGCTACGGACATTTCGGACGTAATGATTTGGATTTGTCATGGGAAAAATGTGACAAAGCAGAAGCTTTGAAAAAATATTTATAAAATAAAAATCAGTGAATGTTGAAATATTTCAACGTTCACTGATTTTTTAGTACTCCAAAAAAAATAGATAGCTAAATTTAGCTATCTATATATGTATGGCGGGAAATGGTAGGAATCGAACCTACCCGGGCAGCTCCTAACTACCTGAGACGGTTTTGAAGACCGCAGGGCACACCAGCACCCATCAATTCCCAAATACTTTAATATTATACCAAAAATACATGCAATTTACAAATTATTTTACATCTAATTCACAAAACTGTAACAAATTTCTTAATAGATAAGGCTTCGCAGTGCAAAGCCCTATTCTATTATTTAAAATCTTTTACTTTAACTCTGTCGTTTTCGATCCTCTTAGTATACCCTTTGATATCTAGTGTTTCCAAAAGTGTGATTGCACTTTTTCTGGAGATATTGAGCATGTCCTTGAGTTCTTTTACATTCAAAGTTTTGTTCTTATTGAAGTGATCATCGACAGTTTTAATAAATTTGTCATAGCATTTCTTGGAAATCAAAAAGTTATCTCTTAAAATTACTACATCTTTTTGTAATAAAATTCCCAAAATCGTCTTGTCTTTTTGGTTGTGGACAACATTGTCTATCTTTAATAATTTGTCGAATTGATTTTGGCAAATATCTTGAAGCATTTTTTTTCTGATTTTTTCGTCTTCATCACTTAATTTAACTTTGTGACCTGTAGAGGAAACTATACCACTTTCTTCAATTAAAACTTCTTGGTCGATTAAATCTTTAATCATGTAATTAAAGAAAGGTCTGTCATCATCTAGTTGTAATTTTTTGAGAAGTTCTTCTTTATTAATTCCAGGCAATAAAGGATTTGTTTTGTGGAATGAAATTACAAACATTTTTAATTTTCCTAATAATTTTAGGTAAGCTTCTTTTTCCAAGACTTTGTCGTTTCTAATTACAACTTTATCTTCTTGTTTTAATCCGTCCAATTCCTTTAAAACTTTGTCTTTTGATTCAGAAGAGTAGAATACCAAATCATCGATTTTAGTAGGGAAAATCTCATCTTGTAGATAATTTAAAATAATATCTTTGATTTTTCCTTCTTCTTTTATTTTAAGATTTTCGATAATTTCTTCATCAAATAATTTATGTTTTCTTACAGAACCATCAATTATAATACCACCACCGATTGTAACTTGTGGTGAAAATTGTCTCAAAATAAATGGATCGGATGTTTTTGCATAAATTTTTTCTTCAAGTCTGATCTGAACAAGAGCTTGAGTTCCCGGTTGAATCACTTGCTTATCAAGAGGAACAACTCTTCCGAATATTTCTTTCGTACCGTGGAATAACCTAACTCTGTCCCAGTGATTTAAAGGAGAAGCACTTTCTAATAGTGTAAGTCTAACATCTATCATATTGAAAGCTTTTAGTGAGTTTTTCTTCGCGATTACAAAACCTCTGTCAATTTCATCCAAATTTAGATTTATATTCAAAGCAACCCTTTGTGATGGGTGAGCGACATTTACATTTTTATTGTGAACTTGAATATTTTTAATGTTGATATCTTTTTCTATTGGATAAATAAAAGATTCTCCCTTGTGGATATCTCCATCCAATAAAGTTCCTGTAACAACCGTTCCAATTCCTTTTACGTTAAATTTTCTGTCGATATTCATTCTGTAATCTCTCTCGGCATGCTTTTGCTTTAATTTTTTAGATTCAGAATCTATCATTTGAATTAAATTATCTATTCCTCTTTTTGAAATAGAATCTACTTCGCAAATAGGACAATTTTCAAGGAAAGTTCCTTTGACTAATTCTTTAACTTGTTCGACTGTTTTTTCTGTTTCTTCATCAGTTGCCAAGTCCCTTTTGGTTAACACGACAATTCCTTCAGTTTTATTCAAAAACCTAAGTATATCCAAATGCTCAACTGTTTGAGGCATAACGCCTTCTTTACAGTCGATACATAAAAGAATCATATCCATACCAAAAGTACCAGTCATCATATTTTTTACAAACTTTTCGTGACCTGGCACGTCAATTATTCCAGCTCGTTGACCACTTGGAAGATCAAAATAGCTAAAACCTAAATCGATAGAAATTCCTCTCTTTTTTTCTTCCGGTAGTCTATCAGTGCTATTTCCGGTTAAAGCTTTTATTAATGTAGTTTTTCCATGATCAATATGGCCAGATGTACCTATAATAAAATCCATATAACCTCCAATTAATTTACTATTTTATATTATATCATATTTCGTTATATTCCGAAAAAATAAGGAAATTATTTTCATAAATTATTTGAACGTCAAAATAATTTACAAAGTTAAAACACTTAACGCTAAAAAATATCAATTACTTTAACAATATATTAAAGATAAATATATATATAATGCACTTCAACGAATAAGTATACTATAAAACTGAGAAAAAAGAATGAATACTAAAATGATAATGAATATTAATTTACATATTTAAGAAAATGCTAATTTACTTTAGCCAAAATAAGTGGTATAATTAAAAATATAAAAAAGAATATAATTTTCATAACAACAGGAAAACAATTTTTTATAGGGGGATTTAAATGAGTTTTACTTTTGACTTAAAAGAACATGCTGAACAAGTCGAAGAATTTCGAGAATTTGTAAGAAGCAAAAAGGATATTAAAGGTCCTTTGATGCCGGTGTTGCAACATGCACAAGATGAATTTGGATATTTGCCAAAGGAAATTATTACTACAATTTCAAAAATATTGGATATTCCTTTGTCAGAAATTTATGGTGTAATAACTTTTTATGCACAATTTTCATTAATTCCAAAAGGAAAATACGATATTCAAGTTTGTGAAGGAACTGCATGTTATGTAAAAGGTGCTCAAAGAGTTTCTGAAAAATTACAAGAAATTTTGAAGATTCCTGCAGGTAGCACTACTGAAGATCAAAAATTTTCTATCACACCTTGTAGATGCGTTGGATTGTGTGCATTAGCTCCAGTTATTGTTATCAATGGAGATGTCTACGGTAAGGTAGCTGTCAATGAATTAGAATCTATAGTTAGTAAATATAATTAGTTATTAGGGGATTTGTTATGAATATTGAAAAACTTAACGAAATAAGAGATGAGTTTGCAAAAAATATTAAAATGCGTGAGCTCGTAAAGGATAAAATATATGTTGAACATACTAATCCAAAAGAAAAGCAAATAGTTGTATGTGGTGGAGCTGGTTGTGAAGCTACAGGTGCTAAATCTTTAATTGATGAGTTCAATAAGTATATCGAAGAAGAAAAGATTGAAAACGTGGTTGTAGTTCCAGTAGGATGTATCGGACTTTGTGAAACTGGTCCTAACGTTGTTGTATATCCTGAAGGAATTTTCTACACAAGGGTTAAATTATCAGATGTCAAAAATATCGTCGATAAATCAATTGTAAATGATGAAGTTGACGAAGATGTGGTTTACGAAAATGCAAAACAAGACGATAAGATTTTAAAATACAACTCAGTTGATTTCTACGATAAGCAATATAAAATAGCTTTAAGAAATGTAGAAAAAATCCAATTAGAATCTTTAAATGAATATATTGGCGCAGATGGATATCAAGCTTTACATAAAGCAATTTTCGATTTAGACCAAAAAGACATAATTGATGAAATGAAAAAATCTGGCTTAAGAGGCCGTGGAGGAGCAGGTTTCCCTACTGGTAGAAAATGGGAATCAGCGTATAAAGTAGAAAATAGTCAAAAATATGTTATTTGTAATGCCGACGAAGGAGACCCTGGTGCTTTCATGGATAGAGCAATTCTTGAAGGAGACCCTCATTCAGTATTAGAAGGTATGGCTATATGCGGTAGAGCTATAGGTGCAAATCAAGGTTTTATCTACGTAAGAGCGGAATATCCAATTGCGGTTAAAAGATTGAGAATAGCAATTCAACAAGCAAAAGAAACGAATCTTTTAGGAGATAATATTTTCGGATCAGACTTCTCGTTTGATATTGAATTGAGATTGGGTTCAGGTGCTTTCGTTTGTGGTGAAGGTACTGCATTGATGGAATCTATCGAAGGTAGACGTGGTATGCCTCGTACTAAAATATTCAGAACAGCTGAAAGAGGATTGTGGGATAAACCAACAATCATTAACAATGTTGAAACATTTGCTAACGTTCCAGCAATCATGTATAGAGGTGCAGATTGGTTTACAAGTTTTGGTACAGAAGGTTCACCAGGAACTAAAGTATTCGCTTTAGGTGGTAAAGTTGTAAATACTGGTTTGGTAGAAGTTCCAATGGGATCAACTCTAAGAGAAATCATATTTGATATCGGCGGTGGAATTAAAGACGGCAAGAAATTCAAAGCTGTTCAAACAGGTGGTCCATCTGGTGGATGTATTCCAGAAGAATTCTTAGATACTCCGGTTGATTTTGAATCATTGGCAAAAATCGGTTCAATTATGGGATCAGGCGGAATGATTGTAATGGATGAAGATGACTGTATGGTTGACATTGCTAGATTCTTCCTTGAATTTACTGTAGATGAATCTTGCGGTAAGTGCGTTCCATGTCGTGAAGGTACCAAGAGAATGCTTGAAATCTTAGAAAAAATAACTTCAGGAAAAGGTGAAGATGGAGATATTGAAGCGCTAGAAGATTTGTGTGATACTATTACATCTGCTTCACTTTGTGGTCTTGGACAAACAGCTCCAAATCCTGTAATTTCTACATTGAAATACTTTAGAAATGAATATGAAGCTCATATTTACGATAAGAAATGTCCAGCTCATGCATGTAAAGCACTTCTATCATACGAAATTACAGACAAATGTATAGGATGTACAAAGTGTGCCAAGAATTGTCCTGTAAGTTGTATAGAAGGAGCGGTTAAAAAACAACACGTTATCGACAAGTCTCAATGTATAAAATGCGGTAATTGTGAAACTGTATGTCCTGTTCACGCAGTAGTTAGGAGATAGATAGTATGATTACTGTAACTATTGATGGAAAGGTAATTCAAACTGATAAACCCAAATTCATTATTGAATTAGCGAGAGAAAATGGGATTGATATTCCGAATTTATGTTACGATAAAAATTTGGATGTAGTGAGTGCATGTAGACTTTGCTTGGTCGAAATAGAAGGTAGCAAAAAATTAATGACAGCTTGTTCTACTTTGGCAAAAGACAACATGGTTGTTCATACAAAAACTGATAGGTTAATTAAGCATAGACAAAGAATTCTTCAAATGTTGTTAGATTCTCATCCGAATGATTGCTTAACTTGTCAAAAATCTGGTGAATGTCAATTGCAAAAATATTCTTATGAATATGGCGTAAAATTCAGAGAACATGACGGAGCAAGAAGAGAAAAGTTAGTAGATGATTCTTCACCATATATCATTAGAGATGATAGCAAGTGTATATTATGTGGTAAATGCGTAAGAACTTGCAATGTCATGGATGATAGAAAAATCCTTAACTTCTCAAATAGAGGATATGAAACAAGAATTAATTTAGATATTAATGATACATTTGAATCTTCTTATTGTATTTCTTGTAATAGATGTGTAGTAGCTTGTCCAGTAGGAGCATTGATGGATAAGAGGGCTATGAATTTAGGAAGAAAATGGGAATTAGAAACAAAGAAAGTTCAATGTAAAGTATGCGAATACGGTTGTGAATTTGAAGTTTTGAGAAAAAACGGCAAGAATATTGCACTAAGAGCATTAAGCCCAGAAAATGGCAGACCACTTTGTTTAAAGGGTAGACTAACTACAGAACTGTTAAACGTAGATAATCCAAAACAACCTTACAAAAAAATTGGCGGTGAATTTGTTGAAGCAAGCTGGAATAATGTATTAGGTTTGGATAAGATTTTGAAAAAAATAGAAAAAATAGATAATAAATAGGTGAGATAATGAATAGAGAACAATTAATATCAATTATAGACGATGCTGTAAACAGAGAAGACGATTCATATACATTTTACAAAGATGCAGCTGAAAAAGCAGAAGATCCACAAACAAAAAGTCTTTTTGAAAGACTTAGTAAAGAAGAATTAAAACATAAAGATTACTTACAAAAATTCTTAGAAACAAAGGCAGAAACAATTAAAATTGATGATAGCGAAGACTATAATTTATCACAAGACATTGATAGACCAAGAATGACTACAGAAATGAATTTTACAGATGCTATCAAATTAGCTATAAAAAGAGAAGAAGAAGCTATGCAATTATATGCTGATATAGCAAACTCTTGCCTAGATAAAGCTGAAAAAGATATTTTTGCTGGTTTATCTAAAATGGAGAAAATGCATAAAACTGAACTAGAAGAAATATTTTTGAATGTAGGATTTAACGAAGTTTGGTAGGTGTAATATGTTAAATATAAATATTGATGGTATTGATATTCAAGTTGAAGAAAATACCACTGTATTAGAAGCAGCGCATAAAGTTGGAATTGATATTCCAACATTATGCCACGATAAATACCTGAGCGAATTTGGCGGTTGTAGAATGTGTTTAGTTGAGATTGAAGGATCAAGAAAACTTCAAACATCATGTTCTACTATGGTCAAAGATGGAATGATAGTTAAGACAGAAACTGATCGATTAGTAAAAACTAGACAAAATATACTTAAACTTTTGATGATGAATCACCCTAAAGATTGCTTAACTTGTTCAAAAGTTGGTAATTGTAGATTACAAGATTTGTGCTACAGATATGGTGTTAAAAACCCTGAAGTATTAGGCAAATATGGTAATTATGACATAGAAGTTCAAAATCACGAAGTTGATGATAGCAATCCATTAATCTTTAGAGATCAAAATAAATGTATTTTGTGTGGAAAATGCGTCAGAGTATGCGAAGAAGTTCAATGTACACATACAATAGATTTTAAAAATAGAGGATTTGATTCTTATATTTCTACAGCTTTCGATCTTCCTTTATCTAAAGAAAACTGCCGTATGTGTGGACAATGTATAAGCGTATGTCCAACAGGGGCATTAGTTAACAAACAATTAAAAAATACTAGACCTTGGGAAGTTGAAAAAGTTAAGACAACTTGTCCATTCTGTGGAACAGGATGTCAATTCAACTTAGTTGTAAAAAATGGAAAAGTTGAGGGTGTTGAACCATGTGATGGTTACGTAAATCAAAACTCGCTTTGTATAAAAGGTCGTTTCCATACAGATATGATTCATTCAGACGAAAGATTGACTTCTCCATTAATCAGAAAAAATGGTGAATTAGTTGAATGTAGCTGGGATGAAGCAATAGGTTATGTTGGAAACAAATTAAGAGATATAAAGATGGAATTTGGACCGAATTCAATCGCTGGTTTAAGTTCTGCAAGATGTACAAACGAAGATAACTTTGTATTCCAAAAAATGATGAGAGCAGCGATAGGAACGAATAACGTCGATCACTGCGCTAGAACCTGACACGCTCCAACAGTTGCAGGTCTTGCAGCTACATTAGGAAGTGGAGCCATGACAAACTCTATCGAAGAAATTCTGGGTGCAGAATTATTATTTGTCATTGGTTCAAATGCTACAGTTGCTCATCCTATTATTGGTAATAAGATGAAACAAGCAGTTAAAAAGGGAACTAAACTTATCGTTGTAGATCCAAGAAGAACTGATTTGGCAGAAGAAGCAGATATTTGGTTAAGGTTAAATCCTGGTACTGATGTATTCTTATTAAATGCTATGATGAAAGTCATCATAGAAGAAGGATTAGAAGCCAAAGATTATATTGAATCTCGTGTTGAAAACTTTGAAGGCTTGAAGAAAACAGTAATGAAATACGATTTGGATGAAGCTGAAAAAGTTACAGGTGTGAACAAAGAATTAATAAGACAAGCCGCTTTGTTATACGCAAAGACTAAAAAAGCTGGTATATTCTATACATTAGGTATTACTGAACACACTCATGGAACAGAAAACGTAATGAGCTTAGCAAATTTAGGTATGTTAACAGGCCATGTTGGTATTGAGTCTGGTGGAATTAACCCTATCAGAGGTCAAAACAACGTACAAGGCGCATGTGATTTGGGTGCTTTACCTAACACATATCCTGCTTATGCAAAAGTTACTGATCCAAAAGCTCGTGAATTTTTCGAAAGCGTATGGAAGACTCCTTTGAGTCCAAATCTTGGATATCAAATTCCTGAAATGTTTAATCAAGCAGTTAAGGGAAATTTAAAGGCGATGTATATAATGGGTGAAGATCCTGTTTTATCAGACCCAGACGCAAATCACGTTAAGAGAGCTTTGAATAATTTAGATTTATTAGTTGTTCAAGATATATTTATGTCTGATACTGCAAAGCTTGCAGATGTTGTATTCCCAGCAACTTGCTATGCAGAAAAGGACGGAACTTTTACAAATACTGAAAGAAGAGTTCAAAGGGTTAGAAAAGCTGTTGCTCCTCCGGGACAAGCTAGAAATGACTGGTCAATTTTGTGTGATGTAAGTAAAATCATAAATCCAAATGTATTCTTCGGTTATGAAACAAGTGAAGATGTATTTGAAGAAATGAGAGTAACTATGCCAAGTTACAGAGGTATGACTTACGAAAGAATTGACAAAGTCGGATTGCAATGGCCATGTCCTACAACATCTCACCCTGGTACAAAATACTTGCACAAAGGAATATTTGCAAGAGGCCAAGGTCAAATGATGGAAATAGAATACCGACCATCAGAAGAATTGCCTGATGATGATTATCCAATGATTTTAAGTACAGGAAGAATGTTATATCATTACAACATAACTACAAGATACTCAAAAGATTTGGATGGAGTAAGTCCTTATGAACTTGCAGAAATAAATCCAGTGGATGCAGAAAGATTAGGCGTAAAAGATTTGGATACTATTAGAGTAACATCGAGAAGAGGAAGTGTTGTAACTCGTGTTGTAGTAACTGATAAAGTATTACCTAATATGATTTTCATGACATTCCACTACAGGGAATCTCCAATTAATGAAGTAACATCAAATCACTACGATCCAATAACAGGAACTGGTGAATATAAAGTGTGTGCAATTCATGTTGAAAAAGTTGATTTGCATCCAGATCATGAGGATACAATTCAAAGATTTGTTAACATGGCAACTTTAATATCAGATGAACACAAAAAAGATAAAAAAGTAATATAACCAAACAAAAAAAGATCTCAGATTTTATTATCTGAGATCTTTTAAATTGCGATTATTTTAAAATATTTTCAATCAATTTTAGCAATTTGTCGTTTGATTGTTCATCCAAAATGCAAAATCTAAAAAAGTATTCATTCAAGTTATTAAATGAGGCACAGTCTCTTATGATAAGAGCATAAGGAATTAGTTTTTCTCTTAAATCATGTGCGGTCATTTTTTTATCCAATATTTCGCATAACACGAAATTTGATTTTGAAGGATACACTTTCAAGCAATCTATCTTTTTCAGAGTAGATATCATTTTTTCTTTTTCACGATTAATAAATTCGAACACTTTTTTGTGGTAATCAGTGTCTGTAAACATTTCACCACCAAGAATATCAGCGAAGATATTTATGTTCCACAAATTAGTGTGCTTATTTATATCATCGTAAAGTTTTTTGTTTCCGGTTATACCGTATCCCAATCTTATTCCAGCGGCTGCGAAAAATTTTGATGTGGAGCGTATAACAAGCAGGTTATCACATGATTGAGTTAACTTAACTGCTGAATACTTGTCTACATCTGAAAACTCAACATAAGTTTCATCTATCATGAAATAGCAATTACTTGATTTAATGAGATTTTTAAGTTTTTCGTTTTCAATAGCGTATCCTGTTGGATTGTTGGGATTTGTTAATATTACAAGACTTACGTCATTTTCTTTTATCATTCTCGTTAATTTCTCACAATCTATTGCGAAATCATTTGATTTATCCAAATCATAAGAAATTATATTGGAGTTGATTTTATTAAGTTCCCTTTCATATTCTGAATAACTAGGGTTGAATATTATTGCGTTTTTTGGATTGATAAGGGATATAAATGATGAAATCAAATTAGTGCTTCCGGATGTAAGCAAGATTTTGTCTCTTGATACATTGGTGTATTCTTCAATAGATGATAGCAATTGATCGTAATTTGGGTCGGGATAAACTCCGACTTTATTAAGATTTTTTTCAAGCTTAGTCATCGCTTTAGGGCTTGGGCCTAAAGGATTGACATTAGAACTGAAATCCTTGATTTCATCTATATTAAATCCGTATTCTTTTTGTATTTCAAAAAGATTTGCTCCGTGAGATGATTTCATTATTTTCTCCTTATAAAATGTTAATACCTCTTGTTTTATCTAACAATATTGAGATGGATTCTTCTCTATTGATGTGGTGAATGAATTCACTCATCAATTCACTCATATCTACAGCGTGGAACCATTCTTTATTTTTAATTGATTCAGGTACGTAAGTTAAGTTTGTAGAATAAACTCCGTTGATAAATCCTTCATTGTACATTTGGTCAAATTTGTCAGGGCCTTCAGTAAACAATGCGAAGCTTACTGCGCAGAATATTCTCTTAGCGTTTTGTTTTTTCAATTGTTTTGCTATATCAATAACAGATCCACCAGAAGCAATCATATCATCTACGATTAAAATATCTTTTCCATCAACTTCACGTCCGATGTATTTGTGTTCGATTATAGGGTTCTTGCCGTCTACAACTTTAGTGTAATCACGTCTTTTGTAGAATAAACCTATGTCTTGTTTTAAAATATTTGAATAGTAAATTGCTCTATCCATTGCGCCTGTATCTGGTGAAATTATAATCATGTCTTTTTTGTCTAATTCATCAGTAGTTATTTCTTCTTTTTCTAGGAAATAATTAACTATTTCTGCTGTAGGATAGATGTTTTCAAATGTCATCAATGGGATTGCGTTTTGGACGTTTGGATCATGCACATCAAATGTGTAAATTCCATCTACTCCCATGGATTCTAATTCTTGAAGTGCCATTGCACAATCAAGCGATTCTCTTGATTTACGTCTGTGTTGACGAGATGAATATAAAAGAGGCATCATTACATTGATACGAGAAGCTTTTCCATTGATTGCGGAGATTACTCTTTTGATATCTTGGAAGTGTTCATCTGGACCAATTATAGTTTGTTCACCAAACATATTGTACTTCAATCCATAATTTCCAACGTCTGATATGATTAAAATATCACGACCTCTAACTGATTCATCGATTGTAACTTTTCCTTCGCCGTTACTAAATCTGGATTCTGTTATTTTTAATAAATAACTTTGTGTTGCACCGTTTTTTTTCATTAAAAGTTCGTCAACTTCTTTTGCCAAACCTTCAATGTTTTTCATAGCTATGATTCCAAGTTCTCCGTATGGAAACTCTTCAAATTTTGATTCTGACATAAGTCCTCCTTAAATACTACATTATATATAAAGAATATCACAAACGATTTACGTATTCAAATTTAAATAATACAAACAATTTGATATAATCGGATAGGAAAGGTGTTTTATAAATTATGGAAAATAATGATGAAAAATTCATGATAAAAGCTATCGAACAAGCAAGGATTGCATTTGATATGGACGAAGTTCCAGTTGGATGTGTTATTGTAAAAAATGGCGAAATAATTGCCCAAGCCTATAATAGTGTGGAAACAGATAACAACGCTACAATGCATGCAGAATTAAAAGCTATCAATCAAGCAACACAAGTTATTGGAAATTTTAGGTTAGATGATTGCACTATGTATGTGACATTGGAGCCTTGTGTGATGTGCACTGGAGCTTTGGTGTATTCTAGAATACCAAAAGTTGTGTTCGGCGCTTTTGATAAAAAAAGAGGAGCTTGCGGGTCTTTGCTATCGTTAAATGATTACGAAGGTCTCAATCATAAAATAGAAGTAAAAAGTATTATGGAAAAAGAGTGTGTGGAACTGATGCAAAGTTTTTTCAGGAGGATTCGTGAAAAAAATAAAAATAAATAGATTAAGTGATTATTTGAAAAAAACATACGGCACTAAAGTTTACAAATTACCCTTAGATGGTGGGTTCAGTTGTCCTAATAGAAAAAATTCTAACGGCTGTATTTTTTGTTCTGAAAGTGGTTCTGGTGAATTTACTTTTAATGAGTATTCAATCAAAGACCAAGTCGAATTGCAAATAAAAAGATTATCTGAAAAGAAAAAAGCTGACAAATTTATTGCGTATTTTCAATCATTTACCAATACTTATAAGCCTGTAAATGAACTTAGAAAAATCTATTCAGATGCTATTGAAAATGAAAATGTAATTGTGCTTGATATTGCAACAAGAGGAGATTGCTTAGATGATGAGAAGATACAACTTTTGAGTGATATCAATAAAGAGGTTGATGTTTGGGTTGAAATGGGACTTCAATCTACAAAAAAGTCTACGATAGAATTGATCAATCGTGCTTATAGCAATGAAGTTTATTTTGATATGGCAAAAAAACTAATGGATAATGGAATCAAAGTTATATCACATGTAATCGCTGGACTTCCTTATGAAACTGAAGATGATTTCTTGGAAAGTGTGTATCAAACACAAATACACGATATTTGGGGAATCAAAATTCATTCTTTATATATACAAACAGATTCAAGGTTGTACGATTATTATCAAAAAAATAAATTTAAAATTTTAACGATGGATGAGTACACTGATTGGGTCGTTGATAGTTTCAAAATTTTAAATGAAGATACTGTCGTGCATAGAATGACTGGAGATGCATACAAGCCAAAACTTTATCTGCCTAAATGGTCTTGTGATAAATTGAAAGTAATTTCTGAGATAAATAGTAAAATTAAAACATATAATACATAAAAAAATTTATTGAAGTTTTTGTGCTTTTGAAATATACTAACTTAGTATAGGAATATGGAGGGAATAGCACAATGAAAATCCACATGGGATTAGATGTAGGTTCAACGACTGTCAAACTTGTCATTATAAATGAAAACTACGAAATTTTATTTCAAGAATACACTAGACACCGTTCTGACATTGAAGAAACTACCAAAAATGTTCTTAGACAAGCATACGATTCACATCCAGAGTTCAAAAACAGCGATTGTACAATCATGGTCACTGGAAGTGGCGGAATGTATGTTGAAGATAATTTAAATATTGAATTTATACAAGAAGTTGTAGCAGGAACTACAGCTATAAAAAAATATATTCCCAATGCCGATGTATGCATTGAGCTAGGGGGAGAAGATAGTAAAATAACTTATTTAAAAGGAAACGTAGAACAAAGAATGAACTCCATCTGCGCTGGTGGAACTGGAGCATTCATAGACCAAATGGCTGCATTGTTAAAAACAGATGCTACTGGTCTTAACGAATTAGCCAAGGATTACAAGAAAATATTTTCGATTGCAAGTAGATGCGGAGTATATGCAAAAACTGACATTCAAGCTTTGATTAATCAAGGAGCAACAAAAGAAGACATGGCAGTGAGTGTATTCCAATCTGTTGTCAATCAAACAATATCTAATCTTGCATGTGGAAGACCTATTGAAGGGAACATAGTATTTTTGGGTGGACCACTTTATTTCTTATCGGAATTAAGAAACAGATTCATCACAACATTAGATGATGGCGTGAATACATTCTATAGTCCTGATAATGCACAAGTATTTGTAGCATTGGGTGCAGCCATTGCATCAATGAATGAAGAATCTATAAAATACGAAGATTTGTTAAACAGATCTTATGACAAAAAGCAAGAAATTAGCGATGATTTGATACTCGAGCCGTTATTTAAAAATGAGAAAGAAAAAGAAGATTTTTATGAAAATCACAAGAAATCTAACGTAAAATTCAAAAATATTGATGAGGTAGAAGGAAACTTATACTTGGGGATAGATGCGGGTTCAACTACTAGTAAAATTGTAGTAATTGATGAAGACTGCAACATTGTTTATCATTTTTATGCAAATAACCAAGGTAATCCACTCGATTTAGTAAAGGAACAGTTATCTGTAATTTATTCCAAATTAAACGAAAATCAAAAAATCGCAAGCAGTGGTATCACAGGTTATGGTGAAGATTTTATAAAACAAGCATTATCAGTCGATTTTGGAGAAGTAGAAACAATCGCACATTTGACTGCTGCAAGATATTTTGATCCGGATGTTGATTTCGTCTTGGATATTGGCGGTCAAGACATGAAAGCAATGCATGTAAATGACGGAATAATTGACTCCATTCAATTAAATGAAGCATGTTCTTCAGGTTGTGGATCATTTATTGAAACATTTGCTCACAGTTTGAATTTATCGGTACAAGAATTTCAACAAAAAGCTCTTGAATCGGAAAATCCTGTGGATTTAGGTTCAAGATGTACAGTTTTTATGAATTCGAAAGTAAAACAAGCGCAAAAAGAAGGCGCTAGTGTCAGTGATATTGCAGCAGGTTTATGCTATTCAGTAATCAAAAACGCAATCCAAAAAGTTATCAAACTTAGAGATCCATCAAAATTAGGTGAACATATCGTAGTTCAAGGTGGTACATTCTACGGGGATGCGATTTTAAGAGCGTTCGAAAAAATCACAGGCAAAATTCCAACAAGACCGAATATTTCAGGCCTTATGGGAGCCATGGGAATGGCTTTGATTGCAAAAGAAAAATCAACAGGATATTCCACGATTTTATCAGAAGATGAACTTGAAAAATTTGAATACACTCAAGAACAAGCTGAATGTAAATACTGTTCGAACCATTGTAAATTGACTATAAACAAATTTGCAAACGGCAAGAAATTTGTAACTGGAAATAGATGCGAAAGAGGAGCTGGAATTAGTCTCGATAAAAAAGACAAGCTTCCAAATATGTACGATTACAAAAACAAGAGATTATTTGGTTATAAGAGCATTCCAAAAGATAAAGCGAGAGCAACTGTAGGAATCCCTAGAGTGTTGAATATGTACGAAAATTATCCTTTCTGGCATACATTCTTCACAAATTTAGGATACAGAGTTGTATTGTCATCTAAATCGTCAAGAGAAATCTACGAAAAAGGAATTTCCTCTATTACAAGTGAAACATGCTGTTATCCAGCAAAATTAGTTCACGGCCACATTGAAGATTTATTAGAAAAAAATGTTGATATGATATTTTATCCTTCAGTATTTTTCGAAAAACAAGAATACGATAAGGCGAATAATCACATCAACTGTCCAGTTGTTACTGGTTATCCAGAAGTTATTAAAAATAATGTTGATGGATTGAAAAACACAAAATTCTTCAACCCATTCATCTCATTCCAAGATAAAAACAAATTAAAAACGAGACTTATCGATGAATTAAAAGAGCTTGCGCTTTCTGACAAGGACATTTCTAACAGTGTTGATAGAGCATGGGATGAACTTGAAAAATACAGAAAAGATGTAAAAGTTGAAGGCAAGAAAGCTTTGTCTAAGATTCGCGAAATGGGTAAAAAAGCAATTGTATTAGCTGGTAGGCCATATCATGTTGATTCAGAAATCAACCACGGAATTCCTGAACTTATCACTTCATTAGGTCTTGGAGTTTTGTCAGAAGATTCTATAATTGATTATGATGACGATGTAGATAGCGATTTGAGAGTATTGGATCAATGGGTATATCACTCAAGACTTTACAGAGCAGCTGAAATTGTCGGAAACAGTGAAGATTTGGAAATGGTTCAGCTAAATTCATTTGGTTGCGGAATAGATGCTGTAACTACAGACCAAGTTAATGAAATTTTGTCTGCAAAAGGAAAAATTTACACTGTACTAAAAATCGACGAAATAAGCAACTTAGGAGCTGTAAAAATCAGAATAAGATCATTGATACAAGCGCTTGAAAAGAAAAACTTCATTCCAAATGTGAAAAAATCATATCATGTAGAAAAAGTTGAATTCACTAAGAAGATGAAAGATGAATACACAATTCTCGCACCGCAAATGGCGCCTGATCACTTCGAAATAATGGAAGCACTTTTCAAAGCTAGTGGTTACAAGGTAGAATTTTTGAAAGATGTTAATTCAAAAGTAATCGACGAAGGATTGAAGTATGTAAACAACGACGCTTGTTATCCATCAATTACAGTTGTTGGACAAATGATGGAAGCTATAAATTCTGGAAGATATGATACTAACAAACTAGCTTTGTTAATGAGTCAAACTGGTGGAGCGTGCAGAGCAAGTAACTACGTTGGTTTCATAAGAAAAGCACTAAAAGAAGCGGGATACGAAAATATTCCTGTAATTGCTATTTCTTGGCAAAATATCGAAAAAAACGAAGGATTTAATCTTTCTCCATTAGTATTACAAAAAATGATAGTTGCTGTTTTGTATGGAGATTTGATAATGAGATTATCAAACTTTACTAGAGCTTACGAAAAAGATAAACAAACTGATGCTCTAAAACAAAAATGGATTGAAGAATGTCAAAAGAGAGTTTTGAAATCAAGTTCAAAATTATTCAGACAAACAGTCGATGAAATTATTGAGGATTTCTCAAAAATAGAATTATTGGATATCCAAAAACCAAAAGTTGGTATTGTTGGAGAAATTCTCGTAAAATATCTTCCTCAAGCCAATAATAATTTACAAGATTTATTGGAAAAAGAAGGTTGTGAAGTTGTAATGCCTGATTTGACAGATTTTGTACTTTACTGTTTGAGAAACGAATACCACAAAGGAAATTTCTTATCAAAATCAAAATTCACAGGATTCATGTGCAACATGGGTGTAAATTTGATTGAACATTACAGAAAATACATTAGAAATCAATTAATTAAATCTAAATTTACTCATCCACTAAAAATACAAGAACTAGAAGATTACGCACAAGAAGTTGTATCGCTTGGAAACCAATACGGTGAAGGCTGGTTGTTAACTGCAGAAATGATTGAATTAATTCACATAAACGCCAATAACATTGTATGTATCCAACCATTTGGTTGTCTTCCTAACCATATCACAGGAAAAGGCGTTATCAAAAGAATTAGACAATTGTATCCGCAAGCAAACATCATTCCAATTGACTACGATCCAGGCGCAAGTGAAGTAAATCAAATTAACAGAATCAAACTTATGCTTTCACAAGCAAAAGAGAAAATTAATAATTAAAACTTACAAAAAATCAAAATTAGTGTAAATTTTCATTGTTTTTGATATAATTAAATAAGTGTTATGACAAAGCACCGGTAAATCCGAGTGCTTTGTTCATTAAGATATATTTGGAGGATAGAATGAAGAAAAGAGCTGTTATTGTCTTTTTTATTTCGCTAGCACTATTTTTGGGAGTGTATTTTGGTGCTGGTAAATTTCTTGGAAGCTTAAAAACAACTGGCTCTGATATTAAAGGCGATGAATTAGGAAAAAATAACGTAATTGAACAAAATATACCGGATGAATTTTTATTTGTTCTTTTGGGAATAGACAAAGAAGTAAGCACTACAGATCATCAAAGGTCTGATACTATAATGGTTTGCAAAGTTAATTTTAATTCTGGTAACGTGGACATATTATCTGTTCCGAGAGATACCCAAATAAGATTGAACGGCAATATCCACAAAGTAAATGCAGCACACGCTTACGAAGGAGCAAAAGGATCTTTGAAAGCGTTGAGAAATTTATTGGGAATTGACTTGGATTATTACGTAGAAGTTGATTTTGATAGCGTTGAACACATAGTAGATGCTATGGGAGGCGTTGAAGTTGATTCACCAGCTGAAATAGTTGTCGAATCAAGACATATCCGTATCCCAAAAGGAAAATCAAAACTTAACGGAGATGAAGCGTTGCAATATGTAAGAGCACGTCATCCATTGGGTGGATCTGATGAAGCGAGAATTGAAAATCAACATTATTTTATAAAGACATTGTTGGATCAATTATTGAGTCCAGCAAATATTACTAAAATGCCAAAAATGATTGAAATTTTCAAAAGAGATGTAAAGACAAATATTCCATTGGGAGATATGACATCTTATCTCACAAAACTTCCGAACTTTTCATCTAGCAAAATACATAGCTATATACTACCAGGAGAATATAAGAATGACGGAATTAGTTGGTATATGGCTGATGAAGAACAATTACCAGAAATTGTAGACAGGTTATTTGCTGAATACAAACTGGATGATCAAACCACTAATCGTGAAAACAACGAAAATAATGAAAATGAGGAAGAATCACAAAATAATTAGCGGTTTTGTTTTTTGGAGGTATTTTTGTGGAAAGAAAGCAAGAACACATTGAAAATTATTTAAAATCAGAATACAGAGGTAACAACTTATTTGATTGTGTATATTTGGAACACACATCATTACCTGAGATTGATTTGAATGATGTCGATTTGTCTGTGGAATTTAACGGCAAAAAAATCGACTATCCCTTCATGATAAATGCCATGACTGGTGGCGGAGATTCCTGCTGCGATATCAATGAAGATTTGGCTAGGTTGTGTAAGACATTCAACATTCCAATGGCGGTAGGTAGTCAAAAAATTGCTCTTGTGGAAGATGAAGCGATTGAAAGTTTCGAACTTGTACGAGAAAATTTGATTAAAAACGAAAACATCGTAATAGGAAATCTTTCTGCAAGAGAAAGCTTGGAATCAGTTAAAAAAGCTATCGAAATGATAGATTCTGATATGTTTGGACTTCATTTAAATCCAATTCAAGAATTGATTATGGAAGAGGGAGACCGAGAATTTTCTGGAATTAAAGATAACATCAAAAATATCGTAGAAAATGTAAATGTGCCAATAATCGTAAAAGAAGTGGGTTATGGTATGAGCAAGAAGACAATCTATGAATTATACGATTTAGGTGTTAGATACATTGATATTGCAGGATTTGGTGGAACTAATTTCTCTGAAATAGAGGACAACAGAAGGTTTGACATGGAATTTTCTGAGTTTTATTGTTGGGGAATTCCTACTGCAAAAATCTTGTTAGAAATGAAAGATAAGCCTGATGATTTGTTTTTAATCGCAAGTGGCGGAATAAAGACAGCAATTGATATTGTAAAAGCTCTTGTTCTTGGCGCGGATATGACAGCAATGAGTGGAGAAGTATTATCTTATTTAATGCATGGTGGTTATGAATTTGCGAAGGAATTTTTGGATAGTTTGATTTATAAACTAAAAATGCTTATGGTAATGCTTGGAGCAAGAAATATCAGTGAATTAAGAAATGTTGATTACAAAATTTTTGGAAAATTAAAAGAAATTACAGAATAAAAAAAGTCATACAAATTTGATTTTATAATCAAACTTGTATGGCTTTTTTAAATGTATTTTTCTATTCTTTTTGTTACGAAACTAAAAATCAATGCTTTTAACATATCACCAGGTAAGAAAACAATCATACCAGTGAACAATAATTTCCACAAATCAAATTGTTTGTTAGATAATTTAAAAAATAATCCCATGTATATCACACCAAAACAATAAATAATAAGTGATGAAATCATGAACATTATAAAAAGATTTAACTTTGATTGATTACGATTTTTAAATCTAACGTAAAAAGTTTGTGCCAAAAATCCTATTACATATCCAAAGCTTGGTGAAAATACTGTCTGCATTCCACCTTTTCCTCCAGCAAAAACAGGAAGCCCAATAAGACCCAACACTATATACAACAAGACTGACATGTTTGCGTATTTTTTGCTTAAATAATATCCCGATGCTATTGCAAATAAACTTTGTAAAGATATGGGAACTGGGAATAATGGAATTATTATATATGATCCAATTATTATTAATGCACTAAATAAAGCGATTTTTATGAGTTCTTTTGTATCTATACTTTTACTCATCTTGCTTATCTCTCATATCTTGTCTGTAATTTGCCATTACTTTATGGAAAATTTCACCAGATGTAGGAGGAGTATAGCTTAAAGCATTAGCACCAGCATTTATTGTATCAATCACGTTTTGTTCATTATCGCCGCCTGTTGCAATTATTGGGAATTCATATCCAACTTTTTTTCTAATTTCTTCAACTAAAAATGCAGTTTTCTTTCCGCCTGATACATTTAATATATCCACACCAGATTTTATCTTTCCTTCGATATCATCATATGCAGATACGATTGTAGCGACGATTGGAATATCTAGAACTTTTTTCATCTGAACAATAGTCTCATTTTTCATTGGTGCGTTTACTATTACTCCGTATGCTCCCAACATTTCTGCTTGTAATGCCATATTTATACTTCTAATCCCAGATGTGATTCCACCGCCGACTCCGGCAAAAACTGGGAGACTTGAAGACATTATAATAGCATTTGTGATTGCCAATGTTGGTGTGAAAGGATACACTGCCATTATCGCATGACCGTTTGTATTATTAATTATTGCAATGTCTGTTGTGAAGACAAGAGTTTTGATTCTTTTTCCTAAAACTGTTATTCCAGTTGCCTTGTACATTGCTTCTGGAATATGTACCATTCTATTTCTTAAATTAGATTTTACTTCTGGTATAAATTTCTTATCCATAAGGTTCCTCCTTATTTTTAAACTTTATAATATATTATCACAGATATAAAAAGTGTGGCAATTAAAATACAAAAATTAACAGAAAAAATTTTACAAGAAAATTTTTGTAATTTGTTGTAATTGTTAGAAGATTATGGTAATATATATAGGTAAATCCTTGCTCCGGATAGGGGCCAAATAGACCACAAGGAGGTGTCATATGAACAAATATGAATTAGTGCTAATCTTTAAGCCAGAATTATCAGAAGAAGACAGAAACACTGTATTCTCAAGAATTCAACAAGTAATTGACGAAAATGGTAAACTTGAAGAAGTTCACGATTGGGGAAAAAGAAAATTAGCTTATGAAATTAACTACATCAAAGAAGGATACTATTATATTGTAAACTTCGATTTAGATCCACAATTTGTTAAGGAAATCGAAAGAAGATGTAGATTATTCGACCAAATCATTAGATACATGGTTGTTAGAGTTGACGAACAATAATCGTTAAGAGGAGGAAATGTTTTGAATAATGTTAGTTTGATGGGTAGATTGACAAGAGACCCTGAAGTGAGATATTCAGCGAATACTCAATTAGCAAACGCTAGATTTAGTGTTGCTGTAGATAGAAGATTATCTAAAGAAAAAAGAATGGAAGCTGAAAACAACAATCAACCAACTGCGGATTTTATCAATTGCGTTGCTTTTGGAAGAACTGCAGAAGTTATTGGACAATATTTCCACAAGGGAAATAGAATTGCAATTACAGGTCACATTCAAACTGGATCTTATGAAAACCAACAAGGACAAAGAATTTATACAACTGATGTAATTGTCGATCAATTTGATTTTGTTGAATCAAGTAATTCACAACCAAATTCAGGTAGTTACCAAGGTTACAACAACAATAACCAATCATTCAACAATAATTCTTTCCAAAACAATAATTTCCAAAATTCAAACGATATTCATAAGAGTAATGACGATTTCGGAATGGGAGACAATGCAGTTCCAACTGATATTGACGAACTTCCATTCTAATAGTAGGAGGTTTTAAAGATATGCAAAGAAGATTTAGACCTAGAAAAAAGATAGATCCATTCCAAAAGGATAAAACAAAAGTTATTGATTACAAAGATGTAAACATGCTTAAAAATTATATCAGTGAAAGAGGTAAGATTTTACCAAGAAGAGTAACTGGATTAAACGCTAAACATCAAAGACAAATAACTGATGCTATCAAAAAAGCTAGACAAGTTGCACTATTACCATACAGTGCTGAATAAGATAAAATTAAGCTACCTTGATGGTAGCTTTTTTTACATATAAGGAGATTAAAAATGAGTTTAAAAATTGAAAAAACAAAATCACCAAAACAAAAATACTCTAATAGTGAACAATTGGGATTCGGTAAAATATTTACAGATCATATGCTTATAATAGATTACGATAAAGAAAATGGTTGGCATGATGAAAGAATTGTTCCTTACCAAGATATTTGTCTTGACCCATCTGCTATGGTTTTTCATTACGGACAAACTGTTTTTGAAGGGATGAAAGCATATAAAAACAATGGAAAGGTGTATTTGTTTAGGCCACAAGAAAATTTAAAAAGATTAAATAAAAGTAATGACAGATTGTGTATTCCACAAATTGATGAAGAAAAAGTATTGGAATATTTGTACAAATTCGTAGACTTGGAAAGAGATTGGATACCTGAAGATGAAGGTTGTTCATTGTATATCAGACCTTTTATTATTGCAACTGATGCACAATTGGGTGTTCATGTTAGTAATGAATACAAATTTATTGTTATAGCATCTCCAAGTGGATCTTATTATAAAAATGGTTTGAGCCCTGTGAGCATTTATGTAGAAAAAGATTATGTGAGAGCCGTAAGAGGCGGAATGGGTATGGCAAAAACTGGTGGAAATTATGCTGCTAGTATGAAAAGTCAAGACATTGCTCACGAAAGAGGCTACTCACAAGTTTTATGGTTAGACGGAGTTGAGAGAAAATACATCGAAGAAGTTGGTGCGATGAATATTTTCTTTGTGCTAAAAGATAAAGTAATAACTCCAATGATTAATGGAAGTATTTTGGAAGGAATAACTAGAAAATCCGTTATCGAACTTCTTAGAAATGAAGGAATGGAAGTTTCTGAAGAAAGAATTTCAATTGACGATATCGTTAAATATTACAAAAATGGAGAACTTTTAGAAATATTTGGAACAGGTACTGCAGCAGTTATTAGCCCTGTTGGAAAGCTTTTGTATGATGAATATGAAATGGTTGTTAACGATGGCAAAATCGGCAAAATTAGCCTTCATGTTTATGAAACTTTGACTAATTTGCAATTTGGTAAGATTAAAGATGATTTCAATTGGAGAGTTGAAATTTAAACTTTAAAAGTCAAATTCTAAATATTTTTATTTTGTGTTTATGGTATAATAAATACTATAAGTAATATTTGTCAGAGGAGTTAAAATGAATAAATACAGAAATATAGTATTGGCAATTTTGGATGCTATAATAATTAATATATCGTATATTGTAGGTTTGCTTTTAAGATTTGACGGACAAGTACCGCCGAGATACATGAGTTATTATCTTAAATATGCAGCTATAGTTACAATAATACAAATTTTGATACTTTTTATTTTCAAAATGTATAAAGTAATGTGGAGATATGCAACATTTGAAGATTACTTAAAAGCTGGAGTGTACACTGCTATTGCAAGTGTTGGATCATCAATGTTTTTGATTGTTGTAAAATCAACACTACCAAGATCAAGCTTTCTGATTGCGCTTGTTTTTGAAGTGATTTTGATATTCGTAGTTCGTATGTTTGCAAGAACACAAACTGATAAAAAATCAACTGTCGAAACAAAAATTGAAGGTCAAGTTAACTCAATGGTAATCGGAGCTGGTGCTGCAGGTGTTTTGGTTGTTCGTGAAATGTTAAAACATCCAGAAATGAAATCAAAACCAGTGTGTATAATCGACGATGATAATACTAAAATAAACAAAAGTATTTCATCAGTTCCGGTTGTTGGAAATACAAGTGATATTGTAAAAAAAGCACATGAATATAACGTTGAAGAAATTATACTTGCAATACCAACTATAGATTCAGATCGTAAGAAACAAATTCTTAATGAGTGTGAAAAATTAAATGCCAAGGTTAAAATAATGCCAGGTTATTATGAATTTATAGATTCCAAGGTAGACTTGAAAGATTTGAGAGATGTTCAAATCGAAGACTTGCTTGGACGTGACCAAGTAGTTTTGGACAAGGAAATTCTTAATGAATTTTTGAATAATAAAGTTGTTATGGTTACTGGAGCAGGTGGTTCAATAGGTAGTGAGCTTTGTAGACAGATATTGAAATACAAACCAAAAAAATTGGTAATGCTTGATATTTACGAAAACACTACTTATGATATACAAAATGAAATTTTGAGAAATGATCCTAATGCACCAATTGATGTCATTATCGAATCAATACGAAACTTCGATAGAATGAATGCTTTATTTGGAATTCACAAACCAGATGTAGTATTTCATGCCGCAGCTCACAAGCACGTTCCTTTAATGGAACATTCACCACAAGCAGCAGTATTGAACAACGTATTTGGAACAAAAAATATAATTGATTGTTGTGATATTCATAACGTCAAGAAGTTCGTATTAATATCTACAGATAAGGCTGTGAATCCGACATCTGTAATGGGTTGCACTAAGAGAATTTGTGAGCTATTAGTACAATCCAAAAATCAAGTTTCTAAAACAGAATATGTAGCGGTTAGATTTGGAAATGTACTTGGATCAAATGGTTCGGTTATTCCATTATTCAAAAAACAAATTCAAGAAGGTGGACCGGTTACTGTTACTCATAAAGATATCATAAGATATTTCATGACAATTCCAGAAGCTTGCCAACTTGTTATGCAAGCTGGGGCAATGGCAGAAGGTGGAGAAATATTTGTATTAGATATGGGTGATCCTGTAAAAATCGTAGATTTGGCCAAAAAATTGATAAAATTGTCAGGACTAGAATTAGACAAAGACATCAAGATAGAATTTACAGGACTTAGACCTGGAGAAAAACTTTACGAAGAAACTTTGATTGAAGCTAATAATATAAGTAAGACAAAATATGATATGATATTTGTAGAAGAACCGGTAGTTCACGATATTGAAAAATTATCTAACGACTTAGTTGACTTGAAGAAAACTACTGAACAAAATTCTAAGTTAGTAATTGTTGAGCAATTACAAAAAATCGTACCAAATTATACTCCGGATGTAGAACATCAATAAAAGAGGTGGAATATGGCTGACAATAGAAGAAAATCAAGTTACAGTGATATTAATAAAAAATACGATTTTTCAAGCGAAAGGGTTTCTGAAAGCGAAATGAGGCGCAGAAAGAAAAACGCTGAAAAAAATCGTAGAGAAATGAGACGACAAAGAAATAGTTACAATCATGAACAAGATATGGGAAAAACAATAGTTCTAACTCCTGAAATGGTTGAAATGGAAAGAAAAAGAATTGCTAGACAGAAACGATTAGCAAGAAAGAAAAAATTGAGAAGAAGAAGAATTATATCTGCAGTCGTAGCTATAGTTTTGATATTTTTAATTGTTTTTGCGATTAAGAAGGTGGCAAACAAAAATGGCGCCAAACAAAAACCTCAAACATCAATTACTAATCAAACTCCAGTTAAACCACAACCTGTTGTTCAGTCTTTAGTTAAGTTCTCAAAGACAAACAAAATGACTAATTTGTACGAAAAGGCAGAAAAAGTATCTACTGTGCTTGAACAAATTCCTAACAATTCTTATGTAAAATACTATTCAGACCAAGGTGATTTCTCATACGTTGTATATAATGGCAAAAAAGGATACATTTTAAAATCTGATTTGTCTGATATAGAAAATAAAAATCAATTCAAAGTAATCAAAGGAGTATTGATTGTTAATAGTGATTACACTTTACCATCTGATTACGATCCAGGAATCGATGAAGATGCTCGTAAATCATTTACATTAATGGTTAGTGATGCTAACAAAGACAACATAATTTTAAGAAGTGTTAGCGATTATAGATCATTTGAGCAACAATCTAAGTTAGAAGATGTAGAAGATGTAAAATTTGTAAAAGCTGGTACTTCTGAACATCAAACAGGCCTTGCTTATGACTTGATAGGAGAAGACTACACATTAAAATACAAATTAGATTTTGCAAAATCTAAAGAATACAAATGGTTGATGGACAATGCTTATAAATATGGTTTCATTTTGAGATATCCTGAAGGAAAGAAAGACATAACAGGAGTAAGCTTTGCACCATGGCAGTTCAGATATGTTGGAATTGATTTAGCAAAAATTCTTCATGATCAAAAATTAACTTTGGAAGAATATCTTAAAGTTGCAGATGAAAATGTATCTAACCTAGACAATAATAAGGACAATAGCGATAATCAAAATAACGAAGATAAAGAATCTTCTAATTCCGAGGAAAATTCTGACAGAAATTCAGATAATGAAAACTCGAATAAGAATCGAGATAATTCAGATAACGAAAATTCTAATAAAAAGAGAAACAATAAAAATTCTGAAGATGATCGACAAAACAACGATCAAAACGACAGAAATAGTGACAATAATGATAGCAATAATTAGAGGTGAAATATGATTTATTTAAACAATGAAAACTTTGATGAAGAAGTAATCCAATCAAAAGGCAAAATTCTAGTAGATTTCTATGCAGACTGGTGTGGACCATGCCAAGGACTAGCTCCAATAATTGAAGAAATCGATGCGGAAAACAAAGATGAAAACATCAAAATTTGTAAATTAAATGTAGATGGAGCACAAGAAATTTCAAGAAAATACAAAGTAATGAGTATTCCTACAATCTTAGTATTTGAAGATGGAGAAATCATAAAATCTACTGTAGGTATGGTTGAAAAAGAATATATCTTGGATATGTTAAAATAACAAGTTAAATATTTGAAAGCGAGAACTAATCTCAAAAAAGATTAGTTCTTTTTTATAAAAAGCAAAATAAATAATAAAAAGGAAAAAAAGACTTATATTTTTTTTAAAAAGATTGTATAATAAAAATGAGATAGAATATAAAAAAATTGTAAATTTTATGTAAAAACTTACAAATATTCTAAGGTATAAAATTATGGAGGTATATTATGATAAACAAAAAAATAATTAGCATAGGTGCAGGAATAATAGCAGGAGCTATTGGTGGAAAAGTTTTAAATTCAAAGCTAGCTAAAAAAGCTGCTGTTAGTACAGTTGTTGGAGGATTAAAAGTTAAAGAATCTATCGATAAAACTGTTGAAAATATTAGAGTTTCTGCAGAGGATGTTATTGCAGAAGCAAAAGATGTAAAAGAAAGAGAAGAAAAAGAAGAAGCCAAGAAAAACGATGAAAAAGACATCGAAAAAGTAGCTGAAGAACAAGAAGAAAAAACTGAAGAAAAAGTTGAAGATAAAAAAGAGGAAGAAAATAAATAATGAGAGCGTCAATAGCCCACAGAATAAAGGGCAGATGCCGTTTTGTTTATGAGGATAATTTAAAAAAAGAAAATCTAAATAAACTTAAATATTGTATAGAAGAAGTTAGTGGAGTGAAATCATGTAAGATTTCACTTCTTACTAATTCTATTACAGTTAGTTACGATGAGGCTTGTGTTTCAAAATTGGCGAAGTTTATTCTTGATTTAGATATGGATACAATTGAGAATACATCAATAGATAATGTGGATTTTCAAGCACAATCAGAAAATGATTTGTTTAATATTCTGAGAAATGCGATGTATCGAAGAATCTTTTTCAAATATATGCTTCCTGCTCCAATCGGAACAGTTGCATTGTTCTTTAGAGCTTATCCGTTTATAAAAAATGGAATTAAATCTTTGCTCAACAGAAAACTAAATGTTGAATTGTTAGATGCAACAGCTATTTCAGTATCTCTTGCAACAAGACAATTTGCAGATGCTGCGAATATTATGTTCTTGTTGGGATTAGGTGAAGAAATAGAAGATTATACAATGAAAAAATCCCAAGAAAACTTGGCGCATTCTTTGGCATTGAATATCGATAATGTATTTGTCATTGAAAATGACGAAAAAATCATAAAAAATATTAAAGATGTCGAAATTGGAGATATTGTCGAAGTTGAAATGGGTAATAGCATTCCTGTTGATGGAAAAGTCATCAAGGGTGTTGCCATGGTTAACGAATCTTCATTCACTGGAGAATCAAATCCTGTCAAGAAAACGTCGGGTAGTGTTGTATTTGCTGGAACTGCAATTGAAGAAGGTTCTATTCTAATCGAAACGGCGAAAAAACACGATGATTCAAGATTATCTCATATTATCAGTTTGATTTCAGAAAGTGAAAAGAACAAGTCACTCGCTCAAAAGAAAGCTGAGAACACGGCTGATAGTCTTGTGAAGTATTCATTTATAGGCGCAGCACTGACTTATTTGTTCACAAGAAATCTTCAAAAAGCTAAGTCGTTCTTAATGGTAGACTTCTCATGTGCATTAAAATTAACTATTCCAATTGCCGTAATGAAGGCGATTAGTCAAGCATCTGAAGAAAAAATCCTTGTAAAGGGCGGAAAATATTTGGAAAACTTGTCTGAAGCAAATACGATTGTGTTTGACAAAACTGGTACGTTGACAAAATCTGAGCCAAGAGTAGCAAAAGTAATAGCTCTCGATAAAATTTCGGAAGATGAGTGTTTAAGAATAGCGGCTTGTCTTGAAGAACATTTCCCACACTCAATCGCTAAAGCTGTGGTTGAACATGCAAAGCTTAAAAATTTGAAGCACGAAGAAATGCACTCTAAACCAGAGTACATTGTTGCTCATGGAATCAGAACTAAGATTGTTGACAAGGATGCCTTGATTGGATCTGAACATTTCATTCTTGATGATGAAGGAATAAAAATTAATGATGAAACAAAACAAATTATAGATAAATTAAAAGAAGATTATTCTCTATTGTACTTGGCGTTTGCCGGAAGATTAATTGCTGTAATTTGTATTGAAGATCCTCTAAGAGATGAAGCTTTTGATGTTGTAAAATCATTGAGGGATTTGTCATTTACAAACATCACAATGTTGACTGGAGATGCAGAAAATTCTGCTCACAGTGTTGCTTCACAATTGGATTTGGATTATTATCAATCACAAGTTTTACCTGAAGATAAGCAAAACTATATTTTGCAAGAAAAAGAAAAGGGCAATAAGGTTGTAATGATTGGCGATGGTATTAACGATTCTGTTGCATTATCTAGCGCAGATGTGGGAATTTCAATGCATCAAGGAGCAGATATTGCGAAGGAAATCTCGGATATTTCGATAGGATCAGACAGCTTAGATGGACTTGTTGATGTTGTGAAATTATCAAAAGCAATGAAAAAAAGAATTGATTCTGATTACAGACACATTGTAGGATTTAATTCAACTTTGATAATACTTGGTGTTATGGGAATATTGACCAATACTTCATCAGCACTTCTTCACAATTTATCAACGGTTATGATTGCTGGTAGAAATATGAAAAAGTACAAAATCTAATTTAAATTAAAAAATCTCGTAATCGAAAAATCGGTTACGAGATTTTTGTTTATTAATCTTTAATATTTTGTATACTTTTCGAAAGTATTATCGATTTTTTGTATGATATAATTTATTAAAGTGATTTTAAGGCTTCTATAGCTTTGTCGTAATCAGGATGATTTGTATTTTCTTTTACATATTCAACGTATTTAACTTCGTTGTTTTCATCTAAAATTACGATACCTCTGTTAAGAAGACGGAATTCTTCCATAACGAAACCGTATTTCAAACCGAAATCTAAATCTTTGTGATCGCTTAGGACTATTAGATTGTCGATTCCTTCAGCTGCACAGAATCTTGATTGTGCAAATGGCAAATCACAACTAATTGTAAATATAATTGTGTTGTCAAATTCACTAGCTTTTTTGTTGAATTCTTTTGTTTGGAATTCGCAAACGCCAGTATCGATTGATGGTACTACAGAAATTAATTTTTTCTTTCCGTCATAATCAGATAATTTTACTGGTTTTAATTCTGCGTTTAAGCAAGTGAAATCTTGAGCTTTATCTCCTACTTTTACTTTAGTTCCTAATAATGTTACAGGGTTGTTTGCAAATGTTGTTTCTTGTCTTTTGTCCATGTTATAGACCTCCTTATATTTTCATTCACAAAAGTTTATACCCAAAAAATTATTCATATAAACAATAGGAGTTGATATTAATGAGTTTAGCTACAATTATTATTGTATTAGTTAGCGTTGCAATTTTGGCATTGTTTTTTAAAATATCATTTAAATTAGGTATGCATGCACTTTCTGGCTTTGTTGGAATTTTTATTTTAAATATATTTTTGAGTTTTTTTAATCTTCATATTCCATACAATTTAATCGATATGTTAATAGCAGGAATTTTTGGAATCCCTGGATTGGCTATTCTGTTTTTATATTATATTATCCTTTAATACTAACAAAAATATTAAATTTGTTGCGAACAAATCACTTATTTGGTATAATTAATAGAGATTTTAGATTACTTAGGAGGAAAATAAATGACTAACTATAAATTAGATATGCAAAAAAGAGATAAAGTTGGCTCAAATGCAGTTAGAAAATTAAGAGTAAAAGAATTAATTCCAGGAGTTATTTACGGAAAAGATTTTGAACCAATCAACGTGACAGTTGATGAAAAAGAATTAAGAAAAGTTCACCTAATGGCTGGTACTTCAAGCTTAATCGATGTTAAGGTTGACGGTGAAGAACACACAGTAATTATTAAAGATGTTCAAAAACACCCATTCAAAAATCATTATGTACATGTTGATTTTAAAGAAATTAAAATGGGCGAAGTTGCAAACTTCACAATTCCAGTTGTATTAGAAGGAAGAGACGAAATCAGACTTCAACCTTCAGTTTTAATGCAATTATTAGACGAAGTTGAAATCGAATGTTTACCTAAGAACTTACCAAACGAAGCAGCTGTATCAGTTATCGATATGCAATATGGTGACACTTTCGAAGTAAAAGATTTGGATGTATTCAAAAACCCTGATATTAAAGTTCTTAACGATGAAACAGAAGCAGTATGCTCATTATCTGAACCAAAAGAAGAAGTAATTGAAGAAGATGTTGAAGAAGTATCTGCAGATGTTCCAACAGTTAGTGAAACTGAAGAAGAAGACGCAGAATAATAGATAGAAAAAATAAAGCGAGTTAACTCGCTTTTTTTATAGGATAAAAAATGTTTATTACTTTTGAAGGTCCGGATGGCAGTGGGAAATCAACTATAATTCAAAAAGTTTACGATTATTTAATTGAAAATAATTATGATGTTATCAAAACTAGAGAACCTGGCGGAAGTCCCATTGCTGAAAAGATCAGAAATTTGATACTTGATACTGAAAATATCAAAATGGGTTATAGAACAGAAGCTTTGTTATATGCAGCTTCTAGAGCTCAACATGTTGAAGAAACAATTCTTCCTGCATTAAATGAAAACAAAATTGTTTTGTGCGATAGATTTCTTATTTCCTCTCTTGCTTATCAAGGAGTAGGAAGAGGCTTGGGAATTGAAAATGTTAGAAATATCAACGAATTTGCCATAAATGGAGTTTTTCCTGATTTCGTTTTGTTTTTCGATGTTGATCCAATTACTACTTTGAAAAGAAAATCGTCTTTGGATACAGCAGATAGACTCGAAAAAGAGGGTAATAATTTCCATGAAAGGGTATATAATGGATATAAAGAGATTTTAAATTCTGAAAAGAATATAGAAATTATTGATGCAACTCAATCTGTAGAAGATGTATTTAGTCAATGTATAGAAGTTTTAAAAAGGAGAAATGTTTTATGAAACTAGTTGTTGCAATTGTTCAAGATCAAGATGTTTATAATTTAAATGCAGACCTTACTGAAGCTGGTTTTAGAATTACAAAGTTGGCTTCAACTGGCGGATTTTTGAAAACTGGAAACAGTACTTTATTGATTGGTACTGAAGATGAAAATGTAGATAAATGTTTGGAAATTATTGAAAATGATTGCAAATCAAGAGAAACTACAACATCTATGCTTTCTGTAAGTATGCCAGGAACGAACTACATATCATATCCTGTAGAGGTTATGGTAGGTGGCGCTACTGTGTTTTTATTAGAAGTAGATAAGTATTTAAGATTTTAGGTGATTTTATGAAACTTATAGTTGTAATTATGGAAGATGACTTATGTCATATTCTTTCAAAAGAGTTGTTAGAAAACAAAATATCTTCTACAAAATTATCATCAACAGGTGGATTTTTGAAAAAAGGAAACACTACGATGTTAATTGGTACTGATGTAGAAAATGAGCAATTTGTTTTAGATATAATTAAAAAAGTATGTGACGAAAATGATGTTGAGTCTGATAATGAATCAAAGGCTAATGTTTTCGTTATGGATTTAGAGGATTTTAAGAAGTTTTAATGTTACCGAAAAACAAAACTTTGATAAATCAAGTAAAGAATAATAAAATTTCTAACCAATATTTACTGTATGGGGAGAATTTAAACGAAATAAATTATGATGCTGAGGCTTTGATATACAATTTGCTTGTCACAAACTCTAATTTGAAATTGAAGTTTGACAGGGATAAATTATCTGATTTGTTGATTATAGAACCTGAGAAAAATTCTATAACAATTGATAAAATCAGAGATATTGCAAAATTTGTATCCACAAAGCCTTTTGAATCTAATAACAAGGTTGTGTTGATAAGACAGGCCGATTTAATGAGAACAGAGGCTTCTAATGCTCTTTTGAAAAACTTGGAGGAGCCGAAGTCTTTTGTATATTTTATATTACTTACGGACAATAAGAATAAACTTCTGAAAACTATTATTTCAAGATGTCAAGTGATTAATTATCTAAAAGAGAGAGAAAATCAAGAATTTGATTACTCTCAAATGTTGGATATCTTGGATAAATCTATGGGACAAAACCTTCTTACTATGTTAGATTCGAAGGAGTATTTGTCTGATTTTCAAAAAGATACTGATGTATTATTTGATTTTTTGATGGAGTTTTATTCGTCATTTTTAAAATTTGTAAAGACTAGTGATGAGTCTTCTTTAAATAAAGATTTCGTGAAATTATACAAGAAATATCCAAAGGCAAACGAGAGAATTATAGTAGAAACTTTGGATAAGATTGAGTCTGTAAGGGGATATTTTAAAGTTAATGCGAATTTTGAGCTTTCTATGGAGGAGCTTTTATTGTATATAATGGAGGAAAACTATGCTTGATGTAACTGGTGTTAGTTTTAGACAAGCTGGTAAAGTGTATTACTTCGATTCCAATAATCTTCAATACAAATTGGGCGATCATGTAATTGTGGAGACTGCTCGTGGTGTTGAGTATGGGGTTGTGGTAAAAGAAAATTTTGAAATAGATGAAAAAGAATTGTCGTCTGATTTGAAACCAATTATACGATTGGCAGATAGTGCAGATGATTATATTTATATGGAAAACAAGAAGAAAGCTAAGGAATCTATCGAAGTCTGCAAAGAAAAAGTAAAAGAATTTGGCTTGGATATGAAATTAGTTGACTGTGAATATACATTTGATAATAATAAGATTATTTTTTATTTTACTTCAGATGAGAGAGTTGATTTTAGAGAATTAGTAAAAGAATTAGCGAGAATTTTTAGAATAAGAATTGAATTGAGACAAATTGGAGTGAGAGACCAAGCTAAGATTGCAGGAGGAATCGGCCCTTGCGGTCAAAGATGTTGCTGCAATAGATATATGAGAAATTTCAATCCGGTTAGTATCAAAATGGCAAAAGATCAATCGCTATCGCTTAATCCTTCAAAAATCAGTGGACTTTGTGGAAGACTTATGTGTTGTTTGAATTATGAGCAAGAAGGTTATGAATGCAAATTAAAGAAAATGCCACATGTTGGTCAAAAAGTCACGACTGAAATGGGAGAAGGCATTGTTACTGAAACTAACACTCTTTTGGAATCTGTAAAGGTAAAAGTCATGACAGAGGATCAAACTGAAGAATTAGTTCAAGTGAATGTCGATGAATTAATTGATTTTAATAAATGCAGTGGTTGTAATCATAAATGTCATTAAGCACTTGCATTTATTTAAATATTGTGTAATAATGATAGTAGAGCATAAATACATAAAACGCTCTAAAATTACAAGGGGGTAAAGCAATATGGCTTATAAAATTTCTGACGATTGTATCGCTTGCGGACAATGTAAACCTGAATGTCCAGTAGATTGTATTTCTGAAGGGGACATTTATACAATTGATCAAGATGCATGTATCGATTGTGGTTCTTGTGCTGACGTATGTCCAGTAGATGCTCCACATCAAGACTGCTAATTTTAGGGGAGAATTAGACTACTCATTTTTGAGTGGTCTATTTTTTTAATATGAAAAGAGAACATTTTATACCAAAAACAGATTTAAAAATAATTGCCGATGATGAGAAATTTTCTTTTACGATTGATTCCATCCTCCTTACAGATTTTGCGAAAATGAAAAAGAACACCAACCTTATTGATATTGGTTGCGGCACAGGAATACTCATGCTGAGATGTATGGCGTTGTATGATTTGTCAAAATGCATTGGAATTGAGATTCAAAAAGATGTGGCAGATATGCTGGAAGAAACTATCGCGATTAACAAATTGAAAAACGCATATGTCATTAATGACGATTTCAAAAATGTCGACATTAAAAACGATTCAATAGACAATATAATAGTTAACCCTCCTTATCAAAAAAATGGTCACGGTATTTCTAATAAAAATACTAATTTTCATACATCAAGATACGATAATGAAATGAAATTGGAAGATTTATTTGAATTTGCTAAGTTAAAGCTAAAATCAAACAGGTCTTTGTTTATGATAAATAGATGCGAGAGATTGGTTGATTTATTAAGTATTGCAAGAAATCACAATATGGAAGCAAAAAGAATTAGGTTTGTGCAATCGAGAATTGACGATAAACCAAATCTCGTGATGATACAATTTGTGAAAAATCAGAAACCTTTCTTGACTTTCGAGAAAAATCTGATTATTTATAATGATGAAGACTACACGGAAGAAGTGATGAATATATATGGAATTACAAAAGTCTAAAATTTACGTTGTGCCAACTCCGATAGGAAACTTGAAAGATATGACTTTGAGGTCGTTGGATGTTTTAAAAAATGTGGATGTAATTTATTGTGAAGATACAAGAAACACATCAAAATTACTGAATTATTACGATATCAAAACGCCTCTTGTAAGTTATCACAAACACAACGAGCAAAGTAGATCGGAAGAAATTATCGACAAAATTTTGTTGGAACATATAAACTGTGCGGTAGTAAGCGATGCGGGAATGCCTTCTATTAGTGATCCAGGGCAAATTTTATTGGAAAAAGCGATTGATCGCGATGTAGATATCGAGGTTCTACCAGGTGCAAGCGCTGCTATAACCGCTTTGGTTCGAAGTGGATTCGATAGTTTGCAATTTGCATTTTTGGGATTTGTGCCAAGAAAAAATTCTGATAAAAACAAGTTCTACGACCAAATCAAAAACGCAACGATGACTACAATAATTTACGAATCAGTTCATAGAGTTGAGGCTACAGTTGAAGAACTAAGTGAGTTTTTGGGGGATAGAAAAATTTGTGTTTTAAGAGAACTTACGAAAATTCACGAATCCGTTATCAAAGGGACTTGCCCTGAGGTTATGGAAATGTTGAAAAATGAAACTGTAAAAGGTGAATTTGTAATAGTAATCGACAAACTTATAGAAGAAAATGAAGAAATAGATGTAAAAGAAAAACTTACAGAACTTATAAACGATGGAATATCCAAGAAACAAGCGGTGAAGATTGTTAGCGATATGTACGGATTGAAGAAGAACGATGTGTACAAAGAGAGCTTAGAATTATGATTTCAAAAGATTTGATGGATGAAGTATCTCGCTTAAATCAGAGACTTAAAAATAGAAAAAATGTCTCTAAATTAAGCAGAGAAGATATCAGAAATTTAATAACAAATGAGATTGGGAAAATTAAAATTTACGATAGATTTAGTGTTGACAAGCTAAAAGAAATTAAGCAAGATGGATGTATTTGCGTTGTAGATGGCTCTGTTAATAGAATCGGTGCAAATTATCCAAACTATGTGGAGTTTTTTCAATCTATGGCTCTTTTGAGTTCTGACAAAGAACCTTTGGTTAAGGCGGATATTTTGTGCCCATTGGTGGATGAATTTTCAGAACGTGACCAATTTCAAATATCAAAAGAAAAATTGTGCGCTACAGAACTTGCTGTAGCGATCGAAGCGGTGTCAAATCATGATGTCAAAATACTTATGATGGACGGAACTTTAATGAGATATGCACTTGAAGCGGAAGATTTATACAATGATTTGGTAGAACTTTGTCATGATGAAGGTGTTATTTTAGTTGGAGTTGTCGAAGAAATCAGCACAAAGATTATTATGAACACATTTCACGAAAATGGAAAAAATGTAGGTATGCTTTTCGACAGGGAAGCGTTGTTCAATGTATTAGATATGAATGAAGGGTTTGTCGTAGAAAAATATAAATCGAGAAAAGAAGAGTATAATATAGAACAAGCATTTATAAGAACATCTAAGGATCCTTGCGTAATAGCTATCGACATTCCATCGCAAAATATGGGTAAATTCGATGAAATAATTTCTTTCGTGCTTACAATGTCCGATGAAAATACAAGAGGAGTGCCGTTTTTGTTAGATTTAGTTGACAAGAAAACTAGGATAGACAATAAGCAAGCTGAAATTTTGGCGAAGAAATACTTGGATACTGAAATGTACCAATCGATATTTAGATCACAAAGGAGCAAAAGAGTTATATAATGAATGATTTAGATTTTAGAGTTGTCGGAATGACCGATCAAATCGAATGTTACGTGGCTAGTAAATACGATAGACTAAGAATCAACGAGTACATGATTGTAGAAGACTCGAAACAAGGAGATATTTTATGCCAAGTTACAGAAACACATAGTGTTAACGAGTTTATGGAATCAAATACCGCTGATTCTTACATAACCAAAGAACAAATTCTCAAACTTCAAGCAGTTGGCTACAATATTTCTGAAGGAATCAAATATATTTACAAATTAAGAGTTATGGACGATCCAGCCTTTGCGATAGAAGCAGGATCTACTGTTAGAAAACCAAAATTCGATGAAATTAAACACTTATTTTATTCAGGAACTATTGATAAATCGCTTGAAATTGGAATTATTAAAAACACAGAAGAAATTTATAATACTTGTCCAAATGAATATAAAAATTTGCTTAAAATAATGGATTCCAATCAACAAATCCACAATCAAGAAGAATTGGTCTATTTATTTAACTATTACAACATGATTGAATATCCGCATATTGGTATTTTTGGTGGATCAGGATCTGGTAAATCATACGGGTTACGAGTAGTTATCGAGGAATTGATGAAGAAATCTGTCCCAACAATTGTGTTTGATCCACACAATCAAATGGTGTTTAAGGATAGGACGCTTGAAAATTATGGGGTTGATTTTTCTGACAAATTTGAAGTTTTAAAAGTTGGGGAAGATTTGGGAATTAATTTTCCCGATTTGAACAGATATGAGCTTATAAGTTTGATAGAAACACAAGGAGAACTCACAGAATCGATGAAATCTGCTTATGAAGCTATCATTGACAAAGATTCGATCACACAATCCAGCGCAAATGCGTTTTTAGATTATTTGACAACAATATCCAAAGCATTATCAGATAAGGAGGAAGACACTACAGGATACTATGAAAGATTTTCGCAACTTGTAAATGTTGATTCATTACAAGCTGTTATCAGAAGATTCAACAGACTTTTAAACACAGATATATTCTTGAACACTTCACAAAAGCTTTTCGAAGCATTGGTAGACGGCAAAACAGTTATAATTCAAGGTACGCAAAAAATGCTAAACTTGTACGCATCGTACGCAGTGAATACTTGTTATAGAAAAAGAAGAAGATATGTAGATGCAATGACTAGCGAATATTTTCCGATTATTTGTATGGTTTTTGATGAAGCTCACAACTTCTGTGGTAGCGATCAAATATCTGTTACAAGAAGAATAATTAAAGAAATCGCCCAAGAAGGTAGAAAATACGGAGTTTTTCTCATACTAGCTTCCCAAAGAATGGCAGCAATCGAGCAGACTACAATTGCACAGTTATCCACAAAATTTATTTTCAGAATATCAACTGAAAAAGACCTTGAAGTTATCAGAAAAGAAACTGATTTGTCCTCAGAAGAAATAAGAAGACTTCCATATCTATCGAATGGTGATGTATTTATCTCTCAAGCTCAAATCGGAAAAACATTGTTTGCAAGAATTAGACTTGCATACACTACACAACCGAAATTCAAAAATCCGTTTGACGAGATGTATCGAATGCTACAAATAAATGTTCAAAAGAAAAACGAATCGGATATGGAACTATTTAAAATGCTAAAAGAAGACAATGTATTTCCAATAACTCTTGATTTGTTCAGAATTTGTAAGATAATCGAAGAAAAGCACAATATCAAAATAAGTGTTAGTGAATTGGAAAGTAAATTAAATAAACTCAGCGATGATGGTTATATATTAAAGAAAAAATCTATCATGGGAGAAAGTTACTTTTTAAAAGAGGAATAATATGAAAGTTAGTTTGAATACAAAAGTTATGAATGTTTTTTGTGGGACAAATTCAAAAATCAGATTGAACAAATTATTTGATTATATGTTGGAATGTTCTATGAAACAAGAAGAAATTCTTAAAGAAAAACTCAAAGATTTGAATGGAAGTTGGATTATTTATCAATGGGATGTTGACATATATGATATGCCAGAAAAATTTGACGATTTGACAATACAAACTTACCACACTTATACTAGAAAATTCTACGCCTTTCGTAACTACGATGCTTTCAGAAATGACAAACTAATTGTAAGAGCAAAAACAAAATGGTTACTAGTAAATCGTGAGAAAAAGCTTCCGATGAGAATAACGGATGAACTGGGAAAGATTTATGGCAGAGAAGATGGATATGAAGTGCTAGAAAAAGATGTGGAATTGATAGATGGTAATTATGAGAAATGTGGAGAATACACTGTAAGAAAAACAGACATTGATTATAACTTTCATGCAAATAATGCGAGATATATAGAATGGATTGAAAATTATCTGGATGATGACACGATTAAAAAAGTGGAAGTTGTATATAAAAAAGAACTTAAATTAGATGAAACTGTTGAAATTTATAAATTGGTAGAAGATTCGAATATTTATTTCAAATTAATCTCTAATGGAGTATTGAAAACAATAATAAAAATTACGAAATAAATTTAACTCACAAAATGATTTTTTTTGTTTTGTGAGTTTTTTTATTTTAAACATGAAAAATAGCCGAAATTTAATAAAAAAATAATTGACAAAACAAAACTGTTGTTATATAATTCTAAGATACAGTATAAAAATGGATAATTATGCTATAAAGTAGATTATTTAGGAGTTTAAGATAGTATAAGGGGTGAAGTATATGCATACTGAAAAGTATGGAGTAACGGACAGAGTTAGCTTTTCTAGGAACAAAAATGTTTTGGGACTTCCAAATCTTATTGGCATTCAAACTGACAGTTTCGATTGGTTTGTAAAAAAAGGTATCAAGGAAGTTTTTGAAGACATTAGTCCTATTAAAGATTATGCGGGAAGTCTTGTTTTGGAATTTGTGGATTATTATTTTGAAGAAAATCCAAAATACACAATCCAAGAGGCAAAAGACAGAGATACTAACTATTCTTGCCCGTTAAAAGTGAAAGTAAGATTAATTAACACCGACACAGAAGAAGTAAAAGAACAAGAAGTTTTTATGGGTGATTTCCCTTTGATGACAGACAGCGGTACATTTATCATCAATGGTGCTGAAAGGGTAATTGTAAGCCAACTTGTAAGAAGTCCTGGTGTTTACTTCGCCGAAGAAATTGACAAATCAGGTAACAGCAACTTTGCATCTACAGTTATTCCAAATAGAGGTGCTTGGCTTGAAATGGATACTGATGCAAGTGGTGTAGTGAATATTAGAATAGATAGAACTAGAAAATTACCTGTTACTACATTACTTAGAGCTTTATTATTTGACACTGATGATGAAATAATTGAAGCTATGGGAGATTCTGAAATTTTAAGAAAGACTCTCGAAAAAGAAATTTCAAAAGACAGAGAAAGTGCTTTAATTGAAATTTACAAGAAATTAAAGCCGGGTGATCCTGCATCCTTGGAAAGTGCAGAACCTTTGATTAACAACATGTTCTTCGACAGTAGAAGATACGACTTAGCAAAGGTAGGACGTTACAAATTCAATAAAAAATTATCTTTAAGAGATAGAATTACTAATCAAAAAGCAAAAGAAGATGTTGTGGATACATCAACAGGAGAAATTTTGGCTACTGCAGGAGATTTGATTACTGAAGAAATGGCAATCGAAATCGAAAACGCTGGTATCAATGTTGTTGATGTTGTAGGACATGAAGGTCAAAGCGTTCGTGTTATTGGTAACCACTTTGTCGATTTGGATAGTTTTGGTTTGGATATGGATTTATCTGATTTGAATTTGTCAGAAAAAGTTTATTATCCAATTATGGAAAAGATTTTGGAAGAAAATGATGACGAAAAATCAATCAGAAGAGCGATTGAAGAAAATGTTCATCAATTATCTCCAATTCACATAATACATTCAGACATTTTGGCATCAATTAACTACGAATTCAATTTATTCTTTGGAATTGGTTCAACTGATGATATCGACCACTTAGGTAACAGACGTGTAAGAACTATTGGTGAATTGTTGCAAAATCAATTCAGAATTGGTTTATCAAGAATGGAAAGAGTTGTAAGAGAAAGAATGAGTACACAAGACCCTGACTTGGCAACTCCACAATCATTAATCAACGTTCGTCCAGTTACTGCTGCAATCAAAGAATTCTTTGGTTCAAGTCAGTTGTCACAATTTATGGAACAAACAAACCCATTGGCAGAACTTACTCACAAGAGAAGATTGTCGGCTTTGGGACCAGGTGGTTTGTCAAGAGACAGAGCAGGCGTTGAAGTGCGTGACGTTCACGACTCTCACTACGGTAGAATCTGTCCGATAGAAACACCAGAAGGACCAAATATCGGTCTTATAACTTCCATGACAACTTATTCTACAACTAATGAATATGGATTTTTAGAAACTCCATACAGACGTGTAGACAAAGAAACTGGAGAAGTTACTGAAGATATTGTTTATTTGACAGCTGATGAAGAAGATAAATATATAATTGCACAAGCAAACGAACCATTGGATGAAAATTCTAGATTTATAAATGAAAGAGTTTCTGGTCGTGGTATCAACGGCGAAAATGATATTTATCCAAGAGAACTTATCGACTACATGGACGTTAGTCCACAACAAATCGTATCTGTAGGTACAGCTATGATTCCTTTCTTGGAAAACGACGATGCCACTCGTGCATTGATGGGTTCAAACATGCAAAGACAAGCAGTTCCATTGTTGGCAACTCAAGCACCAATTATCGGTACAGGAATTGAACACAAGGCTGCAAAAGACTCTGGTGTAGTTGTAAAAGCAAAACACAAAGGTACAGTTACTAAAGTATCTTCAGATATTATTGAAATCACTCGTGATGAAGATAGAAAAGTTGACAAATACACTATTCGTAAATTTAAAAAAGCAAACCAAGGTACAACTTTCAACCAAAGACCTATCGTAAATAAAGGTGACAAGGTTGATGTTGATGATATAATCGCAGACGGTCCAAGTACTCATATGGGAGAAATGGCTTTAGGTAAGAACATCCTAATAGCATTCATGACATGGGAAGGTTACAACTACGAAGATGCGATGTTATTAAACGAAAAATTAGTTGTAGATGATGTATTGACATCTGTTCATATAGAAGAACACGAATCAGAAGCTCGTGAAACAAAATTAGGAGCCGAAGAAATCACTAAAGATATTCCAAATATTGGGGAAGATATGAGAAAGAATCTTGACGATGAAGGAATTATAAGAATTGGTGCTGAAGTAAAATCAGGAGATATTTTAGTAGGAAAAGTTACTCCAAAAGGAGAAACAGAATTATCTGCTGAAGAAAGATTATTGAGAGCAATCTTTGGCGAAAAAGCTAGAGAAGTAAGAGATACTTCATTGAGAGTTCCTCATGGTGAATCTGGTGTTGTAGTTGACGTTAAGACTTATTCAAGAGCAAACGGAGACGAATTATCACCAGGTGTTAATAAGGTAGTTAGAGTATTCGTAGCTACTAAGAGAAAAATCATGGTAGGGGACAAAATGTGTGGTCGTCACGGTAACAAGGGTGTCGTTTCTAGAATTATGCCAGAAGAAGACATGCCATATTTACCAGATGGTACACCAGTACAAGTAGTTCTTAACCCATTAGGGGTACCAAGTCGTATGAACATCGGACAAGTACTTGAAGTTCACTTGGGACTTGCTGCTAGTAAATTAGGTTGGAAAGTTGCTACACCAGTATTTGATGGTGCAAGCGACCTTGAAATAGAAGATGCTTTGAAAGAAGCAGGATATCCAAAAACAGGAAAGATTTGGTTAAGAGATGGTAGAACAGGAGAATACTTCGATAACCCAGTAACTGTAGGATACATGTATATGTTAAAACTACACCACATGGTTGCAGAAAAAATCCATGCTAGATCAACTGGACCATACTCTCTTGTAACTCAACAACCATTGGGTGGTAAAGCTCAATTCGGTGGACAAAGATTTGGAGAAATGGAAGTTTGGGCATTAGAGGCATACGGTGCAGCTCATACTCTTCAAGAAATTTTAACTGTTAAATCAGATGATGTTGTAGGTCGTGTTAAAACTTATGAAGCGATTATTAAAGGTGAAAATATTCCTGAACCAGGAATTCCTGAATCATTCAAAGTTTTAATTAAAGAACTTCAATCATTATCATTGGATGTTAAATTACTTGATGAAAACAATGAAGAAGTCGAATTAATAGAAGAAGATGATGATTCTAATGAATTCGGCAGCGATGATAGACTATAAGAAAGGAGAGGGCTCCTTGGTACAAAAAAATACTTTTGAAGCTATGAAAATTGGTTTGGCTTCACCAGACAAAATTAGACAATGGTCTTGGGGAGAAGTTAAAAAACCAGAAACTATAAATTATAGAACATTAAAACCTGAAAAAGAAGGTTTATTCTGTGAAAAAATATTTGGACCTACAAAAGATTACGAATGTAATTGTGGTAAGTACAAAAGAATAAGATACAAGGGCATTGTATGCGAAAAATGTGGTGTAGAAGTTACAAAATCAAAAGTTAGACGTGAAAGAATGGGCCACATTGAACTTGCAACTCCTGTAAGTCATATTTGGTATTTCAAAGGAATTCCATCACGTATGGGATTGTTATTGGATATGAGTCCTAGAGCACTTGAAAAAGTACTTTATTTTGCATCATTTGTAGTTATAGATCCAGGTAAGACTGATTTATATGAAAAACAATTATTAACTGAACAAGAATACGAAGAATATTGTGACAAGTACGAAGAAGATGTTGATTTCAGAGCCAAAATGGGAGCTGAAGCAATAAAAGAACTTCTTCAAAAGATAGACTTACAAGAAGAATACAAAAACTTAACTGAAACTTTTGAAGGATCAACTGGACAAAAGAAAGTTAGAATTTTAAGAAGACTTGAAGTTGTTGAAGCATTTATCGAATCAAAAAATGATCCATCATGGATGATTATGGATGTAATTCCAGTAATTCCACCAGATATCAGACCAATGGTACAACTTGAAGGCGGAAGATTTGCTACAAGTGATTTGAATGATTTATACAGAAGAGTTATCAACAGAAACAATCGTCTAAAAAGATTATTGGATATTGGATCTCCTGAAATCATTGTAAGAAACGAAAAAAGAATGCTTCAAGAAGCAGTAGATGCTCTTATTGATAATGGTAGACGTGGAAAACCTGTAACAGGACCTGGCAACAGACCATTGAAGAGTTTGTCAGATATGTTAAAAGGTAAATCTGGTCGTTTCAGACAAAACTTGTTAGGTAAGAGAGTTGACTATTCTGGTCGTTCAGTAATAGTTATCGGACCAAATTTGAAATTCTATCAATGCGGTCTTCCTAAGAAAATGGCTCTTGAATTATTCAAACCATTTGTAATTAGAGAATTAGTTAAGAGAGAAATTTCACACAACGTTAAAAACGCTAAGAAATTAGTAGAAAGAGAAAACGACAAAGTGTGGGATGTTTTGGAAGATATTATAGTCGATCATCCAGTATTATTAAACCGTGCACCGACATTGCACAGACTTGGTATTCAAGCATTTGAACCAATATTAGTTGAAGGAAAAGCTATCAAACTTCACCCATTGGTATGTACTGCATACAATGCGGACTTTGACGGTGACCAAATGGCAGTCCATTTGCCACTTTCACCAGAAGCACAAGCAGAAGCTAGACTTTTGATGTTAAGTACAAATAACATCCTTGCACCAAAAGATGGTAAGCCAATTACAACTCCTTCACAAGATATGGTATTGGGTTCATTCTATATGACTACTAGAAAAGAAGGTCAAAAAGGCGAAGGCTTAATCTTCAAAGATATTGATGAAATGATGTTGGCTTATGCAATGCATTATGTAACATTGCAAACAATAGTAAAAGTTAGACGTAACAGTGTAAATAACGATGGAACAAGTAAAATTGTAGAAAGCACTGTCGGTAGATTTATTTTCAACGAAGGAATCCCTCAAGATTTGGGAATGGTAAATAGAAATGAAGATCCATACTCACTTGAAGTTGATTTACAAGTTGATAAGAAAATGCTATCTAAAATTATTGATTTAACTTTCAGAAGATATGGAAATATCAGAACTGCTGAATTGTTAGACTACATTAAGTCTATGGGATACAAGTATTCCACAATCGGTGCATTGACAATATCAATGGGAGATATTACAATTCCTGATTCTAAGAAGGGAATTATTGAACAAGCAGAACAAAGAATTGATATGGTTCAAGATATCTATCTTCAAGGGGATATTACTAACGAAGAAAGATACAAGAAAGTTATCGAAATTTGGGAACAATGTATTAAAGATGTAACTAGAGCGTTGATGACAAATCTTCCTGCCGACAACAACTTGAATATCATGGCCGTTTCTGGAGCCCGTGGTAGTGAAAACCAAATCAGACAATTAGGTGGTATGCGTGGTCTTATGTCCGATACTGCTGGTAACACAATCGAAATTCCTATCACATCAAACTTCCGTGAAGGTCTTTCCGTACAAGAGTTCTTTATTTCAACTCACGGTTCAAGAAAAGGTCTATCAGATACAGCTCTTAGAACTGCGGACTCTGGATATTTGACAAGAAGACTTGTAGATGTATCACAAGATGTTATCATAACTGAAGATGATTGTGGTACTGATGAGTATATAGTTGCAAAAGAAATCAAAGACGGAAACAGACAAGTTGAAGATTTAAAATCTAGAATTATCGGTAGATATGCATTTGAAGATATTCTTGATTTGGATACTGGAGAAATCATTGTTCATAAAAATGATATGATTAATGAAGCAATCGCTGAAAGAATAGAATCAAAAGGTATCAAAGAAGTTAAAGTAAGAAGTGTTCTTGGATGTAAGATGAAACACGGTGTTTGTGCTAAATGTTACGGAAGAAACTTAGCTACTGGTAAGCCAGTAAACATTGGTGAAGCAGTTGGTATTATCGCTGCACAATCAATCGGTGAACCGGGTACGCAATTGACAATGAGAACTTTCCACTCAGGTGGTATCGCCGGAGTAGGAATCACATCAGGTCTTCCTAGAGTTGAAGAGTTATTTGAAGCTCGTAAACCAAAAGGACTTGCTTACATTACTGAAATAGAAGGTACTGTAAAAATTCAAGAAAACAAGAAGAGAAATGATGTAATCGTAACTAGTGAAGACGGAGAAGAACAAGTTTATCAAATTCCATACGGCGCTCACATCAGAGTTAACGAGGGAGATCATGTAGAAAAAGGTGAACCATTAACAGAAGGTTCAATCAATCCACAAGATATTCTAAGAGTTAACGGAGCAGAAGGCGTTCGTGATTATATAATTAGAGAAGTTCAAAAAGTTTACAGACTACAAGGTGTAGACATTGATGATAAGCACATCGAAATTATAATCAGACAAATGATGAGCAAAATCAAAGTTGAAGAAAGTGGCGATTCAGGATTCTTATCAGGCAGCGTAGTAGATGCAAGAGATTTCAAGATGACTAATGAACAACTTATCAAAGAAGGAAAAACTCCGGCAACAGGAACTCATTCCTTGATGGGTATCACAAAAGCATCACTTGCAACTGAAAGTTTCTTGTCTGCAGCATCATTCCAAGAAACTACAAGAGTATTAACAGAAACATCTATTAAAGGAAAAGTAGATCACTTAATAGGCTTAAAAGAAAATGTAATAATTGGTAAATTAATACCTGCTGGTACAGGAATAGCAAAATATGACAGAATTGAAGTAGATTATGATGGTAAAGCTGAAGATGATATGATTGAAGCTGAAAAAGCACAAGCGTCAAATGATTCTGAAGAAGCTGAAGAATCTACTATAATATCTGGAAATTACGAATCATTACAAGATGAAGATAAATAATATTTAAGAATTAAGGGATGTGAATTTGCATCCCTTTTTTTCTAAAATTAAGGAGTTTTGATGAAAAAAGATACAAACATCATAGAAATAAAAAACTTAAGTTTTCAATATGAAGGTTCATCAAAAAAAGTTTTAAAGAACTTAAACATAGATATTAAAGAAGGAGAATTCATCTGCGTATTGGGTCACAACGGATCTGGAAAATCTACACTAGCCAAACTCATCAATGCTCAATTCATTCCAACAGAAGGCGATATTTTAGTTGGGAATATGAACACAAAAGATGATGATAATTTGTGGAATATTCGCGAGATGTGCGGAATGGTATTTCAAAATCCAGATAACCAATTGGTAGCTACAATAGTTGAAGAAGATGTTGCATTTGGACCAGAAAATTTGGGAGTACCAAGAGAAGAACTTCGCAAAAGAGTAGATGATTGCCTTGAACTTGTAGGAATGACTGAGTACAAGAGACATTCTCCAGCACTGTTGTCTGGTGGTCAAAAACAAAGAATTGCTATTGCTGGCATACTTGCGATGAATCCAAAATGTTTGTTAATGGACGAGCCAACAGCAATGCTTGATCCTCAAGGAAGAAAAGATATTTTGGATACTGTTTTGAAACTAAGAGAAATGGGCAAAACAATAATCCATATTACACATTACATGGAAGAGTGTGTAAATGCAGACAGAATAATTGTCATTAATGAGGGAGATGTGGTTCTAGAAGGAACTCCGAGGGAAGTTTTCTCAAATGTGGAGCAAATGAAAGAAATTGGACTTGATGTTCCAGAACCTACTGAAATTAGTTATCTTTTAAATAAATCAAATATTAATGTGAGACGTGATGTCCTAACTGTTGACGAACTTGTAGAAGCTTTGGGAGAATGTTAGGTGATAGGTATGAAGATAGAATGCAAAAATTTAGAACATATTTATAACAAATCAAATCCTTTTGAAAAAGTCGCTCTCAAAGATATCAATTTGGAGATTAATCTTGGAGAATTTATCGGTATAATAGGACACACTGGTAGTGGTAAATCAACTCTTGCACAACACTTGAATGGATTACTAGAACCTACAAGTGGAGATGTAATTGTCGATGGGATATCAACAAGAACAAAAGTCAAAACAGATATCAGAAAAAATGTTGGATTAGTATTTCAATATCCAGAATATCAATTGTTTGAGGAGACATGCTACAAGGATATTGAATTTGGACCAAAAAATTTGGGACTAACAGATGAAGAAATCAAAGAACGTGTAGAATGGGCATGTGATGCTGTTGGATTAGATGTAGAACACATGAAAGAAAAATCACCATTTGAATTATCTGGTGGTCAAAAAAGAAGAGTTGCAATCGCTGGCGTTTTGGCGATGAAACCTAAGTTTTTGGTATTGGACGAACCAACTGCAGGGCTTGATCCATTGGGTCGAGATATGATTTTAAATCAAATAAAACAACTTTTCGAAAGAGAAGATATGACAGTTATTTTAGTAAGTCATAGCATGGAAGATATCGCAAAACTTTGCAACAGAGTAATTGTTATCGACAAAAGTCAAATCTTCATGGATGATACTCCAGAAGTTGTGTTTAGTAAGGAAAAAGAACTAAAACAAATTGGACTTAGCATTCCACAATCCACACAAGTAGTCAGAAGACTGAAAGAAAAAGGATTCGACGTTAAAACAGATTGTTTAAATGTAGAACAAGCTTATGAAAGCATCAAAAAAGCTATGGAGGCAAAATCATGATAAAAGATATAACAATTGGTCAATATTTTGCATCTGATAGTATAATTCACAAGCTTGATCCAAGAGTCAAAGTTACTTTTGTATTTTTCTATATTATTGCTATATTTCTTATAAGTAAACTTTGGGTGTATGCACCAGTATTGGTGTTTCTAATTGCTATTATTAAAATTTCAAAAATAAAACCAAATTTTGTGTTTAAAGGAGTGAAACCACTCATACCTATTATTTTATTGACATTTATACTAAATGTATTGATGACACCAGGTGAAGTTGTGTGGAAATGGGGAATATTCACAGTTACAAAATCTGGATTGAATTTGGGATTTTTCATGGCATTCAGATTGATATTTTTGGTTTTAGGAACAAGCTTATTGACTTTGACAACCTCTCCGATAGAATTAACGGATGCTATGGAAAAAATGCTACATCCTTTTACAAAGATTGGATTTCCTGCTCACCAATTTGCAATGATGATGACAATAGCTCTAAGATTTATTCCGACATTATTTGAAGAAACAGACAAAATAATGAAAGCTCAAATGGCAAGAGGAGCAGACTTTGAATCTGGAAATATAATTAAAAGAGCGAAAAATCTTGTGCCACTTTTAGTTCCACTATTTATCAATGCATTGAAAATTGCTGGAGAACTTGCAGTTGCAATGGAAGCAAGATGCTATCGTGGAGGAGAAGGTAGAACAAGGCTTAACGAATTGTCGTATCAAAAACGAGATTTCTTTGCTTATGGAGTTATAATTTTATTATTCGTTTTAATTATCGTGAGTAGAATAGTATGAAAAACATAAAACTGACAGTTCAATATGATGGTTCAAAATTTTACGGATGGCAAAAACTTAATGATTTGCCATCCGTACAACTAGAAATAGAAAAAGCAGTTACAAAAATGGTTCATCAACCAGTTAAAATCAATGGTGCTGGAAGAACTGACAAGGGAGTTCACGCAAAAGGTCAGGTATGTAACTTCATTGTTGACACAGATATTTCTGCGAATCAATTTCTAATGGGGGTTAATCACTTCACGAGTGATTCAATTGTCATAGTAAAATCAGAAGAAATGGATTTGGATTTTCATGCGAGATTTAGTGCCAAATCAAAAACATATAAATACATTTTATGTAACAAATACTATATGGAGCCTTGGTTTAATGATTATAAAGGTCACAGAAAATACTACTTAGATTTTGATTTGTTACTAAAATGCAGAGATATGCTCATTGGAAAACATGATTTTACTTCATTTGTTAATGATTTGGAAGAAGATATCAATCCAGTTAGAACTATTGATGAAATTACTATCGAAAAAATAGACGACGATATTGTGTTCACTTTCAAGGCAGAAAGTTTTCTTAGAAATATGGTCAGGATTTTGGTTGGAAGCATGGTTGATGTAGCAAGAGGAAGAAAAAGCATTGATTGGCTAAAAAATGCTTTGGAAAATAAAGACAGGCAGTCTGCAGGAATCACTATAGAACCTAGTGGATTGTATTTAATGGATATTGAATATTAAAAGGGGGAGTAAATGAAAAATTTTACAAGAAAACTCACCAGCATAGTTATGATACTAATGATGATGTTTGTTTTCGTAAACAATGAATCTTTTGCAGAAAAAGATACATTTGTAATTGGAATGGAGGCAAACTACGCACCATTTAACTGGTCACAATCGACAGATGCTAATGGTGCTTATCCTATAGATAACAGCAAGGGGGAATATGCAAACGGATACGATTTGCAAATAGCTAAGAAAATTGCCGATAATTTGGGCAAAAAATTAGTTGTAATAAAAATGGAATGGGACGGACTTGCACCGGCAGTTATGAGCGGTAAAGTTGATGCAATAATTGCGGGAATGAGTCCAACGAAAGAAAGAAAAGAACAAATTGATTTCTCAGATACTTATTACAGCTCTGATTTGGTAATTGTAACTAAAAAAGACAGCAAATACATTAACGCGAAATCATTAAATGATTTAAAGGGATTTAAAATCACAGGACAATTAAATACATTCCACTATTCAGTAATCGATCAAATAAAAGATTGCGATAAACTACCTGCAATGGAAAGTTTCCCATCAATGCTTTCAGCAGTTTTGGCAGAAAAAATAGACGGATATGTTTCTGAAAAACCACAAGCATTGAGTGCAGAAGCATCTAATGCAGAACTTTCATACATTGAATTTGAAAAAGGTAAAGGATTTGAAACTTCAGCTGAAGACACATCAATTGCTATTGGTGTGAAGAAAAATTCCGATTTGACAGGAAAAATCAACGAAGCTTTGAAGAAAATCAGTCAAGAAGAAAGAGATAAGTTGATGCAAGAAATGGTAAGATTAAACGTGGAAAAAGACCAACCACAAGGATTCTTATCAAAAGTAAAAAGCATATTCAACGAATATGGATCACTTTTCTTAAAAGGTGCATTGATGACCTTGTTCATTGCCAGTGTTTCAACAATTATCGGATTTTTAATTGGAATATTAGTTGCAGTAATTAGAAACATGAAATTAGATAAGGACAAAAATAAATTCACTTATTATCTTCACAAATTTATCAATTTCATCCTTGCTTGCTACGTTGAAATATTTAGAGGAACACCAATGATGGTACAATCAATGTTGATTTATTTTGGAGCAAAATTGTATCTTGGAATTGATATGGCGCCAATTAGTGCGGCACTATTTATAGTAAGTGTAAACACAGGAGCTTATTTGTCAGAAGTTGTACGTGGTGGAATTAATTCTGTCGATGTTGGACAAATGGAAGCTTGCAAGGCATTGGGAATGACACATTCACAATCAATGATTAATGTAATTTTGCCACAAGCTATTAAAAATATTTTGCCATCAATAGGAAATGAATTTGTAATTAACATCAAAGATACATCGGTATTGAACGTAATCAGCGTTACTGAATTATTCTTTGTATCTAAATCAATCGCAGGTTCAACATATAATATATTTGAAACTTACGCAGTTACATGCGTTATCTATTTTGTATTGACATTCTCATTGACAAGAATTCTTTTGTACATTGAAAAGAAATCTAACAACAAAGAATATATAATGGAAGCTACGACTGGAGGAATGTTCAGTGGAAAATAAAATAATAGAATTACAACATTTGAAGAAAAACTACAACGGAGTAGAAGTTTTAAAAGATATTAACTTCACGATATCAAAAGGAGAAGTATTATCTATAATTGGATCATCAGGATCTGGAAAGTCTACTATGCTAAGATGCATCAACCTTTTAGAAAAACCAACAGGTGGAGATATATTGTATCATGGTGAATCTATACTTTCTTCGAAGTTTAACCAAAATAAATTCAGATCCAAAGTAGGTATGGTATTTCAACAATTTTATTTGTTTGAAAATATGAGTGTAATGGATAATTGCACTGTCGCTCAGATCAAAGTTTTGAATAGAGACAAGGAATCGGCTGTTAAAGAAGCTAAAAAATATTTGGAACTTGTAGGAATGATAGAACATGCTCATAAGAAACCAAGCATGCTATCAGGTGGACAAAAACAAAGAGTTGCCATTGCGAGAGCGTTATGCATGAATCCAGAAGTTTTGTTGTTTGACGAACCAACATCCGCACTAGATCCAGAAATGGTAAACGACGTATTACAAGTAATGACAAAACTAGCAGAAACTGGAATGACAATGGTAGTTGTAACTCATGAAATGCAATTTGCAAGAGATGTGTCTACAAGAGTATGTTTTATGAACGAAGGATATATTATCGAAGATACAGATCCACATACAATGTTTACAAATCCAAAACACGAAAGAGTTAAAGAATTCTTGAAAAATTATTTGAATAACTAAAATAAACGCCCTTTATCACAACGATAAAGGGCGTTAGTTTTATCTGATATTTCTAATGTAATTGTGAATTACATAATTGTGGTTATATTTGTTGTAAAAATTATACGGACTGTAAATTGAATTAATTTCAAGTTTATTCGAACTACCAAATGAAATCTTCAAATCAAATGATGTGTTCGGATTTGATAGCGGCCAAGCTTTTATTGTGTACTTAGTTGGAGATGTTGTTGTTGGTTGTTTAATCAACATTTTTGCGACACCGTTTGAATCGGTTATCTTTTCTATTGTTCTATCAAATCCTTTTTGGTTTCTTATTCTTACCGCCAATTTCAAATTAGCGAGTTTCCTTTCGCTTTCATCTGTAGCAATTATTTTTATGTTAGCTGTATCTGAAATATTATATGATTTTTTATCTGTTTCAAATTTCAATTTTACAGTTTGTTTTGTTTCGGGTTTGTTTTCTGAGTCGTTGACAATAAGTGTTGTATTTCCTGAAGAATTTTTGTAGCCGTTTTTAGAAACTGTTGCTTCAATGTAGTATCTCCCTTTGGAAACTGGTCTGAATGTATAGTAACAATTACCGTATCTATCAGTCCTAAGTCTTTTTTCTTGTTTATTGTCATTTTCATCAGTGATGCTTAACAATACATTAGCATCTGATATCCTCAATGAATTATTCTTGCATGTTACACTGATTATAGCGTTTTGATTCAATTTTATTTCTGCTTTTTTTAAATCAACTTTTGTTTCGAAAGTTGCTCTGTTATCTTTTACTTCAAAACTTAAATTATCTTCGTTTGTATTGCCTTTTGAATCTGTTGCAGAGATATTTACGTTATAAGTTCCAACTTCATTCAACTCGTTAGCCTTTAAATATAGTATAGATTGTCCACGGTAGTTCGTAGTCAATTCTTTTTCTATAATTTTTTTAGAAGGTTTGTTAATTGTGAATTTGACCTTTGCATTTCTAATATTTCGTTTGTTTGAATCTGTTACTATAGCGGAAATATTGTTAGTATTACCTATAGATATTGAATTTCTGTAGGCATTTGATTTTATGTTAATAGCATTCTTGCTTTCAGGACTGTCGCCTTCTACATAAATTACAGCAAAGTTTGAAACGTTTGAACCATCTGTTGATTTTGCAATTATTTTAACTTTACCAGGACTCTTACATACCACCATAGAATTACTTACAGATGCGATGTTTTCATCCGAACTTTCCAAAGTTATCTGAGGATTTTTTGCATTTCCTGGTAATACTCTAGTATCAATTCTAAATTTGTCTCCGACTTTTGCTTTTTTATAGGAAGGATACATGATGATACTTTGAACTTTGACATCTTTGCCAACACTATCATCTATATTTGGTTTTTCGTTTTCTAATACCTTAACTCTGATGTATTGCAATACTCTAGGATTGTCTGCAGACTTCACTGTTACATAACATTGTCCAAGATTTAATGCTCTTATCAAACCAGAATTATCTACAGCACATACATTTGCATTAGAAGATGACCATATCATTTCTTTGTTTGTCGCATTTTCTGGATAAACTTTTGTATTGATTTGAGTTTCTTCTCCTTCTTTTAATGTAATATCATCCTCAGAAACTGAAATTTTATTTACTCTGATTTCTTGTTCGGGTTCAGGAAAATCTGGTTGTGGATTAGGATCTACTGGATCAGGAATAGGATTGACATTATTTCCAGAATAAGCTTTCGTGAAAGCTTTTAAACAGACATTTGCATTTGATCTGTTTCTTGCCAAATCCGACCAATTATATCCATCGTTAGAAATAAATGATTGATTATATCCAGCCCTTGCTCTTGATGAATATCCATAAATCATAGACTCAATAGGAATAGGGTAGCTGTAACCAGGAGTTGTTAGTTTTACAATTGGTGCAAAATATGCTCCTGCATTTATTTTTTGCGCATTAAATTTTACTGTTGTATATCCTGCGTTTTCCACAGTTCCACGTGCAACCAAAACTTTATCGTTGAAACCGCTATTTCCACCGATATTTGTATTTACATAAATTTCGTATTGAGCACCATTTGATGGAACGAAGAAACCAACCTCGTCGATTTGGCTAGTTCTACTTACAGGGCCAAAAATATTTGAAAACCAACCTGTTTGGTTGTAACCAATACTGTCGGTCATTCCCAAATCATCATAATACCAGATGGATTTATTTCTATCTTTGTTTTTCAAAACAAAAATGCAATTTCCTTTTGCAACGTGAGCATCATAATATGATACATGATAATATCCACCTTGATTTCCCCAACGATCACCCCAACTATTTTTTACAAGCCACGCTCCATCACCAGGAGGAGTTATGCCAAAATTGTATCGTGAATAATCATCATCCCATCCAACTATAGTTACGGCGTGGTTTTGCCAACCGTAACCAGGATTGTAATGGCTCATAGAATAAAAATTGGTATAATTTGTGTCTCCATTTATAGTTGTATAAGATGCACCATATCTCATTATCGCTCTTTTTAATCTGTCACGATCTTGATTGTTATTTACATCTGGAATGTACAAAGCTTCCTTCAATTCTTTTTGTGGAAGTAAATTATAAGGTGAGCTGAAATCATAAGCAGAATAAGGATCGTCTTTTTCCCAAACAGGGCCAGACCATCTTGCTAAGTAAGCTGCGGCCACTGCTCTTGTACCACCTTGATCAGGACCCCAGTCAAAACCATGAGTGTTTCTCAAATGCTTCTCAGAAAAATCTGTGAACTGACCATTCGTAAGCATATTCGATTCTGCAGAACCATATGTAGCAAATGCCCAACAAGATCCGTTCGGGCCTTGTGCCTTTACAGGAGTAACTCTGTTGTGCTGGCGCAAATCATAGTTTGTGGGAATTCCATAAGCTTTTTGTCTTGGAATGTCTTCTTTTTGATTAAACAAATCGTAGTTTGTATTAACCAAAAAAGGATCTTCATTTGAACCGTAATTTTTCGTAGTCTTTGGACTATTCATCTGCCTATTAAATGCGGGATTACGAGGTGCTTCAGAAAAATCGATTTCTTTTACAGTTAAATCATCGTTTAATTTAAACTTTTTGTGAGATTCTGCAAAACTCGTAGAAAACATAGATTGTAACGTAAAAACCGCAATAAAAAGCAATAAATTTTTTCTTTTCATATTCAACTCCTTGCAATGATTATAAATATTAATTCAATATTAAAATAGTATAGATAATACTATTAAGAATTAACAACTTTATTATACTACTTTTAGAAGAATAAATATATATCTTGATAAAATTCATAAAAACGACGAAATTTGTGATTTTCAATCATTTTATGCTGTAGTATGATAAAATCAGTATAAAAAAATGTAAAATTTTAAATAAATAAAATTAAATTTCATGAAAAACATAGACATTTCGAAAATATGTGATATAATAAAAACAACAAATTGCAAATTCTAAATTAATAAATTGGGGCTATTATAATAATTTTTGGATTTAAAACATATTTATTAAGGCTATTAATTTAGTAGTATATTTCAAAAGGAGGGTGTTATGAAATTTAAAAAAATTCTGAGTTTGCTACTAGGAACAGTCATGGTTTCATCATTGTTAGTAACAAATCCAACGTTTGCAGACGAAGACAATAATTCTAAATTAGAATTAAGTCCTATTGAAAATAGTTTTAAAGAAAATTCCAAGGATGATGAATTGTTGATATCACCATTGAAGACTTCTTACGATTCAGTAAAAGCTGGAGTGAGAGCTGCGATTCCATCAAAATATGATTTGAGAAAAACTAACAGAGTTTCTTCAGTCAAAAATCAAGGACAAAATGGTTCTTGCTGGACATTTGCTACATATGGTTCCATGGAATCTTATTTAAAATTATTTGGGACAGAATATGATTTTAGTGAAAAACATATGAGAAACATGCATGGTTTCGATTGGGGTCCAAATGATGGAGGTAATAGAGATATTGCAACATCATATCTTGCTAGAGGAACTGGTCCAATTTTAGAAAAAGATGACCCATATGACGCTTACATAAATGTATCGCCATCAAATGTTAAAAGAGCATTCGATATTGATAAAGTAATTTATCTTCCAGATGTTCACAATGCAAATGAAACAAATGTTATTAAACAAGCGATAATGGAATACGGTGGAGTTTACACAACTTTAAGCTCCCAAAAGTATTACGAAAAGAAAGAAGCTAGAAGTTATTACAATCCAGGAAGTGGAAAAGCAGATCATGCAGGAACAATTGTAGGTTGGGATGATAATTTCTCCAAAAACTCATTCCAAACGAAAGCTCCTGGAGATGGAGCATGGATTGTAAAAAATAGTTGGGGAACAAGCTTTATGGATGGTGGATACTATTACGTATCGTATTACGATGGTTTCTGTGGTAAATCCAATGCGGTATTCATTCCTCAAAGAAAAGATCCTAATGCAGTAATTTCTCAATACGATGATTTCGGAGCAACAAGAAGTGTTGGATACAATATGCAAGGTTATATTGCAAATGTGTTTACATCTGATGAAGATCAAACAATTTATCAAGCTGGTTTGTTCACTGTTGCGATGAATACAGAGTACAAATTGTATATTGTAAGAGATTTGAAATCTACTGATGATTTGACAGCAAATAGAGAAGAAATTGGTAGCGGTGTTATCGAATATCCAGGATATTACACATTAGACACCAACCAAATAAAAGTGAAAAAAGGTGAAAGATTTGCAATTGTAGCCTACATGAATTCTTCAGCTTCAAAATACAAATACCCAATGCCAATTGAAATGCCAATTGCTAATTATGCTTCAAAAGCAACAGCACAAGAAGGACAATCATACGTTTCATCACAAGGTGATAAATGGACTGATTTGACTAAAGAAGTTAGAAATGCCAACGCATGTATCAAAGCTATTGGAACTACTGGAGAAGTTCTTCCAAGAGATACAGTTCCAGAAGTTGATCCAAATGAAGTAATAGAAGAGCCAACATCAATCACTGTAAAAGAAGGAAGCCAAGGATTTATCAGTGTAAAGAAAAAAGGTAAACTTCATGCTACAGTTCAACCAGAAAAATTTAACAACGATCCAGTTGTTTTCGAATCACTAGATAAAAATGTTGCAGTTGTTAAAAACGACGGAACAGTTTATCCAGTAAGTGTTGGAAATGCAAACATTTTAATCAAGACTGTTGATGGCAAAATAACTCAAAGATTTAATTTATTGGTAGCTCCAGAAGGAATTAGAGTTCCTGATAGAAAAATGATTGAGGTAACAGGGGACAATGATTATGATCCAAAAACAGATCCGGACAATACAGAAATCCCAGTAGTACCTCCTAAACCACCAATAGATAATCAAAAACTAGACCCTAAAGTTATAAGAAGCTTGGGAGTATCTGTTCCATCAGTTACTATCAAACAAGGCGACAAATTTGATTTGAATCCTAAAATTTTAAGCTACCCACAAACAGCTATAAGAAAATTTGATTTCAAAATAACAGACACTGACATAATTGACATTGACTCTAAATCAGTGATAACAGCTAAAAAAATCGGTAGAACAAAAGTAGATATTAAGACAAAAGAAGGATTACAAACAAGTATTACAATAATTGTAATACCAAAAGAAAAAGGCGAGATTAAAATAGAAAAATTTGCACCATCTAAAAGGCGTGCTGGAATATTCACAGTATTTATCGATGCAAAAGAAGGTAACAGAAATTACTCTGGCCCAGCTAAACTAACAGTAAGAAGCGGTAAAAGAACATTAAATAGAACAATATATTTCAATTCAGGTCATGCAAAATCTAAATTCCATGGAGGACAATTTGGAGTTTGGAGAAAAGATTTTGAAGCAACTATAACTATTAGAAATCACAAAGAAACGATTAAATTTGGGTTTTAATCAATAACGGGTAGTGCCGATTGTTAAACAAAATATTTAGTTCATAGGAGGGAAATATGAAACATTTAAAGAAATCATTAGCAATGATTTTAGTGTTCGCTATGACTTTTATAGCTGTCGCACCTTTGAGTGAAGTTTTCGCAGATTCTTTGGAAATAAAACAAGAAGAACCTAAACTTGAAATCTCGGAATTGAAAGAAGGTTTGACACAAGCTGTAAAATCAGTTGAAGACATAGAACCAGCTGATGAAAAGTACAAGGAAGTTTTGGATAAGTTTTATGAAGCACATGATTTCTTAGATAAAGAAATCAAAGTAGCTGAAATGAAGCAACGCCAAGCAGTAGGAAGTGCGCAAGCTGTAGGAGCATTAGAAAACTCAATCTACGATTTGACTACAATTCCAGTAAGAGTACAATTGATGATTAGAATTGGTAGAGCAATCAGATTTGCAACAACAGAACTTTCTAATAAAGTTATAGCAGCTCACACTAAAATTACAGAATATATAATAACTGGTATATTATATGCTGTTAATCCTTTTGCTAGTGAACAACAAATTATGGAATACATCCAACGATTTGATCAATTGGAACAAGAATTGTTATCTTATCCTGATTTGGGACCAAACGACATAGCTACTATTTACAAAAAAGCAGCAGTTTGGAGAGAAATAAGAGAAGCAAAAAAAGTTCGTTCTTCAAGAACGAGATTTGGTAATTCATTTATCGTAAGAGACTTAAGTGAAGAAATTTCAAAAACAGTTGGTTTGCAATTTAGAATCACAGTAAAATGTGGCGAATTGGACGATCAAGTTAAAAAACTTCACGCAGCAATGGAAAAAATTACAGGACCAAAAGTAAAGGCTGAAAAAATTGAATTTTTTGAAGGTAACGTTGGAGCCATTTCATTAAACAAGACAACAAAAATTACTCCAGTTGTTTTACCAAACGAAGTTAAAGACAAAGAAGTATTTATTTATTCATCAAATGCATTTTTGGCAAGAGTTGTTGGTAACACAATCATTCCAATTAGAACTGGTACAGTAATGATTACAGTTGTATCAAAAGATGGATACGCAAAATCAAACTTTGAACTTCACATCGTTGAACCTGGTCAAAGCATATCATCAATTCCATTCTTGCAAGCAACAGGAGAAAACTCTGAATACCTTAACACTAGTTCAAATGGTGGAGGAGTAGTTAACAATAACCCATATATTCAAAAAGATTCATATGAAGTTAAAAACATTGGTTTCTCAGTAAAATCTACTACATTGAAAGTTGGAGATACATATGATTTAGCATCAAAGACATTTGTATTCCCTGAAAATGCATTAGAAAAAGAAGTTTCATATAAATCAGATGACGAAACTATCGCAAAAGTTAATGAAAAAGGTACTATAAAAGCAGTTGCAGAAGGTTCAACAACAATAACAGCAACTACTAAAAATGGAGTAACTAATAAATTTAAATTAAACGTAATTAAAAAAGTTGACAAAGACGAATATCAAATAACAGAAATCAACCCTTCAGAAAGAAGAGCTGGTATATTCTCTATCGAATTTAAAGCAACTAAAAACGGCAAAAAATACAACGGACCAGCAAAAGTAACTGTTTCAAACACTAAAAAATCAATTGTAAGAGATGTTTACTTCAACAATGGGGTTACATCAGTAAAATATAACGGATTTGAATTTGGAACATGGGTTAAAGATTTCAACGTAAAAATCGAATTAAAAGACCAAGTAAAAACATTTGAACTTAATTATTAGGAGATGAAAAATATGTTAAAAAAAGCATTATCAGTAGTATTACTATCTAGTATGTTATTGGGAACAGTAGCACCAGCAGTATCTTATGCACAAGAAGATAAACTTGAAATCGTTCAAGGAGCAGAAGAAACTGAAAAATTAGGAATTGATGAAGCAGAAGTTTATAAAAGACAAATCAAATCAATTCAAAACGAAGTAAACGCAATCCAAGTTAAAAGAGAAGACGAAAAACAAATGGTTGATAAATTCAACGAAACTTCTCTTGAAATTAGCGACAAAATTGACCAAACAGCAGTAGGAATGGGAGTAGCAGATATTTATGATTTATCATCTATTCCACAAAGATTGTTGTTATTAGGTAGAATGGGAAGAGCAATCAGATTTGCTACAACTCAATTAAGATACAAAGTAGATGCAGCTCATGCAGAAATCGCTGAATACATCTTCGGAGGATTTGTAATCGCAGCTTCTCCATTCCATACAGTAGAAGACATGAAAGTTTACATGGCACAATTTGAATCATTATCACAAAAATTATTAAGCTATCCAGATGCTGGATTAAATGATACAGCAAATATATATGTAAGATCAGATTTGGATCACAAATTAGCAAAAGCTAGATCATTAAAATATCATGAATTAAAAAATATGTCAGGAGCAGTAATTGACAAATTAAACGCAGAAATTCACGAAATTACATTAATGAGACTTAGACCACAAGAAACAGTTGCAGAAATCTATCAATTAGGCGACAGATTAGACCAAGCAGTATTCGAAGCATTAAACAGCGAAGATTACAGAGCAACTAAAACTGAAATCGAAACTTTAAGAGAAGCTATGAGAAAAGCTATAAGAGCTAGAAGACATGGTGATAAGAGAGTTGAAGTTGGTAAAACAATTGATCGTGCAAGAGCAGAATTAAGAAAAATCAGACCATCAAGCGTAATTGCAGCTCAATTAGTACAACAATTCCAATCTTTCTATGAATAAAATTTATTGAGATTAGGAAAATAAACTAATGAAAAAAGCCACCATATGGTGGCTTTTGTTGTATCTATTATAAAATTATCTCACAACGACTGCAAACTTTTTGATGTTGTATCTTTTATCGAAAAGCGAACGGGATATCCAATATCCGTTTGGTTTATCTTCTGCGGGATCTACGATGTGCATTCTATTTTTATCGTAGCCATCAACTACCATTACGTGTGCGTTGTAGAGGGCATTTTTTCCCCAGAAATAATCTTTGAATGTTGGATTTCTGAATTTATAAGTTCCAAAAAATATTACTGGATTTCCTTTTGCGATTTCTTCTCTTATATATTCCGAAGATTTTCCCGAAATATTTTCTGCTCTTGAATATCTATTTGCCCATTTTGTTAGGGGTTCTGGAAATATTGACTGGTATATTTTTTCGTCAATATTAAAAGCAGAGCCTGCAAATCCGTGATTTGGATTGTTATCTTTTGCAAGTGGCATTTCTTTTATAAATTGGTTAATATTCGTGTTTGTTTTTATGTTTTTGTAGTGCAAACATTGAAGTAGTGATGCTGCTTCGCATCCCATTGGTAAACCTGCTTTGTTTTGGTTGATTTGTGGGACATTTAATAATACGTAATCTTTTTTAGGGGGAGTTTTTCCGATTATTTCGTCAAATTTAAGATGAAGTCCACCGCCGATTAATGTTATTTTATTTGGGTTTAATTTATCATAAAAACTTTTCTCTGATTTTGTTAGATTATTTTTTGTTGATGCAAATATAATAGGAGATTTTTCATTTGCTGCAAATGGTGCTACTGTTACGCAATCTATCAATTCAGAAAATATTTGTTCTCCGTTTTTTGCTAAGAATACAGACTTCGAATTTTTGAAGAAAGTATATGCTATTTTCATGCTTGTATCATTTCTGTTTTTCCCATAAACTATTTTCGAATTTGGGAAACTATTTGAAAATTTTGCTGTAGCTCCACCTATTAAATAAGTGTTTTTGAATGTATATTTTGCACATTTTTCGTTAAATGATGTTGTGTCATTTCCTACGAATAAAATTGGACTATTCATACGACATGCAGCTGCACTGACACTTGCTGAATCTACGATTGATTTGGTGGCGTGAACAACAAATGCATTGTCGAATTCTTTTGATTTTTTGATATTAGAAATTTCTTTTGCTATTTCAAATGATGTATCAATTCTATCTTTTCCAGAAATTCTTTTTACATTATAACTGTGTTTTATAAGATATGATTCTTGTGATTTGGAAATACTTTGATTTCCACCTATCAGCAAGATGTTTTTCGCTTTGAGTCTTTGAATTTCTTTTAGTGTCGATTCATTTATTTTATCAAAATCAGTTAAAAGAATAGGACTTTTAATTTGGTGAGCTAAGACTCCAACTGACAATGAATCTGCGATTTTTTCTGAATTTACAATTATTACAGTGTTTGAGGTTTTAGGATGCGAAATCTTTGATATTTGAATTGCCGTTTCGTATCTGTTTTTACCTTCGATTGAAACTTTTTCGATTTGTTTTTTTGCAAATGTTGTCGTTGATATTGAAAGTGCTAATATAAATGCCAAAACGATGATTTTGAAATTTTTAAAGTGTTTCATTTTTAACTCCTAACCTAAAGATCTAACAGGTCCGATGTATTCAAGATCACTCCATCCAATATATACTCTTGTAAGATGAGGAAAGAATACTGAAATTATTTTGAAAAGCAAATCCTCTTGTCCGTAGACTCTTACTTGTGAGTAGTTTAGATGTAAAATTACAAAGAAATTTATTATTGGAATTAGTAGTGCAAGAGATGCGATTCCTGTTCCATAAACTATTTTGAACAATAGCCAGACATTTAATAATGGTACAAAACTCCACAATCCAAATATTCCAGCTTTTTCAAACATTTTCCACAATCCTATTGCATTTATTACATATAAGAATAATACAATTGTTGTTATAATCATTTTAATCACTCCTTTATATTATTATAGCATTTTTAAAACAATTTATTGGTAGTGGCGTGAGAAATTTTGTATAATTTTTATAAATATTTGACAAATTATTAAAAATATATTATTATAATTCTATTAAAAGCTGTGATCAGAACGAAATATTTTGATTAATTTTACAGAGAATCCTGTTTGGTGAGAGGGATAAATTAAAAAAATATTTGAATCATCTGAAAGAAGCTCACAGATCTAATAGGTCTGTGCGTATTACTTGACGTTACAAGAAATGAGAGGTTTACACAATTAGGGTGGTACCGCGGTTTATTCGTCCCTTGGAATTAATTTTCCAAGGGATTTTTTAATTATTTTATAAGGAGATATTTTTATGAAAAAGTTTAAGGAACTTTCTAAGAAACCTGTTAAAGAACGTGAACAGGCTACTAGTAAGTATTGGAAAGAGATAGATCTTTTGAATGAAACTTACAACAGTAGAGATGAAGACAATAGATATGTTTTCTATGATGGCCCTCCAACAGCCAATGGAAAACCAGGAATTCATCATGTTATTAGTAGAACTTTAAAAGACATGACTTGCAGATATAAAACTATGCAAGGATACAAAGTTTACAAAAAAGCTGGTTGGGACACTCATGGTCTTCCAGTTGAAATCGAAGTTGAAAAGAAACTCGGTCTTCATGACAAAAAAGAAATCGAAAATTACGGTATAGAAAAGTTCAACGAAGAATGTAAGAAATCTGTATTTTCTTACAGAGAAAAATGGCAAGAAATGTCTGACAGAATGGCATACAATGTCGACATGGATGATCCATATATAACTTTGGACAATAATTACATTGAATCAGTGTGGGCATTGCTTGACAAAATGTACAAGGATGGATTGATTTACGAAGGAGCTAAAATTCTTCCATATTGTCCAAGATGTGGTACTGGTCTTGCATCACACGAAGTTGCACAAGGATATGAAAATATCAAAACTACAACAGCATATGTTAAATTCAAAAGAAAAGATGCGGATGAATATTTCTTGGCATGGACTACAACTCCATGGACATTGCCATCAAATGTTTGTTTGACAGTTCATCCTGATATAGATTATATTTTGGCAGAAAAAGACGGAGAAAAAATATATCTTGCAAAAAATAAAGCACATGATTTGTTGGGTCACGAAGGTGAAGACTACACTTTAATCAAAGAATTAAAAGGTAAAGACATGGAGTATATGGAATACGAACAACTTTTACCTATTTATGATGTGAATAAAAAAGCATTTTATGTGACATGTGCAGATTATGTAACAGTTGAAGATGGTACAGGAATTGTACACACTGCGCCAGCTTTTGGGGAAGACGACTATCAAACAGGAAGAAAATACGATTTGCCATTAATCAATCCTGTTGATGAGGAAGGAAAATTCGTTGGAGGTCCTTGGGCTGGTCAACACGTTATGGATACAGATCCAGAAGTACTACAAAGATTAAAAGAAGAAAACAAATTATTCAGAAAACAAAAAATCGAGCACAATTATCCTCATTGCTGGAGATGTCATACACCACTTATTTATTATTCAAAACCATCATGGTACATTGAAGTTAGTAAATTAAAGGACAAATTAGTTGAAAATAATAAAGGTGTAAACTGGTATCCGGAACACGTTGGTGAAGGTAGATTTGGAAATTGGCTTGAAAATATTAAAGACTGGGCAATTTCTAGAAATAGATACTGGGGAACTCCATTAAATATTTGGAAATGTGACAAATGTAACCACACACTTTCTGTTGGCTCAAGAAAAGAATTAAAAGAGTTAGCTATTGAAGATATCGATGAAAATATCGAACTTCATAGACCATACGTTGACGATGTTCACATTAGATGTCCAGAATGTGGCGAAATAATGACAAGAGAAAAAGATGTTATTGACGTTTGGTTTGACTCTGGTGCTATGCCATTTGCTCAACAACACTGGCCATTTGAACACACAGATGATTTTGATAAAGTGTTCCCTGCAGATTTCATCAACGAAGGAATCGACCAAACACGTGGATGGTTCTATTCATTGTTAGCTATTTCTACAATGATTACAGGAAAAGCACCATACAAGAATGTTTTGGTAAATGATTTAATCTTGGATAAAGATGGAAAGAAAATGAGTAAATCCAGAGGAAACACAATTGATCCGATTGAATTATTCGACAAATACGGAGCAGACGTTGTTAGATTCTACTCGCTTTATGTATCTCCGCCATGGATTCCAACAAAATTCGATGTAAGCGGTTTACAAGAAGTTGAAAGTAAATTCTTCAGATCCTTCAGAAACACTTATAACTTTTTCCAAATGTATGCAACAACTGATGAAACAGACCCTACAGAATATTTTGTAGAATACAAAGATAGAGCTGTAATTGATAAATGGATTTTGTCTAAGTTTACAAATCTACAAAAATTCTACTTTGAAAACATGGATAAATTTGAATACACTAAAGTTGCCAGAGAAATTTCTAACTTTGTTATAGAAGATTTATCAAACTGGTATATCAGACGTAATAGAAGAAGATTCTGGAAAACAGAAATGGATGATGACAAAAAGGCTGTATACAACACAACTTACGAAATATTAGTTGGACTTACTAAATTAATCGCTCCATTTACTCCATTTATTGCAGAAGAAATGTATCACGATTTAACTGGTGAAAAATCTGTTCACTTGGCTTATTTCGATAAGGTAAATGAAGATTTAATCGACAATAAATTAGAAGAAAAAATGGAAATCGTGAGAACTTTTGTAACACTTGCGAGAGCTTCTCGTGAAGAGGTTAATATTAAAGTTCGTCAACCGTTGAAGAAAATAGTCCTAGATGAAAGATTCAGAGAAAAAATCGAAGAATTCAAGGATTTAATAAAAGAAGAAATCAACTTAAAAGACATCGAATATAAAAAAGATTTGTCTGAATTCATGAATTACGAATTAAAACCTAACTTCAAGGTTGCAGGAAGTATTCTTGGAAAACACATCAAATCTTTTGGAAATTATTTGAAAGATATCAACGCTAAGGATTTCATTTCAAAACTTGATAAGTCAGATTTGAATATTAAATTGGACGATGAAGACATTGATATCAAGAGAGATTACGTCGATGTAAGAATCAACTCTAAAGAAGGCTTCGATGTGACAATGCAAGGAGATTATTTCGTAATCTTGGATACAGAAATCACTGATGATTTATTAATGGAAGGATATGCACGTGAACTTGTAAGTAAGGTTCAACAAATGAGAAAAGCCAAAGACTTTGATGTTTTGGATAACATAATCATCAAAATCAATCCTACTGACAAAATCAAACAAGCAATTGAAAAATATGAAGACTTCATAAAAGATGAAACACTAACTGTTGACATTGTTATTGATGAAAATGTTGATGGTGAAGATGTTGATTTGAATGGAGAAAATGTTAAAATTGACGTTATAAGAAAATAATTAACAAGCCTACTGATTACAATCGGTAGGCTTTTTTATGTTCAAAAGTATACAAAAAATCAACAATTAAAAATAATAATTGCAAGCTGTACTATACTAATGGTATACTTTTATAAGATGGGGTGTAACATGAAAAGTAAAAACACAATTATAAGAGCAATTTTAGTATTCTTATTTAGTATAGGGGTAATTTTTTTCATAAAAAGTAAAATAGGAGCAGACGATGCCTTCGATGTAATAAAAAAAATCGCGCCAGTCTTCTTGGCAGCGTGCATATTGACGATGTTTATGTTTTTTTTACTTGAAGCTATCTCGTACAAATTTCTTCTTAAAATACAAGGTTATGATGTATCTTTCAAAAGATGCTTTGGATATACATTTACAGATTATTTTTTCAGTATGATTTCTCCAGGTGGAAGTCTTGGACAACCATTACAATATCACACAATGAGAACTGATAATATTGATTCATTGACTACAATTAATTCGCTACTTTCATTTAATTGGATATATCATTTATCTATGGTAATTATTTTCTTCGTTGCTATGATATTTGGATTAGTGGGAAGAATTGCATCGATTTCTGAGTTTAAGTACCTAGTTATATATGGAATTGGCTGCCAATTGATTTTGGTAATAGGGATAGGATTTTTGATGTTCAATAGTAATTTGGCTGCAAGAGTAATCAGATTTTTTAATACTGTATTTTCTAAATTTAAACTGCTTAAACGTTTCAGTAAATCAGAAGAAGATATAGCAAAAACTATTGAAGAACACAAGAATTTCGGAAAGTTTTTGATTAATAACAAAAAAGTTTTTGCAAAATTATTGTGCATATCAATCCCGATGCTTTTGTTCTCGTTTGCGATCCCTGCGATTTTGTATAAATCATTTGGGCTAAATTCGTTTAATTTTATGACTTTGGTTTTAATCCAAGCTGTGGTTACAATTTCATTTGAGAGTGTGCATATTCCAGGGGGAGTAGGAGTTATTGAAGGAAGCATGATGCTTGTGTATTCTTCTTTTATGCCAAAATCTTTGGCCTTTAGTATAATGGCAATCAATAGATTTGTTACATTCTACTTGGCTGTACCTTTTGCAGGACTTTACTTTTTATTAGTTAAGACTAATCGCAAAAACTATCAGAAAAACAAAACTCTAATAAAATTAAATTAATAATAATTTTCGAATCGATCTATTAATTTAGGTCGATTTTTTCGTGGGAAAATTTGATAAGAATAAATATTTTCCTATTTAAATGGGTATATTATATATGATTAATATCTTTATTAAATGATATTGTAATAATTAAAAATAACAAATTTTATCATTGATTTTAGTGTGCTTTATGATATGATTAATTAAAGAAATATTTTTAATTCTAAATAGTGAAAAGCTTTTATTTATGAAAACAAATCCGTATTTTATGGGTTTTATATATAAAAAATTTTTATAAGGGGTGAAAGGTTTGAAAGAGTTTTATAATAAATATTTTATGAAACAAAAAATGATGCATCCTGTTATGTTTGCTCTTTTGCCGATTGCTTTGGTAGCGATATATTTTTATGGTCTAAGAGTGTTAGCTTTGTTTTTGCTAAACATAATTGTTGCATGCCTTGTAGAATATTTAGCAAATGCTAAGATATTCAAAAGAAAGAAAATATCTGAAGCAGCTATTGTCACATCTTGTTTGTATACAATGACATTACCACCATCAATTCCTTTTTGGATTTCAATTGTTGGTATAGCGTTTGGTATATTTTTCGGTAAGATGGTTTTTGGAGGATTTGCAAAAAATGTTTTCAATCCAGCCTTAGTGGCTCGTGTATTTATTTATGTTAATTTTCCTCAACAAATGACTATTTATTGGAACAAAGCTGTTGGTGGTTTTCCAGGAGGATTTGGAACTTATTTAACCAAATCATTGGATTCAATGACACAATCAACTCCGATGACAGCATTTAAGGTACACTCAACATTTGAAACAATTCCAACAATGCTTTTTGGACAAATTCCAGGTGTTATTGGTGAAACTTGTAAAGTTTTAATTATAATTGGGGCAATTTATTTGATTTATAAAAAAGTTGCAAGTTGGCAAATTATGGCAGGAAGTGTACTAGGTTTTTGCGCATTAAGTTTAGTATTTAATGCTATGGGAGTAACTTCTGTACCAAATCCTATTTACGGAATGTTAATGGGAGGATTTTTGTTTGGTACTGTATTCATGGCAACAGATCCTGTTTCTGCAGCAAAGACTACTGTTGGTAAATGGATTTACGGTTTTATAATCGGAATTGTTACTGTAATTATCAGAGGATTTGCACTATTTGCAGGCGGTGTAATGTTTGCTGTTCTTATTGGCAATACTTTTGCGCCAATTATTGATTATTGTGTAAATAAAGTTCAAGCTAATAAAAAAGCAAAATCTAATAAGGAGGTCAAGGTTAATGGCTAAGAAAAAATCAGTCGTATATCCAGTAATTTTTATGTTGGGTTTGACACTAGTTTTGACATTAGCGTTGGCTTTGTTGAATCAAGTTACAACTCCTACAGTAAAATTTAATCAAGATATCGAATTAAAACACAAGATTTTGAATGTATTTAATATCTTACCTAAAGATACTTCGCCATCAAATATCGACAAAACTTTTAAAGATAATGTCACAGAAGAAGACTATAAAGGCAACAAACTTTATATTTTAAAACAAGATGGTGAAGAAAAAGCTTACGCAGTTCCTGTTAATGGTCCTGGTCTTTGGGGTTCTATTAGTGGATATGTAGGAATAACTAAAGATATGAAAAAACTTGTTGGAATAGAATTTATCAAACAAGATGAAACTCCTGGTTTGGGTGGACGTATTACAGAAGATGAATATAAAAACCAATACAGAGATTTGGATATTTCGAAACCAGTTGACGGCAAAATTGTAATCAATAAACCAGCAAACGGTGGTAACATTGATGCTATAAGTGGTGCTACTCAAACATCCACATTTGTTGTGAATATGATTAATGAAGATGTGAATGAGTTTATTAAGAATGGAGGTAAATAATGGCTAATTCAAATAAATATACTAAATTATTGAAAAATGGATTGCTAGATGACAACCCTGTTCTTATTCAAGTTATAGGAATTTGTTCCACATTAGCGGTTACAAATTTGTGCATGAACTCATTAGTTATGGGACTTGCATTAGCATTTGTTACGGGATGTTCATCTTTTATGATTAGTTTGCTTAGAAAAGTAACTCCAAAACACATTCGTATGATGGTCCAAGTATTTATTATTGCCTTTTTCGTAATAATAGTTGATATTTTCTTGAGAGCTTATATGCCGGAAATGAGTAAAACATTAGGACCTTATGTCGGATTGATTATTACAAACTGTATAATAATGGGACGTGCAGAAGCTTTTGCTATCAGCAATGATCCTGTAAGTAGTTTTGTAGATGGTGTAGCATCTGGATTAGGTTATACTGTTGTTCTTGTGCTAATAGCTTTAATCAGAGAATTATTGGGATTCGGTAGCGTATTCGGATTTAGAATAATGCCTGCAAGTTTTGTGCCATGGACAATGATGGTTATGCCACCAGCAGCATTCTTCATTTTACCTATAGTAATGTGGATTGCTAATGCTCATCTTAAAAAGGAAGGAGATGCTAAGTAATGACAATTAGTCCTTTAGTTATATTTTTTGCATCAATCTTTACTTCGAACATGATTTTCTCAAACTTTTTGGGAATGTGTTCATTCATTGCTGTAAGTAAAGAAATTGAAACTGCAACAGGATTGGGAATAGCTGTAACATTCGTATTGACAATCACAACTATAATCAACTTTTTCTTATACAAATTAGTTGTTAGATTTAATATAGAATATTTGAGATATATAATTTTTATTATTTCAATAGCAGCGTTTGTTCAATTATTGGAAATGATTTTGGAAAAATATATTCCAAACTTATACTATGCATTGGGAATATTCTTGCCACTTATCACAGTAAACTGTGCGATTTTAGGGGTAAGTTTGTTCATGGTAATCAGAAATTACAACTTCTTGCAAACAGTAGGCTTTGCAATAGGAAGTGGACTTGGTTGGATGCTAGCAATCGTATCAATGGCAGGAATTAGATCCAAAATCAAAGATACATCTGTACCAGCAGGTCTTCAAGGATCTCCTTTAACTTTAATTATAACTGGAATCATGGCGATGGCATTCATTGGATTCTCCGGTATAGTTCAAATATCATAAGGAGGAATTATGGGACAAATAATTATTACAACAGTTGTAGTGTCGGTTTTGTGTGCACTATTTGCATTGTTACTTTCATTTGCGGATAAATACATTGCAGATTATGGCGAAGTAAAACTAACTATTAATAACGATAAAGAATTTACAGTAGATGGTGGAGATAGTTTACTATCTACACTTAGAAATCAAAAAGTCTTCATTCCATCAGCTTGTGGTGGAAAGGGATCATGTGGATATTGTAAAGTGAAGGTATTGGACGGAGCAGGTCCTGTACTTGCTACAGAAAAACCAATGTTAACAGCAGATGAACTTAACGACAACGTTAGATTATCTTGCCAAGTAAAAGTCAAAAAAGATATTTCGATTCAAATTCCAGAAGAATTATTCAATGTCAAAGAATACGAAACAACTCTTGTTGAAAAATTACCTTTGACTGATAGAATCACTAAGTTTAGATTTGAACTTCCAGAAGGAGAGACTATCAAGTTTAAACCAGGTCAATATGTACAATTAAAAGCAGAAGAATATCCAAAAGGCGATGGATATGAAGGATCAGATGAAGAAGTATTCAGAGCGTATTCTATTGCTTCTAGTATCAGAGATGAAAAACATATCGAATTGTTAATTGGATATACAAAGGGTATTTGTACAACTTATTGCCACAAAGTTCTTAAAGAAGGCGACAAAGTTACTATCAATGGTCCTTATGGTGATTTCTACTATCACGATGAAGATACTGAGATCATCCTAGGAGCAGCGGGAACTGGTTTCGCGCCAATAAGATCTATCCTTAACCACATGAGAGATCATGATGTTAAAAGAAAAGCGAGATTCTACTTTGGGGCCAAAACTCCAGATGACTTATTCTTGTTGGATGAATTGAAACAATTTGAGGAAGATTTGTACGACTTCAAATTTATACCAGTATTGTCAAGAACAACTCCTGAAATGAATTGGGAAGGGGATACTGGACATGCTGATGATGCAATCAAGAAATATTGCAAAGAAACTGGAAAGAACAGCTCAGCTTATTTGTGCGGTTCGCCAAGAATGATAGAATCTTTGACAAAAGCATTGAACGAAGTTGGAGTAACTGACGATAGAATTTACTACGATAACTTCTAAAATAAAAGATCGATTGAAACTGATTATATTTCAGATTCAATCGATCTATTTTTTTAAATAAATTTAGTCATAAATTTGTTAGGCTTATTTTTTGGTTGTTCATCACTATAACCCAAAGCAAGTGCACAAGTGATTTCGTATTTGTCATCTATATCTAATGATTTTAAAAATTCTCTTATAGGTTCACTATTGTATGAATCGTAAAACTGGTTAATCCAGACATTTGCAACATTTAACTCACAAGCTTTTAACATCATATTTTGCATTATACATCCGCAGTCGAATTTTCTATTTCGATTATCACTTGGACTCAACAACAAAATCATATTTTTGCAATTATAAAATCCATTGTAACAATCATTATTCAAGTGCTTTCTTATGGCGTTTAATAAATTATCCATCGTACTATCATCAGAGATAGCTACAATTATATTGTCTTGTTTGTTCATTCCAGTAGGAGCATACGTTCCGGCCTCTACAATTTTTTTAATATCGTCAATTGATACTTTTTTAGATGTAAAATTTCTTCTCGATCTTCTGTTTTTGATAATATCCATAAATGCCTCCTATATGATATAATTTTAATACTGGGGGAGATATTTTGCAATTCGTAAAAACAAAAGAAGATTGCCAAGATTTAATGGATGTAGTAGCTGATACTGCGAGGATTTTGCTTGAAAGTGGAGCTGAAACATATCGCGTAGAAGATACAGCGTTTAGAATGAGCAAAAGTATTCAAAAAGTAAACAAAATAAATGTATTTGTTTCTTATACTTGTATAATTATATGTTTGAGTTTTGATTTTGGAGATCTTGTAACTATGAGAAGAACAATTCCAAAAGCGACAAATTTATGGAAAATACATCAAATTAATAATTTTTCCAGAAATTTTGTTAATGATGTATACACTTTGGATGAGTCAATAGAAATAATAAATAAAATAGATAAAAGATCAGTAGACAAAAAACTCTACATTTTGGGAGCAGCAGTTGCATCAGGATTATTTGCTCACTTACTTGTAGGAGGAATAATCGAACCAATAGTAGCCTTTTTCATATCAATACTTGAAATGCTAGTATTCAGATTTTTCCAACAAAAAGAAAATCCGCAATTTGTAAACACATACATTACAGTAGCATTTATGACATTGCTTACAATGCTAACATTAAAGATTTTTGGAGTATTAAATGTAGCATTAGATATGAATAGTATAATTGTAGGTTGTATAATGCCGTTTGTTCCAGGAGTTTCTATTACAAACTCGGTTCGTGATGTTTTAAGTGGAGATTTGTTATCTGGAATAAGTTCTATGATTAATGCCATAATCACAGCATTAAGTATAGCGCTTGGAGTTGGTAGTGTATTGTACTTTGCAGTAATGATGGAGGCGATTTAATGTTATATATAGTAATAGAATCTATAATATCATCATTTGCCACATTAGGATTCTCCCTATTTTACGATTCTCCCAAAAAATCATATAAAATAGTAATGATATCTGGATTTGTAGCGTGGTTTGTTTACAAATATTTAACGATAATTTTAAACAACAAATTTATTGCAGCCCTATTCGCATCAATTGCTGTAGGAATAATAGGAGAAATAGCTTCTAGAAAAGTACAAATGCCAGTAACAGTTTTTGTAATACCAGGGATAATATCTTTGGTCCCGGGGGCTGACATGTATTACACAATGTATTACACTATCCAACAAAACTCTACTTTAGCATTCTCACATGCAAGAAACGCAATGTTATATGCGGCAAGTATTGCACTTGGAATACTTGTAGCATCACTATCATCAAAATCAATAAAGCATAATACAAAAGAGCATTTGCGCACTAATTCAAGATTTAAAATAAAAAAATAAAAAACACTTGACAAAAAATAAAAACCTTGATATCATATAAAAGCACTTTAAGTTAAGTGCTTTTTAAATTACTCAAAAACAAGTAATGAATGTAAAATAAAATTAAAAAAAATTTACAAAACACTTGACAAAACGAAATGATGATAGTAAACTATAATAGTTCACTAAAGTAACATTTCAGAAAAACACATTTTGATTAAAAAATATATCAAAAAAAGTGTTGACAAGAAAAAGTTAGTATGATATACTAACAAAGTCGTTACGAAAGTGCGAAGTAAGTTGTCACTAAGACAACAAACTATAGAACCTTAATAAATTAAATAAAGTAAATACTTTGAGAGAAGTACAAACCAAACAATAATTCGGTGAGAATAAAAAAAGCAAAAGTCAGCTGAAAAGCTAGCTTCAAACAAACATTAAATTGAGAGTTTGATCCTGGCTCAGGACGAACGCTGGCGGCGTGCTTAACACATGCAAGTCGAACGGGATTTAGTAGACAGAAACCTCGGTGGAAGATTACTAATGAGAGTGGCGAACGGGTGAGTAACGCGTGAGCAACCTGCC